>NZ_JBSAXC010000005.1:0-464928 GCF_053427725.1 Burkholderia sp. PU8-34
TCTTCGTGCGGGCCGTGGCGGCCGGCTGCGCATGGCGTGCGGCTGCGGAAGAGGGTATCGATTGCATGGGTTTCACCATTCGTTCATCACGGATTGCAGGCGTGAGCGTCCCCGCGCGAGGCGCAGGATGCGACTCGCGAAAAACGGCTCGTGCCGGGTGGAGCGTGCGCGCTTCGCGCGCGGGCGGACGGTCGTCCGCGTCAGTCATGCGGGCAGGTATCGAGCGATTCCTGCACCGCGTGCATGCGTTGCGGTCAGTGGCCGGTCTTCAATTGCGCCCACAGGCGGTTCTGGAGGCGCAGGATGTCGGCCGGCATCGGCTTCATCAGCGTCATCTTCTTCAGCACTTCTTCGGGCGGATACACGGTCGGGTCCTGCGCGACGGCCGGCGTCACGAACGGGTGCGCGGCCTTGTTCGCGGTCGGATAGAACACCGTGTTGGTGATCGCCGCGTTGACCTTCGGATCCTCGATGTAGTTGATCCACTTCAGTGCAGCCTCGGCGTGCGGCGCGTCCTTCGGGATCACCATCACGTCGAACCACAGCAGGCCGCCTTCCTTCGGGTTCGAGAACTTGATGTCGTACGAGCGCTTCGCCTCCGACGAGCGGCGGTGTGCGATGCCGACGTCCCCCGACCAGCCGACCGCGACGCAGACATCGTTGTTCGCGAGGTCGTTGATGTAGCCCGACGAGTTGAACTGGGTGATGTACGGGCGGACTTTCTTCAGGACTTCGAAGGCCGCCTGGTAGTCGGCCGGGTTCGTGCTGTTCGGGTTCTTGCCCATGTACTGCAGCGTTGCCGCGAACACGTCGACGGCCTGGTCGAGGAACGACACGCCGCAACCCTTCAGCTTCGACAGGTTCGCGGGGTCGAACACGAGTGCCCAGCTGTCGACCGGCGCATTGTCGCCGAGCGCCTTCTTCACGGCCTGCACGTTGTAGCCGATGCCGTCCGTGCCGTACGCCCAGGGCACGCCGTACTGGTTGCCCGGATCCGCGTCCGAGATCATCTTCATCAGCAGCGGGTCGAGGTTCGCGAGGTTCGGCAACTTCGACTTGTCGAGCTTCTGGTAGACGCCCGCCTGGATCTGCTTGGCCATGTAGTTCGACGTCGGCACGACGATGTCGTAGCCCGAGCTGCCGGCAAGCAGCTTCGCCTGAAGCGTGTCATCGCTGTCGTAGTTGTCGTACTTGACGTGGATGCCGGTCTGCTTCTGGAAGTTCGGAATCGTGTCGGGCGCGATGTAGTCCGACCAGTTGTAGACGTTCAGCTCGTCGGCGGCTTGCACGGGCGGGCTGGCGACGGACGTGAACGCGGCCGCGGCAGCAAGGGCGGCGGCAGAACAGGCTTGGCGAAGATGACGAGCACGCATGGTGGTTTCCCTAGGGTTATGTGGGCGTGCGGCGCCCGCCGCCGCCCGTAAGCAAAGCCGTTACGAAAGACCCAGTTGCTGGGCGGTCGCATCGACGGCTCTCTTCGCCTTCGACACGAGTTCGTCGATCTCCTGGCGGGAGATCACGAGGGGCGGCGACAGCAGCATCCGGTCGCCGGTCGCGCGCATGATCAGGTTGCCGTTGAAGCAGAAGTCGCGGCAGATCGTGCCGACGTCGCCGCCGTTCTTGAAGCGGCGCCGTTCGGCCGGTGCTTCCGCAAGCTGCAGGCTCGCGACGAGGCCGTGGCCGTGCACTTCACCGATGATCGGATGGCGCGCGAAGGTCTCGCGCATCAGCGCCTGGAAGTACGGGCCGGTATCGGTCTTCACCTGCTCGATGATGCCTTCGTCGCGCAGCAGCTTCAGGTTCGCGACCGCGACCGCCGCCGCGACCGGGTGGCCCGAATACGTGAGGCCGTGGTTGAACTCGCCGTTGTCGATGATCGGGCGCGCGACGCGCTCATGGATGCCGACCGCGCCCATCGGCACGTAGCCGCTCGTCAGGCCCTTCGCCATCGTGATCAGGTCCGGCTCGAAGCCGAAGTGCTGGTGCGCGAACCATTCGCCGGTGCGGCCGAAGCCGCCGATCACTTCGTCCGCCACGAGCAGGATGTCGTACTTGCGGCAGATCCGCTGGATTTCCGGCCAGTACGTCGACGGCGGGAAGATCACGCCGCCCGCGCCCTGGAACGGCTCGCCGATGAACGCAGCGACGTTCTCCGCGCCGAGCTCGAGGATCTTCGCTTCGAGCTGCTGCGCGCGTGCGAGGCCGAACGCTTCGGGCGTCACGCCCGCTTCCGCTTCGCCGAAGAAGTACGGCTGGTCGATGTGCACGATGTGCTCGACCTTCGACGGCATCTGCTCGTGCATGTAGCCCATCCCGCCGAGCGTGCCGCCCGCGATCGTCGAGCCGTGGTAGCCGTTCTTGCGCGAGATCACGAATTTCTTCTGCGGCTTGCCCTGCACGCGCCAGTACTGGTGCACGAGACGCAGCACGGTGTCGTTGCCTTCCGAGCCGCTGTTGCAATAGAAGAAGTGGTTGAAGCCCGGCGGCGTCACTTCGGCGAGCATCGCCGACAGTTCGATGACGGGCGGGTGCGTCGTCTTGAAGAACGTGTTGTAGAACGGCAGTTCCTGCAGTTGCCGGTACGCGGCGTCGGCGAGCTCCTTGCGGCCATAGCCGGCGTTCACGCACCACAGGCCGGCCATCCCGTCGATGATCTTGTTGCCGTCCGAGTCCCACAGGTAGACACCGTCGGCCTTCACGATCACGCGGCTGCCCGCGCGGTTGAGCGCGCCCATGTCGGAGAACGGGTGGATGTGGTGCGCGGCGTCGAGCGCGCGGTATTCGGCCGTGGTGCGCGCCTGGGTCGTGCGGGCTGCCGGTGCGGCGGGCTGGATCCAGGCTGATTCGGTGCGGTAAGTCATGTTTCCTCCGGATTGCGGTTGCGCACGCTCAGACGTGCAGCAGAAGATGGCGGCGTTCCCACGAGCTGATCACGCGGAAGAACGCTTCGTATTCGGTTTCCTTCAGCGCGAAATACGCCTTCAGGAACTTGGGGCCGAGGATCTCGCCGAGCGGCTCGCACGCGGCCATCAGCGTCAGGCCTTCCTCGAGGTTGCGCGGCAGCTGGTACGGCAGCGAATAGCCGTCGCTGACGAGCGGCTCGGTCGGTTCCAGCCGCTGCGTCATCCCGAGGTAGCCGGCGGCGAGCGTCGCGGCGAGTGCGAGGTACGGGTTGCAGTCGACGCCCGGGATGCGGTTCTCGATGCGGCGTGCCGCCGGGCCCGAGTGCGGGATGCGGAAGCCGACCGTGCGGTTGTCGTAGCCCCACTGCACGTTGATCGGCGCGGCCATGAAGCGCGACAGCCGGCGGTACGAGTTGATGTACGGCGCGAAGATCGGCATCAGCGCCGGCGTGTACTTCTGCAGGCCGGCGAGATAGTTGTAGAACAGCGACGTCGCGCCGCCCGTCTCCTTCGACGTGAACAGGTTCTGGCCCGTTTCCTCGTCGACGATGCTCTGGTGCACGTGCATCGCCGAGCCAGGCTCGTCTTCCATCGGCTTCGCCATGAACGTCGCGTACATGTTGTGGCGCAGCGCCGCTTCACGCACCGTGCGCTTGAACAGGAACACCTGGTCCGCGAGCGACAGCGCGTCGCCGTGCATGAAGTTGATCTCCATCTGCGCGGCGCCGACCTCGTGGATCAGCGTGTCGATGTCGAGATTCTGCGATTCGCAGTACTCGTAGATGTCCTCGAACAGCGGATCGAACTCGTTGACGGCCTCGATCGAGTACGACTGGCGGCCCGTTTCCGGACGGCCCGTGCGGCCGACCGGCGGACGCAGCGGCAGGTCCGGGTCCTTGTTCATGTCGACCAGGTAGAACTCGAGCTCGGGCGCGACGACGGGCTTCCAGCCCTTCGCCTTGTACAGGTCGAGCACGCGGCGCAGCACGTAGCGCGGCGAGATCTCGACGGGCGAGCCGTCGAAATGCACGCAGTCGTGGATCACCTGCGCGGTCGGGTCGACTGCCCACGGAATCAGGCGGATCGTCGACGTGTCGGGCACGCACACCATGTCCGGATCGGTGACGCCGGTGAGCGAGCCGTCCTCCGGATATTCGCCGGTGACGGTCTGCACCATCACGGCTTGCGGCAGGCGCATCGATTCGCCGGACGTGAACTTGTTGCGCGGCGTGATCTTGCCGCGCGCGATGCCGGCCATGTCGGGAATGATCGCTTCGATCTCGGTGATCCGGTGTTTCTTCAGAAATTCGTCGATGTCTTGCATGTCTGTTCTCGTTTGTTAGGCGGCGCGCTCAGGCGAGCGCGGCGGCGGCCGTGGCGCTCGTGCGGGCATGGTGGCGGGCGCGGCAGGCGTCGCCGAAGGCGCGGAAGATCGCGCTCGACAGCGGGTCCTGCGCATGCCGCCATTCGGGATGCCACTGCACGGCGAGTGCGAATGCCGGTGCGTCGGCGACGCTCACGGCCTCGATCAGGCCGTCCGGCGCGGCGGCCTCGACGGCAAGGCCGGAGCCGAGCTGCGCGATGCCCTGCTTGTGCAGCGAGTTCACGTGCACTTCATCGCGGCCGCCGGCGAGCGCGTGCAGCTTGCCGCCAGGCGTCAGGCGCACGACGTGCGCGGGGCCGTATTGCGTATCCATCGGCGCGTCGTCGTCCTCGCGGTGATCGTCGAAGCCCGGCACTTCATGCACGCGCTGGTGCAGCGTGCCGCCGTATGCGACGTTCAGTTCCTGGAAGCCGCGGCAGACGGCGAGCACCGGCACGCCGGCGGCGATCGCCGCGCGCAGCAGCGGCAGCGTCGTCGCGTCGCGCGCGGCATCGTGCTTGGTGCCGGGTGCGCTCGGTTCGCCGCCGTAACGATGCGGCTCGACGTTCGAATAGCTGCCGGTAAACAACAGGCCGTCGACGGCGTCGAGGATGTCGTCGACCGACTGGCGTTCGCCGAGCGCGGGCAGCACCATCGCGAGCGCGTGCGCGCCGTCGACGACGGCCGCGACGTACTTGTCGCCGACGGTGTGCGACGCGTGCGCGCCGATTTGCGTGTAGTCGGCGGTGAGGCCGACGAGGGGTTTGCTTTCCATGGCGTCAATCAGGTTGCCTAAACAGGCCGCGGCGCGTTGCGGTCGAGGCAAGCCGGACTCGGCTTGCGCCAGTTGCAGGCGCGACACTGCCCCGCAGCCGTGCGCAACGCGCAAGGCCGCTGACGAATGGGCGCAGCGGGAATCCGTGGGCGATTCATGCTGCGCGCGACGATCAGGCCGGCGTCCGTTTCGTGGTGCATTGCCGCGCGCGGCAATGCACGCGCGAACGCGATCCGTCACCGGTCATGCGACACGGCAGACGTGATGCTGGCAACGCAAACGAAACGGACGACGTGAAGAGGGGAGAGGCGCTATGGCAGCAGCGACGCCACTTCGTCGGTATGGATCGCGACGAACGCGCGCGCGGAGACGGCGTTGTGACGACGGACGGAACGACGGGACAGGATGGTGTAGATCGACAGATGCAGGCGAGGACTATGCCAGCCGCAACTGCCGTCGGAAGGGGGCGCCGCGCTGCGCGAACTTCGCGCATCGCCTCGATCCCACCTCACCAGAGGGCCACGGACTCTCACGATTACACTCGACTGGTTTGTTGAAAGTATTGAACACCTGATCGTTAGAACGCCGAGGGCGTTTAAATAATCGAGGCATCGGCCGGGCTTCATTTACATCGATAAGCATCAATTTTTGCGCTGCAATAACGCGATTCGTTGCTTATGACGATCGGATGACGCTGACCTGAGAGCCAGCATATACGAGCCAAAAACGGCGTCAAATGTTTTTTAACGGTCCTGCATCAGGGCTTTCCCGAAGCACTGCGAATAAAAGATACGTAAACGGAATGACGCCGCAGGTGTTCATTATTTCGAACGCCTTTCAGGGTTTTCCCCGTCAATATACGCGATAAAGTGATTAGAATATTCAACGGCCGTTCCATGCGTCGCTTCTCTTTTTCATCGCACTTATCGTGTCCGAAACCGAATCGATGTCCACCGAAGTCGCCGAGCGCCTGCGCTTCGTGCGCAACAAGCATGGCCTGTCGCAGCGCGAGCTCGCGAAGCGGGCCGGCGTGACCAACGGCACGATCTCGCTGATCGAACAGGGCCGCGTGAGCCCGTCGGTCGGCTCGCTGAAGAAGCTGCTCGAATGCATTCCGATGAGCCTCGCGGAATTCTTCACGTTCGAGCTCGTCGAATCGCGCACGGTCGTGTCGCGCCGCGACGAGATGCCGAACCTCGGCAACGACGCGCTCGCGTTTCATCTCGTCGGCGCGGGCGTGAAGGACCGCAACATGTGCATCATGCGCGAGATCTACCAGCCGCAGGCCGACACCGGTCCCGAGATGCTCGCGCATGCCGGCCACGAAGGCGGCGTCGTCGTGTCGGGCCGGCTCGAACTCACCGTCGACGGCGCGACCTGGCTGCTCGACCCCGGAGACGGCTACTACTTCGAAAGCCGTTTGCCGCATCGTTTTCGCAATCCCAGCGCGGAGCAGATCTGCGAGGTCGTCTCGGCCAATTCGCCGCCGACCTTCTGACCGCGCGTCACCGCATTCGCCGCCGGCCGTGCCGTGGGCGCACCGCATCGGACGGTGAATGACTCAACATTGAGGCATCCTGATGAACAAGTTGACTTTGGCTGACTGGCAAGACAAGGCAGCGTCGCTCGCAATCGAAGGGCGCGCATTCATCGACGGCGCGTGGCGCGACGCGCACGCGGGCAAGACGTTCGACTGCGTGAGCCCGATCGACGGCCGCGTGCTCGCGAAGGTCGCCGATTGCGGCGAGGCGGACGTCGATGCCGCCGTCGCGGCCGCGCGCCGCGCCTTCGACGCGCAGGTGTGGGCGGGGCTGAACCCGCGCGCGCGCAAGGCGGTGCTGCTGCGCTGGGCGGCGCTGATGCGCGAGCATCTCGACGAGCTGGCGCTTCTCGAGACGCTCGACGCGGGCAAGCCGATCGGCGACACGACGACGGTCGACGTGCCGGGCGCCGCGTATTGCGTCGAATGGTTCGCCGAAGCGATCGACAAGGTCGGCGGCGAAGTCGCGCCGGCCGACCATCATCTCGTCGGGCTCGTCACGCGCGAGCCGATCGGCGTCGTCGCGGCGGTCGTGCCGTGGAACTTCCCGATCCTGATGGCAGCGTGGAAATTCGGCCCCGCGCTCGCGGCCGGCAACAGCGTCGTGCTGAAGCCGTCCGAGAAGTCGCCGCTGACCGCGATCAAGGTCGCGCAGCTCGCGCACGAAGCCGGCATCCCGGCGGGCGTGTTCAACGTCGTGCCGGGCGCCGGCGAGCCGGGCAAGCTGCTCGCGCTGCATCGCGACGTCGACTGCGTCGCGTTCACGGGGTCGACGGCGGTCGGCAAGCTGATCATGCAGTACGCCGCGCAATCGAACCTGAAGCGCGTGTGGCTCGAGCTGGGCGGCAAGTCGCCGAACATCGTGCTGCCGGATTGTCCGGATCTCGATCGCGCGGCGCAGGCCGCGGCCGGCGCGATCTTCTACAACATGGGCGAGATGTGTACCGCGGGTTCGCGCCTGCTCGTGCATCGCGACATCAAGGACGTGTTCATCGAGAAGCTGGTCGCGGCCGCGCGCGCTTACGTGCCCGGCAATCCGCTCGACCCGGCGGCGTCGATGGGCGCGATCGTCGACGGCATCCAGCTCGAGCGCGTGCTCGGCTACATCGAGGCGGGGCGCAACGAAGGCCGGCTCGTGACGGGCGGCGCACGGGTGAAGGAAGAGACGGGCGGCTTCTACGTCGAGCCGACGGTGTTCGAGGTGAAGCCCGACGCGAAGATCGCGCGCGAGGAGATCTTCGGGCCGGTGCTGTCGGTGATCGTGTTCGACGACGTCGACGAGGCGGTGCGCATCGCGAACGACTCCGAATACGGCCTGGCGGCCGCCGTGTGGACGTCGAACCTGACGACCGCGCACGAAGTATCGCGCCGCCTGCGCGCGGGCACCGTGTGGGTGAACTGCTACGACGAAGGCGGCGACATGAACTTCCCGTTCGGCGGCTACAAGCAGTCGGGCAACGGCCGCGACAAGTCGCTGCACGCGCTCGAGAAATACACGGAGTTGAAATCGACGCTCGTGCGGCTGCGTTGAGCCGGTGCGCGTGCGCGCCGCAGCAGGATGCGGCGCGCACGCGGCCGAGTGAGGCCGGGATCTGGCCTCATTCGGCCGGATCTGGCCCGATCGGCCCGGCACCTGCGCAGCGTGTCGCGCGGGCGCTGCGAATTGCGCGTGACGCCGCGTTACGCGTTACGCGGCGCGCAGCGCCGGATGGAAGCCTGCGGCTTCGATGATCGACTGCACCTGCTGCGCGGATTGCGTCGATTCGATCGTCACGCGTTTCGCGGCGACGTCGATGTCGAGCTTCGCGCCGGGATCGGCCGCGGTCACTGCACGGGTGATCGCGTTTGCGCATCCGCCGCAGGTCATGTCCTGAACTTCGAATTCCATCATTCCCTCCAGAGTTGACGAACGCGCACAGCATGAAGCTTGCCACGATGGGAAGGTCAAGCGTGCGCACCGATGGGCAGGATACCGTGCGCGGCATTCGCATTCAGACAGCAATTCGTAAAGCGGTAATCAGACGAATTGGAGTGCCGGCCCGATCGTCAGTCGGTATTTAGCCGGATTGACCGTTTCAAGGCGCCGCAGCCCATTGGAAAATTCCTTTCCGGACAATGGGTTGCGAAACAGTATGCGGCGCGATCCCCATTATGCGAATAAGGGCATTCGATGTGGAAATGCGAATCGATCTTAATATCAGTCTCTGTCAAAATCATTTCCCCCTCCTGACCATGAACCGTTTCGCTTTCGGCTTTGCGCTGGCCCTGCTGGGCGCGTCGGCAACCGCATTCGCCGCCGACGACGTCGTCAACCTGACCCTGAAGGACCACAAGTTTTCGCCCGAAGGCGTGACGATTCCGGCCGGCAAGAAGGTCAAGTTCGTCGTGAAGAACCTCGACGCGACGCCTGCCGAATTCGAGAGCGACGACTTCAAGGCGGAGAAGGTGATTCCCGCCGGCAAGTCGGCCGAAATCCTGGTCGGGCCGCTGAAGGCCGGCACGTACGAGTTCCACGACGAGTACCACGAAGACCAGTCGAAGACGCACCTGACCGTCAAGTAAGCGGATACCGCCATGTTGTCTACCGCCCTGATCGTCTTTCGTGAAGTGCTCGAGGCCGCGCTGGTGGTCTCGATCGTGATGGCCGCCACGAAGGGCGTGCCGCGGCGCGGCTGGTGGGTCGGCAGCGGGCTCGTCGGCGGCGTGATCGGCGCGGGCCTGATCGCGGCGTTCGCCGACGTGATCTCGCAATGGGCGTCCGGGATGGGGCAGGAGGTGTTCAACGCGGGCGTGATGTTCGTCGCGACGCTGATGCTCGCGTGGCACAGCATCTGGATGAGCAAGCATGGCCGCGAGATGGCGCTGCACATGACCGCGGTCGGCCGGGCCGTCGCAGCCGGCAGCAAGCCGCTGACCGGGCTCGCGATCGTCGTCGGCGTCGCGGTGCTGCGCGAAGGCTCGGAGGCCGTGCTGTTCCTGTACGGCATCGCGGCGGGCGACCCGGGGCAGACGCCGCAGATGATCGCGGGCGGGCTGCTCGGCGTGCTCGGCGGCGCCGGGCTCGGCTACGCGATGTACGCGGGCCTGCTGCGGATTCCGCTCAAGCGCCTCTTTTCCGTCACCAACGGGCTGATCGTGCTGCTCGCGGCGGGGATGGCGAGCCAGTGCGTCGGCTTCCTGCTGGCGGCCGGTCTCGTGCCGTCGTGGGGCGATGCGGTGTGGGATACGTCGTGGCTGCTCAAGGACACGAGCATCGTCGGCAAGGCATTGCATACGCTGATCGGCTATACCGCGCGTCCGGCGGGCATCCAGATTGCCGCGTACCTCGGGACGCTGGCGGCAATCGTCGTGCTGGCGCGACTCGTCGGCCGGCCGCAGAGCGCGGTGCAGCCGCCGCGGCAGGCCGCCTGATTCCTGATTCGCCGCTTCACCGCTCGAGCCTGAATGAAACAAGGGGCGTCCTCGGACGCCCCTTGTTTCATTGAAGACCGCGATCGGCCACGCCGCGCGCCGCCGGCGCGCCTGCGCTCAGCGATGGTTGTCGATCCACGCGCGGGCCCACTCGAGCCCGGCGACGCGTGCCTCGTCCTCGGTGTCGAATACACCGAGCACGCCCGACGCCTCGACGAGCTTGTTGTGCTGCGTGATCGTTCCGCTTGCCGCGAAGCGCTCCGGCTGCAGGATCTCGTCCTGCTGCAGGATCGCGTGGCCCCAGATCTGGTAGCCGTAATAGGTTTCCGCTTCCATTATCGTGCCACCTCGGCTGGTCCGTTGCGCGTGCCCACCCGCAGCACGTTGCCGTCCGGCGTATATTGCCGCGGGATGTCGGAATACGCGAGGCCACGCGGCGTGTCCTGCACATCGGGCTGCATGACCGTCAGCCGGCCCGGCGCAGGCTGCGCGACGGGCCGAGCCGTCGGTGCGCCGGCGGGCGTCGCGCCCGGCGCCGGCATCCGATGCGCGCCCGTCTTCAGTGTCTTCAGCGTCTGCGCGGTTTGCACGACACGGTGCTTGTGGAGTTTCGCAGCCGCCTTCGGCTGGGTGGCGGCGTGCTTCGCCGGTGCCGCCGCATGCGCATCGGGAGCATGGCTCACCGGCGACCGGGGCGCCGATGCGCGCGCCTCGGGCGGATTCCAGACCTCGACGTAATGCTCGGCGGCCCAGCCCGACGACGCGAACGTGAGCGCCAGCAACCCGCATCCAATCAGTCTCACCATGCTATCTCCGTCTTTCACGTCGGCGGTGCAACAGGCTTGCCGCGCCGCTTATTCCACCGTCACCGACTTCGCGAGGTTCCGCGGCTTGTCGACGTCCGTGCCGCGCGCGCACGCCGTGTGATACGCGAGCAGCTGCAACGGCACGACGTGCAGGATCGGCGACAGCTGGCCGTAGTGCTCGGGCATCCGGATCACGTGCAGGCCTTCGTCGTTGACGATGTGCGTGTCGGCGTCTGCAAACACGTACAGCTCGCCGCCGCGCGCGCGCACTTCCTGCATGTTCGACTTGAGCTTCTCGAGCAGCGCATCGTTCGGCGCCACCGTGACGACCGGCATCGCTTCGGTGACGAGCGCGAGCGGGCCGTGCTTCAGTTCGCCGGCCGGGTACGCCTCGGCGTGGATGTACGAGATTTCCTTCAGCTTCAGCGCGCCTTCGAGCGCGATCGGATAGTGCAGCCCGCGGCCGAGGAACAGCGCGTTTTCCTTGCGCGCGAATTCTTCCGCCCACGCGATGATCTGCGGCTCGAGCGCGAGCACGCTGTTCAGCGCGGCCGGCAGGTGGCGCAGCTGCTTCAGGAATTCGGCTTCGAGCGCGGCGTCGACGTGACCGCGCAGCTTGCCGAGCGTCGCGGCCAGCACGAACAGCGCGACGAGCTGCGTCGTGAACGCCTTCGTCGACGCGACGCCGATCTCGGTGCCCGCGTGCGTCAGGAACTGCAGCTCGGTGAGGCGCACCATCGCGCTCGTCGCGACATTGCAGACTGCGAGCGTGTGCGTGTGGCCGAGCGACTGCGCGTGCTTGAGCGCCGCGAGCGTGTCGGCCGTTTCGCCCGACTGCGAGATCACCAGCACGAGCTGGCGCGGGTTCGGCACCGATTCGCGGTAGCGGTACTCGCTCGCGATCTCGACCTGGGTCGGGATCTTCGCGATCGATTCGAGCCAGTATTTCGCGGTGAGGCCCGAGTAGTAGCTCGTGCCGCACGCGAGGATCAGCAGGCTGTCGATGTCCGCGAACGCGGCGCTCGCCGCGTCGCCGAACAGCGTCGCGTCGAAGCCTTCGGTTTGCGGCACCGTGTCGCTGATCGCGCGCGGCTGCTCGAAGATTTCCTTCTGCATGAAGTGGCGATAGGGCCCAAGCTCGACCGCGCCGCCGTACGCGCTGACGACGCGCACTTCACGCTTGGCCGCCGCGCCGTGGCGGTCGACGATCTTCACGCCGTCGCGCGACAGTTCGCAGACGTCGCCTTCCTCGAGGAACGTGAAGTGGTCGGTACTGCCCGCGAGCGCGAGCGCGTCGGATGCGAGGAAGTTCTCGCCGTCGCCGTAGCCGACGACGAGCGGGGAGCCCTGGCGCGCGCCGACGACCGTGTGCGGCTGGTCCTTGTGGATCACCGCGATCGCATAGGCGCCGTGCAGCTGCTGCACGGCTTCGCGCACGGCGGCGAACAGGTCGCCGCGGTACAGGCTGTGCACGAGGTGCGCGATCACTTCGGTGTCGGTCTGCGATACGAAGTCGTAGCCCTTCGCGCGCAGCGCGTCGCGCAGCGGCTCGAAGTTCTCGATGATGCCGTTGTGGACGAGCGCGAGCGCGTCCGACGAGAAGATCGGGTGGGCATTGTGCGTGACGGGCGCGCCGTGCGTCGCCCAGCGCGTGTGCGCGATGCCGGTGCCGCCGTCGAGGCCGGTTTCGCGCACCTGCGCGTCGAGATCGGAAACGCGCGCGACGCTGCGCGCGCGTTTCGGCGCATTCGGCTCGAGCACGGCAACGCCGCACGAATCGTAGCCTCGGTATTCAAGGCGCCGCAGACCTTCGATCAGCACCGGAACGATATTACGCTGCGCAACTGCGCCGACAATGCCGCACATGGAAATCTACCCTCTATGTCAAAGCGGGCGCCGTGCCGCGCCCGCATGCTGTTTTCAGCTCTTCTTCTTGACCGGTCGGACGTAGCCGCTCTTCGCGGTCTGCGTCTTCTCGTTCAATGCGAGAACGCCGTCGGCGACGTCTTTCCAGATCGTCGTGCCGGCGGCGATCGTCACGCCACGGCCAACGTGCACCGGCGCGACGAATTGCGTATCGGAGCCGACGAACACATCGTCCTCGATCACGGTGCGGAACTTGTTCGCGCCGTCGTAGTTGCAGGTGATCGTACCCGCGCCGATGTTCACGCGCGCGCCGATGTCGGCGTCGCCGATGTACGTGAGGTGGTTCGCCTTCGAGCCGTGGCCGATCACCGCGTTCTTCACCTCGACGAAGTTGCCGACGTGCGCTTCGTCCGCGAGCTGCGCGCCCGGGCGCAGCCGCGCGTACGGGCCGATCACGGTATGCGCGCCGAGCTCGGCGCCGTCGATGTGCGTGAACGCGTCGATGCGCGTGCCGGCGCCGACCGACGCGTTGCGGATCACGCAGTTCGCGCCGATCGTCACGTTGTCGGCGAGCGTCACGTTGCCTTCGAACACGCAGTTGACGTCGATCGACACGTCGCGGCCGCAGCGCAGCGTGCCGCGCACGTCGAGCCGCGCCGGATCGGTGAGCGTCACGCCGTCGGCGAGCAGCGTGTCGGCGACGTTGCGCTGGTGGATGCGCTCGAGCTCCGCGAGCTGCGCCTTGCTGTTCACGCCGAGCGTTTCCCATTCGGCGTCCGGCTGTGCGGTGACGACTTCGAAGCCGGCGTCGATCGCGAGTTCGACGACATCGGTCAGGTAGTACTCGCCCTGCGCGTTGTCGTTGTTCAGCGCGCCGAGCCACATTGCGAGCTGCGCGGTCGGCGTGACGACGATGCCGGTGTTGATCTCGGCGATCTTCAGCTCGTCGGCCGACGCATCCTTCTGCTCGACGATGCGCGTGACGAAGCCGGCGGCGTCGCGCACGATGCGGCCGTAGCCGGTCGGATTGTCGAGCGTGACCGTCAGAATGCCGTAGCGGCCTTCGCGCGCCGCGTCGACGAGGCGCTCGAGCGTGGACACGCGGGTGAGCGGCACGTCGCCGTACAGCACGAGGGTCGGCTGAGCGGGATCGAGGAGCGGCAGCGCCTGGCGCACCGCATGGCCGGTGCCGAGCTGCTCGGCCTGCACCGCGAACTGCACGTCGGGCGCGGCCACGGCTGTCTGCACCTGCTCGGCGCCATGACCGACGACGACGACCAGCCGGGACGGCTGCAGCGCGCGCGCGGTGGCGATGACGTGGGAGAGGAGCGGCCTGCCGGCCAGGGGATGAAGCACCTTCGGCAGCGCGGAACGCATGCGCTTGCCGGTGCCTGCCGCCAAAATCACGATATTCATGGCGCCAGCGTGTCAGAAGAGTTCGAAGCCAATCATTTTAGCATGGACGTTCCGCCCCTCGAGGCCCGCCGCGCAAGGTTGGCGGAACCGGAGCGGGCGTCCTGGCACCCGCTCCGGCGGCCGTCTCAAAGATCGTCGAACTGGACGATCGAGATCGGCCGGGCCGCGCCCGGCGCGACCGCATCGTCGCCCGTCGAGCACGGTTCCTCGTCGAACGCGATGTCGCCCTGCGGGTCGGCCTGGCCGGTCGCGCGCAGCGACGCGAACGGGAACAGGTTCGTGTCCATCAGGTGCGACGGCACGACGTTCGCGAGCGCGCTGAACATGTTGTCGACGCGGCCCGGGAAGCGCTTGTCCCACTCGCGGATCAGCGCCTTCATCTCCGCGCGCTTCAGGTTCGGCTGGCTGCCGCACAGGTTGCACGGGATGATCGGGAATTCGCGCAGCTCCGCGTACTTTTCCAGATCGGTTTCCTTCACGTACGCGAGCGGGCGGATCACGACGTTCTTGCCGTCGTCCGACTGCAGCTTCGGCGGCATCCCCTTCAGCTTGCCGCCGTAGAACATGTTCAGCAGCAGCGTCTGCACGATGTCGTCGCGGTGGTGGCCGAGCGCGATCTTGGTCGCGCCGAGCTCGCCCGCTACGCGGTACAGGATCCCGCGGCGCAGCCGCGAGCACAGCGAGCAGGTCGTCTTGCCCTCGGGCACGAGGCGCTTGACGATGCTGTACGTGTCCTGGTTCTCGATATGGAACGGCACGCCGATCTGCGTCAGGTACTCGGGCAGCACGTGCTCGGGGAAGCCCGGCTGCTTCTGGTCGAGGTTGACCGCGACGATGTCGAAGTCGATCGGCGCGCGCTCGCGCAGGCGCAGCAGCACGTCGAGCATCGCGTAGCTGTCCTTGCCGCCCGACAGGCAGACCATCACCTTGTCGCCGTGCTCGATCATGTTGTAGTCGCCGATCGCCTGGCCGACCTGGCGCACGATGCGCTTGAACAGCTTGTTGTTCTCGTACGCTTCCTTCTGCTCGCGGCGCGTCAGCGCGCGGCGGCCGGTGCCGGCCTGGGGGGCTTCGCCGGCTTCGACGGGGGCGGCATCGGCTGCGGCATCGACGGCTGCGGTGTCGACCGCCTCGGTGTCGACCGCCGCGGCATCGACCGCCGCGGCATCGGCCGCCGCGGCATCGGCCGCCGCTTCATTCAGATTGGGGATGTGGGGGGCGTTCATGCGCGCTCCTCGTCCTTGATGCGAAAGACTTCGACGCCGACGGCGTCGCAGTCCGGATAGGCGTCCGGTTTCTCGGTACAGACGCGTACCGCGCGCACGGCTTCGTGCGACAGCAGGTGCGCGGCGATGGCGTCGCACAGCGTCTCCTGCAGATGGATGTGGCCGCGTGCGACGCACTGCGCGACGCTCTGCTTCATCAGATCGTAGTCGACGACTTCGTGCAACCGGTCGTCGACGGGGGTGCTGAGCGAGAGCGGCACGAACAGGTCGACATTGATGACGACGCGCTGCTCGCCGCGCTTCTCGTGTTCGAATGCCCCGATGTTGATGTGCACCTCGTAGTCGCGCAGGTAGAGCCTGCGGCAATCCGCGAGGCGGGGGTGCAGGAGAGCGGAAAGCATGGTCGTTCCAGTCAAATTGGCGTGCGCGCACGCAAAGCGGCGCGGGCGGCGGCCGTCATGGCGTGCGCCCGCGTGGTTCATTCGGGTCGGCGGCGGGCGGCACCAGGTGCTCGCCGCCGTCGACGGTCAGCGTCGCGCCGGTGATGCCGGACGCGTCCGCCAGGTAACAGGCCGCCGCCGCGATGTCGTCGACGTGCGGCGCGTGTCCGCGCACCAGCGCCGCGACGCGCACCTTCGGTGCGAGTTCGAGCGCCAGCGCGGCGGTCGCGCGGTTCAGCGCGGCCTGCATCAGCGCGTGCGACAGCTGCCCGGGCGCCGGGTGAAACAGCGCCTGGTCCAGCACGTGGACCGCGCACGCGCGCAGCGCTTCGTCGGCGCGCGCGGCGTCCGGCGTCGCGGCTTCGAGCGCCCGGGCCAACGCGAGCGGCGCGGCGACGTTGCGCGCCAGCGCGTCGGCGAGCGACGCATGGCTCACCGAGTGCGCGTCGTCGGCGCCCGCCGGCGCGCTGTGGAACACGACGCACGCCGGCCGGCCGAGCGCCGTGCCGCAGGCCGCGACGAGTCCCGCTGCGTCGGCTTCGAGGGCCAGATCGGCATCGAGCACGGCCGCGCGATGCCCGAGCGCGCCGACCTCGGCGGCGAGCGCGTCGGCCGCCGCGCGCGGCGCGCCGGGGCCGCGCTGCAGCGCGACGTCCCAGCCGCGGCGGGCGAACCCCGTCGCGAGCGCGCGCCCGATGGACGCGGCGTCGGCGGCGCTGCCCGCGGCGCCCGCGATGAGCACCACGCGCGCGGGCGACGTATCGGCTGAAACGGTCATTTACAATGCCGGGATGAACCCGAAAGCTCACGAACCCGCTAGTTTACCTGCTCCCGGCCCCGACGCGCTTGCGCAGTCCGAAACGCTTGCCGCACAACTGCGCGGCGAGATCGCGGCGGCCGGCGGCTGGCTGCCGTTTGCCCGCTTCATGGAGACCGCGCTGTACGCGCCGGGCCTCGGCTATTACAGCGGCGGCGCGCGCAAGTTCGGCCGCCGCGCCGAGGACGGCAGCGACTTCGTCACCGCGCCCGAGCTGTCGCCCCTGTTCGCGCAGACGCTCGCGCGGCCGGTCGCCGAGGCGCTCGCGGCGAGCGGCACGCGCCGCGTGATGGAATTCGGCGCCGGCACCGGCAAGCTCGCGGCCGGGCTGCTCGTGTCGCTCGACGCGCTCGAAGCCGAGGTCGACGAATACCTGATCGTCGACCTGTCCGGCGAGCTGCGCGAGCGGCAGCGCGACACGATCGAGGCCGCCGCGCCGGCCCTCGCGTCGAAGGTACGATGGCTCGACGCGCTGCCGGAGCGGTTCGAGGGCGTCGTCGTCGGCAACGAGGTGCTCGATGCGATGCCGGTGCGGCTGTTCGCGAAGGCGGACGGCGCGTGGCACGAGCGCGGCGTCGCGCTCGACGCGCGGCAGACGTTCGTGTTCGACGACCGGCCGGTCGGGCCGGCCGGGCTGCCGCCGGTGCTCGCGACGCTCGATGCCGCCGACGGCTATGTGACCGAGACGCACGAGGCGGCGCTCGCGTTCACCCGCACGGTCTGCACGATGCTCGCGCGCGGCGCGGTGCTGCTGATCGACTACGGCTTTCCCGCGCACGAGTACTACCATCCGCAGCGCGACCGCGGCACGCTGATGTGCCACTACCGCCACCGCGCGCACGACGATCCGTTCCTGTACCCGGGGCTGCAGGACATCACCGCGCACGTCGAATTCTCCGGCATCTACGAAGCCGGCGTCGCGACCGGCGCGGACCTGCTCGGCTATACGTCGCAGGCGCGCTTCCTGCTGAATGCCGGGGTCACCGACGCGCTCGCCGCGATCGATCCGTCCGACATCACGCAGTTCCTGCCCGCCGCGAACGCGGTGCAGAAGCTGATTTCGGAAGCGGAAATGGGCGAGCTGTTCAAGGTGATCGCGTTTTCGCGCGGCATCGACGGCACGCTCGACGCGTTCGCGCGCGGCGATCGCTCGCACGCGCTCTGACCATGCTGCGCTGGCTGATGGCGTCGTTCATCGCGGTGATGATCCTCACGCGCTGCTGGCCGTGGCTCGGCAAGCTCGGCGTCGGGCGGCTGCCGGGCGACGTGACGCTGACGCTCGGCACGCGGCGTTACCCGTTTCCGTTCATGTCGACGCTGGTGATCACGATGCTGGTGTCGATGGTGGCGCGGCTCGTCTGACGCGCGGCGGCGCACCTTTCGCGGTGGGCGGCGCGCCCGCCCGTCGCGGGCGGCGGCATCGCGGATGCGCGTCAAAGGTCGGCCGCAGCGCGCTCACAGCTCGATTTCGCCGAGGATCCGGTGCGCGAGCGCCTTCGCCTCGTTGAACGCTTCTTCCTCGTTCGGGCTCGTGGTGTGGACGTCGTAGCGCACGTTCTCGGTGTCGTCCCCGTCGTCCCGGGTCAGGATCACGTAGCCCTGGAACTGCCCGGTGCCGGCATGCTGGGTGTGCGCCTTGGCCGTGTAGATGCCCTTCGTGAACGTGTTGGTGTCCATGCCGCTTCTCCCGCAATAGGACACTTCATCCTAGCACTGCGCCGCACCCTGTACAGTGCTTCCCGTCAGTCTTCGAACAGCGCGACGACCTCGTCGAGCGTCGGCGCGTGCGCGCCCGTATGGCGGCACGCGGCGGCGCCGGCGGCAAGCGCGAACGCGAGGTGCGCGCGCCACGGCCGGCCGGGCGCCGCCATCAGGCTGAACAGCAACCCGCCGATCGACGCGTCGCCCGCGCCGACCGTATCGGCGATTTCGACGCGCGGCGGCCGCGCTTCGTGAGTCTCCCCGTCCGCGTACAGCGTCGCGGCCTGCGCACCGCGCGTGACGAGCAGCGTCGCGCGCGGATTCATCGCGCGCAGCGCCGCAATCGCGTCGGCTTCGCTGCTGCCGTCGAACAGGTGCCGCAAATCCTCGTCGGACACCTTGATCAGGTCTGCGAGGCCCGCCATTTTCTCGAGCGTCGGCCGGTACGCGGCCGTCATCAGGTTCCGGAAGTTCGGATCGAAGCTGATCTTCACGCCGCGCGCGTGCAGGCTGGCGGCGAGCGCGACGAGCGTGCCGGCGAGCGGCTCGCGCACGAGGCTGATGCAGCCGAAGTGCGCCCACTGCACGTGGTCGGCCCAGCCGGCCGGCAGGCGCGCGGGATCGAACGCGAGATCGGCGCTGGCCTCGCCGATGAAGAAGTACGCGGGCGGCCGCGTCTCGTGGACGATCGCCAGAAGCGGCGGACGCGCGACGCGCTGCAGGAAGCGCAGGTCGAGTCCGGCCGCGTCGCTCGCGTGCCACAGCGTGTCGGAGAAGCAGTCGTCGCCGATCGCGCCCGCGAGCGCGCTCGGCACGCCGAGCCGTGCGACCGCGCGCGCGACGTTCCAGCCGGCGCCGCCCGGCACCGACGTCCAGTGCGCGTCGCCCGTGCGCACCATGTCGGTCAGGATGTCGCCGGCGGAGACGAACGCCGGAAATGCACCGCCCGTCATTACGCCGCTCATTGTGTTGCTCATTGTGTCGATTCACTGCGCGCCGCGCGCGCGAGCGTCGCGAGCACGTCGTAGCACGCGCCCATCGTGTGATAGTCGGTCTTGCCGGCGGGGCTTTTCTCGTCGCTGTACTTGCGGTTGTCGCACGTGAGGATCCGGTACCACGCGCCGTAGCGGTGGTCGACGAAATGCGTCCAGCTGTAGCGCCAGATCTCGTCGTACCAGTCCCAGAAGCGTTCGCTGCCGGTGCGCGCGCCGAGCATCGCGGCCGCCGCGAAGGTTTCCGCCTGCACCCAGAAATACTTGTTGTGGTCGCAGATCGTGAAGTCGGGGCCGAAGCCGTAGCAGAGCCCGCCGTGATCGGCGTCCCACGCGTGCGTGAGCGCCGCGTCGAACAGCTCGGCCGCGCGTGGCACGAGCCAGTCGAGCGGGCGGTGGCGCTCGAGGATCAGCAGCAGCTTCGCCCATTCCGTCTGGTGCCCGGGCTGGAAGCCCCACGGCCGGAAGATGTTCGAGCTGTCTTCCTTGTTGTAGTCCCAGTCGACCGACCAGTCCGCGTGATAGTGCTCCCACACGAGCCCGCCCGACAGCGTCGCCTGGCGCTGCGTGATGTGGGTCGCGAGCTTTTCCGCGCGGTCGAGGTAGGTGAGGTGGCCGGTCGCCTCGTACGCGGCGAGCAGCGCCTCGGTCATGTGCATGTTCGCGTTCTGGCCGCGGTAGCTCGACACGATCCAGTTCGGCGTCGCGTCGTCCGCATACAGGCCCGCGGCGGCATCCCAGAAGCGGTGCTCGGCCAGCTCGTAGGTGGCGGCGATCAGCGGCCGCGCGTCGTCGACGCCCGCCATCGTCGCGTGCGCGGCGGCGAGCAGCACGAACGCGAGCCCGTAGCAGTGCCGCGTGCCGTCGAGCGTCGCGCGCTTCGCGCCGTCGCGCCAGTCGAGCTCCCAGTCGTAGCCCTTCAGTTCGTCGTCCCAGTGCGCGTCGCGCAGGAAGCGCAGCCCGTGGCGCGCGTACTCGAGATGGCGCGGATCGCCGAAGTGCCGGTACGCCATCGCGTAGTTGAAGACGAACCGGCAACTGCTCACGAGGTGCCGCGACGTGCGGTTGTACACGCTGCCGTCGTCGCGGAAGTAGTGGTAGAAGCCGCCCGTCGGGTCGATCACGTTCGGCGCGTAGAAGCGCAGCGTGTCCTCGACGTGCGACAGCAGGAACGACGGATCGCGGAAGCTCTCGACGAACGGGGCCGGATGCGCGTGCGCGGCCGGCATCGCCGGGCTGGATTGGGCCGGGGGCGTAGTCATGATTCGGTGACCGTGGTGGCGAATGCCGGCGACGCGGCGGGTTGGCTGCTGGCCCGGACGATCAGCTCGACGGGCAGGCAGAGCTCGGTGTGCTCGGGGGATTCGGCGAGCAGCAGCTCGACGCCACGGCGGCCGAGCGCTTCCTTGTCGACCGCGAGCGTCGTGAGCGGCGGATGCGCGTGCGCGGCGGCCGGGATGTCGTCGAAGCCGACGATCGCGATGTCGTCCGGCACCCGCAGGCCGCGCGCGATGCATACGCGCTGCGCGGCGAGCGCCGCTGCGTCGTTGTACGCGAACACCGCATCGGGGCGCGGGCATGGCGCGTCGAGCAGCTGCTGCATCGCGCGCGCGGCGCCCGTGTCGGGGTCGAGTCCGGCGTCGATCGTCACCTCGTAGGCGGGATCGAACAGCCGTCCGGCCTCGAAGAACGCGCGCCGGTAGCCGATCGCGCGCTGCGTGATGCTGTAGTGCGCGGGCGAGCCGCCGATGAATGCGATGCGCGTGCGGCCGGTGGCGAGCAGGTGTCGCATCGCGAGCGCGGCGCCGGTCGCGTTGTCGACGTTGACCGAGCGCAGCCCGGGCGCCCACAGGTCGATCAGCACGAGCGGGCGGCCGGTCGCGGCGAGCGCCTCGACCGTTTCCGGCTCGATGAAGCCGGCGACCGCGATCGCATCGGGCGCGTGCGTGCGCATCTGGCGCAGCACGTCGTCGTTCGGACCGACGGTGAGCAGTGTCGGCACGATGCTGCGCTCGCGGCACGCGTCCTCGACGCCGTGCAGCACGTGCGAGAAGAACGGGCTGGCGGGATAGCTGTTGTGCTGGCGGTGCAGCAGGAACGTGAGCCGGCGGATGCGCGGCCGCAGCTGCGCGGAGTCGTAGCCGAGGCGCTGCGCGATCTCGACGATGCGCGCGCGCGTGGTTTCGGACAGGCCAGGCTGGTTTTTCAGCGCGCGGGACACGGTGCCGATCGAGACCTCTGCCGCCCGCGCCACGTCGCGAATGGTGGTACCCATCGTTCGAGATCCGGATTTGTTTAGGGTGACGGCGATTGTATAGTAAAACGCATCGGGAAATTCGTGCCTGATCATCGGGGGTGATCCGTAAATACCCGGATTTAAAGCACTAATCTGCGCCGGAGCTTTTACTAAAAATACTAAACAGGTGGCAAAAAGGGCAAGGTGGTCGCGTGAGGGGCGGGCAGACCGGCAGACCGGCAGACCGGCAGACCGGAAGACCGGAAGACCGGAAGACCGGCAGACCGGAAGACCGGAAGACCGGAAGACCGGGAGAGCGGGAGAGCGGGAGAGCGGCAGGGCGGGTGGCGCTCGCGATCGGCAACATCGGCAACGACGGCGCGGCTACGCGCGTCGCCGGTCGACAGCGACCGAGGGTGTGTCCGTCAGCGCCCGTCAGCGCGCGGCGGCGTGCGGCGGCTCGCCGCGTGCAAGCAGCGCCGCGCGTCCGGCGTCGAGATCGACGACCGCGAGCCCGTCCGGTTGCTGCTTCGCGCGCCGCTTCGCGAGCGCGGCAACCGATGCGATCTCGTCGCTGCCATAGCGCATCGCGCGGTGCGCGCCCGCCGGCACGCCCACCGCGCCGATCGCCATCGTCACGAAGCCGAAGAACGCCGGGTTGCCCTGGCGATCCTCGCCACGCAGCCCGCCCGCGCGCTGGTCGGCCTGGGTGTAGAAGCGCTGCGCGCCGTCGTTGAAGCGCTGCATCGCTGCGGTCGCGCGCGCCTGCCAGTCGTCGCTCTGGAACAGCACGAGGAAGTCGTCGCCGCCGACGTGGCCGAGGAAGTCCCGCTGCGGATCGCAGATGCCGGCCAGCACGGTCGCGGCGAATTTCAGCACTTCGTCGCCCTGCCAGTACCCGTACTGGTCGTTGAACGGCTTGAACTGGTTCAGGTCGACGTAGCACGCGTGGAACCCGGCGTCGCGCTCGAGCAGGCGGTCGATGTGCGCGCTGATCGGGATGTTGCCGGGCAGGAACGTCAGCGGGTTCGCATAGCGCGCGGCCTCGATGCGCATCTCGGTCACCGCGCGCACGAGGCTCTCGCCGGTGCCGAGCCCGACGTAGCGGCCGTGCTCGGTGATCACGAAGCCGTCCGCGAGATAGCGCTGGTCGTTGCTCGCGAGCAGCGTCGCGAGCTGCTCGACGGTCGTCGTGTTCTCGATCATCAGCGGCGCGTCGTTCGCGAACTGCAGACACGGCTTCCTGCCGAACACCTCGCGGTAGTACGGCAGCGCGACGCGGTCCATGAAGCCGCGGCGGTTCACGAGCGCAACCGGCCGGTCGTGCTCGACGAGCGCGACCGCGTGCAGCCCGGGCATCCGGTTGAACAGGTCGAGCACGTCGTTGCTGGTTGCGTCGCGCGGCAGCGCAGGCGCGGCGACGAGCATCTTCGCTGCAATCGTGCCGGTCTGGCGTGCCGCGCGCGTCGTGCCGGGGAACACCGCGATATGCGGCGCGCGGATCGCGTCCTGTGCGGCCGGTGCGACGATCGGCGACGGCCGCGCGTGCGGGCGGCCGAGCAGGAAGCCCTGCACGCAGCAGATCCCCATGTCGCGCACGACGATCAGGTCGCGCTCGTGCTCGATGCCTTCCGCGATCAGCTTTGCGCCGCTCGCGTGCGCGAAGTGCTGCATTGCCCTGACCGCCTCGAACTTCAGCGGATCGAGCGCGATGTCGTGGATGAAGAAGCGGTCGATCTTCACGACGTCGGGATGCAGGCGCAGCCACAGGTTCATGCTCGCATTCGCGGTTCCGTAGTCGTCGAGCGCGAACTGGATGCCCGCGTCGCGCAGCGACGCGAGTGCCGGCGCGACGTACGCGAGATCCGGCGTCGCGTTCTGCTCGGTGAGCTCGATCACGATGCGCTCGGCGGCGATCTGCGCGCGCTCGAGCAGCGCGCGGGCGCGCTCGCGTTCACGCGCGAGCTGCAGGATCGCGCCTGCGCTGAAGTTGAGGAACAGCTTGCCGTCGCAGCCGAGCGCGGCGAACGCATCGAGACAGGTGACGGCCGCCGCATGCTCGAGCGCGACGGTTTCCCCTTCGCGCGCGGCCTGCGCGAATAGCGCGGCCGGCAGTTCCAGGGCGGTGCCGCGCGGGCCGCGGATCAGGCCCTCGTAGCCGATTACCGTGCCCGAGCCGAGATCGACGATTGGCTGGAACACGGCGGCGAGCGCGCGATCCGCGATCAAGCGCGACGTGCGGACGGCATCGGGAGCGGCTGAGACGGCGGACATGGGCGGGGTGGCCAAAGCGACGGAACGTCCAGCTTAACGGCACCGATTACCGAGAATTGAATGAAGCTTTCGTGAAGCGATGCACGGTTCTGGTGCATTGCTTCACGAGCGCGGCGCGCCGCCGTGCATGGGGGCGCGGCCGGCGCCGCGAGAAATGCGAGCGCTTGCGTGTGAGCGAGTCGGCTTATGTGAGCACTGCCGCCGAACGCAGCGGCCCCCGCACCGCACGCGTGTCCGACCGTCTCAGCCGCCCGTCTCAGCGCTTGCCGCCGCTCAGCGCGCTTTGTGCGGGCGGTGCGGGCGGCGCGGGCCTGTCGGTCCGCGCATCGCGCTCGCCGCTGCGGTCGCGTGCGCCCCAGCGCTGCGCGAGTGCCGCGCAGGCCATCAGCTGGATCTGGTGGAACAGCATCAGCGGCAGCACGATCGCGCCGACCGCATGCGCGGAGAAGATCACCTTCGCCATCGGCACGCCGGCGGCGAGGCTCTTCTTCGAACCGCAGAAGATGATCGTGATCTGGTCGGCGCGATTGAAGCCGAGCCGCTTGCTGACGAACGCGGTCAGCAGCAGCGCGATCGCGAGCAACAGCAGGTTCACCGCGAGCAGCCCCGCGAGTGCGCGCGGCGGGATCTGGAGCCAGAGGCCCTGGTTGACGGCCTCGCTGAACGCGACGTAGACGACGAGCAGGATCGAGCCCTGGTCGACGAAGCGCAGCACGCCGCGGTTGCGCTCGATCCAGCCGCCGATCGCGGGGCGCAGCAGCTGGCCGGCGACGAACGGCACGAGCAGCTGCATCACGATGCTGCCGACCGTGCTCCACGGCGACGTGGAAGCGCCGGTCTGCGTCGTGATCAGCAGCCCGACGAGCGCCGGCGTGACGAAGATGCCGAGCAGGCTCGACGCCGATGCCGCGCAGACGGCCGCCGGCACGTTGCCTTTCGCGATCGACGTGAACGCGATCGACGACTGGACCGTCGACGGCAGCGTGCACAGGAACAGCACGCCCGCGTATAGCGCCGGCGTGACGAGCGGCTGCAGCACGGGCTTGAGCGCGACGCCGAGCAGCGGGAACAGCGCGAACGTGCTGAGCAGCACGACCGCGTGCAGCCGCCAGTGCGTCGCGCCTGCGACGACGGCTTCGCGCGACAGCTTCGCGCCATGCAGGAAGAACAGCAGGCCGACGGCGATGTTGGTCGCCCAGTTGAACGCATGGGCGGCGTTGCCGCGGCAGGGCAGGAGGCTCGCGAGCACGACGGTGCCGACGAGGGCGAGCGTGAAGTTGTCGGGGAGGAAACGGGGGCGGGCCATCGGGATCTCGATCGGAACGACAGGAATGCATGCCGCGCACGCGCGGGTACCGTATTGTCCCGGCTGGTCATTCAATAAACAAATTCATTGTGCGAATCGATTGATGATTCGGATGCATGACGGAAATGGCTGCAACGCCCCCGTCCGGTTGACGAAATTGGCAGAAGAATGTCCCGTCCCCATCCGGCCCCGAGAGGGAAAAACGTAGCAGTAACATGGTGTTACACCGATGCCCGCGGCCTAACATTTTTTGGCTCGACACGATTTCGCCTCGCTCATAAATTACTGCTGAAAGGCTTGCGCCCGTCTATCCGGCGGGCTGCAGGGCGTAACCAGGCTTTGAACGATGACGGATCGGGTGAAACGGAAGATCGGACGGTGGGCGGCAGGCGTGCTCGGTGCGCTCCTGGTGCCGCTCGCGCTCGCACAGCCTCCGCACGGCGGACACGGTTTCGGCGGCGGCATGCACGCGTACGGCCAGCCGTCCGGCGGGTCGCCCGTCTGGCGCCGGATCCCGCAGAGCGGCGGCGGCGCGCCCGGCGGCGCCCGGTTCGGCGCGGGCGTGAACGGCTACGGCGGCGCTCGCTGGGGCCTGCGGCCGACGCCATCCTATGGTCACTACGCCGCGCAGAACCCGTACCGGCCGATCAGCGCCGATGCACGCCAGGTGCCGCGTCCGCCCGGCGGCGGGAACGTGCCGCTGCGCGCCGGGTCGATCCGCGCCGACGTCGCGCGCTACAACGAGGAGCGCGGCGGCCGTCCGCTGCCGCCGCCCCGTTCGCAGGAAGAGCCTGCGCACTCGCCGTTTTTCTCGCCGTTCTACCGAAACTGAGCGCGCCCGCGTTCTGTCCCCCGCCGACTGATGCAATTTCGCCACAGTCGGGCCCAGATTTCCGCTGATTTTCCCGCCACGTTGCGCTATCTTTCGCGCCCGGCTCGCGCATTGCGCGCCGCCGTGCCGCCGCGCGATCCGTCCGCGCATGGCCGTCGCGCCCCGCCTGTCCAAGCACCGCCCGCGCGAAGTTAATGCCGCCGCTATACCCGCAATAAGCGCATGCAATTTTGACCGGACCCATGATCCGTAAAGATGGCTGCGCCCCAACACGACGCAAGCATCGGCTCCGATAACAACGCTAGCGCCGCACGATTTCTTATCGACAATACCTGGAGATCCCATGAAAGCATTCGCCCGCCGTGCGTCGCGCACGTCCGTCAAGCTGATCGCGGCCGCCGCCTGCGTTGCCGCCACCGCCCCCGTCCATGCGCAATCGAGCGTGTCGCTGTACGGCCAGGTCGACGAATGGGTCGGCGCGACCAAGTTCCCGGGCGGCGATCGCGCATGGAACGTGTCGGGCGGCGGGATGTCGACGTCGTACTGGGGGATGCACGGGGCCGAGGATCTCGGCGGCGGCTACAAGGCGATCTTCACGCTGGAAAGCTTCTTCCGCGCGCAGAACGGCCAGTTCGGCCGCTTCCAGGGCGACACGTTCTTCGCGCGCAACGCGTACGTCGGCATCAGCGCGCCGTACGGCACCGTGACGGCCGGCCGCCTGACGACGCACCTGTTCCTGTCGACGATCCTGTTCAACCCGTTCTTCGACTCGTACACGTTCTCGCCGATGGTCTATCACACGTTCCTCGGCCTCGGCACGTTCCCGACGTACCCGAGCGACCAGGGCGCGGTCGGCGATTCGGGCTGGAACAACGCGGTGTCGTACACGTCGCCGCAGTTCGGCGGGTTCAACTTCGGCGCGATGTACGCGCTCGGCAACCAGGCCGGCGACAACGGTTCGAAGAAGTGGAGCGCGCAGTTCAACTATGCGAACGGTCCGTTCGCGGCGACCGCCGTCTACCAGTACGTGAACTTCAACAACGCGCCGCGCGACCTGAGTTCGCTCGTGACGGGCCTGAAGAGCCAGGGCATCGCGCAGGTCGGCGCGACCTACGACCTGAAGCTCGTGAAGCTGTTCGCGCAGTATATGTATACGAAGAATGACCAGGTCGTCGGCAGCTGGCACGTGAACACCGGGCAAGGCGGCGTGCTGGTGCCGCTCGGCGCCGGCAGCGCGATGGCGTCGTACGCTTACTCGCGCGACGGGGGCGGCCTGAACCAGACGCGCCAGACCTGGGCGGTCGGCTACGACTACCCGCTGTCGAAGCGCACCGACGTGTACGCCGCGTACATGAACGACCACATCAACAGCCTGTCGAACGGCAACACGTTCGGGGCCGGCATCCGCGCGAAGTTCTGACCCCGCGGGCACCCCGCCGCGCGATCCGTCCCGGATTCGCGACCTGTTGCATTTTCCTGAACGGCGCCGCCTATTGCGGCGCCGTTTTGCCTTTGTTGACCTTTCTATTGCCTCTCCTTTGCTACCCTATCTCGTAATTGCATGATTCTCTGGAATTGCGAGCTAGTTCGATGGATACCCTCGTCAGCATGAATGTGTTTCGCTACGTCGTCGAAGTGGGCAGCTTCGTCGGCGCGGCGGAGCGCATGCAGATGTCGGCCGCGATGGCGAGCAAGCACGTGATGCATCTCGAGCAGCAGCTCGGCGCGCGGCTGCTGCATCGCACGACCCGTCGCGTCGCGCCGACCGAGGCGGGACGCGAATATTACGAGCGCCTGGTGCAGGCGCTGTCCGAACTCGACGAAGCCGGGCAGGCGGTCGGCGCCGCGAGCGTGGTGCCGCAGGGCCGGCTGCGCGTGACGTCGCTGTCCGCGTTCGGGCTGCGGCACGTGATGCAGGCGGTGACCGATTATGCGGACCGCTTCCCCGACGTGACGGTCGAGATCACGCTGTCCGACCGCGTCGTCGAGCTGATCGACGAAGGCTACGACGTCGCCGTGCGCGCGGCGCCGACCGGACTGAAGTCGTCGTCGCTCGTCGCGCGGCAGATCGCGACCGCGCACATCCTGCTCGTCGCATCGCCCGAGTATCTCGAGAAGCGCGGCACGCCGCAGACGATCGCCGATCTCGCGCACCACAATTACCTGCGTCGCGACACGAATGCGACGATGCTCGATTCGATGCTGATCGACGCGGCCGCCGCGTCGCGCGTGAATCTCAGCGGCAACCTGATCGTCAATCACCTCGAAGGACTGCGCGCGGCGGTGCTCGGCGGCGCGGGCATCGCGCTGCTCGGCACGGAAGTGGTCGGCGACGACCTCGAGGCCGGGCGGCTCGTGCCGGTGCTGCTCGACGCGGTGCCGCCGCGCGAGCTGCCGATCTACGCGGTGTATGCAAGCCGCCGTCACGTGTCGGCGAAGGTGCGCTCGTTCGTCGACTTCCTCGCCGCGCGTTTCGAGGACCAGTCGCTGTGCCCGTCGATCGAGGCGCGCCTGCGCGTGCTGCCGATCACGCGGATCAAGCGCGCGGGCTGAGCCGCGCAATCTCGCCGTGAATGAAAAAGCGCGAACCGTGACCGGTTCGCGCTTTTCTTTTATGTGGCGTCTTGTGCGACGCCTGGCGTGCTGCGCGCGTCAGCGCGCCCGTTTCATCACGCTCAACGCGTGATGCCGAGGCGCGCCTTCGCGTCGTCGTACTCGCCCTTGAGCCGCGCGACGAGCGCGCCGACGCTCGGCAGGTCGTCCATCAGGCCGACGCCCTGGCCGGCGCCCCAGATGTCCTTCCATGCCTTCGCCTTGTCGCCGCCGAAGTTCATCTTTGTCTTGTCGGATTCCGGCAGCGCTTCCGGATCGAGGCCGGCCTTCTCGATGCTCTCGCGGATGTAGTTGCCGTGCACGCCCGTGAAGAGGTTCGTGTAGATGATGTCGGCGGATTTCGCGTTGAGGATCGCGTGCTTGTAGTCCTCGACCGCGTGCGCTTCCTGCGTCGCGATGAAGCGCGTGCCCATGTACGCGAGGTCGGCGCCCATCGCCTGCGCGGCGAGGATCGAGCCACCGTTCGCGATCGCGCCGGACAGCACGATTGGGCCGTCGAACATCCGGCGCACTTCGCCGACGAGCGCGAACGGCGACGTGGTGCCCGCGTGGCCGCCCGCGCCGGCGGCGACGAGGATCAGCCCGTCGACGCCCGCTTCGAGCGCCTTCTGCGCGTGACGCAGGTTGATCACGTCGTGCAGCACGATGCCGCCGTAGCTGTGCACCGCATCGACGATCTCGCGCGCGGGCGCACGCAGGCTCGTGATGAAGATCGGCACCTGGTGGTCGACGCACACGCGCACGTCGTGCTCGAGCCGCACGTTCGACTGGTGGACGATCTGGTTGACCGCAATCGGGCCGATCACCGCATCGGGATGCTTCGCCTTGTGGTCGGCGAGCTCGGCCTGGATCTGCGTGAGCCACTCGTCGAGCAGTTCGGCCGGGCGTGCGTTGAGCGCAGGGAACGAACCGACGATGCCCGCCTTGCATTGCGCGAGCACGAGTTCGGGATAGCTGACGATGAACATCGGCGACGCGATGACGGGCAGCGTCAGCTGCTGCAGGACGGCGGGCAGTGCCATGTGAAGTCTCCAGTGTCGGCCAGAGTGCGCGCTTCAGTGCCGGGTCGGCGGGAGCAGGTGCCTCATTGCTTGCTCCGACCCCGACAGCACGCACTGGTCCCATGCAAAGCGGATCGTGGCCGTGTGCGGCGGCGCGTACGGCGTTTCGAGTGTAGCCGCTCGAGTGTAGTCGCAGCAGAAGGCCTGCGGCACATATTAATACGAACGATCGTGCAATTGTATGCGGGCTTGGCAAATCGTGCCGGACGCGGACACTCGAGTGAGTGCTCTCTTTCTACGAATTCGGGTATCCACTCCGCTGTGTGGTTTCGGACGCGTCCTACAATAGGCGCCATAACAAACCAATGAGAAACAGACCATGTCGTTCGAGACATTCGCACCATTTCGCGTCACGGTGCAGGACACCGACATCTTCGGTATCAAAGGCGGCGCGGGGCCGCCGCTTCTGTTGCTGCACGGCCATCCGCAAACCCACATGATCTGGCATCGCGTCGCCGCGACGCTCGCGAACCATTTCACGGTGATCGCGACCGACCTGCGCGGCTACGGGGCATCGGGCAAGCCAGCGAGCGATGCGCAGCACACGCCGTACTCGAAACGCGCGATGGCGGCCGACCAGGTCGCGGTGATGCGGCAGTTCGGCTTCGAGCGCTTCTACGTGTGCGCGCACGATCGCGGCGCGCGCGTCGCGCACCGGCTCGCGCTCGATCACCCCGACGCGGTCGAGCGGATGATGCTGCTCGACATCGCGCCGACGCTCGCGATGTACGAGAAGACCGATCGCGCGTTCGCGACCGCGTATTTCCACTGGTTCTTCCTGATCCAGCCCGAGCCGCTGCCGGAGACGCTCGTCGGCGGCAACACCGACGCGTATATCGAGCGCGTGATGGGCAACCGTTCGGCGGGCCTCGCGCCGTTCGCGCCGGAGGCGCTCGCCGCGTATCGCGCGGCGCTCGCGCAGCCGGGCGCCGTGCATGCGATGTGCGAGGACTACCGCGCGTCGGCGACGATCGATCTCGAGCACGACCGGGCGGATCTCGAGCGCGGCACCAAGGTCGCGTGCCCGCTGCGCGTGCTGTGGGGCGAGAACGGCATCGTCGGCCGCTGCTTCGATCCGCTCGACGAGTGGCGGCACGTCGCGCGCGACGTCAGCGGCCGCGCGGTCGACTGCGGGCATTACATTCCGGAAGAGGCACCGGTCGAACTGATCGACGAGATCCTCGCATTCTTCGAGGCGCGTGATCCGGCTGCGTGACTCCGGTTGCATGGGCTGGCTGCATGAGTCCGGCCGCGTTAGGGCGCCGCGTGAGCGGTGCGGCGATGTGGCGATGTGGCGATGTGGCGGTGCGGCGATGTGGCGGTGCTGCGGTGTGACGGTGTGACGGTGTGGCGATGCGGCGATGCGGCGATGCGGCGATGTGGCGATGTGGCGATGTGGCGATGTGGCGATGTGGCGATGTGGCGATGTGGCGATGCGGCGATGCGGCGATGTGGCGATGTGATGGTGTCACGGTGCGGCGCGCGTCAGCGGCGCGCCGCGTCGTCGTCCGCGAGTGGCGGTAGCCGGCGCGGCACGGGCGTCGACTTGACGATCGCGGTGCTGGTTTCCGCGCGCTCCGTCACCTTCGACAGGATCCCGTCGAGCTGCTCGATCGTGCGCAGGTAGAGCCGGCAGATGAAGCAGTCGTCGCCCGTCACCTTGTCGCATTCGACGAATTCGGGAATGCGCCGCAGCAGCTCCTCGACCAGATGCAGCTGCCCGGGCAGCGGTTTCACGCGAACGATCGCCTGCAGCGTGTAGCCGAGCGCGCGCGGATCGAGCTCGATCGTAAAACCCGCGATCACGCCCTGCGCTTCGAGGCGCCGCACGCGGTCCGCGGTCGCGGGCGCCGACAGGCCGATCTGCCGCGCGAGTTCGCTGGTGGCGATGCGCGCGTCGTCGGCGAGCGCGGCGAGGATCGCGCGGTCGGTCGCGTCGAGCGTCGCGACCGCAGGCGGAGAAAGGCGTTTTGGCATGATGGCTTTGCTTTCGAAGGTGAAGCGACGGATTCGCTTCAGTTTAGTCGTAGAGATCACGAAAGCAAGTTTCTAGAATCGAAGTCATCCGATCCTTCAACGGGAACTGTCATGGCTTCGAACGAAATTCGCCGCGGCGCCGCCGAGATGGTCGTCGCGATGCTGATGTCCGGCACGATCGGCTGGCTCGTGATGTCGTCGCGGCAGCCGCTCGCCAATGTCGTGTTCTTCCGCTGCGTGTTCGGCGGCGCGACGCTCGCGATCGTCTGTGCGGCGTTCGGGTTCCTGCGCCGCTCGCTGTTCTCGCCACGCATGCTGCTGCTCACCGCGGCGGGCAGCGTCGCGATCGTCGCGAACTGGCTGCTGCTGTTCGCCGCTTACTCGCGCGCGTCGATCTCGATGGCGACCGCCGTCTACAACACGCAGCCGTTCATGCTCGTCGCGCTCGGCGCGATCGTGTTCCGCGAACGGATCACCGCGTCGGCGCTCGCGTGGATGCTGCTCGCGTTCGTCGGCCTCGTGTGCGTGGTGCGGGTCGAGCCGGCCGTGCTCGCGGTGCCGGGCGAGTACCTCGAAGGCGTCGCGCTCGCGCTCGGCGCGGCCTTCCTGTACGCAGTGTCGTCGATCATCACGAAGCACCTGAAAGGCACGCCGCCGCATCTGCTCGCGCTGCTGCAGGTCGGGCTCGGCGTCGTGATGCTCGCGCCGTTCGCGCACTTCGATACGCTGCCCGCGACACCCGCGCAGTGGCTCGACCTCGTCGCGCTCGGCATCGTGAACACGGGCGTGATGTACGTGCTGCTGTATGGTGCAATCCAGAAATTACCGACCGCGATGACAGGCGCGCTGTCGTTCGTCTATCCGGTCGTCGCGATCGTGGTCGACCGCATCGCGTTCGGGCAGACGCTCGCGTGGACGCAAGTGCTCGGCGCGCTGCTGATCCTGCTCGCGGCCGCCGGCGTCAACCTCGGCTGGCGCATCGTGCCGGTGCGCCGCCCGGCCACCGGGAATTGAAACGGTCGTGCGGCTCGCGTGGCCGGCCTGGCTTGCCTGCAGTGCGCACATCGGCGCAGCGGCACGTCGCTTGCACGCGTGCCGAAGGCCGGTGCGCGCGGTTGAAACGCGCTGTAAGAAGTTGTAGGGAAACACCCGATGCGATGCCGTCGGCGTCGCTCGTATGATGCGTGCTGTGACGTTGATCACGTTCACAGGATTCCGATTCGAGATGCCGTTCGCCCGACAGGCTGAACGGCATTTTTTTATGCGTCGCTCGTCGCGAGCGCACGCCGCGCATCGAGCCGCGCGAGCACCGCGCGCTTCGCGTCGTCGTCCGACGCGCGCCACGCCTTGATCTCATCGCGGGTCCGCAGGCAACCCGCACACCATTCGGTGCGCGGATCGATCCGGCACACGCCCGTGCACGGCGATGCGACCGCGCTTTCCGGCACGTCGCTCATGCGGTTTCGCGCAGCGCGACGTCCGCGACCGGCGCGTTGGTCAGCGTGACGAGTTCCTGCGGCGACAGGTTGAACACCGCATGCGGATGGCCGGCCGCGGCCCACAGGCTGTCGAGCGCGAGCAGGTCGGCGTCGATCAGCGTGACTGGCTCGACGAGATGGCCGATCGGGCACACGCCGCCGATCGCGTAGCCCGTGTTCTCGCGCACGAATTTCGCATCGGCGCGGCCGACCTCGCCGACCTGCGCGGCGACCTTCTTCTCGTCGACGCGGTTCACGCCGCTTGCGACGACCAGCACCGGCGCGCCGTCCGACTGGCGGCGGAACAGGATCGATTTCGCGATCTGCGCGACCGAGCAGCCGAGCCCGGCCGCTGCCTCGGCCGAGGTCTTGCCGGTTTCGGCGAGCATCACGATGCCTTTCGCGTGGCCGCGCTCGCGCAGCAGCGTCGCGACGCGTCGCGCGGAATCGGGGAGGGATTCGAGTGAAGCAGGTGTCGTCATATTGAGCAATCCGTTGGAGTAGGGCACGTTCCCGAAACCAAAATTCATTCTGGCGGCCAGCGCAAGCCCCTTATCAGCGGGAACAGGCCCTTGGGGTCAGGCGCAGCTCGACGCGTCGGCCGCGCTTTGCGCCTTCGCGAGCAGCGCGCGGCCGGCGCGCGACACATTCGCGCGGCCGATCGCGTTCGAGATGAACTCGCCGGCGGCGACGACCTGCGCGAGATCGACGCCCGTGTCGATGCCGAGGCCCTGCATCAGGTACAGCACGTCTTCGGTCGCGACGTTGCCGGTTGCGCCCTTCGCGTACGGGCAGCCGCCGAGGCCCGCGACCGACGCGTGGAAGATCTCGATACCTTCGAACAGCGCCGCGTAGATGTTCGCGAGCGCCTGGCCGTAGGTGTCGTGGAAGTGACCCGACAGGCGCTCGCGCGGGAACACACGCGTGACGGCCGCGAGCACTTCGCGCGTGCGGGTCGGCGTGCCGACGCCGATCGTGTCGGCGATGTCGATCTCGTCGCAGCCGAGCGCCGCGAAGCGCTCGACGACGTCGACGACCGAGGCGACCGGCACGTCGCCCTGGTACGGGCAGCCGAGCGCGCACGACACGCTGCCGCGCAGGCGCAGGCCCGCATCCTTCGCGGCCTTCGCGACCGGCTCGAAGCGCGCGATGCTCTCGGCGATGCTGCAGTTGATGTTCCGCTGCGAGAACGCTTCGCTCGCCGCGCCGAAGATCACCACCTCGTCGGCGCGCGCGGCAAGCGCGCCCTCGAAGCCCTTCAGGTTCGGCGTGAGCACCGAGTAGATCGTGCCGGCGCGCCGCTCGATGCCGGCCATCACGTCGGCGCCGTCGGCCATCTGCGGCACCCATTTCGGCGACACGAACGAGGCGGCTTCGACATTGCGGAAGCCGGCGTGCGACAGGCGGTCGACGAGCGCGATCTTCACGTCGGTGGGCACGAAGGTCTTTTCGTTCTGCAGCCCGTCGCGCGGGCCGACTTCGACGATCTTGACGGCGGTGGGGAAGGTCATGGCTGTCTCCGGTAATTTGAAATAGGAAATTCAGTAGCCGCGCGCGTAGTCGACGATGCCGCTGACCGGCTCGCCGCGCTCGAACGCGCGGATCTTGCCGGCGATCTGCGCGACGGCTTCCGCGCGCAGCGTCTCGGCCGAGCTGTGCGGCGTGATCGTGATGCGCGGCGCATGCCAGAACGGATGGTCTTCCGGCAGCGGCTCGTGCTGGAACACGTCGAGCGTCGCGGCCGCAATGCGGCCGCTCGCGAGCGCGTCGAGCAGGTCGGCTTCGACGAGATGCGCGCCGCGCGCGACGTTGATCACGTACGCGCCGGGCGCGAGACGCGCGAACAGGCGCGCGTCGAGGATCCCGTCGGTGTCCGGCGTACTCGGCAGCAGGTTGACGAGCACCTTCGCGCCGTCGACGCATGCGTCGAGCTCCGCTGCGCCGGCAAACGTCGCGATGCCGTCGAGCTGCTTCGGGCTGCGGCTGTAGCCGCGCACCGGCAGTCCCAGCCCGGCGAGTGCGCGCGCGACCTGCGTGCCGAGCACGCCAAGGCCGAGCACGGCGACCGTGAAGGTCGCGCGCGGATGCGGCTCGAGCACCTGCCAGCGGCGCGCGCGCTGCAGCGCGTCGTATTCGTCGAAGCGGCGCAGGTAGCGCAGCACCGCGTGCGTCGCGTATTCGACCATCTGCTGCGCCATGCCCGAATCCTCGAGCCGCACGAGCGGCACGTCGCGACACAGCGTGCCCGGATGCGCGCGCTCGAGCGCGAGCAGCGCGTCGACGCCGGCGCCGAGGTTGAAGATCGCGCGCAGGCCGTCGCGCGGCGCAAACAGTTCACGCGGCGCGCGCCACACGAGCGCGTAGTCGGCGGCAGCCGTATCGCCCGGCTGCCACGCGCGAAGGTCGGCTTCGGGCAGTGCCTGCGCGAGCTCCGCGCGCCATGCGTCGGCTTCCTGGTAGGGCGAGTAGAACAGGACTTTCATGCCGGTCACTTCGCGAACAGCTGGCCGATGTCGGCGAACGCCTTGAATTCGAGCGCGTTGCCGCACGGATCGAGGAAGAACATCGTCGCCTGCTCGCCGACCTCGCCCTTGAAGCGGATGTGCGGCTCGATCACGAAGCGCGTGTGCGCGGCCTTCAGCGTGTCGGCGAGCGCATGCCATTCGTCCATCGACAGCACGACGCCGAAGTGGCGCACCGGCACGTTGTCGCCGTCCACCGGATTGACCGCGCTCGCGCCCGTTTCGTCCGGCGCGAGGTGCGCGACGAGCTGATGGCCGAAGAAGTCGAAATCGACCCAATGATCCGAGCTGCGGCCCTCCGGGCAGCCGAGCAGGCCGCCGTAGAACGCGCGGGCGTCGGCGAGGTTCGACACGGGAAAGGCGAGATGGAACGGGCGCAGCGCGCCGGAAGGCGTAGCGGGCATCGGGTGTCTCCATTCTGGAACCCCACATTCTACGGTTTCGCGGGCGCTTGCGTTGTGGCGACCCGCGCGGGGCGCGCAAACGCCGGGCGCGCGGTCGATGCGCGGTTCGCCGCCCGATCCGGCCCATGCATCGGCTGCGCGCCCGCCGAAAAGCAAAGCACGAAATATTGGTTCGGCCGCCGCGCGCCGCGCGCCACAATCGGACCTCGTCTTCCACACAGCGAGGGTGATCATGATGCGCGCATGCAGCAAAACGGCGTGGCCGCCGCGGCTCGTCACCGTTCCCGGCCTGCACGGCAGCGAAGGCGCTCACTGGCAGACCTGGCTCGAGCGGCAGTTCCCGCGTTCGCTGCGTGTCGAGCAGGACGATTGGGACGCACCGGACCTCGCACGCTGGGCGCAGTCCGTGCGCGCGTTGCTCGAACGCGAGCGCGGCCCGTTCGTGCTCGCCGCGCACAGCTTCGGCTGCCTCGCGGCCGCGCACGCGCTCGCGCAATGGCCGCATGCGGGCGACGTCGCCGGCGTGCTGCTCGTCGCGCCCGCGAGCCCGAAGAAGTTCACGTTCGCGGGGCCGTTCGATGCGCGTCGTCTCGCGGTGCCGTCGATCGTGATCGGCAGCGAGACCGACCCGTGGATGGCGCTCGGCGACGCACGCGCGCTCGCGCAGCGGCTCGGCAGCGCATTCGTCAATCTCGGCGACGCGGGCCACATCAACACCGCGGCCGGCTTCGGGCCGTGGCCGCGCGCGAAGTATTTCGTCGACACGCTCGTGCATTGCGCAGCGCCGCTGCGCTTTCGCGAGGAGTCGGGGGCGTTCGAGCCGGCGTTCGCCGGCGGCGGGTTCGCGCATGCGGTGTGACGCGTCCTGCGTATGACACGTCGGGTGCAGCGCAACCGCGCGCTGCGCCTGCGCAGATACCCGCAAATGCCGTTACGCAATGACCGGCTTCACCGGCGCCGGATCCGGGTAGCTCGGCTGACTGTTTTCGACGTGGCCCGCGAAACGGCGCGAGAACATGCGGTTCGCGCCGTCGCTGCACGCGTTCACATGCAGCGTGTACTGCAGCGCGCGCGCTGGCCGCGCGCCCGGTTCGTGCGGGTCGATTCGGGGACGTGTCGAGGGCGACGGTGGCGTCCGCGGATTGTGCGACGGTATGCAGGAAACGGCGGCGGCCGGACGACGTCGTGTTTTTCCCCTCGAGTCTGCGAACGGGGACGGAAACTTCGGATCACCCCAGTGTCGACGCGGCGGCAGCCGATGCGGCGCCAGGTGGCGCGCTGGCAGCGGGCTTTGCAGCGTCGTCGTCATCGTCGGGCGGGTAGTGGACGACGGGTGGCGCGAGCGGCGCAGCGTCCGACGCGGCGTTGCCGCCGGGCGCGGCGCTGTTGAACGCGCTCGCCACGCCGGCCGATGCGCCGGACGGCTGCGTCCCGTCGGCCGCGTGCGCGTCGTGCGGGGCGTCGTCGCTGCACGCGGCGGCGAACATCGCGGCACAAAGGGCCAGGGCGGTGGCAACGCGGCGCATCACATTTCTCCGATAGGGCTGATCCCGAACATCTGCGAGTATGCCGGTCGGATGAGGCGTTTCGGTGAATCGTTTGCGCAGGCGGGTGTGACGCTGGGGTGCTTTCCGTGAAGTGACGAATGGCTTTCGGGCAGGGCGTCAGCGGCGCGACCGGCAGCCGATGCCAGCCCGCTCCGGACGCGGGCACGCGCGCTCAACGTGCACGCCGCGGAAACAGCGGCCACGCCACGCATGCGCATGCCGCCGTCGCGAGCCAGACGACGCTCCACGACGTATGCGCGAGCAGCGGCGGGATCGCGAGCGGCGTCGCGAACAGGCCCAGGTACACGCAGGTGTTCGCCATGCCGAGCGCGGTGCCCGCGTGGTTCGCGCCGGCGAGCGTCGCGAGTTCCGTGTACGCGACACCGTGCCACGCCGACACGCAGATGCCCGCAAACACCAGCACCGCGACGATCGCGGCGATCGGCACCTGCGGGCTCGCGGCGGTCGCGGCCGCCAGCAGCGCGAACGACGCGGCCGCGACGAGCACCGAGCCGCGCAAGTATGCGCGCCGGTTGCCGTGCCGGTCGGTGTGGCGTCCGCTCCACACGCGCATCGTCATCGCGCCCGCCTGCAGCGCGACCATCGCGGTACTGATCGCCGCGACGCCGAGCCGGCCGAAATCGTGCAGGAACACGGTCGCGAACGTCAGCACCGCGAACTGGGGCGCGCACAGCAGGCCGATGCCGAGCACGATCCGCCAGACCGGGCCGCTCGCGAGCGGCCCGCGTTCGGGTCGCGCGGGCTGTCCGGAAACGTGGGGCGGCGCGGCAGTGTGGCTGTCCGGCGGCTCATGCAACCAGCGCCAGGTCAGCGCTGCGGACACCGCGCACAGCAGCGCCAGCGCACCGAATACCGCGGCGAACCCGGCATGCGTCGCGAGCGACGGCAGCAGCGCGGCGCCGACGCCGCCGCCGAGCGGCACCGCGGTCTGGCGGATGCTCATCGCGAGCCCGCGCTCGCGTTCGCCGAACCAGCGCATTACCGCGCGGCCGCTCGAGCCGTTCACGCTGCCGCCGAGCAATCCGACGCAGAACAGCGCGGCCGCGACACGCGCGAGCGGCGGCACGGCGTGCGCGGACGGCACGATCGCGAACACCATCAGCGCGAACATCGCGGCCGTGGCGACGAGCCCGGACAGCAGAACGCGCCGGTCGCCGAAGCGGTCGGCGGCGATGCCCCACGGCAGTTCGGACAGCGCGACGCCGAGGCCAAGCGCGCCGAGCGCGGCACCGAGCGCGGCGCTGTCGAGCCGGTAGTCGGCGCGCAGCCACACGGCCGTGGTCGGGATGCCCGTCGCGGCGGCGGAGAAGCTCATGTTCGCGGCGACGCCGGCCGCGAGCACGCGCCAGCGATGGGCCGGGCCGCGCGCGGGGCGCGCCGGCGAGCACGGGGCGAGGGGGAGCAAAGTATCCATGGCAATCAGTGGGCGGGAGGACATTGACAGCCACAGTCTCGCGTCCTAGATTCATCCTGAAAATCGGAAAGTTTTTGATGGATCGTTCGATAAAACAGGATGGTTGAAATAAATGTCTGAATCAGCGGCGTACCCCAATTTCGACATCGCCGCGCTGCGCAGCCTCGTCGCGGGCGTCGATCTCGGCAGCTTCGCGAAGGCGGCGGATCGCGTCGCGCGCTCGTCGTCGGCGGTGAGCGCGCAGATCCGCAAGCTCGAGGAGCAGGCGGGCACGCCGCTCTTCGTCAAGTCGGGGCGCGGGCTGGCGCTGACCGATGCCGGCGACGCGATGCTGCGCTACGCGCGGCGGATGGTCGAGCTGAACGACGAGGCCGCCGCCGCCGTGCGCGGCGCGAATCTCGACGGCTGGGTGAGGATCGGCCTGCAGGAGGATTTCGGCGAGGCGATCCTGCCCGGCGTGCTGGGCCGCTTCGCGCGCGCGCATCCGAAGGTGAGGATCGAGGCGCGCGTCGCGCGCAATGCCGAACTGCTCGACCGGCTCGATGCGAACCAGCTCGACCTCGCGCTGGTGTGGGGAGACCCCGCGTCGGCGGCGTTCGTGTCGCGGGCCGGGATCGACAGCGAAGCGATCGCGCATGTGCCGATGCGGTGGATCGGTAAGGTTGGCCTGGGTACGGCCGGCATGGGTGTTCCGGGTGGCGGCAGGGAGGGCGCAGCCGAAGGCGGGGAGGTGCCGGACGCGCGCGGCGGCACGGACATCCGCACCGTTTCCGTACCGGGCGAACCGCTGCCGCTCGTCGTGTTCGACCGGCCATGCCGGTTCTTTGGCGCGGCGACGGATGCGCTCGATCGCGCCGGCGTGCCGTGGCGCGTCGCGTTCACGACACCGAGCCTCGCCGGGCTATGGGCGGCGGCCGCGGCTGGCCTCGGGCTCACGGTGCGCTCGCACTACGGGCTGCCCGCGTCGGTGCGCCTGCTCGACGCCGCATCGCTCGGCTTGCCCGAGTTGCCGAGCCTGCCGCTGATGCTGCTGCGGCGCGCGTCGTCGGCGACGCCGACGGTCGACCGGCTCGCGCGGATCGTGACGCAGGCGGTGCGCGATGCGACGGAGGCGGCGACGACAGTGCTCGCTGCGTGATCGCCATCGGCAAATGCGCGTTCGGTCGCCCATTCGGCCAACTGGAGCGAACTGCCCAATCTGGCGACAATGGTGGGCCACTCAATGGAGTCGATCATGCAGAACGCAAACCTCAACGATGCCGCGCTCGATCTGTCCCGGCTCGTCGATGCCGCGATGGGCGGCGAGGAAGTCGTGATCTCGAGGCACGGCAAGCCCGCGGTGCGGCTTGTGCCTGTCGAACCCGTCAGGCGCGTCAAACCCGTCCGGCGGTTCGGTGCCCTTGCGGGGCAGGTCTGGATTGCCGACGACTTCGATGCGCCGCTGCCCGACCATGTGCTGGATGCTTTCGAGGGGAAGTGATGCGGTTGCTGTTCGATACGCACATCTTTCTCTGGGTCGTGAACAATGACCCGAAACTGAGTATCCGCGCGCGCACGCTGATCGCCGCTGCCGAGGAAGTGTTCGTCAGCAGCGCCAGTATCTGGGAAGTAGCGATCAAGGTCGGGCGGGGAAAGCTGAACGTCGACGTGGATCGGCTCATCGATGAAATCGATGCGAGCGGCTACAACGAACTGCCGGTTCGGGCGGCGCACGGCGCGGCCGTGCGCAACCTGCCGCACCATCACCGCGACCCGTTCGACCGGTTGCTCGTCGCGCAGGCTCACTACGAACCGTTGCGCCTTGTCACTGCAGACAGCCACCTCGCGCAGTATGGCTCGCCCCAGATCCTGACGGTTTGAAACAGTTTTCGATCGAAATCCTAAGCGGCTGCGACAACCGGCGTCGACGCTTCGAGCTCCTCATGAAGCTCGACCAGCCTCGCCCGCAGCGCGTCGCTCGCCGGCACGAACGGCAGCCGCAGGACGTCCTCGCACCAGCCTTGCGCAGCCAGCAGCGCCTTCACGGGTGCCGGATTCGGCTCCGCGAACAGCGCCGCGACGAGCGGCTGCAGCGCGACGGAGAGCCGCCGTGCATCGGCAAGTCGCCCGTCGCGCACCAGCGCGTGAATGCGTACGTGCCACTCGGGCAGCACGTGCGCGCTGCTCGCGATCGTGCCGTGCGCGCCCGCGCATAGCGCCGCGAAGTTCTGGTTGTCGTCGCCGGACAGGATCGCGAGCGGCGTGTCGTGCACGAGCCGCGTCATCCGCTCGAAGCTGCCGCCGCATTCCTTGACGCCCGCGACGCGCGGATCGCGCGCGAGCGCCTGCAGCGTCTCGAATTCGACGTTCACGCCGGTGCGGTACGGGATGTTGTAGACGAGCACCGGCAGGTCGGCCGCGTCGACGATCGCCTCGATGTGCCGACGGATGCCGTCCTGCGTCGGCCGCACATAGACGGGTGGCGTGACGAGCAGGCCGTCGGGGCGCAGCGCGGCGAGTTCGCGCGCGCGGGCCGCGGCAAAATGCGTCGCGCTCGCGGTCAGCCCGACGACGATCGGCAGACCCGGCGCCGCGTCGCGGATGGTCGCGAACACGGCGTCCTGTTCGCGCGCGTCGAGCAGCGCGCCTTCGCCCGTCGTCGCGCCCGCGACGAAGCCGGCGATGCCGGTTGCCGCATAGCGGCGGGCGAGCCGCGCGAGCGCCGCATGGTCGACTTCACCGTCGTGAAACGGCGTGATGATCGGCAGCCAGATACCTTCGAAACGTGCTTGCATGCAAAGCCTCATGGTGGAAACGGATGGGAGGGAACCGTTCCGCCGGCGGGGTGCCGGAACGAGGCGGGCAAGCGAGGAGAGTGAAACGGCTTGCGGGTATCCCGTCCGGCAATCGCCTGACGGGACGCGACGTCCCCGTCAGTCGAGGAGTCGTTTTTTCGCTTTCAGCCCGGCCGCGCGCGCGCCTGCCGCGACGGCGGCGAGGATCGGATGCGGACGCAGGGCAGCGGACATGGATGGACCGTGAAGTGGGCTGAACGGCGATCTTAGCATCAGATCGAACGCCTGCGCGAGCGATCGTCGTTTAGCAGAATTCCAGCTTTGCATTCCATGACTGATTGGAAAGCGCCGCGCGGCCGGCCGCTAGAATGCCCGCTTACGTTTCGATGACGGCGCGTGCGCGCGCCGTCACGCATCCACCACTGGAACCACTGGAAGCGGGGCATTTCAACGATGGGATACATGCACGGAATCGGCGGCCGGCTGCTGAAGGGCATCGCCGCGGCGGCGCTGGTCGTTTCGACGGCGGCTGCGCATGCAGACACGTCGCTGCTGAACGTGTCGTACGACGTGACGCGCGAGCTGTACAAGGACATCAACGCGGGCTTCGCGGCCGCGTACAAGCAGAAGACCGGCGAGACGGTGACGATCAAGCAGTCGCATGGCGCATCGAGCGCGCAGGCGCTGTCGGTGCTGCAGGGCCTGCAGGTCGACGTCGTGACGATGAACCAGCCGAACGACATCGACCTGCTCGCCGAGCGCGGCCAACTGATGCCGAAGGACTGGCGCGCGCGCTTCCCCGACAACAGCTCGCCGTACTCGACGACGATGGTGTTCCTCGTGCGCAAGGGCAACCCGAACGGGATCAAGGACTGGAGCGACCTCGCGAAGCCGGGCGTGCAGGTGATCATCGCGAACCCGAAGACGTCGGGCAACGGCCGCTACGCGTATCTGGCCGCATGGGGCTACCAGAAGCAGAAGGGCGCGACCGACCAGCAGGCGCTCGACTTCGAGAAGGCGATCTTCCGCAACGTGCCGGTGCTCGATTCGGGCGGCCGTGGCGCGACGACGACGTTCACGCAGCGCGGGATCGGCGACGTGCTCGTCACGTTCGAGAACGAGGTCGCGCTGATGGATACCGGCGCATCGGGCGCGCAGTTCGACGCGGTGTATCCGTCGGCGAGCATCCTCGCGGAGCCGCCGGTCGCGATCGTCGACAAGGTGGTCGACAAGAAGGGCACACGCAAGGTCGCGCAGGCGTATCTCGACTACCTGTACACACCGGACGCGCAGGAGATCATCGCGCGGCATCATCTGCGTCCGCGCGATCCGAACGTGCTGAAGAAGCACGCGGCCGAGTTCAAGGCGCTGAAGACGTTCAGCGTCGAACAGGTCTTCGGCAGCTGGGCGAACGCGCAGAAGACCCACTTCGCGGACGGCGGCACGTTCGATCGGGTGATCGTCGACCGGAAGTGACCGCGGTGCACGCTGCGATCATAGGGAGAGGGGCCGGCAGCGTGCTGCCGGCCATTTTCACATGCGGATGCGTTGCCTCGTCGGCACGCATGCCGGCGGCGGGCCGGAGAAACTCCAACGCACGCTTCGTGGCCGACAAGCGGCCGGCCTTTTCACCGGCGCGCCGCGTGGCCTTGCAATGCGTCACGGCTTTCCGTTGATCGCGGTCAGGTAACGCGCGATATCGTCGATTGCGTCGGGCGGCAGCGGCGCGCCGTAGACCGCGCGCATCTTGGCGACTTCCGCCTTCCACTCCTGGAATGACAACGGCGGCTGCCGGGTCACCATGTCGACCGAATGGCAGATCAGGCAGTGCAGATTCGCGAGATCGGCGCCCGGGCCGGGCGGAAACTTCTGCGTATCACCGGGCAATTGGACCTCGACCGTCCCGCCCGCTGCAGCGCGCGCCGGCCGGGCCGTTTCCGCCATCGCGACGCTTGCCGCGCACGCGACGGCGGCGAGCAGGATCGCGGCACATGTCTTCGTCATCAGCGGCTCCTCACGCGACGAATACCTTCGTCGATTCGACCACGTTGCGCATGTAGCCGGCCGGGTTCCAGGGCGGGGTGTCGGGCTGCTCGACGCCGTCGTCGTTGACCGCCTTGACCTGCAGCACGGCCTGTCCGGCGCGGTGCGGCGTGAACTGCGCTTCCCAGCGGCGGAAGCTGTACTTGCCGTAGTCCTTGCCGAGCCGCGCCGCCGACCACGACGCGCCGCCGTCGTGCGAGAACAGCACGTTGCGCACACCCGTGTCGCCGCCGAACGCGATGCCGCGGACCGTCTGCGCGCGGTCCAGTGCGATCACGGCGCCGTCGGCGAGGTTGGTGACGAACGAGCGCGGCACCATCCGGCTGATCGGCACGGTCTTGACGCCTGCCTGCCCGGGCTGGATGCTCGCATGCGGCGTGTCGGGAATCTGATACGCCTTCGCCATCCAGAAATTGTCGTCGCGCCGGTCGATGACCTCGATGTCGTTCAGCATCTTCACCCAGTACGTCGAATACCATCCGGGCACGACGAGGCGCAGCGGGAAGCCGTTGAGCAGCGGCAGCGGCTGCCCGTTCATGCCGAACGCGACGATCACTTCGCCGTCGCGTGCACGGTCGACGTCGAGCGCCTTGACGAAGGGCGGCGTGGCGGGCAGCACGCCGTTGTCCAGGCCGCGGAAGCGGACCTGGACCGCGCCCGCCTTCACGCCCGCGCGATCGAGGATGTCTTTCAGCCGCACGCCCGTCCAGCGCGCGTTGCCCATCGCGCCGTTGCCCCATTCGCCGCCGGCGACGCGCGGACTGAAGAAGCCGCGCGAATTGCCCGCGCACTGATTGACCGCGGCCACTTCGACGTGCGGAAAGTGGCTCATGAGATCGTGCAGGCTCAGTTCGACAGGGCGCTCGACGAGCCCGTGCACGGCGAGCCGGAACGCGCCGGCGTCGATTCGCGTCGGGATGTCGGCGAGATGCCAGCGCACGAAGAACCGGTCGTTCGGCGTGAACACGCCGTCGTCGAACACGGCGAACGGGGTTTCGAGCAGCGGCGGGCGGATGCGTACCAGCAGCATCTCGCCCTTTTGCGGAAACGCGTGCGTCAGTTCGCGCAGGCCGTTCTCGAAAGGCAGCGTGACCGCGTCGGCCGCGCTGGCGCGGCCGTGCCAGCTTCCGCCGACGACCAGCAGGCTGCCTGCGGCGGCCGTATGCAGCAGGCGCCGGCGTTGCGGATTGTGTTCGTCTCCCATGGCGACTCCCGTGTTTGCCGATCTGTCTGCCGATACCGCGACCGTGTGCGCGCGATGCACCGAAATTCAATGGTAGGCGCAATCCGGCGCGATATCGGGGCGGTCAGGGTTCACGCGTGGAAGCGGTGCAGCAACGCCGACCGCTCATCGCCCGGCACTGGCACCCTGCACCAGCACCAGCACCAGCACCAGCACCAGCACCAGCACCAGCACCAGCACCAGCACCAGCACCGGCCGCGCATTCCGGCCCGGCGTTCCCCGTGCTACGCTCGTCGCTCCCCGTCAGCGGCGACGCGTCATGAAAGAATCTTCCGCCTCCTTTCGCCCCCGCGGCCGTGGCCGCAAGATCTGGTCGGGCACCCGTCACGTGATTGCGTACGGGATGCCGCCGCCCGGCTGGCGCGACCTGTACCACCGTGCGCTGACGGTGAGCTGGCCGATGTTCTTCCTGTCGCTCGCGGTGCTGTTCCTGCTGATGAACGGCTGTTTCGCGACGCTATACCTGCTCGGCACGGCGCCGATCGCGAACCAGTCGCCGGCCGGGTTTGGCGGCGCGTTCTTCTTCAGCGTCGAGACGCTCGCGACCGTCGGCTACGGCGACATGCATCCGCAGACCGTCTACGCGCACCTCGTCGCGACGCTCGAGATCTTCATCGGGATGTCGGGGATCGCGCTGGCCACGGGGCTCGTATTCGCGCGTTTCTCGCGGCCGCGCGCGAAGATCGTGTTCGCGCGCTACGCGATCGTGCGGCCGCTGAACGGCCGGATGACGCTGATGGTGCGGGTCGCGAACGCGCGCCAGAACGTGATCGCCGAGGCGCGCGCGAAACTGCGGCTGATGCGCGTCGAAGGCACGCACGAAGGCTATACGCTGCGCAAGATCCACGACCTGCCGCTCGTGCGCAGCGAGCATCCGATCTTCCTGCTCGGCTGGAACCTGATGCATGTGATCGACGAGTCGAGCCCGCTGTTCGGCGAGACGGCTGATTCGCTCGCGGCGCGCGACGCGTCGCTGCTGATCACGATCGAAGGCTCCGACGAGACGACCGCGCAGGTGATGCAGGCGCGGTATTCATGGGAGCACGGCGAGATCCGCTGGTTCCATCGCTATGTCGACCTGATGCACGAAGAGGGCGGCGTCACATGCGTCGACTACACGCACTTCCACGAGATCGTGCCGGTCGACGCGGACACCGACGGTGGCACGCCCGGCGCGACCGTCGTGCCCCCCGGGGCGCACCCGCCTGGCTCGGCTGCACCCACCGTTTAGCGGCGGCCGGCAGGCCGCGCGTGACCGGCGTGTCACGGATGCAGCAGCCGCGCCGCTTCGCGCTGCTCGATCGCCATCGCACGGCGGAAGGCGTCGCGGTCCTCCGCACGCGCGACGTAATCGCCGAGGACGCCTTCGTGCGGCAGCAGGTGCGCGTCGAATGCGACCTTCAGCGTGCTCGCGAGCAGCAGGTCAGCCGCGGTGAATTGCTCGCCGACGAGCCATGGCTGATGCGCGAGCGTCTGCGCAAGCGCGCGCTGCACGCGCGCGATGTTGCCCCAGCCGAACGCGACCGGGTTGCCTGACGCACCCGTGAATTTTTCCGCCATCGCCGGTTCGAGGCAGGTCGGCGTGAAGAACAGCCATTGCAGGAAACGGCCGCGCAGCGGATCGTCGGGCGCGATGCCGAGCCGCGCGTCGGCAAAGCGGTCGGCGAGATAGAGCAGCACTGCGCCGGATTCGGCGAACGGCACGCTGCCGTCGTCGAGCGCGGGCAGCTTCGCCATCGGATTGACCTGGACAAACGCGTCGCTGCCCTGCTCGTGCGAACGCAGGTCGATCGGCACGAGCTCGTACACCGCGCCGACCTCCTCGAGCATCCACAAGGCCCGGAACGCCCGGGTTTTCGGCCAGTAATAGAGCTTCATCGTGCCTCCGCATGTCGATGTCCGTCGAGGGTCAAGCGTACCCGACCCGCGGAGGTTCGGACAGGGGCGCCCGGCGAGGGGCGCCCGGCGAGGGGCGGGCGGTCCAGAGGCAGCAGGCCAGGGGCGACCGGCTGGAGGTGACCGGCTGGAGGCGACCGGCTGGAGGCGACCGGCTGGAGGTGACTGGCTGGAGGCAACCGGCTGGAGGCGACCGGCTAGAGACAACCGGCAGGGCAAGTCGTGAAATAACTAGTCTTTGAATAACTAGTTAGAAATGCTGTGAATGTCGCGGTCCGTACCCGCCTGGAGGCGGCCCGCTCACAAGCGGCGCGCGCTCAGGCGCATGTGGACAACTACCTACCGAAACCACTTGAAACGCTGTGCATTCGAATGGTGAGCACCCGGCCCACAAGCCGGCTGCGCCGCGCCGGGGGCCGTTTCCCGCGGACAACCGGGTTGATTCGATCGACACACGGTCCATCGATCACGCCGCTGCTTTCGTTGTGGATATCCATACCCCGAGGCAACTCGAAACGCTGTGCATTCCACAGGTGAGAGCGATCGGATCTGGCTGAAAGCGTCATTCGAGGGTGTGGATATCTACCCCCGGAAACGACGCGAAATGCTGTGCATTTCAACCGTGAGCATCAGGCGCGGAGAATTTCAATATGGATATCCAGCCCACCCAGCCAGTCGAAATGCTGTGCACTCCAAGGGTGAGAGTGAGCGCCCTATCGGCGGGTTCAAATCGCGCCCCGATTCTCACGACAAGTCGAAACGCTGTGCGTTTCAATGGTGAGTGCGAACGCCCAATCCGGAAAGTATCCGTGTGGATATCCGGCCAACCCGGCAAGTCGAAACGCTGTGCATTTTAACGGTGAGCGAGAACGCCCGGCACGGAAAGTTTTCGTGTGGATATCCCGCCACCCCCGCAAATCGAAAAGCTGTGCATTCGACAGGTGAGGGTGAGCGTCTGATCGGGCGCATTTCCTTTGTGGATATCCGCCCCCCAGAAAAAATCCAAATGCTGTGCATTCGAACGGTGAGGGTGCCTGCTCGCGGGCCGTCGGGCCGCGTCAGCCGGCGCACGGGCGGCCGCCCCGCCGCCGCGGACGGCGGGCGCGAACAGGCACGGCTGCCGCAACGAGCCGCGCCTGCGCGCCCGATCCGGGCCGATCCAGGCCGATCCACCCGCTTCCTCCGCCGTGCGCGAAAACTCTCTCAAAACGGCTGCAAATACTGCGTGGTTTTTCTCGTCACGGGGCTGTCTGCGCAAGATGAGAAAAAACATTCTCGTCTCCGCGCGAAAAAATAGAGCCATTCCGCCGCCGCCGGCCGGCGCGTCGCCCGACGCCCCGCCGCGGCAGCCCAGAACAGTACAAATCAGGAGACGTCCCCATGACCGCCCGCTTGCCCATCGACGGCACGCCCGCTCTATCCGACTATCGTCTGACCGACAACCTGACCGCGACGCGCGGCCGTATCTTCCTGACCGGCACGCAGGCGCTGGTGCGCCTGCTGCTGATGCAGCGCGCGGCCGACGCGGAGCAGTGCCTCAACACCGCCGGCTTCGTCAGCGGCTACCGCGGCTCGCCGCTCGGGATGGTCGACCAGCAGCTGTGGAAAGCGAAGAAACTGCTCGACGGCAGCGGCGTGCGTTTCCTGCCCGCGATCAACGAGGAACTCGGCGGCACCGCGGTGCTCGGCACGCAGCGCGTCGAGGCCGATCCGGAACGCACCGTCGATGGCGTGTACGCGATGTGGTACGGCAAGGGGCCGGGCGTCGACCGCGCCGGCGACGCGCTGAAGCACGGCAACGCGTACGGCTCGTCGCCGCACGGCGGCGTGCTGGTCGTCGCGGGCGACGATCACGGCTGCGTGTCGTCGTCGATGCCGCACCAGAGCGACTTCGCGATGATCGCGTGGCACATGCCGGTCGTGAATCCGTCGAACATCGCCGACATGCTCGAATTCGGCCTGTACGGCTGGGCGCTGTCGCGCTATTCGGGCGCGTGGGTCGGCTTCAAGGCGATCTCGGAGACGGTCGAATCGGGTTCGACCGTCGATCTCGACGCGCTGCAGACGCACTGGCCCGCGCCCGAAGGCTACACCCCGCCGGCGGGCGGCCTGCACAACCGCTGGCCGGACCTGCCGAGCCTCACGATCGAAGCGCGCCTCGCGGCGAAGCTCGACGCGGTGCGCCATTTCGCGCGCACGAACAGCATCGACAAATGGATCGCGCCGAGTGCGCACGCGAACGTCGGCATCGTCACGTGCGGCAAGGCGCACCTCGACCTGATGGAAGCGCTGCGCCGGCTCGACCTCACCGTCGCCGATCTGGAAGCGGCCGGCGTACGCATCTACAAGGTCGGTCTGTCGTACCCGCTCGAGATGACGCGGATCGAAACCTTCGTCGACGGCCTGTCGGAAGTGCTCGTCATCGAGGAGAAGGGCCCGGTGATCGAGCAGCAGATCAAGGACTACCTGTACAACCGCGCGGACGGCGCGCGCCCGCGCGTGCTCGGCAAGCACGATGCTGAAGGTGCGTGCCTGCTGTCCGAACTCGGCGAACTGCGCCCGTCGCGGATCCTGCCGGTGTTCGCCGCGTGGCTCGCGCGTCACAAGCCGGCGCTCGACCGCCGCGAACGCGTGGTCGATCTCGTCGCGCCGCAGATCCTGTCGAACGAGGCCGACGCGGTGAAGCGCACGCCGTATTTCTGCTCGGGCTGCCCGCACAACACGTCGACGAAGGTGCCGGAAGGCTCGATCGCGCAGGCCGGCATCGGCTGCCACTTCATGGCGTCGTGGATGGAGCGCGACACGACCGGGCTGATCCAGATGGGCGGCGAGGGCGTCGACTGGGCCGCGCACGCGATGTTCACGAACACGAAGCACGTGTTCCAGAACCTCGGCGACGGCACGTACTTCCACTCGGGCATCCTCGCGATCCGCCAGGCGGTCGCCGCGAAGGCCAACATCACGTACAAGATCCTCTACAACGACGCGGTCGCAATGACGGGCGGCCAGCCGGTCGACGGCAGCATCTCGGTGCCGCAGATCGCGCGGCAGGTCGAGGCGGAAGGCGTGTCGCGCTTCGTCGTCGTGTCCGACGAGCCGGAGAAGTACGACGGCCATCACGGGCTGTTCCCGAAGGGCACGACGTTCCATCACCGCAGCGAGCTCGACGCGGTGCAGCGCGAACTGCGCGAGACGCCGGGCGTCACCGTGCTGATCTACGACCAGACCTGCGCCGCCGAGAAGCGCCGCCGCCGCAAGAAGGGCGAATTCCCCGACCCGGACAAGCGCCTGTTCATCAACGACGCGGTGTGCGAAGGCTGCGGCGATTGCGGCGTGCAGTCGAACTGCCTGTCGGTCGAGCCGCTCGAGACGCCGCTCGGCCGCAAGCGCCGCATCGACCAGTCGTCGTGCAACAAGGACTTCTCGTGCGTGAACGGCTTCTGCCCGAGCTTCGTGACGGTCGAAGGCGCGGCGCTGAAGAAGGCCGCGGGCGCGGCGTTCGACGAGGCGGCGCTCGCCGTGCGCGTCGGTGCGCTGCCGGTGCCAGCCACGCATCTCGACGCGGCGCCCTACGACATGCTCGTGACGGGCGTCGGCGGCACGGGCGTCGTGACGGTCGGCGCGCTGATCAGCATGGCCGCGCACCTCGAAGGCAAGAGCGCGTCGGTGCTCGACTTCATGGGCTTCGCGCAGAAGGGCGGCTCGGTGCTGTCGTTCGTGCGGATCGCCGCGCGCGACGAATGGCTGAACCAGGTGCGCATCGACACGCAGCAGGCCGACGTGCTGCTCGCGTGCGACATGGTGGTCGGCGCGAGCGCGGAAGCGCTGCAGACGGTGCGTCACGAGCGTTCGCGGATCGTCGTCAACACGCACCGGATCCCGAACGCGTCGTTCGTGCAGAACCCCGACGCGAGCCTGCACGCGGATGCGCTGCTCGAAAAGATGCACCACGCGGCCGGCGACGGCTTCCTGTCGAGCTGCGACGCGCAGGCGCTCGCCGCCAAGTTCCTCGGCGACACGATCGGCGCGAACATCCTGATGCTCGGTTTCGCATGGCAGCTCGGCCTCGTACCGGTGTCGCACGCGGCAATGATGCGCGCGATCGAGCTGAACAACGTCGCGGTGCCGATGAACAAGCTCGCGTTCTCGGTCGGCCGGATGGCGGCCGGCGACCCGGTCGGCCTCGATGCGTTGTGGAACGCGCGTCACACGGTTGCGGCGCCGGCCGCGATCGAGACGCTCGGCGACCTGATCGCGGACCGCGAAACGCGCCTGTCCGCCTACGGCGGCGCGCGCTACGTCGAGCGCTACCGCGCGCTCGTGAGCGCCGCGCGTGCGAAGGGCGACGACGCGCTGACGCGCGCGGTCGCGACGACGTTCCATCGTCTGCTCGCGGTGAAGGACGAATACGAGGTCGCGCGACTGTATGCGGACGGCGCATTCCGCTCGGCGCTCGAAGCGCAGTTCGAAGGCGTGCCGGGGCAGGCCTATCGCGTGAAGTTCAACCTGGCGCCGCCGACGGTCGCGAAAGCGGGCCGCGACGGCAGCGTGCCGAAGAAGCGCGTGTTCGGCCAGTGGATGTGGCCGGTGCTCGGCATGCTCGCGCGCGTGCGCAGCCTGCGCGGTACATCGCTCGATCCGTTCGGCCGCACCGTCGAGCGGAAGATGGAGCGCGCGCTCGCCGACGACTACGAGACGACGCTGACCCGCGCACTCGCGGCGCTGACCGCTGACAACTCGGCACACGTCACCCAGCTGGCGGACCTGCACGCACGCGTGCGTGGCTTCGGCCACGTGAAGCTGCGCAATCTGGCGGGCGTGAAGCGCGCGGAGCGCGAGCTTGCGCTGCAGCTCGGCATCGACGCGGCGACGAGCGCTGCGGTGCAGCATGCGCTCGACGAGGTGAAGGGTGCGGGGACGCTGAAGGGCATTCCGGTCGTCGTCGCGAAGTAAGTCGCACGGCACGCACGACGAAAAACGGCGACGCGCGCATCGCGGGCGTCGCCGTTTTTCATTGCGATGTCTCGCTTGTCGCCGCGTTCACGACGTCTGCATGACGCGCTGCAATCCGGTGATCCGGCGCACGCGCCGCGCCTGCAGTCAGACGATGCCCTTCTTCCGCGTCGACAACGCCGTTTCGGACAGGTCGATCTCGCGGATCAGCTTCGTCAGCGTCTCGTCCGAGATTTTGCTCTCGCTGCGCATCCGGTACAGCACCGAGCGTTCCGCGCGGATGGCCGCGATCCGCATCTGCAGCTCCATCGTCTCGGCCTGCTGCGCTTGCGCGCGCGGCGTGGGCTCGTCTTCGGCGAGCGCGGAAAGACGGCGGCGGTACAGATCCATCACGCGCGCGGAGATGTCCGCGCAGCGCGCGGCGCCCGACTCGTCGAGATCGGTCGCGATCGCGTCGTGCGACGAATCGATCGCGCGGATCGCCGCCTGCGCGGCGGCCGCGCGCGCGGTGCGTTCCTCGCCGGCGAGCGGGTTGCGCGTCGAGCGCACGCCGCGCAGCAGCACGGGCAGGCCGATCACCGCGAACACCAGCGAGCCGAGGATCACCGCCGACGCGACGAAGATTGCCGTGTCGCGGCCCGGCAGCGGCGTGCCGTCCGACAGCGCGACCGGAATCGACAGCACGCCGGCGAGCGTCACCGCGCCGCGCACGCCGCCGACCGTCATCACCGCGATCGTGCGCACGCCGGCCATCGTGCCGCTGAGCCCCTGGCGCGCGGCGCGGCGGCTTGCGATCCAGCGCAGCAGCCAGACCCACAGGAAGCGGATCGCGTACAGCGCGGCCATCATCGCCAGCACGTTGAAGATCATCCGGCCGACGAGCGCGTCGCTCGTATGGTGCGCATCGACGAGCGCACGGCCGATGATGTGCGGCAACTGCAGGCCGAGCATGATGAACACCATGCCGTTGAACACGAACTCGATCATCGCCCACGTGCTCTCCGCCCGCACGCGCGACGCGACGGTGCTTTTGCGGGAGAAGCTCGTGTAGTTCATCATCATCCCGGCCGAGACGGCCGCGAGCACGCCGGACAGGTCGAGATGCTCGGCGAACAGGTACGCGGCGAACGGCACCAGCAGCGTCATCACGATGCCGGGCGCCGGGTCGCCTTCCTGCTCGGCGTTCAGGAAGCGCGTCGACAGCGCACTGAAGATCCACGACACCGCCGCGCCCGTCGCAAGCCCGCCGGCCGCGACGATCACGAACGTGACCGACGCGTCGCGCAGCGAGAACATCCCGGTCAGCGCGGCGGCGACCGCGAACTTCAGCGCGACGAGGCCCGACGCGTCGTTCATCAGCGCCTCGCCCTCGAGGATGTGCATCAGCTGCGGCGGGATCCGGCCCCGGCCGGCGATGCCGGACAGCGCGACCGCGTCGGTCGGCGACAGCACCGCGGCGAGCGCGAACGCGATCGGCAGCGGCAACTCGGGAATCAGCCAATGCGCGAAATAGCCGACTGCGAGTACCGTCATGAAGACGAGCCCGAACGCGAGCATCAGGATCGCGCGGCGCTGCAGGTACAGCTCGCGCTTCGGAATCCGCCAGCCATCCGCGAACAGCAGCGGCGGAATGAACAGCAGCATGAAGATTTCGGGATCGAACGTGACGTGCAGGTTGAACTTCGGCCACGCGAGGATCGCGCCGAACGCGATCTGCATCAGCGGCAGCGGCAACCGCAACGGCAGCACGCGCGTGATCGCGCCGGACAGCGCAACCGTGAGCAGCAGAATCAGGACTGTGAAGACGATTTCCATCGATACGGCAAAAAGCGGGGAATGAAACGACCGTACGGAGTGTAGCGTGCTGATGCGACGGCTGCGTTCAAGCGTCCCGGTGCGTGCGCACCAGAATGGTGCGGCTGGGATGCGTCATGCCGGTGCATGGCCCGCGCGGACCGGCGTGGCGGGCCTCACGCGAGCGCGCACGGAGCTTGCTTATTGCTGACCTACAAGCGACAACAACCGGAAATCCGAGGGACAGTTCATGAGATATTGCGCGCCGCCCAGTTCGTCAGCCGCCGCGTTTGCCAGCATCAGGAGGAGGGAGGTATGACGATCGTGCAACAGGAGCGTCCGGCCGCCGCATCGCCGTACCGCTTCGAACGGGAGGTGAGTTCCGGCTTCGAGCGTCTTGCGACGCAGCATCACGAGCTGACGCTCACGACCGTGTTTCAGCCGATTTTCAGCCTGTCGCACCAGCGTGCGGTCGGCTACGAAGCGCTCTTGCGTGCGCACGACCCATTCGACCGGCCCGTGTCGCCGCTCGACGTGTTCGGCGAGGCCGCCCGCCACGGTGAGCTGATGCAGCTCGACCGGCTCGCGCAGGCGCTGCATCTCGAGAACTTCGCGCTGCTCGGCGCGGAGCGCGAATGGCTGTTCCTGAACGTGCATCCGGGCGTGCTGACCGATCCGTTCCAGGCGGCCGCGCTGCTCGCGAACCTGAAGCGCCTCGGCATGCCGCCGCGCCGCATCGTGCTCGAAGTGCTCGAGCAGCGCGCGGACGATCTCGAGCGGCTCGCCGACGCGCTGCGCGAATTCCGCGCGCAGGGCTTCCTGATCGCGCTCGACGATTTCGGCGCCGGCCATTCGAACCTCGAACGGATCTGGCAGCTCAACCCGGACCTCGTGAAGCTCGACCGGATCATGCTGTCGCACGCGGCGCACCGCACGGGGCTGACCGCGATCCTGCACGGCCTCGTCACGCTGCTGCACGAGGCCGGCAAGCTCGTGCTGGTCGAAGGGATCGAAACCGAGCACGAGGCGCAGATCGCGCTGTCGTGCGAGGCGGATTTCGTGCAGGGCTATTTCTTCGGCCGTCCGGCGCCGGGACTGCCCGACAGCGCGGCCGCGACCGCCTGCATCGGCGAGCTGACCGAGCGCTTTCGTCAGCAGACCGAAGCGCGCGAGCGGCGCGACACGCAGCGCCTTGCGCCGTACGTGCGCGCGTTCGAGCGCGCGGCCGAGCGCGTCGCGGCCGGCGAGCCGCTCGACGAGGTGTGCTGGAACTTCCTCGCGCTCGACCATGCGGCGCGGTGCTTCCTGCTCGACGCGCAGGGCCGGCAGGCGGGCCGCAACGTCGTGCTGCGCGCCGATCGCGCGGCGCAAGAGGCGCGCTTCCTGCCGCTCGCGGATGCGCAGGGCGCGAACTGGCTGCGGCGGCCGTATTTCCGCACGGCGATCGGCGAACCGGGGCGCGTGCAGGTGACGCGGCCGTACCTGTCGATCAACGAGGCTCAGCCGTGCGTGACGCTGTCGGTCGCGATTCGCGTCGGCGACGCATTGCGCGTGCTGTGCGGCGATATCGACTGGATCGACGACGAAGCCGACGCGGCGTAGCACCTGTCTGGCCGCTGCGCGTGCGGCAACCGCTCGCGCGCCGTCACGTGTTCCGCACGAACCAGTTCCGCTTCGCGGCACCGAGCAGCGCGCGGTAGACCGCCCACGACACGACGAACGTCGCGGGCGCCGACAGCGACGCGGCGAATCCCGTTGCCTGGTTCAGCGCGAGCCCCGCGAACGCGCCTGCGAACCACGCGGTCAGCCCGCCCGGATTGAACACCGGCACATGCGCGTCGCGGCATTCGACGTCGTCGCCGACGAGCTGCCCGTAGCGGGCCGACAGGATGTGCGCGAGCGCGACGCCCACCCACGCGACGACGAAGATGCCCTGGTACGCGAGCGCCTGCAGGATCCGCGAGAAGATGTCGGCCATCATCAGCGCATAGACGACTGCGCCGACCATGAGCGCCCACACGAACTTCGGCGCGCGCAGGCCGGCGACTTTCTGGAAGAACGCCTGCATGTTGACCGTCGCGAGATAGTAGTTCGCGGTGTTGATGCGCGATTGCGTGACCCACACGAACAGCAGCCCCCACACGCCCATCAGCTTCAGCAGCGCGAGCACGACCGACACTTCGGACAGCGTGCCGAGCCCCGGAATCGTGCTGACGAGATAGATGCCGGCCGCGCCGTTGACGAGGAACGTGACGAGATAGAACGGCATCCCGAAGTTGAAGCGGCCGTGATAGCCCGCGTCCTCCTTGCGGCCGAAGCGCGCGTAGTCGAACGTGAACATCATCAGCACCCACACGCCCATGTAGTAGACGAAGCACTGCCACCAGCCGCCGGCCGGCGCGCCGCCCGCCGGGCCGAAATCGAGCCACGCGGCGTGGTAGCCGTATTCGGCGGTGGCGAGCCCGACCGCCGCGGCGAGCCCGAGCAGGTAGAACGGCAGCAGCACGCCGTTGAACTTGTCGAGCCAGTGCTGCACGCTGCCGAACACGAGCGGCACGCTGTAGCAGACGACGATCAGCGCGGCCCATTTGTAGTCGAGCGCCGGAAACTGATGGTGTGCGGCGACCGCGATCACCGAGCCTTCGAACACTGCGTAGTAGATGGCCGTCGCGAAGAAGATCAGCGTCGCGAGCGCCGCGCCCGCGCTGCCGAACAGCACGCGCGAGAACAGCGCGACGGACAGGCCGGTGCGGATCGCGTAGCGGCTGATGATCGAGTTGACGACGCCGTACGACACCACCGACAGCGCCATCCCGATCAATGCGTTGCGCGCGCCGTAGGTGAGCGCGAGCGTCGCGCCGACCACGATGTAGAACACCGCGCTGCACACGGCCCACCACGCCATCGTCAGCGAGAAGGGCGGCATGCGCGCGTGATCGGGAATGGCGACCGTCGACAGATCGAGATCCTCGCCGGTGTGGGCCTGAGCCAGGTTGGCCATGATCGTGCTCCTCAATGAGCGAAACAGCGAACGACGTCTCGGCCGCGGTACGACGCATCCGCAGGGTTGCCCCGACGTCGGGCGGGCAACCGGTCTCACAGGAAAAAGACGTGCGCTTCCCCGCCGCGCGGCGCGCGGCCGCGCGGGCGGGAAATTGAAAAAGCGGAAAAAGCGGAACGACGGAGAACTGAAGCGGACGAAAGCGCCCGGCGCGGCGGCCGGGCTTTCGTTGCTCAGTCCTGCAGCACGGCGCGCAGCAGCGCGAGGCGCCGCTGGTATTCGCGGCGGGCCGCGAGCGCGTCGGCCATCGTCACGCGCACGAAGCGCGCGCGATGGTTGGGCTGCATCTGCCCGATCAGGTCCATGTCGGCGCTGATGACCGTGCCGATCGTCGCGTAGCCGCCGCCCGACACCGCATCGCGATGCAGGATGATCGGCTCGAGCCCGGCCGGCACCTGGATCGAGCCGATCGGGTAGCACGCGTCGACGATGTTCGACGGGTCCGCGCCCGCGCCGAACGGCTGCTCGCGGGGCATGAACTGCAGCGGGCGGCCGTTCTTGTAGCGGTAGCCGATGCGGTCCGCTTCGGGCGCGACCGTCCATTCGTCGTCGAAGAACGTGCGCGCCGATTCGGCGGTGAGGCGGTAGTGGTACAGCCCCGTCAGCACGCGCAGCTCGACTTGGCTCTCGAGCGGCCGGCATACGGCGGCCGGCAGTTCGAGCCCTTCGCGGCGCGCGTCGCGCGCGGGGCCGATCGGCAGCCGGTCGCCTTTCTGCAAACGCCGGCCCGCATGGCCGCCGATCGCGCCGAGCGTATAGGTGGAGCGGCTGCCGAGCACGACCGGCACGTCGATGCCGCCCGCGACGGCCAGGTAGGCGCGCGCGCCGCCCTTCACGTAGTTGAACGACAGCACGCTGCCCGCGCGGATCCGCAGCGCCACGTTGCAGCGCTGCCCGACGCCGTCGATCTTCGGCGTCATCTCCGCGCCGGTGACGGCGATCAGCGCGTCGGCATGGAACAGCAGCTCGGGCCCGAGCAGCGTGCATTCGAGCACGGCCGCCTGCTCGGGATTGCCGACGAGCAGGTTCGCCGCGCGCGACGCGTACTGGTCGAGCGAGCCCGACGGCGGGATGCCGACGTGGTAGTAGCCTTGCCGGCCCGTGTCCTGGACCGACGTCGCGAGGCCGGGTTTCACGACCTCGATCACGTTGTGCGCGTCAGCTTGCATGCAGCACCTCGACGAGAGAACGGTTGTATGCGTCGGGATCGCGGAGAAAATCGTCGAGCGAGAATTTCACGGGTCGCACACGCAGGGAGAAAGTGCCGGCTTCGACGGCCGCGATGGCCGCATCGTACGCATCGCGGTCGATCGGCTGGAACTTCACGATGTCGCCGGGCCGGAAGAACACCATGAAGTCGCGCAGGTAGTCGAGCCGCTGCTCGGGATCGAAGATCGGCGCCGGCGTCACGCCGAACATCTGATAGCCGCCCGCGCCGCGCACCGAGTAGATGCAGCCGAAACAGCCGCCGTGGCCGACCGTCAGCTTCGGCGTGTCGGTGCGCGGCCGCAGGTATTTCGGCACCTGCAGCTGGCGGTCGCGCTCGACCATCTGGTACATGAACGGCAGCCCCGCGACGAAGCCGACCATCGACACGAACCACGGCGAGCCCGAGTGCGCGGCGATGAATTCGTCGACGTCGCGCTTGCCGTTGATGCGTGCCGCGTATTCGAGATCGGTCGACGACGGATCCTGGTGGCGCTCGCGGAACCGCATCAGCGTTTCGTGCGTCCACGGGTCGTTGTAGAGCACGGGCACTTCGACGATCCGCGTGTCGATGTCGAGCGGCGCTTCGCCGACTTCGGCCTCGATCGTCTTCAGCAGCGCGACGAGCGTGTCGGGCTCGATCACGTCCGGGTCGTAGCGCACCTGGTAGGACGCGTTCGCCGGGCAGATCTCGGTCACGCCCGGCACTTCGCGGCGCTGCAGCTCGCGCGTGATCGCCGTGCCCTTGAAGAACGCGTCGAGCGACATGGCTTCGCTGATTTCGACGAACACGAATTCGTCGCCGCCGAACGTATAACGGGTTGTCACAGGGCCTCCCCGACGCGCACGGCGTCCGTGGTTGCAGGCTGCCGCGCGGCGGCCGTCGCGGCCTCGCGCCACTGCGGCATCCACGCTTCGAGAAAATTCGTGTGGTAGCGCCCGGCGCGCACGTCGTCGTCCGCGAGCAGCGCGACGTGCAGCGGCGCGGTGGTCTTCATGCCGCCGACGTGCAGCTCGCCGAGCGCGCGGGCGAGGCGTTGCAGCGCGGCCGCGCGGCTCTCGTCGTGCACGATCAGCTTCGCGAGCAGCGAATCGTAGAACGGCGGCACGACGTAGCCCGGAAAGAGCAGCGAATCGACGCGCACGCCGGGGCCGGTCGGCCACACGAGTGCGTCGATCCGGCCGGGATTCGGGCGGAAATCCTGCAGCGGGTCTTCCGCGTTGATCCGGCATTCGAGTGCCGCGCCGCGCATCGCGATGTCCTGCTGCGCGAAGCGCAGCGGCTCGCCGTTGGCGATGCGCAGCGTCTCGCGCACGAGATCGATGCCGGTGATCGCCTCGGTCACCGGATGCTCGACCTGGATACGCGTGTTCATTTCGATGAAATAGAACTCGCCGCGTGCGTCGTCGAACAGGTATTCGAGCGTGCCCGCACTGCGATAGCCGACTTCGCGCGCGAGGCGCGTCGCCGACGCGCACAGCGCGTCGCGCTGCGCCGGCGTGAGCGACGGCGACGGCGCTTCCTCGAGGATCTTCTGGCGGCGGCGCTGCAGCGAGCATTCGCGCTCGAACAGGTGGATGGCGTCGCGGCCGTCGCCGAGCACCTGCACCTCGATGTGCCGCGCGCGCGCGATGAAGCGTTCGAGATAGACGCCGCCGTCGCCGAACGCGGCCTGCGCTTCGCGCTGCGCGAGCGGCAGTTCGGCGTCGAGCTGCGCGGCGTCGTGCGCGACGCGGATGCCGCGCCCGCCGCCGCCCGCGGCTGCCTTGATCATGATCGGATAGCCGATGCGCGCGGCGACGTCGCGTGCCTCGTCGAGCGACTGCACCACGCCGTCGCTGCCGGGCACCGTCGGCACGTTCGCGCGCCGCGCTGTTTCGCGGGCGCGCGCCTTGTCGCCCATCGTCGCGATCACCCGCGAATCCGGGCCGACGAAGACCAGCCCGGCCGCTTCGACCTGCGCGGCGAACGCGGCATTCTCGGACAGGAAGCCGTAGCCGGGATGAATCGCGTCCGCGCCGCATTGCCGCGCGGCGTCGAGGATCGCGGCGGGATTCAGGTAGCTCTTCGCCGCATGCGATGAGCCGATGTGGATCGCTTCGTCGGCCATGCGCGCCGCGAGGCTGTCGCGGTCGGCGTCGCTGACCACGACGACTGCGCGCATGCCGAGCTCGCGTGCCGCGCGAATCACGCGCACCGCGATTTCGCCGCGGTTCGCGACGAGCACGGTCTTGATGCGCGATGGGCGGTAGAACGCGCCGCAGGAGGTTGCCGGATTCATCGCGTTCACCCCTCGATCCGCATCAGGACCTGGCCCGCGTCGACCGGCTCGCCGTCCTCGACGAGCAGCTCGACAACGCGGCCGGCCGCGTCGGCTTCGATCTCGGTGAACTGCTTCATCACTTCGACGAGGCCGACGACCGCGCCGGCGGCGACCGTCGCGTCGACCGCGACGTAGTATTGCGCATCGGGCGACGGGCGCCGGTAGAAGGTGCCCGGCAGCGGGCTGACGATATCGTGCAATGCCATCGTGTGTCTCCTTGAATCGTATTAGTGGTGCGCGGCGAGCGGCTGCGGGCCGGCGGTCCGGATGCCTTCGCGAAGCAGCGCGTTGCGCGTTTCGCGCACGAGGTCGAGCGCGCCCGGCGTGTCGCTGTGGATGCAGACCGAATCGAAATCGATGTCGATGTCGTCGCCGTCGACCGTGCGCACCTTGCCGTCGACGCACGCGCGCAGCACCTTGTCGGCGACCTGGCGCGGGTCGAGCCGCCCGACGCGGCGCGTGAACACGATCGAGCCGCTGCGGTCGTAGTCGCGATCCGCGTAGAACTCGCGGATCACCGGCTGCCCGTATTCGGCGGCGACGCGGTAGGTCACCGACGCTTCCATGCAGTACAGCCACAGGCCGGGATCGACGCGCTGCAGCGTCTCGATCAGCAGCCGCGACAACGCCTCGTTGCTGGCCGCGTGCATGTAGAGCGCGCCGTGCGGCTTCACGTGCTGCAGGCTCACGCCGTTGAGCCGCGCGAACTCGCGCAGCGCGCCGAGCTGGTACAGGATGTCGTTGACGAGCGCCTGCGGCGTTTCGGCGATCGTGCGGCGGCCGAAGCCGACCAGATCGCGAAAGCCCGGATGCGCGCCGATGCCGACGCCGGCGTCGCGCGCGAGCTGCACCGTGCGCGCCATGATGTTCGGGTCGCCGGCGTGGAAGCCGGTGGCGATGTTCGCCGAGCTGATGAGCGGCATGATCTGCTCGTCGACGCCATCGCCGATCGTCCACGGGCCGAAGCCTTCGCCCATGTCGGAATTCAGGTCGACGCTGTGCTTCCTCATACTGTTCGTTCCTCCAGGTTCTCCGGTTCGCGTGCGTCGGGGCGCATGCCGAATCCGTGTTGAACGGAGGTTAGCCGCGTGGGGTGCGTCAAAAAAGTTCTATTTTTATATGCGTAGGTATCGATTTTTTCGATATCGCCGAATCCGGCCGCGCAGCGCCGCGGGAGCAAGGGCGTGCGGGGTTCGGCGGTGCGCGCTTTACGCGCGCGGCACGGTTGATATGATGTTTACCCGCGTCTCCATCAGTTTTCCACCCGACATGGCCCTGACTCTCAGACAGCTCAAGTACTTCGTCGCGACCGCCGAGCTCGGACAGATTTCGCAGGCCGCGATCCAGCTCACGATCTCGCAGTCGGCCGTGACGAGCGCGATCCGGGAGCTGGAGGACAGCCTCGGCACGCAACTCTTCCTTCGCACGGCGGCGGGCGTGACGCTGACCGACACGGGACGGCGTTTCCTCAACCACGCCTACACGATCCTGTCGTCGGTCGACGAGGCGATGCGGATCCCGAACCTCGAAAGCACGCTGACGGGCACGCTTGCGATCGCCGCGAGCTATACGGTGCTCGGCTACTTCCTGCCGCATCACGTGCTGCGCCTGAATACGCTCTACCCGAGACTGACGATCCACCTGCACGAGCTGAACCGGGAGTCGATCGAGGAGGGGCTGATCGCGGGCCGGTACGACATGGCCGTGCTGCTGACGTCGAACGTGTCGAATCCCGAGCTCGTGCTGGAGCCCGTGATCCATTCGGTGCGGCGGCTGTGGGTCGGCGCGCATCACCCGCTGACGAAGCGGGAAAGCGTCACGTTCGCCGAGGTTGCGCGCGAACCGTTCGTGATGCTGACGGTTGACGAGGCCGGGCAGACGGCGCTGCGCTACTGGAACGAGACGCCGTACCGGCCGAACGTGATCCTGCGCACGTCGTCCGTCGAGGCCGTGCGCAGCATGGTCGCGAACGGCAGCGGCGTCGCGATCCTGTCCGACATGGTGTATCGCCCGTGGTCGCTCGAGGGGCGGCGCATCGAGACGATCGTGCTGCGCGATCCGGTGCCGCCGATGAGCGTCGGCCTCGCCTGGCGCAAGAACATCGAGCTAAGTCCCGCGATGCACGCGGTGCGCGACTACTTCCGGCACACGTTCATGGAGCCGAGGGCGCTGGGCGGCGCTGGCTGAAGGCGGGAGCGGGCGTCGTGCGGCGCGTTCGCTGGCGGGTGCGCGGCGACGCGGTGCGGCGATGCGACGCCGCGCGCCGCGACAAAAAAAGCCGGGACGCATCCCGGCTTTTCCGTTCGCTGGCAAAGCGCCGCTTATGCGTCCGCCGTTGCGTCACCCGAAAGCGCGTCCGCCTGGCTCGCGCGAATCCCGAGACGCTCGAACAGCGCGCGGTCGCGCTGCGTCTGCGGGTTGCTCGTCGTCAGCAGCTGGTCGCCGTAGAACATCGAGTTCGCGCCGGCGAGGAAGCACATCGCCTGCAACCCGTCGTCGAGCTGCTCGCGGCCGGCCGACAGCCGCACGACGGCCTTCGGCATCGTGATCCGCGCGACCGCGATCGTGCGGACGAATTCGAACGGATCGAGCGCCGGGGTGCCTTCGAGCGGCGTGCCCTCGATCGCGACGAGGTTGTTGATCGGCACCGAATCCGGATACGGGTTCAGGTTCGCGAGCTGCGAGATCAGGCCCGCGCGCTCGCGGCGCGATTCGCCCATCCCGATGATCCCGCCGCAGCACACGTTGATGCCCGCGTCGCGCACGCGGTCGAGCGTATCGAGGCGATCCTGGTACGTGCGCGTCGAGATGACCTGGCCGTAGAACTCTGGCGACGTGTCGAGGTTGTGGTTGTAGTAATCAAGGCCCGCGTCGGCGAGTTCTTTCGCCTGCTCGTCTTCCAGCATGCCGAGCGTCATGCAGGTCTCGAGCCCCATTTCCTTCACGCCGCGCACCATCTCGGTCAGCGCCGGCATGTGGCGTTCCTTCGGGTTGCGCCATGCGGCGCCCATGCAGAAGCGGCTCGCGCCGTTCGCCTTCGCGGCGCGCGCGGCGTCGAGCACTGCGTCGACATCCATCAGCTTCTCCGCCTTCAGGCCGGTGTCGTGGTGCGACGATTGCGAGCAGTAGCCGCAATCCTCTTCGCAGCCGCCCGTCTTGATCGACAGCAGCGTCGACAGTTGCACCGCGTTCGCGTCGAAATGCTCGCGGTGCACCTGCTGCGCGCGGAACATCAGGTCGTTGAACGGCAGTTCGAACAGCGCGACGACGTCGGCGACGCGCCAGCGCTGCGCGGCCGGGGCGGCCACGGGGATCGCTTCGGGCTGCACGGCAGCGGTCTGGGCTTGGGTCATATCGTTCATCCTGGATTCGCGTGGGGGAGTGTTGGGATCAATGCTGCGCGGCGCGCAGCGTGTCGGTGAGCGCGGCGACGTCGAGCATCGCTGCGGCGGATTCGGGGGCGGCCGGCGTCATGTGCGGAATGCGGCCGATGAGCGGCGCGCGGTGCTCGCGTGCGAGCCAGTCGCGGATCGTCGCGACGTTCTCGTCCGGGTACGACATCGCCGGATCGACGTGGTTCGCGACCCAGCCGGCGAGCGTGAGGCCGCGTGCGGCAATCGCGTCGGCGGTCAACAGCGCATGGCTGATGCAGCCGAGCCGCACGCCGACCACCATCACGACCGGCACGCCGAGCGCAACCGCGAGATCGGCCATGTCGTGCGTGTCGGTGAGCGGCACGCGGAAGCCGCCGGCGCCTTCGACGACGACGATGTCCGCGCGCGTCATCGCTTCGCGATGGCACGCGACGATCGTGTCGATGTCGAGCGTCACGCCTTCCTGCGCGGCGACGATGTGCGGTGCGGCGGGCGCCTTCAGCAGGAACGGCGTGCGCAGCTCGGGCGGCAGCACGACGTTCGCGGCCGCGTCGAGCTGGTCGGCGTCCTCGTTGCGCCAGACGCCGTCCTGTTCGTACGCGCCGGCCGCGACCGGCTTCAGCGCGGCCGCGCGCAGGCCGCGCCGCGCGAAGCCGTGCAGCATCGCCGCGGACACGAAGGTCTTGCCGATCTCCGTATCGGTGCCGGTGACGAACAGCGAAAGGGGCTCGCTCATGCTGCTGTCTCGCTCGCGTCGATCAGCGCAGCCTCGAGCCGTGCGAGATCGTCGAACGAATGCGCGGCCGACAGCGAGATGCGCAGCCGCGACGTGCCGGCCGGCACCGTCGGCGGCCGGATCGCGGGCACCCACAGGCCGTGCGCATCGAGCGCGCGCATCGCGGCGAGCGTCGCGTCGTTGCTGCCGATCACGAGCGGCTGCACGGCCGTGTGCGAATCGACCGGCTGCCAGCGGGTCTTGCGCAACAGCGCGCGGGTGCGCTCGATCAGCGCGGCGAGGTGCGCGCGCCGCGCGTCGCCTTCGTCGCCGGCGATCACCTTCAGGCTCGCCGACACCGCATGCGCGACCGCCGGCGGCGCGGCGGTCGTGAAGATGTAGCTGCGCGCACGCTGGATCATCCATTCGATCACCGTGTCGTGCGCGACGACGAACGCGCCCGCGACGCCGGCCGCCTTGCCGAGCGTGCCGACGTAGACGAGGTGCGGCGAGCGCAGCGCTGCGGCCGCGAGCGCGCCGCGGCCTTGCGGGCCGAGCACGCCGAAGCCGTGCGCGTCGTCGACGACGAGCCACGCGCCGTGGCGTTCGGCCAGCGCGACGAGTTCGGCGAGCGGTGCGATGTCGCCGTCCATGCTGAACACGGTGTCGCTGACGATCAGCTTCGTCTTCGCGTCGGACGCATCGAGCAGCGCGGCGAGCGCGGCCATGTCCGCGTGCGGGTAGACCTGCACGTTCGCGCGCGACAGCCGGATGCCGTCGATCAGCGACGCATGGTTCAGCGCGTCGGAGAAGATCGTCGCGTCCTTGCCCGTGAGCGCGGTCATCGCGGCGAGGTTCGCCATGTAGCCGGTGCTGAAGTACAGCGCGCGCGGCGCGTCGGAGAAGCCGCCGCAGAAGGCGGCGAGCTCGTCCTCGAGCCGCGCGTGCGCGCGCGAATGGCCGCCGAGCAGGTGCGAGCCGCCGCTGCCCGAGCCGTAGCGCTGCGCGCCTTCGCCGAACGCGGCGACGAGCGCCGGGTGCGCGGCGAGCCCGAGATAGTCGTTGCTCGCGAAGCCGACGATCTCGCGGCCGTCGACGGTCATGTGCGCATCGCACGCGGAGTCCGCCGTGCGGCGCACACGGCGCAGGCCTTGCGCGTCGAGTTCGGCGAGGCCGCGTTGCAGGGTGTCGAGCAGGGTCATGCTGCCTCCCGCCGGGCCGCCCCAAGGGAGGCAGCCGCCCCCTCGGGGGGCAGTGAACGAAGTGAACGTGGGGGCTGTTTCATCCGGCGATCTCCGCGAGGGTGGCGTCGAGCGTGTCGCGCGTGCGTTGCGCAAGCCACGCGATGTCGGCGTCGTCGATCACGTACGGCGGCATCAGGTAGACGGTCGTGCCGATCGGGCGCAGCAGCAGCTCGCGTTCGAGCGCGCGCTCGAAGAAGCGCCGCGAGAAGCCGCGCGCGGCGTCGCCGTCGAGCGCGACGTCGAACGCGAACAGCGTGCCGCGCTCGCGCAGGTGGCGCACCTGCGGGTGCGCTGCGAGCGGCGCGAGCGCGTCGCGCATCGCGGCGGAGTTGCGTGCGTTGCGCGCGAGCACGTCGTCGCGCGCGAACAGGTCGAGCGTCGCGAGCGCCGCGCGGCACGCGAGCGGGTTGCCCGTGTACGAGTGCGAGTGCAGGAAACCGCGCGTCGTGTCGTCGTCGTAGAACGCCGCGAAGATGTCGTCGCGCGACAGCACCAGCGACAGCGGCAGGTAGCCGCCGCTGATGCCCTTCGACAGGCACAGGAAATCGGGCCATACGCCGGCCTGCTCGCACGCGAAGAAGGTGCCGGTGCGGCCGCAGCCGACCGCGATCTCGTCGGCGATCAGGTGCACGCCGAATTCGTCGCACAGCGCGCGCAACCCGCGCACGTACGACGGATCGTGCATCGCCATGCCGGCCGCGCACTGCACGAGCGGCTCGACGATCAGCGCGGCGATGTGGCCGTCGCGTTCGGTGAACAGGCGCCGCACGTCGGCGAGCGCGCGGCCCGCGACGTCGGCGGCCGTCTCGCCGGGCTGCGCGAGGCGCGCGTCGGGCGACGCGACGACGTGCGCATGGCGGATCAGCGGGTCGTACGCATCCTTGAACAGCGCGACGTCGGTCACGCCCAGCGCGCCGATCGTCTCGCCGTGATAGCCGTTCGCGACGCAGACGAATTCGCGCTTGTCCGCGCGGCCGCGGTTGCGCCACGCGTGGAAGCTCATCTTCAGCGCGATTTCGACCGCGGATGCGCCGTCCGACGCGAAGAACGCGTGGCCGAGCGTGTGCTGCGTGAGCGCGGTGAGCCGCTCGGCGAGCTCGATCGCGGGCTCGTGCGTGCAGCCGGCGAGCATCGCGTGCTCGAGCGTGTCGAGCTGGTCCTTCAGCGCGGCGTTGATGTCCGGGTTCGCATGGCCGAACAGGTTGACCCACCACGAGCTGATCGCGTCGAAATAGCGGCGGCCGTCGCGGTCGTACAGCCACACGCCTGCGCCGCGCGCGACGGGGATGAGCGGTAGCCGCTCGTGGTGCTTCATCTGGGTGCAGGGGTGCCAGACCGCGCGCAGGCTGCGCGCGACCCAGTCGTCGGTCGCTTGCGTCGTCAAAACGGCTCCGGGGTAAAACGCGCGGCGCGGAGCATCGGACAGAGGCTCGGCGGCCGCAAAGGATGACGGCAATGCAGGCCGTCAGGGCGGCATGCAAAACACGAAAACGCGCAGAGATCAGCGTGTTCCGCGGAAGATTAGCGTGTTCCGCGGATCCGTGCACGAGCGGTTACAAACGCCGCAAAGCCTTGCTGGACGGGAGTTCGGCGCAGTTCGGGACGGCTCGGAACGGTACGGCCCAGTAGTCCGGAAATGCATGCAGATGACGACGTTCGAGTGACACCCCCCAGTAGAAAAAAATCGTGGGCCGATGGTGCCGTTTGGGGCGAAAAACGGGGATCGAAGGAGGGCGGCGCGTGTGCGTGACGGTACCTGCGACGCGGGCGAAAGCGGAAAGTGGGAACGCCGAAAAGCGTGACGGAACGAGCGGCGCGCTTGCTGGCGATGCGGATGCGGATGCGGATGCGGATGCTGATGCCGATGCCGATGCTGATGTGGATGTGGATGTGGATGTGGATGTGGATGTGGATGTGGATGCCGATGCCGATGCCGATGCCGATGCCGATGCGGAAGCGGAAGCGGAAGCGGAAGCGGAAGCGGGAGCGGGAGCGGGAGCGGAAGCGGGAGCGAAAACGGAAGTTGATGCGGATGCGAAAGTCGGGACCGGGCAGCGGCATCGAGCTCAGGGCCGACGAATGACGCAGATTGGCGACCGCGCGGGCTATCGTGCGCTCAGGGGGATATGCAGCGAAACGATCGGCGTCGCTGCGCTTGAATCGCGCGGGCGGCCGCGTTTCAGCATCGGATCGTGATCGTCACGCGCGACGAGCGATTCGATTGCAGAAAGAAATGATCGGAGGAAAAAGCGGAGAAGAGGCGGAAATCAGGCGCGTACGATCAGCGCGCCGCGAGCGAGCGCGCGGCCTGCGCATCGTCGTCGCGGTCGCCGTTGTCCGCGGTCTGCGACGCATGCGCGTTCCACACGACGCGATCGTTGACGGCATACAGCCGGCATGCGCCCGCACCCTGCTTCGCGCAGTTGTCGAGCGCGAGCGCCATCGGATCGTCGCCGCCCTCGGCCCACGACCACGCGCCCTCGTCCGACACCGCGAACGCACGGCTCGGATGCTGGCTCAGGAAGCGGCGATAGCCCTCGCGGCCGGCTTCGTCGACGAACGGCACCGCGTTGACGGCGTCGATCGACGCATAGCCCGATGCCTTCGGCTCGTGCGGGTTCGCGACCGCAAAGCGCACCGCGGTCGGCAGGTTCAGGTCGGCGAGGAATGCATGGACGGCCGGCCACCAGACAGGCACGCCGTCGCGATCGACGATCAGCCGATGCGCGTCGTCCTTGTAGCGACCGAAGTCGACGAACTGCACGCGCGTGCCGTGCGACGCGTACGCGTCGTGCATCTGCGCGACGAGCCCCGGCGTCCACACCGAGTCGTTGTCGCCATAGAGCCACAGCGACGGCACCGCCGAATGCGCGCCGTACTGGTCGAACGCATCGACGAGGTTGCGCTGCCAGCCTTGGCAGAGATCCTGGCGCAGCCCGCCGGAGAAATTGATGATGCCGCGCACGCCGGATGCCGCTTCGGTGCCGTAAGCGATCGATGCAAGCCCGCCGTGCGATGTGCCGGCGACGACGATGCGCGATGCGTCGATATACGGCTGGTGCGCCATGTAGCGGACCGTCGCGTCGACGTCGGCTGCCTGCGCGAGACCATTCTTCCCGACGTCGCAGCCTTCCTGCTGGTAGGTGCCGCCGGAGCCGGCGAAACCCTGCCGGTTCGGCGCGATCACCGCATAGCCGCGACGCACGAATTCGCGCGCGAACGCGAGCGGGCGGCTGCGCGGCTGCTCGTGGAGATCGCCGGGATTCTTGCCGTGGTTGAACACGACGAGCGGGAACGGGCCGGGGCCGTCCGGCTTGAACAGCGTGGCTTCGAGCGTCACCGTGCCCGACGCGTCGGCCGGAATGCGAACGATCTGCTCGTTCAGGTTCGCGGCGACCTGCGGCAGGCCCGAGCCGCCGTAGTCGAAGCGTTCAGCACGGGCGAGCGGCCCGCCTGCGGGCGCGGCGTTCGGCAGCGTGTCGGCCATCGCGGCCGACAGCGCGCAGGCCGCCATCCATCCCACCAGTACCTTGCTGAACGCCATTCGTAAGCCCTGCCATGCAACTTGACCAAACTGAGGCTTATCGTAGCCTGACCAATTTGGGTTGTGCAATGCAGGAATAACCCGGCGTATGCCACAGCAAGTATTTGTCAGCGTTCGTTTACATCGCCGTCGACATAGCGCCAGAAACCGCGTTCGTCGCGCTCGAAACGGCTCGTTTCGTGAAGCCGGTGTGCGCGCCCGCCGACCTTGTAGCGGGCCACGAATTCGACCTCCGCATGGCGTTCGTCGAGCGGCGTGTGGCGTTTCACCGCGAGGCCGAGCCAGCGCGGTGCGTCGGGCGCGGCGGGGTCGGCATCCAGATCGGCGGGGCAGGTGCGCGCGTCCCATGTCGCGCGCAGGTAATCCGTCGCGCCGAGCACGTACGCGCTGTACCGCGAACGCATCAACTCGAGCGCGGTCGGCGCAATCTCGCCGCCGTCGATGAAGCGGCCGCAGCACGCGGCGTAGCGGGGCGCCGGCGCGCGGCCGGCAGGTGCGGGCGACGCGCCGCCGCACGGGCACGCGTCAGGTCGGGTTGAAATCATGCGAAATACGAATTAACGACGGGTTGTTGTTACCAGGTCAGCTCGATGCCGTCGTACTGGAAGAAGCGGCCGTTCGCGAGCGCGACGTCCGCACCGGCTTCGGCGATCACGCGGCGCATGCCCGTGACGCTCGTTTCCGGATCGATGGCCGCCTGCGCGCCGCCCATGTCGGTGCGCACCCAGCCCGGATGCAGCGAGATGCAGGCTGCGTGGCGGGTCTGCAGCGACGCGATGCGCAGCACGTCGTTGAGCGCGGCCTTGCTCGCGCGGTAGAGCCAGCCGGTCGTGCCGGTCGCCTCGCCGATGCTGCCCATCCGGCTCGACACGACCGCGAGCACGCCGCGCGCGTCCTCGACGAGCGGCAGCAGGATCGGCAGCAGCTGCATCGGCCCGCGCACGTTGGTGTGCATCACTGCGTCGAAATCGTCGGCGGTGATCGTTTCGACCCCTTCGGTGCGCGGCCCGTAGATGCCCGACACGACGACGGCCGCGTCGAGCCGTTCGCCGTCCAGTTTCCAGCCGAGCGCGGCGATCTGCTCGGGCTGCGCGATGTCGAGCGCATGCGCGTGCGCGCCGAGCTCGCGCAGCGCGGCAAGCGAGGCGTCGTCGCGCGCGGTGGCGATCACGTTCCAGCCGTCGCGCCGGTATTGCCGGACGAATTCGCGGCCGAGGCCGCGCGACGCGCCGACGATCAATACGGTTTTCATGCTCGCCACTCCTTCGCAGTGCGTGGGTTCAGGGTGTCAGATCAGTTCGATGCCCATGGCAGTCGCCTCGCCGCCGCCGATGCACAGGCTCGCGACGCCGCGTTTGCCGCCGCGTGCGCGCAGCGCGCCGATCAGCGTGACGACGATGCGCGCGCCGGACGCGCCGATCGGATGGCCGAGCGCGCAGGCGCCGCCGTGCACGTTCACCCTGTCGTGCGGCAGGTCGAATTCCGTCATCGCCGCCATCGTGACGACCGCGAACGCCTCGTTGATCTCGTACAGGTCGACGTCCGACCCGCGCCAGCCGTTCTTGCCGAACAGGCAGCGGATCGCGCCGACCGGCGCGGTCGTGAACTTCGACGGTTCCTGCGCGAACGTCGCATGGCCGACGACGCGCGCAAGCGGCTTGAGGCCGAGCCGCGCGGCGGTGGACGCGCGCATCATCACGAGCGCGGCCGCGCCGTCGGAGATCGACGACGCATTCGCGGCGGTCACGGTGCCGGTCTTGCTGAACGCGGGCTTCAGCGTCGGGATCTTCGACGGATCGGCGTTGAACGGCTGCTCGTCGCGCGACACGACGTGATTGCCTTTCTTGGCGGCCACCGTCACGGGCGCGATCTCCCAGCCGAACGAGCCGTCCTCGTTCGCGCGTTTCGCGCGTGCGAGCGACTCGATCGCGAACGCGTCCTGCGCGTCGCGCGTGAATTGGTACTCGGCCGCGCATTCCTCGGCGAACGTGCCCATCAGGCGGCCCTTGTCGTACGCGTCCTCGAGGCCGTCGAGGAACATGTGGTCGAGCACCTGGCCGTGGCCCATGCGCATCCCGGCGCGCGCCTTCGGCAACAGGTACGGCGCGTTCGTCATGCTTTCCATGCCGCCCGCGATCATCACGTCGGCCGAGCCGGCGACGAGCATGTCGTGCGCGAACATCGCCGCGCGCATTCCCGAGCCGCACATCTTGTTGACCGTCGTGCAGCCGGTGGCGAGCGGCAGGCCCGCGCCGAGCGCGGCCTGGCGCGCGGGCGCCTGGCCAAGGCCTGCGGGCAGCACGCAGCCCATCACCACTTCATCGATCTGCTCCGGCCCGAGACCGGCGCGCGCGAGCGCCGCGCCGATCGCGACGCTGCCGAGCTGCGGCGCCGTGAGCGACGCGAAATCGCCCTGAAAGCCGCCGATCGGCGTGCGCGCCGCTGCGGCGATGACGATCGGATCGTCGTGGTCAACAGATGCCATGGTGCGTCTCCTGTCGGCCCGAGTTAGCGCTTCAGCGCTTACTCGGGCCCCATGCTTCGCGGTCGGCCCGAGTTAGCGCTTCAGCGCTTTTTCGGGCCCCATGCTTCGCGGTCGACCAGCGTCAGCGCTTCGGCGCTTGCTCCGGCCCCACTCAATGCTTCAACGTGTCCGCGACAGACTGCGCGACTTCGGTGAGCTTGGCCGCATCGGCCGCGACCATGTCGTTGCGGGGCGAGTGCTCGCCGCGCGCAGTCAGCGCGGCCACCGCACGCCGGTACATGTCGTCGAGCGCGTCGGCGTTCGACACTGCCATCCCGAGATCGCGCATGCGGCCGTCGTGCACGCCGTACACGAGCCCGTGCACGGTAAGCTGCTGGCCGCGCGCCCACGCGTCGTTGACGATCGTCGTGCGGCACACGTTGACGACCTGCTCGATCGCGTTCAGCTCGATCAGGCGGCGATAGCGCGCCTCGCCGAGCGGCCATTCGTCGAGCAGCGCCGCGTGCTTCTGGCGCACGTCCTGCACGTGGTGCAGCCAGTTGTCCGCGAGGCCGACGCGCCGGTTGTGCAGCGCCGCGTTCACGCCCGAGCAGCCGTAGTGGCCGACCACCATGATGTGCTTCACGCGCAGCAGGTCGACCGCGAACTGGATCACCGACAGGCAGTTGAGGTCGGTGTGGACGACGACGTTCGCGATGTTGCGGTGGACGAACACTTCGCCCGGCGGCAGGCCGATGATCTGGTTCGCCGGCACGCGCGAATCCGAGCAGCCGATCCACAGATATTCCGGCGCCTGCTGGTCGGCGAGACGCGAGAAGTACTGCGGATCGTCGGCGAGCTTGCGCTTGACCCAGGCGTCGTTGTTGTCGAACAGGTGTGAGAGCGGGTGGTCGTTGGTGTTCATCGGTGTGGAATTCCGTGTGCGGAAATCGGGTCGGTTCGGGATGCGGCTTCAGGCGGCGCGTTGCGCGCCGCCTTCGTCGTCGTCCATGGCATCGAAGCGTGCCGGATAGCGTATGCAAAAGCGCAGCGACGCGTCGTACGGATAAAAATCGGGCAGCTCGCCCTGCAGCAGCTTGTCCTTGCTCGCTTGCCACAGCGCAGGCTCGAAGAAATCCGCGTGGTGCTTCAAGAATACGTCGCGCACGCGCGGATCGCCGAGCAGGAACGGCCCGTAGGTTTCGGGAAAGATGTCGTGCGGGCCGATCGAATACCACGGCTCGCCGGACAGCTCGTCTTCCTCGTGGCGCGGCGGCGGCACGCGGCGCACGTTGCAGTCGGTCAGGTACTCGATCTCGTCGTAGTCGTAGAACACGACGCGGCCGTGGCGCGTGACGCCGAAGTTCTTGTACAGCATGTCGCCGGGGAAGATGTTCGCCTTCATCAGCTCCTTCACCGCGTTGCCGTACTCCTTCACGCCGTGCTCGATGTCCGCGTCGCTGCCGTTCTGCAGGTACAGGTTGAGCGGGATCATCCGGCGCTCGATGTACAGGTGCTTGATCACGAGGTCGTCGCCCTCGTATTCGAGCAGCGACGGCACTTCCTTCTCGAGCTCGCGCACGAGCGCGTGGTCGAGCCGCGCGAGCGGCAGCGCGACGCTCGAATACTCGAGCGTGTCGGCCATGCGCCCGAGCCGGTCGTGGCGCTTGACGAGCTGGTACTTCTCCATGATCTGCGCGCGCGTCGTCTCTTTCGGCGGCGGGAACTGGTCCTTGATGACCTTGAACACGTACGGGAACGACGGCAGCGTGAACACGAGCATCACGAGGCCCTTGATCCCGGGCGCGATGATGAAGCGGTCGCTCGAATGCGACAGGTGATGCAGCAGGTCGCGGTAGAACAGGTTCTTGCCCTGCTTCTGCAGGCCGACCGACGTGTAGATCTCCGCCTTCGGCTTGCCCGGCATGATCGAGCACAGGAAGTCGACGTACGCGGACGGCACGTTCATGTCGACGAGGAAGTACGAGTGCGAGAAGCTGAAGATGATCTGCAGCTGGTCGCGGCGCAGCAGCACCGTGTCGAGCGCGAGCAGGCCCGCTCGCACGTGGCGGATCGGCACCGCGAACGGCAGCACGCGGTCCGCGTTGATGATGCGGCCGACGATGTACGCGGTCTTGTTGCGGAAGAACAGCGACGACAGCACGTGGATCTGGAAATTCTGCGCCTCGTCGAAGCGGCCGAATTCGTCGTGAATCGCATGCATCACGCACGTGATGTCGCGCAAGAGATCCTCGAACGGCGGCTCGAGCTGGAAATTCGTGACGATCCGCTCGAGCGTCACCGCGAGCCCGTCGGTGCCGGGATAGTACGCGCGGTAGGTCGGCTTGGCCGCAGGCTCGTCGTTCTCGAGGTATTCGGTCGAGATCGCCGGGCGCACGAAGATGAAGTCGTTGCTGAAGTACGAGCGGTGCAGGATCTTGCAGCACACCGAGTTGAAGAACGTCTCCGCGCACTCGGGCTGGCGGTGCGACGTCAGGAGACCGATGTAGTGCAGCTTGATCTGCTGCCACACCTCGTCGTCGATGTTCTCAGCGTCGTATTCGTCTTCCAGCACCTCGACGCATTCCTGCACGCGATCGTCGTACGACGTGATCCGCTCGCGCGCGAGCCGCTGCAGCCCGTGCCAGTCGGCCTGCTCGAACAGCGTCTTTGCTGCAATGGCCGCTTCCCGGAAGACCCGGTAGTGGTGGTCGAAGTTCTCGAGCATCGTCTGCGCGACGTCGAAGCCGATCTGCGACGACAGCAGTTTGGGGAAGTGATTCATTGCGTGCAGGCTCGCTCAAAAGGGCTGGAACCAGTCGACATTTTAGCGCCCAAGTCGGCGCTTTCATTGCATCCGGGGCCGCGCCCAGGTCGGTCGCCGGTCGGCACGTTGCGCGGCGTTCGGTGCCGTTCGGGGCATCTTCGCGCAAAGATACAGGTACGGAACGGATTCTGACGCGAACTTTTTTTGACGCGCAGGCGGTGCGGATCACGTCCCGCGCGATTGAGCGATAGAATCGCCGGAACGCCCGCGGCAGCCCGCCGCACGCCCGGCTGCTTGCCGGCCCCGCACGCCAGGCCGCTTGTCGGCCCCGCACGCTCGGCCGCTTGTCGGCCCGGCACGAATAACGACGAGACACCCCACCGATGAACGCACTGGAACACCAACTCGACTACCCCTTCGCCGATACGCTGCCCGCCGCGGGCGACACGTTCGAGGTCGCCCCCGGCGTGCGCTGGCTGCGCATGCCGCTGCCGTTCTCGCTCGACCACATCAACCTCTGGCTGCTGCGCGACGAGATCGACGGGCAGGCCGGCTGGACGATCGTCGACTGCGGGATCGCGTCGGACGCGATCCGTGAGCACTGGGAACGGATCTTCGACACGCACCTCGACGGGCTGCCGGTGCTGCGCGTGATCGTCACGCACTGCCATCCCGATCACTTCGGGCTCGCGAACTGGCTGTGCGAAGGCGGCGAGCGGTCGCGCTGGAACGTGCGGCTGTGGATGACGCTCGGCGAATACATGTTCGGCTGCCTGATGGCCGCCGGCAACGGCTCGAACGCCGGCGGCCCGGCCGCGGCCGATCACTTCGCGCGCCACGGCCTCACGGATCCGGCTTCGCTCGACAAGCTGCGTAACCGCCGCAGCTACTACTCGGATCTCGTGCCGGCCGTGCCGCCGCGCTATCGCCGCCTGCGCGAAGGCGACGCGGTGACGATCGGCGCGCGCACGTGGCGCGTCGTCACGGGCTTCGGCCATTCGCCTGAGCATTGCGCGCTCCACAGCGAAGCGGACGGTGTGCTGATCTCCGGTGACATGGTGCTGCCGCGCATCTCGACGAACGTGTCGGTGTTCGATCTCGAGCCGGAGGCGAACCCGCTCGCGCTGTACCTGCAGTCGCTCGGCCGTTACGAGACGATGGCCGCCGACACGCTCGTGCTGCCGTCGCACGGCAAGCCGTTCCGCGGCGTGCGCACGCGCATCGCGCAGTTGCGCGCGCACCATGACGCGCGCCTCGACGAGGTGCGCGAAGCATGTGCGGAGAAACCGATGAGCGCGGCCGACATCGTGCCGATCATGTTCCGCCGCCGCGAGCTCGATATCCACCAGATCACGTTCGCGCTCGGCGAGGCGATCGCGCATTTGAACCTGCTGTGGCTCGCGGGCGAACTCGTGCGCGAGCAGGGCGAGGACGGCGTGCTGCGGTTCCGGCCCGCACGCTGATCGTCCGTTCTCCTTCATCACGCGACGGGTTCGTAGCGCCACCCGTCGCGGCTCCATTGCATCGTGCGGGCAAGCGGGGCGCGCGGTTCGCAAGCGACGGGCCGTCACGCCCATCGCTTGCGCGCCACGGTGCGGTTACTGCACCGACACCGCCGTGAAATTCTGCCGTCCGAACGGACTCACGCGATAGCCGCTGACGTTCGCACGCGTGAGCGCCGCCGCGGTCGGATAGCCGAGCGGAATCCACAGCGCCTCGTCGTGGACGATCTTCTGCGCGGCTTCGTACAGCTTCGCACGCTTCGCCTGGTCGGCGGTGGCCTTGCCGTCGGCGATCAGCTTGTCGAGCTGCGGGTCGCAGTAGCGCGCGAAGTTGATCCCCGACTTCACCGCGTTGCAGCTGAACTGCGGCGTCAGGTAGTTGTCCGGATCGCCGTTGTCGCCGGCCCAGCCCATGAACAGGATGTCATGCTGGCCGAGCTTCGCCTGCTTGATCAGCTCGCCCCATTCGATCACCTTCAGGTCGGCCTTCACGCCGATCTTCGCGAGGTCGGCCTGCAGCAGTTCGGCGCCGGCCTTCGGGTTCGGGTTCAGCACGCTGCCGGTCGGACGCGTCCAGATCGTCGTCGAGAAGCCGTTCGGAAAGCCTGCCGCGGCGAGCAGCTGTTTCGCCTTCGCGGGATCGTACGCATACGGCGCGATGTCCTTCGCGTAGCTCCACGTGTTCGGCGGATACGGGTTGTTCGCGGGCGTCGCGGTGTTGTCGAACACGACCTTCAGGTAGGTCGCGCGGTCGAATGCGAGGTTCAGCGCCTCGCGCACCTTCGCGTTGTCGAGCGGCTTCTTCTGCGTGTTCAGCGCGACGAACGCGGTCATGAACGCGGGCGTCTGCACGACCTTCAGCGCGCCTTCGCCTTTCGCGGCGAGCACGTCCTGCGGCTTCGGCGACAACGCGATCTGGCATTCGCCGGCCTTCACTTTCTGCATCCGCACCGACGGATCGGGCGTGATCGCGTAGATCAGCCGGTCGACCTTCGGCTTCGCGCCCCAGTAGGCCGGGTTCACGTCGTAGCGGATCAGCGCGTCCTTCGTGTAGCTCTTCAGCACGAACGGGCCCGTGCCGACCGGCTTCGCGTTCAGGTCCGCCTGCTTGCCGGCCTTCAGCAGCTGGTCCGCGTATTCGGCCGAATAGATCGACGCGAAGCCCATCGTCAGGATCGGCACGAAGGTCGCGTTCGGCTCGTTCAGCACGAACTTCACGGTGTTGTCGTCGACCTTCGACACCGACTTCACGAGCTTGATCAGCCCCATCGACTGCGCATGCGGGAAGCCGCTCGCGCCGGCGACCTTGTGCCACGGATTGCTGTCGTCGAGCATCCGGCTGAACGTGAACACGACGTCGTCCGCGTTCAGCGCGCGGGTCGGCTTGAAGTAGTCGGTGGTCTGGAACGCGACGTTCGGGCGCAGGCGGAACGTGTATGTGAGGCCGTCGGCGCTCGCTTCCCATGTGTCCGCGAGCGCGGGCACGACCTTCTTCGCGGCTTCGTCGTACGACACGAGCGTGTTGAAGATCACGTCGGCCGACGCGTTGGTCGTGACGAGCGAGTTGTACTGCACGACATCGAAGCCGTCGGGGCTCGATTCCGTGCAGACGGTGAGCGGCTTCGCGGCGACGAGGACGGGCGCAGCGGCGAGTGCGACCGCGGCGAACAGCTTGACGTGCATAGGTTCTCCCACGTGATTTGTGTTTTTTGCTTGATGACGGGATGCGGATGCGCGGCCGGGAATTCGGTCTGGCCCCGCGCGGCTGGCGGATAGCATACCGTCAAAGCGCGCGTCGCGTGGAAAAAGGCGCCGGAACGCTGCGAGTTGAGCGGAAAACGGCTGCGATGACGACGGAAAGGGCGTTTGTGCGGCGGAAAGCTGGCGGGTGAAGCGGGCGGCCGAAGTGGGAGGCTGAAGCATGAGGCCGAAGCGTGAGGCTCAAGCGAGAGGCTCAAGCGAGAGGCCGAAGCGTGAGGCCGAAGCGTGAGGCCGAAGCGTGAGGCCGAAGCGTGAGGCCGAAGCGTGAGGCCGAAGCGAGAGGCCGAAGCGTGAGGCCGAAGCGTGAGGCCGAAGCGTGAGGCCGAAGCGTGAGGCTCAAGCGAGAGGCTGAAGCGAGAGGCTGAAGCAAGAGGCCGAAGCGGGAAGGCGGAGCGCGAGGCTGAGGCGGAAGGGCATAACGGTGACCGGAAACGACGATGCGAACGGCGAGGGCTCAAGCGGGCCGCAGCGGCAACGATGCGCCGTACGTCCCGCCCGGCGCCGCGCTCAGTGCGCGCTTGTCTTCGGCTTGCGCGGCGCCTTTTCGAACAGGCGGTCGTAGAGCCAGCGCGGCATCACGTGCAGCACCTTCGCGACGACGCCCATCTGCCACGGAATCACGCGGAACGCGCGCTGCTGCGCGATCGCCTGCGCCGCGCGCGCGGCGAAGCGGTCGGCGTCCATCAGGAACGGCATCCGGTACGGATTGTGCGCGGTCATCGGCGTGCGGATGTAGCCGGGCGCGATCGTCACGACGCCGACGCCTGCGGGACGCAGCTCGACGCGCAACGACTCGAGATACTTGATCGCGGCCGATTTCGACGCGCTGTACGCGCCGGAGCCGGGCAGGCCGCGCACGCCGGCGACGCTCGCGACGCCGACGAGCGTGCCGTGTCGCGCGGCCGTCATCGGGCCGACGAACGGCTCGAACGTCGCGACCATCCCGAAGTAGTTGACGTCCATCACGTTGCGGAACGTGACGAGGTCGCCCTGGCCCGTGACCGCGCCCTGGCTGATGCCCGCGTTCGCGATGACGACGTCCGGGCAGCCGTGCGCGGCGATGAACGCCGCGGCGGCGCCCGCCAGCGCATCGGCGTCGCGCACGTCGGCCGAATAGACGGTAATGGAAAGCTTCGGATAACGTCGCGCGAAGGCATCGAGTGCATCGGTGCGTCGCGCGACGAGAGCGAGCGTCGCGCCCTGGCGGGCGTATTCCTCGGCCAGTGCGAGGCCGAGGCCGCTCGACGCGCCGGTGATGAAGACCTTAAGCGGAGTACTCATGCCGGCGCAGGGGCGGGGGGCAGGACGAGGATCGGAACGGAGATCAGAGCTTCTTGTCCTGAACCTGCTTCACGAGATAGTCGAGGACCTGCGCGGTGCCCGGAATGCTGTTCGTGTAGGCCGGGCCCGTCTTGTACTTGCCCTGGACGATCACCGTCGGCACGCCGTCGATGTTGTAGTCCTTCAGCAGCTTGGCCGACTGATTGACCTCGCCCTGCACGCTGAACGAGTTGTACGCGTCCATGAACTGCTTCTTGTCGACGCCTTGCGTCGCGAGGAAGTCGGCCTGCGCCTGCGGCGTCAGCAGGTAGTTCTTCTGCTTGTGGATCGCGTTGAAGATTGCCGGCGTGACCTTCTCCGAGATGCCGAGCGCGGACACCGCGTAGAACAGCTTCGAGTGCGGGACGAAATCGTCACGGAATGCGACCGGGATGCGCTTGAAGTCGATGTTGTTGCCTTGCTTCTTGACCCATGCCTCGACCGTCGGCTCGAACTCGTAGCAGTGCGGGCAGCCGTACCAGAAGAATTCGATCACTTCGACCTTGCCGGCCGGTGCGGACACCGGCTGCGGCGCCTTCATCACCTCGAAGTCCTTGCCGGACACCGGCGCGGCCGGCGCGGCATGGGCGAAGCCGGCCACGAGACCCAGGGACAGGAGGAGCGTGCTGAGCAGTTTTTTCATGTTGTGAACGTCGAATCAGTTGCTTGGGTAGCGAAACGTAACGGGATCAGCGTGGGCGCGGCCGGTTTCACTGCTTCGTGAAGCGGATCACTGCCGTGTCGACACCTGCATCGGACAGGCGCTGGCGCGCCGAGTTCATATCCTCGAACTTCGAGAACGGGCCGACGCGCACGCGGAAATACGTGACGCCGCTGACGTCGCGCTTCGACACCTTCGACTCGAACCCCTGGAAGCCGAGGCGCGCGCGCTGCTGTTCGGCATCGCTTTCCGTCTTGTACGCGCCGACCTGCAGGAAGTAGCCGGTGTTCGCGTCGCTCGCGGTGGGCGCCTTCGCGGCATTGCCGGGCGTGTTGCTCGCGACCGTCGTCGACGACGACGTCGCCTTCGGTGCATTGGCCTGCTGCTGTTGGGCCTTCTGCGCCTGTTGCTGCTGCGCCTGCTTCTGCGCGGCGAGGCGCGCGATGTCGTCTTCGCCGGCGTTCGCGTTCGCATTCGCGGTCGCCTGCGGCTTCTTCGGCGGCGGGTTGTCGGCCGCCTTCGGTGCGACGGCGACGCCGTTGCCCGACGATCCGTTCGACGCGCTCGAACCGTTCGACCCATTCGACCCATTCGAGCCGTTCGACGCGCTCGGGGTGTTGCCGTTGGCCGACGGCGGCACTTCGACGATCTGCGGCTCGGGCAGCAGGCCGCCTTGCGTCTGGTTGCCGGCCTGGCCGGGCGCGGTATTGGGCGGCGTCGGCTGCGCGGCCTGCGGCACCGGCTGGCCGGGCGTCTTGCCCTGCAGCACGCGGTTCGGATCGAACTGCTGCGGCTGGCTCGCGGCGTTGTCGGCCGGCTGCGGCGCGACCTTCGACACGAACGGGGACGGCGAACGCGTGATGTAGAGCGCCACCACCACGGCGATCGCAAGGCCGACGATCAGGCCCAGCACGATTCCAAGAAATGTCCCTCCGGCTTGTTTCGATTGCTTCGAAGTGCGGCGTGGTTGTGCCATTGCTTGAGTCACCTGCAAAAAGAATCGTGAAAAGGCCGCGACGGGCGCTCCTGCGGCGGGCGCGGCCGCGGCCATTCGCTGCCCGGTTCGGGCCGCTTACATCTTGGCGGGCGCGGACACGCCGAGCATCGCCAGACCGTTCTCCAGCACCTGCCGGGTCGCGGCGAGGAGCGCGGCGCGCGCATTGCGCGGCGCTTCATCGTCGACCAGCACGCGCTCCGCATTGTAGAACGAGTGGAATTCGCCAGCGAGATCGCGCAGGTAGAACGCGACCGCGTGCGGCGCCAGCTCGTTCGCGGCGTGCGTGAGCATGTCCGGATACTCGGCGAGCTTCTGCATCAGCGACGCGGCCTGCGCGCTCGTCAGCTGCGACAGGTCGGCGTCCGGCAGCTGCGCGAGATCGCCGTTATAGCGCGACTTCAATTCGTTCAGCACCGAGCAGATCCGCGCATGCGCGTACTGCACGTAATAGACCGGGTTCTCGTCGTTCTGTTTCAGCGCGAGGTCGATGTCGAACACGAACTCGGTATCGGCCTTGCGCGAGATCAGGAAGAAACGCACCGCGTCGCGGCCGCGCGTGATCGTCGCCTCGTCGATCAGGTCGGGCGCCGCCTCCTGGCCCGGCGCCGCGCCGCCCGACCATTCGATCAGGTCGCGCACCGTCACGTAGCTGCCCGCGCGTTTCGACAGCTTCACTTCCTGGCCGTCGCGCATCACGGTGACCATCTTGTGCAGCACGTAGTCGGGGTAGCCCTTCGGGATGCCGATGTGCAGCCCCTGCAGGCCGGCGCGCACGCGCGCGATCGTGCCGTGGTGGTCCGAGCCCTGGATGTTGATCACCTTCGTGAAGCCGCGCTCCCACTTCGTCACGTGGTACGCGACGTCCGGCACGAAGTACGTATACGTGCCGTCCGACTTGCGCATCACGCGATCCTTGTCGTCGCCGTCGTCGGTCGTGCGCAGCCACAGCGCGCCTTCCTGCTCGTAGGTCATGCCGGCCTTGATCAGCGCGTCGACCGTCTTCTCGACGCGGCCTTCGCTGTACAGCGACGACTCGAGGTAGTACTGGTCGAACTTCACGCCGAATGCCTGCAGGTCCATGTCCTGCTCGTGGCGCAGGTACGCGACCGCGAACTTGCGGATCGCCTCGAGATCCTCGATGTCGCCGGCGCCCTTGACGGGCTCGCCGTCCTTCGCGGCGACCGTCTCGCCGTTCAGGTAGTCGCGCGCGATGTCGGCGATGTATTCGCCGTTGTACGCGGCTTCCGGCCAGCCCGCGTCGCCCGGCTTCAGCCCGCGCGCGCGCGCCTGCGTCGAGATCGCGAGGTTGCCGATCTGCACGCCGGCGTCGTTGTAGTAGAACTCGCGGTGCACCGCGTAACCCTGGCTCGCAATCACGTTCGCGAGCACGTCGCCGAGCGCGGCCTGGCGGCCGTGGCCGACGTGCAGCGGGCCGGTCGGGTTCGCCGAGACGAATTCCAGCAACACTTGCTTGCCTTTCTCGCGCGCGGACAGGCCGAACGAGCCGCCTTCGGCGAGCACCGCGGCGATCACGGCCTGCTTGGCCGCCGCCGTCAGGCGCAGGTTGATGAAGCCCGGGCCGGCGATCTCGGCGGCCTCGACGAGGCCTTGCGCGCCCGTTTGCGCGGTGAGCGCCGCGACGATCCGTTCGGCGAGCTGGCGCGGGTTCGTGCCGAGCGGCTTCGCGAGCTGCATCGCGACGTTGCACGCGACGTCGCCGTGCGCGGCGACCTTCGGGCGCTCCAGCGTGATCGCGGGGGCGACGAACGTAGCGTCGTCGCCCTTCAGGGCGTGGGCGACCTGCTTGACGCTATCCGCGAGCAGGGCTTCGAGGGTCTGTTTTTGGGCTGGCAGCATGCTGATAGAAGGCTTCGTTGGTGGCGGCCGGGAAGCTCGGCGCGCCGGCGCGCTGTTCGGGCGCGCGTTTCAGGGATCGCAGAATTTTAACAGGTGCTAATATGCCGCTCAGGCGGCCCGTGTCCGCGAGGCCAGACGCCGGTCTGCCGGCGTTCCCCAACCTCGCGCGGCGGGCACAACAAGATGAAAAGGGAATTGTCATGATTACGTTCAAGAGCAAGGCGGCACAGGATCTCGACGTGCTGAAGGATTTCGCCGTGTATGTGCTGGGCCTGGTCGGCAAGCAGCTCGGCGAGCGCGGCGTGATTACGCACGACGAGCTGGACCACGCGATCGCGAAGCTGGAAGACGCCGTCACGCAGGCGAAGCAGGAGCGTGCCGAGCACGCCGGCCATTTCCACGAGGACGATGCCGAGCACGCGCACCACGAAGTGCCGCCGAGCCTGGCGCAGCGCGTCGCGCCGTTCCTCACGATGCTGCGCGAGGCGAAGGCCGGCGAAGCCGACGTGCACTGGGGTTTCTGAGCCGCACCAGCCAGACCGCCAGCAAAAAGCCCGCAAATGCGGGCTTTTTTCATTTCGTGTGACGAAAAGCGTGGCAACAGGCCGGCGCCGGCCGGCCGTTCCCGCTCAAAGCTGCGGCGCGAGCGCGCGCCGCGCGTCGTCGAGCGACAGCGCCATCCGCTGCGCATAGTCCTCGAGCTGGTCCTGCCCGATTTTCCCGACCGAGAAGTAGGTGCTGTCCGGGTGCGCGAGGTAGAAGCCCGACACGCTCGCCGCCGGCAGCATCGCCAGCGACTCGGTGACGCTCATGCCGATCTCGTCTGCGTGAAGCGCTTCAAACATGTCGCGTTTCACGAGGTGGTCGGGGCAGGCCGGATAGCCGGGCGCCGGGCGGATGCCGACGTACTTTTCGGCGATCAGCGCGTCGTTGTCGAGCGTCTCGCCGCTCGCATAGCCCCACAGCTCGCGGCGCACGCGCGCGTGCATCGCTTCGGCGAACGCTTCCGCGAAGCGGTCCGCGAGCGCCTTCAGCATGATCGCGCTGTAGTCGTCGTTGTCGGCTTCGAACTGCTTTTCCTTCACGTCGACGCCGACGCCGGCCGTCACCGCGAACATCCCGATATAGTCGGCGACGCCCGATTCCTTCGGCGCGATGAAGTCGGCGAGCGAGCGGTTCGGCCGCATCACGCCGTCGACCACCGGGCGCACGCTCTGCTGGCGCAGGTTGCGCCATGTGAGCAGCACCTCGGAGCGCGATTCGTCGGTGTAGATCTCGATGTCGTCGCCGTTGACCGTGTTCGCCGGCAGCAGCGAGATCACGCCGTTCGCGGTCAGCCAGCGGCCCTGGATCAGGCGCGCGAGCATCGACTTCGCGTCGGAGAACACGCGGCGCGCCGATTCGCCGACGATCTCGTCGTTCAGGATCGCCGGATACGGGCCCGCGAGATCCCAGGTCTGGAAGAACGGGCCCCAGTCGATGTAGTTCGCGAGTTCGTTCAGGTCGTAATTCTTGAACACGCGCCGGCCGATGAACTTCGGCTTGACCGGCTGGTAGCTCGCCCAGTCCACCTTGGTCTTGTTCGCGCGCGCCTCGGCGAGCGTGACCATCGGCTGCGCCTTGCGGTTCGCGTGCTGGTCGCGGATGCGTTCGTAATCGGACTTCAACTCGTCGAGATACTTCGCCGCGCCCTCGTCGGACAGCAGGCTCGACGCGACCGACACCGAGCGCGACGCGTCCGGCACGTAGACGACCGGGCCCTCGTAGTGCGGCGCGATCTTCACGGCCGTATGCACGCGCGAGGTCGTCGCGCCGCCGATCAGCAGCGGAATCTTCTTCACGCGGAAGTAGTCGTCGCGCTGCATTTCCGACGCGACGTAGGCCATTTCCTCGAGGCTCGGCGTGATCAGGCCCGACAGCCCGATGATGTCCGCGCCCTCGACCTTCGCCTTCGCGAGGATCTCGTTGCACGGGACCATCACGCCCATGTTGACCACTTCGAAGTTGTTGCACTGGAGCACGACCGACACGATGTTCTTGCCGATGTCGTGCACGTCGCCCTTCACGGTCGCGATGACGATCTTGCCCTTCGCACGCACGTCGCCGCCCGCTTCCGCGAGCAGGCGCTTTTCTTCCTCGATGAACGGGATCAGGTGCGCGACGGCCTGCTTCATCACGCGCGCCGACTTCACGACCTGCGGCAGGAACATCTTGCCCTGGCCGAACAGGTCGCCGACGACGTTCATCCCGTCCATCAGCGGCCCTTCGATCACGTTGATCGGGCGCCCGCCCGCCGCGGCGATCTTCGCGCGCGCTTCTTCGGTATCCTCGACGATGAAGTTCGTGATGCCGTGCACGAGCGCGTGCGCGAGGCGCTTCTCGACCGGCTGGTTGCGCCACTCGAGGTTCTCTTCCTTCTTCGCGGCGCCGGTCTTGAACTTGTCGGCGATCTCGAGCAGGCGATCGGTCGAATCGGTGCGGCGGTTCAGGATCACGTCCTCGACGCGCTCGCGCAGTTCCGCATCGAGCTCCGCATACACGCCGAGCTGGCCCGCGTTGACGATGCCCATGTCCATCCCCGCCTGGATCGCGTGGTACAGGAACACGGTGTGGATCGCCTCGCGCACCGGGTCGTTGCCGCGGAACGAGAACGACACGTTCGACACGCCGCCGCTCACCTTCGCGTACGGCAGGTGCTGCTTGATCCAGCGGGTCGCCTCGATGAAGTCGACCGCGTAATTGTTGTGCTCCTCGATGCCCGTCGCGACCGCGAAGATGTTCGGGTCGAAGATGATGTCTTCCGGCGGGAAGCCCACCTCGTTCACGAGAAAGTCATACGAGCGCTTGCAGATCTCGGTCTTGCGCGCGAACGTGTCGGCCTGGCCCTGCTCGTCGAACGCCATCACGACGGCTGCCGCGCCGTAGCGGCGGATCAGCTTCGCATGATGGCGGAAGGCGTCCTCGCCTTCCTTCAGCGAGATCGAGTTGACGATCGCCTTGCCCTGCACGCACTTCAGGCCCGCCTCGATGACCTCCCACTTCGACGAGTCGATCATGATCGGCACGCGCGCGATGTCCGGCTCCGACGCGATCAGGTTCAGGAAGCGCACCATCGCCGCCTTCGAATCGAGCATCGCCTCGTCCATGTTGATGTCGATCACCTGCGCGCCGTTCTCGACCTGCTGGCGCGCGACGGCGAGCGCCTCGTCGAACTGGCCGTTGAGGATCATCCGTGCGAACGCCTTCGAGCCGGTGACGTTGGTGCGTTCACCGACGTTGATGAAGAGCGTCCCGGACGTGACGTTGAACGGCTCGAGGCCGGCAAGGCGCATCATGTGATCGGTCATGGCGGTGCGAATTCGTGTGATGAAGGGCGTGGGGCGGTCGGGTCAGGCGGCTTCGCTGTACTGGCTCGGCCAGCGGCGCGGCTGCACTTCGGCGAGCGCCTTCGCGATCTCGGCGATGTGCTCGGGCGTCGTGCCGCAGCAGCCGCCCGCGAGGTTCACGAGCCCGGCCTGCGCGAATTCCTTCAAGAGGCCCGACGTGACGTCGGGCGTCTCGTCGAAGCCGGTATCGCTCATCGGGTTCGGCAGGCCCGCGTTCGGGTAGCACGACACGTAGGTGTCGCACAGCTTCGCGAGCTCGGCGATGTACGGGCGCATCAGCGCCGCGCCGAGCGCGCAGTTCAGGCCGAACGTGAGCGGCTTCGCATGGCGCAGCGAGTTCCAGAACGCCTCGACCGTCTGGCCCGACAGGATGCGGCCCGACGCGTCGGTGACGGTGCCCGAGACCATGATCGGCAGGCGTTCGCCGGTGTCGTCGAACAGTTGGTCGAGCGCGAACAGCGCGGCCTTTGCATTCAGCGTGTCGAAGATCGTCTCGACGAGGAACAGGTCGACGCCGCCGTCGAGCAGCGCCTTCGCCTGCGCGTAGTACGCGTCGCGCAGTTCGTCGAACGTGACGTTGCGTGCGCCCGGATCGTTGACGTCCGGCGAGATGCTCGCCGTCTTCGGCGTCGGCCCGATCGCGCCCGCGACGAAGCGCGGCTTGGTCCGAGTCGCGTATTTCGCGGCCGATTCGCGCGCGAGCTTCGCCGATTCGACGTTCATCTCGACGACGAGGTCTTCCATCCCGTAGTCGGCCTGCGCGACCGACGTCGCGCCGAACGTGTTGGTTTCCACGATGTCCGCGCCGGCCGCGAAGTATTGGTCGTGGATCTCCCGGATGATCTGCGGCTGCGTGATCGACAGCAGTTCGTTGTTGCCCTTGATGTCGCGCGCGAAATTCGTGAAGCGTTCGCCGCGATACGCCGCCTCGTCGAGCTTGTAGCGCTGGATCATCGTGCCCATCGCGCCGTCGAGGATCAGGATGCGCTGCTTGAGCAGCGCAGGCAGCTGGGCGCCGCGCGTGTACGGCGCGTCGGGCGCCGCTGCGTCGGGCGCGGCGGACGGAGCGGAAGGAACGGCGGATGAGGTCGCAGACATGGCGGATGACCGGCGAATCGGAAAAACCGCCATTGTAGCCGGTGCGGCCCTGCACCGCCCGGCGTGGCGCGGGGCGGAGCGAAGGTGGAGCGAGGGTGGAGCGAGGGCGGCCGCGCAGTAGCCGGGCCGGCGCGTGACGGTGCGCAGCATGACGCGCGCATGTCGGCCGCGTGACAGTCGGTGCGCGGCTGGCGCGCCGCGCGAAATCCCAAATGAAAACCCCCGCGCGGCGGACCGGGCGGGGGGATCGGAGTGCTCGGGGCGGCGCAGGTGAACCGCGCGCCGCTTGCGGTGAGCCCGGCGCTTCAGGCCGCCGGGCCCGGGTGCCGTCAGTGCAGGACGACCGGTTGCGTCATCAGGCTGTCGAACTGTCCGAGGAATTCGTCGACTTCGTCGAGCGACGGTTCGTCCTCGATCAGCTGTTTGACGTGCTCGCGAAACCGCGTAGCGAGTTCGCCATCGATAAAGATTTCGCGCTGCGCGTTCTTGTCGACGATTTCGTAGCCGCCCGCGTTCATCGCGTGGTGGCCGGCCTGCGGCGGGAACTCGACGACGCAGTAGTTGGGGCTGTTGTAGATCATTTGCATGGCGGCACTCCTCTTCGCAGTGGCATCTGGCCTTGTTGTCCCCATAGGTGGGGCAGGCTGCGCCGGTTTCAAGGGGCTTGCGCTGCACACCCCGTTCCCGTTGCATGGGGTGTATCGGTTAGAAGCCGATAGCTTAGAAACGTTTCCTATTGTCGGCCGGTGCACCGAAATAGTTGTTAAAGAGTGTCATGCCTAATTTTACGGCGCATAACGGCTGATCTTTAGGTGTGTGAGCATCGGTCGAAATTGCCGATTCGTGCGTCGGCACGCGGCGCGTCACGGGGCTGCAGTCGATGGCGCAGGCGGCGCGGATGGCGATGGGGCGGGCGCTGTCGGCGCGGGAGCGGGTGCGGGAGCCGTCGCAGGCGATGCAGCGGGAGTGGGTGTAGGAGCCGGCGCAGGCGATACAGCGGGAGCGGGTGTAGGAGCCGGCGCAGGCGATGCCGCGGGCGCGGGCGACGCATCAGGCGCGGGCGACCCAGCGGGGGCGGGCGGCGTCGAAGCATTGGCCGGCGCGGCCGGTGCGTGGGCGGTGTCGGGCGTGGCGTCCGCGGGCACGTCGGGGGCGGCGAGCCGCCCGTGCCACAGCAGTTCGATCTGCGTGCCGTTCGGTTCGGTCTGCACGAGCCGCGCGGGCAGCCAGCCGAGCGACGGCGCGAGCCACATGTCGATGCGCCGCGTGTCGCCCGCGCGGCGCGGCAGGCGCATGAAGTGCCGCGTCGCGACGAAGCCCGCGGCGGTCTGCACCTGTTCGTCGCCGATCACCGTGAGCGGCCAGGTCTCGCCGCTGTTGTTGTCGACGACGAAGAATTGCTGCGTGACGCCCGGCCTGTACGCATCCGGGTTGCCGCGCACGAGGCCCGCGAGCTGCATCAGCATGCTGAAGCGGTCCTGCGCGCCGTCGGGCAGCGGTACGTTGTTGGGCGTGCGCGTGAACACGACCTGCTTGATCTCGCGGTTGAAGATCGCGATGTCCTCGGGACGCTTGCCGCGCTGCTCGACGTAACGCTCGGGCGCGATCCCGAATGCATCGATGCGGCCCTGGCTCCGGTAGCGGAACGGGCCGACGAACGGCACGGGCATCGTCACCGAAAGCTCGTAGGTCTGCCCGTCGGTGCGCCAGTGGATCGTGCCCGTCGAGTTCTGCATGCCGTTGAAGAACGCGTCGTACTGCAGGTCGCCGGATGGCGGCACCGCGTATTTCACGCCGTTCGAAGCGGGGCCTGCCGTCGCGGGGCCGCTCGCGCCGCCGGCGGACGCAGCCGATGCACCGGATGCACCGGCTGCACCGGATGCCGCGCCGTTTGTGGATGCGGCCGGCGGCTCGCCTTCCGCTGCAGTCTGCGTCGATGTCAGAACCGGTTCTTGCGGCGCCGGGCGCGGATGTGAGGCGGGTTTTGCGGCCGGCTTCGCAAGGGGCGGCGCGGCCGGTTTCGCGACCGGCTTTGGCGCGGGCGGCGCAGCTTGCCGCTCGATCGGCTGCGGTTTCAGCAGCTCGATCTGCACGGGCACCTCGGCGGGCGCGGGCGGTGTGAACGGTTCGCGATGACGCGTGAACCAGAACGCGGCGAGCACGTGCAGCACGAGCACCACGACGAGCGCGACGCCCACGCGCAGCCAGAGGCGGGGCGGAGCATGGCGGGGGCGGGTGTCGGAGCGAGGCATCGGCTGGCGGCGAAGGGTACGGGGCGGTGTGGGGCGGTTGTCGGGCATCCGGCGCGCAACGTGCGTGCCGGCTCGCGGGGCTCGTCAGGATTCCGACCGCCGGAGGCGCCGCGCGTTCGCGGCGCGTGGCGGGCGACAGGCGCGTCAGGCACGACAGGCGCGACAGGCGCGACAGGCGCGACAGGCACGTCACGCGTCGCGTGCGTCCGGACTATAGCCGAGTTCGTACGACAGTTTCTGCGCGCAGTCGCGCAGCGCGGTGTCGATCTCGCCGCCCCATGCGATGTCGAACGTGCCTTCGTGGCCGAGCGCGAGGATCGCGAGCGCGAGTTCGCCGACCGCGTCGAACACTGGCATGCAGAACGCGTGGATCGTCGGCAGCAGCATCCCTTCGACGCGTGCGGCCTGATGCGCGCGCACGTCCGCGAGCATCGCGTCGACGTCGGCGCGCGTGCGCGGCCCGCCGTGATGCGGCGAGCGGCGCGTGTCGGCGAGCTCGCGCTCGATCATCGCGGCGGTCTTGCCGGGCGGCAGGTACGCGGCGAACAGCAGGCCCGTCGCGGAGCCGAGCAGCGGCATCACGTCGCCGAGCTTCAGCGATGCCTTCGCGGGATGGCTCGATTCCATCCAGTGCACGATCGTCGGCCCCTGGTTGCCCCACACTGCGATGCCGACCGTCTGGTCGAGCCGGTCGCGCAGCTCGGTCAGCGCGATCCGCGCGAGCTTCACGCCGTCGACCCGCGCGAGGCGTGCGAGGCCCATCTGCAGCGCGAAGCCGCCGAGCTCGTAGCGGCCGGACACGGGATCCTGCGATACGACGCCGAGCCGCGAGAAGCTGACGAGATAGCGATGCGCCTTCGCGGGGCTCATGCCCGCGCGCTGCGCGAGGTCGCGCAGCATCATCGCGCGCGGCTCGCTCGTCAGCACGTCGAGCAGGCGGAAGCCGACCTCGATCGACTGGATGCCGGAGCGGACCTTCTCGCCGCCATCGCCGCCGTCGCCGGCAGAATCGTCGGCAGTGTCGGGTTCGGCGAGATCGTCGTCTGGGAGCTGGCTGGCGGGCATGGGGCAACGGCGCGCGGTGCGCGATGAAGAGGCTGGATTGGGTTCGGCCGCGGCGCGCATGCTGGCGGCGCGCCGCACGGATTCACCATCGTAAAATAGATTCCTTCCATCGTCACTACAACGGCAGATTCCCCTTATGAAACTTGCTTCGCTGAAGGACGGCACGCGCGACGGCCAGCTGATCGTCGTGTCGCGCGACCTGCATACCGCGGCGATCGCCGATGCGATCGCGCCGACGCTGCAGCGCGTCCTCGACGACTGGGCGTTCTATGCGCCGCAGCTGCGCGATCTGTACGACGCGCTGAACCACGGCCGTGCGCGCCACGCGTTCGCGTTCGATCCGGCCAACTGCATGGCGCCGCTGCCGCGCGCGTTCCAGTGGGCGGACGGTTCCGCATACGTGAACCACGTGGAGCTCGTGCGCCGCGCGCGCGGCGCGGAAATGCCGCCGGAATTCTGGACCGATCCGCTGATGTACCAGGGCGGCAGCGACGATTTCCTCGGGGCGCGCGACGACGTGATCTGCCCGTCCGAGGAATGGGGCATCGACTTCGAGGCGGAAGTCGCGGTGATCACCGGCGACGTGCCGATGAGCGTGTCGCCCGACGACGCGCTGAGGGCCGTGCGGCTCGTCACGCTCGTGAACGATGTATCGCTGCGCAACCTGATCCCGGCCGAGCTCGCGAAGGGCTTCGGCTTCTTCCAGAGCAAGCCGGCGACTGCGTTCGCGCCGGTCGCGGTGACGCCGGACGAACTCGGCGAGCACTGGCGCGACGGCCGCGTGCACCGGCCGATGGTCGTCCACTGGAACGGCAAGAAAGTCGGCCAGCCGGACGCGGGCACCGACATGGTGTTCCATTTCGGCCAGCTGATCGCGCACGCGGCGAAGACGCGCAACCTGCGCGCGGGCTCGATCGTCGGCTCGGGCACGGTGTCGAACAAGGACCCGAAGCGCGGCTACTGCTGCATCGCCGAGAAGCGCTGCCTCGAGACGATCGAGCACGGCGCGCCGCAGACGCCGTTCATGCGCTATGGCGACACCGTGAAGATCGAGATGGTCGACGAGGCCGGCAAGTCGATCTTCGGCGCGATCGAGCAGTCTGTCGCACCGCCCGACGGCGCTGCCTGACATGCACCCGCGGTGCACGGGCGCAACCCGGTTGCGGCCCGCGCGCCGGGTTTCGCCCGATGTTTGCCCGCGCGGGCTTGGCTACACTCGACCCATGGGTTTTCCGCAAGGAGTTGCGCATGTCTGATCTTGCTGTCTACAGCGGCTATGAAGCACTGAAGGTGCGGCGTCAGCCGCACGGCATCCTCGAAATCGTGATGAGTGGCGAAGGCGCGAACAAGAGCGGCCTCGCCACCGCGAACGAGCGCATGCACCGCGAACTGGCCGACATCTGGCGCGACGTCGATCGCGATCCCGACACGCGCGTCGCGGTGATCCGCGGCGAAGGCAAGGGCTTCTCGGCGGGCGGCGACCTCGCGCTCGTCGAGCAGATGGCAAACGACTTCGACGTGCGCGCGCGGGTCTGGCGCGAGGCGCGCGACCTTGTCTACAACGTGATCAACTGCAGCAAGCCGATCGTGTCCGCGATGCACGGCCCGGCGGTCGGCGCGGGGCTCGTCGCAGGGCTGCTCGCCGACATCTCGATCGCGTCGAAGAGCGCGCGCATCATCGACGGCCATACGCGGCTCGGCGTTGCGGCCGGCGACCACGCGGCGATCGTGTGGCCGCTGTTGTGCGGGATGGCGAAAGCGAAGTACTACCTGCTGCTGTGCGAGCCGGTGAGCGGCGAGGAGGCCGAGCGGATCGGCCTTGTGTCGCTCGCGGTCGACGACCAAGACCTGTTGCCGAAGGCGTACGAGGTTGCCGAGCGGCTCGCGCACGGGTCGCAGACGGCGATCCGCTGGACCAAGTACGCGCTCAACAACTGGCTGCGCTCGGCCGGGCCGACGTTCGACACGTCGCTCGCGCTCGAATTCATGGGCTTTTCGGGGCCCGACGTGCAGGAGGGCATCCGTTCGCTGCGCGAGCGCCGCCCGCCCGATTTCCCCGGCGGCGCGCCGTTCTGACGCGCGCTATGATGATCCAGGCGCGCCTGGCCGATCCGGCCGCCGCCCTCCCCCAGTCAACCAGGACGCCCGCATGACGATCGATACCACCGGCTCCAATCCTTTCTCCGGCTTTGCCGGCTTCCAACCCGCCGACATGGTCGACCGGATGTGGGAAATGATCCGCCTGTCGCCGTTCGGCGCGATGGCGGCGATTCCCGGCGCCACGCAAGGGTTGCCACCGTCGCTGGCGAGCATGTCCGACATGATGGCGCCGCTCACGAACGTCGAGGAGCTCGACAAGCGGATCACCGACCTGCGTGCGGTCGAGCAGTGGCTGAAGCTGAACCTCGGGATGCTGCAGTCCGCGATCCAGGCGCTCGAGGTGCAGCGCGCGACGCTCGCGACGCTGCGTGCGTTCGGTGCGTTCGCGCAAAGCTCGATGTCGGCCGCCGAGGACGCGGCCGTCGCGGCGGCGAAGGCCGCGGCATCGCCGCTCGGCGACGCGCCGAAAGCCGAACCGGACGCGCCGCCGCCCGACGCCGAGGCCGCCGCTCAGAACCAGGCGTTCGATCCGGCCGGGTGGTGGAACCTGTTGCAGACGCAGTTCAATCAGCTCGCGAGCTTCGCGATGACGCAGCCGGGCGCCCAGCCCGCCGCCGCGCCGGACGCGGCGCCGCCCGCGGCGGCCGATCCGGCCGATCCGGCCGATCCGCCGGCCGCCGCGCCGCGCAAGCCTGCCGCGAAGCGTGCGAAGCCGGCCGGTTCGGCCGCGGCGCGCGCGGCAGCCGCGTCGACGCCCGCGAGCCGTCCGCCGAAGCGCTCGACGTGACGGCGCGGCAGCCCATGTAGCAGGTCGAACGATGCGGCTCGCGCTCGTACTGATGGGAGGCGGCGCGCGTGCCGCGTATCAGGTCGGCGTGCTGAAGGCGCTCACCGAGATCGCGCTCGACGCCGATCCGCCGCGGCGCACGCTGCCGTTCGCGGTCGTGTGCGGGTCGTCGGCCGGCGCGATCAACGCGACGTCGATCGCGAGCCACGCGGACGATTTCTCGCACGGCGTGCGGCGCCTGCTCGAATTCTGGGAGCACCTGCGCGCCGATTACGTGTACCGCACCGACTGGCTCGGCATTGCCGCCGCGGGCGCGCGCTGGCTCGCGGCGATGAGTTTCGGCTGGGCGGCGCGCCGCTCGCCGCGCGGCCTGCTCGACAACGCGCCGCTCGCTCACCTGCTGCAGCGCGAGCTGAGCTTTCACCGGATCGAGCAGATGCTTGAGGCGCGCCTGCTGCACGCGCTGTCGATCACGGCGCTCAGCTATTCGAGCGGCCGGCACCTGACGTTCTACCAGGCGGCCGAGCCGATCCAGGCGTGGCGGCGCGCGCAGCGCACCGCGCGGCTCGTCGACCTGTCGGCGTCGCACCTGCTCGCGTCGTCGGCGATTCCGTTCGTGTTCCCGGCCGTGCCGCTCGTGCTCGACGGCCAGATCGAATACTTCGGCGACGGCTCGATCCGGCAGATCGCGCCGCTGTCGCCGGCGATCCATTTCGGCGCGGACGCGATCGTCGTGGTCGGCGCGGCCGATCCGCGGCCCGAGATTCCCGCCGCGAACGGCGCGGGCCTCGTGCGCGGCTACCCGTCGCTCGCGCAGATCGGCCAGCAGGTGCTCGCGAGCGTGTTCCTCGACTCGATCGGCTCGGACATCGAGCGGATCGAGCACATCAACCGGATGATCACGCACCTGCCGCACCAGGTCGAAGTGGACAGCGGCTGGCGGCATGTCGACGTGCTCGCGATCGCGCCGTCCGAGCGCATCGAGCTGATTGCCGCGAAGCACGTGAAGCAGCTGCCGCTCAGCGTGCGCGGGCTGCTCGGCGCGGTCGGCGGCAGCCAGCCCGCGGGCGCGTCGTTCGCGAGCTACCTGCTGTTCGAGGCGTCGTTCGCGCGCGAGCTGATCGAGCTCGGCTACCGCGACGGCTGCGCGCAGCGCGACACGCTCGCCGGCTGGATCGCGCACGCGGACGGCGCGAGCGCGTCGCCGGCCGACGGGCCGACGGCCGGGGAAATACAGGTCTGACGCATATCGGTGCATGACGATTACGCATTCATTTCACGCTAATTACATTCTTGTTTCAATTCCACGGCATGATGGATGCGGCCAGGCGCCGCACCGTGCCGCGCGGCGCCTGGCCGAACGCGACCGGGGCACCGTCTCGGAACCGTCACGCCCGCGTGATATCATGGCCGCCGCCGAATACACCATATCGAGCAGCCCGCCTGCCAGCGGTGCCCCGCATGGGGCCGCGGACGGGCTCGCCAGCGAAGCCGGCCAGCGCCGGCCCCCACTCAGGCACGCGCGGCCCGTTCCGTCATGGCACGCAGCTTGCCCCACGGCGGCTTACGCGGCCGCGCGGCTGACGGATGCGGATCGCGCGTCCGGGGGCCGGTTTCACGCGTAAAATTAGAGGCTTGGTTGCAAAAAGCGCATCGGCATGCGCAATTGCTGCAACAGTCACGTTTGAGAGAAGTCGCATTGCGCAGAACAGGGGTGGGACCATCATGAACACCATGCTTTATCCGGAACTTTACAAGTCGCTCGAAGCCGTCCGCTGGGACATGGAGAAGGACATTCCGTGGGACAAGTTCGACGCTTCGCTGCTCACCGACGAGCAGGCGAGGACGATCAAGATGAACGCGATCACCGAATGGTCGGCGCTGCCCGCGACCGAGATGTTCCTGCGCGACAACCAGCACGACAGCGACTTTTCCGCCTTCATGAGCGTGTGGTTCTTCGAAGAGCAGAAGCACTCGCTCGTGCTGATGGAATACCTGCGCCGCTTCAAGCCGGAAATGATGCCGACCGAGGAGGAGCTGCATGCGGTGCGCTTCGAGTTCGATCCGGCGCCACCGCTCGAGACGCTGATGCTGCACTTCTGCGGCGAGATCCGCCTGAACCACTGGTACCGCTGCGCAGCCGAGTGGCACACCGAGCCGGTCATCAAGCACATCTACGAAACGATCTCGCGCGATGAGGCGCGCCATGGCGGCGCGTACCTCCGCTACATGAAGAGGGCGCTCAACAACTGCGGCGACGTCGCACGTGCGGCGTTCGCGAAGATCGGCGTGCTGATGGCGTCTGCGCGCCGCACCGAGAAGCCGCTGCACCCGACCAACCTGCACGTGAACCAGGCGCTGTTCCCGCGCGACACCGTGCAGTCGCGCCTGCCCGATCCGGAGTGGCTCGAGCGCTGGCTCGACGAGCAGATCCGCTTCGACGGCGAGTGGGAGAAGAAGGTCGTCGAGCGTATCCTGCACAACCTGTCGATCCTGTTCGAGCGCACGTTCGCGACCGCGCAGGAACTCAACCGGTACCGCAAGGAAGTCACGGGCCGTCTGCAGTCCGAAAGCGGCCCGTCCGCAGCGCAGCCGGCCTGACGTCGGTTCGCGTGCGGCCGGCTCGTTGCCGGCCGCACGTCACCGGCCGCGCCCGCTGCCGGGCCGCGATGAAACGAAGCCCGTCCGGCCGGTCCGACGGGCTTTTTCTTGGGTATGCGCGCCGCGCATGCCGCTTATTTCCGCTTTTCGCCCATCATGCCTGCCACCTTCGAACGAAAGCTGATCACCCGCGATGCGCTCGTCGCGCTCCGCGCGTCGCTGCCGTCGCCCGTCGTGTTCACGAACGGCGTGTTCGACATCCTGCACCGCGGCCATGTCACCTATCTCGCCGACGCGAAGGCGCTCGGCGCGTGCCTGATTGTCGGCGTGAACAGCGATGCGTCGGTGCGGATGCTCGGCAAGGGCGACGACCGGCCGATCAACCGCGAGGACGACCGCATGGCGCTGCTCGCGGCGCTCGAGAGCGTCGACTATGTCGTGAAGTTCGAGGAACAGACGCCGGTGTCGCTGATCGAGGCCGTCCATCCGGACATCCTCGTCAAGGGCGGCGATTACGATATGGATGTGCTGCCGGAATCGGCGCTGGTGCGCGGCTGGGGTGGGCGCGCGCTGGCGATCCCGTTCGAGCACGACCGCTCGACCACTGCGCTGCTGAAGAAGGTGCGCACGCAGCAGCCGTAAGGTCGGCGCGCGGCCGCGCGCGTCGTCACGGCGCGGACGCGGCAAGCGGCTGGGCGGCCACCGGCGGCGCGGCGATCGGCCCGCCGACGACCGCCTCGCCGGCGGCTTGTGCGAGCGGCGTCACGCGCAGCGCATCGGGATGCACCTGCCGCGACAGGATCTCCGGCTCGCGCGGACCGGCCGCGGGCAGCGGCCCGAACACCTCGCGCGTCAAAACGAGCGCGAGCATGTTGGCGAGAAAGAGAACAGCGATCAGCCAGCGCAGCATCGTCGACACTCCTTTTCGTCATCCAGGTGCCCAGGCGTCCTGGCGTCCATGCGTCTAGTTGCCCGGTTGCCCGGTCGCCAAGTCGTCCAGTGATCCCGTCGTCCCGTCGTCCGGTCGTCCGGTCGTCCGGTCGGGGCGGCCGCAAGGCCAGCCCGTTCTCCATGCATTCGGGCCGTCGGCGTGCGGAACGATGGCCGTCCCCGCCGCTTTCACCTTATCAACCGTTCGCGGTAGTCTCGGCGGCGATCAGCGCCAGTCCGGAGAGGATCAGCGCGTCGTGCCGCGTATGCGGCACCGTCAGCGCGCGCGCGACGTCGTCCGCCGCGCCGCCGGCGAGCACGAGCCGCACCGGCGCCTGCCACGCATCGTTCAGGTCGCGCCATGCGCGTTCGATCAGCCCCGCCTGCGCATACAGGCAGCCGGCCGACAGCGAGCGCGGCGTATCGACCTGGAACGGCTCCGCCTGCGCGCCCGCGAGCAGGCCGCTCGCGATGTCGGTCGTCAGCGTCGGCAATTGCGCGGTGTGCGTGCCGAGCGAGCGCATCATCAGCGCCCAGCCGGGCGCGATCAGTCCGCCCGTGAAGCGGCCGTCCGCGCGCAGCGCCTCGAGCGTCGTCGCGGTGCCGAACGTCGCGATCAGCAGGTGCTCGCCCGGAAACGCCGCATGCGCGCCGATCAGGCCCGCCCACCGGTCGCTGCCGAGCTGGCCGGGCGTCGTGTAGCCGTTCGTCACGCCGCACTGGGCGGCGCAGGAGCGGATCGTCGTGCGCGGCAGGCCTGGCCAGTGCGCGTCGAGCAGCGCGTCGAGCCGCGCCGCGACTTCCGTTCCGGCGACGTTCGAGATCCACGCGCCGCGCGGGCGCGGCACGCGCGACCAGTCCGGATTGGCACCGCCGTCGCGCGCGTGGCCGAACGCGCCCGTTTCGACCAGTTCGCGCCGAGCGTCGGCGAGCGCCCACTTGATCCGGCTGTTGCCGGCATCGATCAGCAGCCGCGCTTCGCTCATTGCGCCTCGCGCAGCGACACGTCGCCGGCCGCGATCGCCTGGATCCCGGTGGGCGTGTCGAGCAGCAGCTGGCCTGCCGCGTCGATGCCGGTCGCGATGCCGCGGGCGCGTTCGACGCCTTGCTCGATCAGCACGACTTCGCGCCCGGCATACGCGTGCAACGCGTGCCAGCGCGGCAGGAACGGCGCAAGGCCGTCGGCCGCGAACTGCGCGAGCGCGGGCGTGAGCGCGTTCAGCGCCGCGGCGAGCGTATCGGTGAGGTTGGCCGACGCCCACGCGGACGACAACGCGGCGGGCGGCAGCGCGCCCGCGAGCGTCGCTTCGCGCGCACGCTGCGCGTCGACCTGCGCGGCGACGGCTTCCGCGCCGCGCACGTTGATGCCGAAGCCGATCACGACGGCGGTCGCGTTCGGCGTTGTCCACACGGTTTCGATCAGGATCCCCGCGAGCTTGCCGACGAGGCGCTGCGCGCCGGCGTCGGCGGCCGTCAGCAGCACGTCGTTCGGCCACTTGAGCGCGATGCCGGTGCGGCCGTCGAGCGGCAGCGCCGCGAGCCCTTCGGCGAGCGCGACGCCGATTGCGATGCTCAATCCGCCAAGCGCGTCGACGGGGCGCGGCACGATGCAGCCGACCGAGCACAGCAGCGCGTTGCCCGGCTGCGCAAACCACGGCCGGCCTTGCCGGCCGCGGCCGGCCGTCTGCTCGAACGCGACCCGTACGAGCGGCGCGGGCAGCGCGTTCGCGGTGCGCGGCAGCGCCTTCAGGCGGGCGGCGACGTCGGCGTTGGTCGAGCCGGTCGCGGCGACGATGTCGAGCGGCCACGCGCGCGGCGTGGCGTCCAGGTGCGCGTCGAGACGGCTGCGCGCGATGTGCGCGTCGCCGGTGTCGGGCGTGTCGGAGGAGGTGGGGGCGTTCATGGGGCCTATTGTAGCGACAGGGTGCGGGGATCGTGCTGGCGAAATGCGCGACGCGGCGACCGGCGCTGCCGACCGTTGGGCCGGCACCCGTCGCCGCGTTGGGTCCCGGTCGATGACCGGGCGCCCGCGTATCGCGGCTGCCGGCGCTTGCAGATGGATCGACGGTCGTATGCCGCGCAGGCGTTTGCTTATTCGTCTGTGGAACTCGACACTGTTGCGCACCGGCGCCTTGCCGCTATCTTGATATTCCTGACCGGCGGGACTACGTTCGATGTATCCGCTCTGGCGGCGTGTTCCGACGGGTTTGCCAGCAGCAACGCAGACGAACCGGAGCGCGCCAGCGCGTTCTCGTCGTTGCTGCATCGAGGGAATAGGCGATGAGCAAGCTTCATTCATGTTCGAACCTGTCCAGCCTGTTCGAGCGTTTTCACCGCAAGACGACCCAGATCTCCGAAGCCGTCCGGCCGCCGATGACGCGTGCCTGTCACCGGCTGTCGGAGTCGATCGAGTCGGCGTGGTCGGCGGTTCGCTCCGGGACGTCGCATACGCATCGGCATTGACGCGGCAGCGTGTGTCGCGGTGTCCGGCCGATCGCGATCCGGGCTCGTCCGCATCGACCGCAGGTTGCCGGCGGAAGCAACGGTTGACCGCTTTCAAGGAGGTCGCCATGCAACTTCACATGCATTCGCATCATTACGTGCACCGCATTCCGGACTGGCGCGCAGCCGTGATCGGCGGGGGCGTCGCGGGTGCGGTCATCCTCGTCCTCGAGATCGTCGAGGCGGTCATCCTCGGACAAGGCGCGTGGGCGCCGCTGCGCATGATCGCGGCAATCTACTTCGGAGAGGACGCGCTTGCGCCGTCGGCTACGTTCGAAGTCGGGATCCTGCTCGCGGCGCTGGGCGTGCACATTGCGCTGACGATCGTGTTCGCGCTGATCCTGGCGGTGATCATCGCGCCGTTCAGCCTGGATTCGAGCGTCGGGATGGCGACGCTGGCGGGTGCGGCATTCGGCGTGCTGCTGTACTTCGTCAATTTCTACGCAATGACGCAATTCTTCCCATGGTTCGCCGATGCGCGAGGCTGGGTGAGTGCGCTCGATCACGTCGTGTACGGGCTGATTGCGTCCGACGTCTACCTGCGTCTGGAGCGACGCTCGCTGGACATCGCCGCCTGATGGGCGCTTGCGGCGCCGCCCGACCGCGAGGTCACGGCGGCGTCCGGCCGGAAAATGCGTCGTCCGGCCGAACGCCGCGTCGCGTCACGGCGCGACGACCGGATGCTTCAGCGCGTGCGCGGTCTCGATCCACTGCGCGTGGAATTCATCCGCATCCGGCGTGAGCCCGAGTTCGCCATTCCGATACGCCATCGCGAGCGTCTGCACCGCTTCCGGCAGCTCGTGCTCGGCCGCACGCCGGTATAGCGCGAGTGCGCGCGCGTCGTCGCGCGGCACGCCGTTGCCGTCGCGATACGCGTTCGCGAGCATGAAGTCGGCGGCCGGGATATCGGCGCGCGACGCGGCCTCGAACCAGCGCGCCGCCTGCGCGGGATCGGCGGCGGTGCCGTAGCCGCTGCGGTAGATCAGCCCGACGTAGTACGCGGCAGCCGGATCGCCGTGTTCGGCCGCCGCACCGAGCAGCGTACGGGCGCGCGCATAGTCCTTCGGCTGATCGCCACTGCCGAACAGCAACGCCTTGCCGAGCGCGAGCTGCGCGCGCCGCGCGGCCGGCGCATCCTGCGTGCCGTTTGCCTGCGCGGCGGTTTCGAGCCAGCCGCGCCCTTCGTCGCGCAGCCCCGGCTCGCGCGCGTCGACGAGCGCGATGCCGAGCGCCGCCTGCGCATCGGCGGAACCGGCGCGCGCGAGGTCGCGCAGCTGCGCGAGCGCGTGCGGGTCGGCGACCTGCGTGACCATCGCCTGCCATTCGTCGAGCTGCGCAGCGCTCGGCGCGGGGCCGTCGCTCCGCCACCCTGCCGCCGTGACGACGGCGGCGACGATCGCCGCCGACGCCGCGAGCAGCACGGCGGGCGGCAGCTTCACGCGCAGCAGGCGCCACGCGGCCGGCGCGAAGCCGGACTCGGCGGGCCGCATCGTGCGGATCGGTTGCATCGCGTGCCTCATTGCGTCAGGTCGATTTCGTAGGTCGCGAGATTCTTGCCCGTGCCGTCGTCGGCCGCGACCTGCGTGATGCCGGCGAGGCCTGCCGCCGCCGCGTCGGCGGCGCGGTTCGGCGCGGACGCGAACTGCACGTGCGCGACCGAGCCCGCGAGCTTCGTGAAGCGCCAGCTGCGCTGCGCGCCGTCCACCGCGCGGGTGAGCGCGCCGCGCTTCTTGATGAACGCGATCAGCACGTCGCGGTTCGCGTCCGGCGACGCGAAGATCGTCTTGCTGCCGTCGAGGCCCGGGAAGTTGCCGCCGCCGCTCGCGCGATAGTTGTTGGTCGCGACGATGAACTGCGCGTTCGGATCGAGCGGCGCGCCCTTGTACGTCAGGTTCCGGATCCGGCTGCCGACCGGCTGCGTGACATCGATCTCGTACGCGAGATCGGCCGACGTGAACATGTCGAAGTTGTAGCCGGGGAAGCTGCTGACGAGCGGCTGCACGGTCGCCTTCGTCGGGTCGATCGTGTTGAAGCGCTTCGCGGCCGTCTCGAGCCAGTTCTTCACGTCGGTGCCGCTCACCTTCACCGCGTACACGGTGTTCGGATACAGGTACAGGTCGGCCGCGTTGTTGATCGCGAGCGCACCGGGCGCGACGTCGGTGTAGTCGCTGCCGCCGCCGAAGCCGCTCTTGAACGGCGCGCTGACCGACAGCACCGGCAGCGACGCGTACTGCGGCAGGTTCGCCTGCACGTAGGTCTTCACGTAGTCGGCCTGCGCCTCGTTGACGATCTGGATCGCGCCCGGATCGCCGACGTCCGCGAAATACGAGTTCATCCGGTAGTCGGTCGAGCCGATCGGCGTCTTCACGTAGTCGATCGTCGCCTGGTGCTCGGCCGCGATCGCGGCGGACACCGACGGATCGGCCGCGACGTAGGTCTTGTCGGCGTTCTGGATCGGCCGCGCCTCGACGGTCGTCAGCGACTTGTCGACGCTCCACGTCTTGCCGTCGAACTTCAGGCCGAGCTTGATCACGCCGAGGTGCTTGCCCCAGTAGTTCGCCATCACGGTCGGCACGCCGTTGACGGTGCCCTTGACCTTGTCGACGCCCGGCAGGTTGAACTGCGGCACGGTGCTCGCCGCATCCGGGAACACCTGGTGCGAGTGGCCGATCAGCATCGCGTCGATGCCGGGCACGGTCGACAGCCACCAGCTGCCGTTTTCCATCGTCGGCGAGTACGGCGAGTTGTCGAGGCCGCCGTGCGAGATCGCGACGACGAGATCCGCGCCCTTCGCGCGCATCTCGGGGATGTACTTCTCGGCCGCTTCCTTCAGGCCGGTCGTGTACACCTTGCCGTCGAGCCAGCGCTTGTCCCAGTTCATGATCGCGGGCGGCGTGAAGCCGATGATGCCGATCTTCACCGGCGCGCTGACGGTGCGGCCGTCCGGCATCGTCGCGGCGAGCGTGCGCGTGAGGATCGTGTACGGCGTGAACAGCGGCGCATTCGTCTTCGCGCTGATCACGTTCGCGAGCACCTGCGGGAATGCCGGGCCCGCGCATTTCTTCTGCTGCGCGGGCGCGGGCATCCCGTCGACTTCGAACGTGTTGCCGGTCACCTGCGACAGGTACGGCAGCCCGTAGTTGAATTCGTGGTTGCCGATCCCGCCGCCGTCGAACTTCGCCGCGTTCATTACCTTGTAGATCGCGAGCGTCTGGTCGCAGCCGAGCGGGTTCACGAGCGCCTGGTAGTCCGACAGCGCGGTGCCCTGGATCGTGTCGCCGTTGTCGAGCAGCAGCGTGTTCGGGTACTGCGTGCGCGCCTGCGCGATCAGCGTCGCCACGCGTTCGAAGCCGAGCGACTTGTCCGCCGCGAGCTTGAAATAGTCATACGACAGCACGTTCGTGTGCAGGTCGGTCGTCTCGAGCACGGCGAGGGTCGCCTGCGTGCCGGCGGGGGCTTGCGCCTGCGCCTGCGACGACGGCGGGGCGGTCACGTCGTCGCCGTTGCAGGCGGCGAGGAACGCTAGGCTCGCAAGCGCGGCGGCGGCCGGCGCGCGATGGCGGGGAAACGGGGGGAGACGCATCGGTTGTCCTGTTCGGTGTTCTGGTGTCGTGATTCGTCGTAACTCGTCCTGATTCGCACTGAAGACGGCGCATGCGCCGACGGCCTGATGTGCGGCGCGTGAGAGTATCGAAAGGAAACGTGACGGAGGAATGAAAGGTGGGCGACGGCTTTCCGGAAGGCGGGCGGCAACCCGGTGCCGCCGAATGGTTTGCCGGCAGGGCGGCCGCCTGCCGCTTCGACCCCGGCGGAAATCCTCACGTCGCGGTGGCGGACGGTTCGCTACAATGGCCGTTGTCATTCATTTGCAAACAAGCCGCCTTGGATTTCGACACTCCTCCCGGCCTGTCGGTCGATGCCGGTGGCCAGGGCCCGACCGTGCGCCTGTACGGACAATGGACCGCGCTCGCGCTGGCGCGCAACCGCGGCGCCGTCGCGCGCCGTGTCGCGGGTCTCGCGACCGCGCGCGTGCGCGAATGGGACCTGTCCGGCATCGAACGGCTCGATCACGTCGGCGGCCAGGCGCTGTGGCGCGTGTGGGGCCGCAAGCTGCCGGCCGGCGTCGCGCTCACCGACACGCAGCGCACGATCTTCGAGCGCATCGAGCGGCTCGACAGCCAGCGCGAGGCGCCCGAGCGCGTCGCGCGCGTCGATCCCGTCACGCGCCTCGGGCGCGGGATCTTCACGTTCGCCGAGCACCTGCAGGGCGCCATCGCGATGTTCGGCCGCGTGATCCTCGACGCGCTGTCCGTGCTGCGCCGGCCAAAGACGATGCCGTGGAAGGAAACCTCGGCAAACGTCTACAGCGCGGGCGCGCAGGCGCTGCCGATCACCGCGCTCGTCGCGTTCCTGATCGGCATCGTGCTCAGCTACCTGTCCGCACAGCAGCTGCAGATGTTTGGCGCGAACCGCTACATCGTGAACATCCTCGGCCTGTCGGTGATCCGCGAGCTCGGGCCCGTGCTGTCGGCGATCCTCGTCGCCGGCCGGTCGGGCTCGGCGATCACCGCGCAGATCGGCGTGATGCGCGTGACCGAGGAGCTCGACGCGATGCGCGTGATGGGCATCCCGCACGGGCTGCGGCTGATCCTGCCGCGCGTGCTCGCGCTCGGCGTCGCGATGCCGCTGCTCGTCATGTGGACCAACATCATCGCGCTCACGGGCGGTGCGCTCGCCGCGAAGCTCGCGCTCGGCATCGATTTCAACTTCTTCGTGCGCTCGCTGCCGGGCGTCGTGCCGATCGCGAACCTGTACATCGGGCTCGGCAAGGGTGTCGTGTTCGGCATGCTGATCGCGCTCGTCGCGTGCCATTTCGGCTTCCGCATCAAGGCGAACTCGCAGAGCCTCGGCGAAGGCACGACGACGTCGGTCGTCACGTCGATCACGGTCGTGATCCTCGCGGACGCGGTGTTCGCGATGCTGTTCCAGAACGTGGGGCTGGGATGAATACGACTGCTCAACGAGCCGCCCATGCAGCGGCAACCGATCCGGCGACGAGCGGCGCGCCGTCGCCGGGCGCGCACGCGGCCGACGAACTCGTGATCGAGGTGCGCAACCTGACGAAGCGCTACGGGCGCAACATCATCCACCAGAAGCTCGATTTCGACGTGCGGCGCGGCGAGATCGTGTCGATCGTCGGCGGCTCGGGCTCGGGCAAGACGACGCTCGTGCGGCAGATCCTCGGCCTCGAGCGGCCGACCTCCGGCACGATCAAGGTGTTCGGCGAGGACACGTCGAAGATCGACGCGGCGACCGCGCGGACCATGCGCACCCGTTCGGGAATGCTGTTCCAGCAGGGCGCGCTGTTCTCGTCGATGACGGTGTTCGACAACGTCGCGCAGCCGCTGCGCGAGCTCGGCCGCGTGCCGCCCGACCTGCTGCACGACATCGTGATGCTGAAGCTCGAGATGGTCGGGCTGCCGTGCAAGCATGCGTCGAAGATGCCGGCCGCGCTGTCGGGCGGGATGGTGAAGCGGGTCGGCATCGCGCGCGCGATCGCGCTCGAGCCGGAATTGCTGTTCCTCGACGAGCCGACGGCGGGGCTCGACCCGCAGGCGTCCGAGGAGTTCGTCGACCTGATCGCGACGCTGCACCGCACGCTCGGGCTGACTGTCGTGATGGTGACGCACGATCTCGACACGATGGTCGCGCTGTCGACGCGCGTCGCGGTGCTCGCCGATCGCAAGGTGCTCGTCGCCGCGCCGGTCGAGGAGGCCGCGAACGTCGACCATCCGTTCATCCACGAATATTTTCTGGGGCTGCGCGGACGGCGCGCGCTGCAGGCGCTTCCGCCCGAGCGGCGCGCGAAGTTGCCGCCGGCAGCCCTCGAACCGGCGCCGTCGAGCGTCGAGCTGTAGCCTGAAGGAACCCGCGAATGGAAAACAAATCGCATGCATTCTGGGCCGGCCTGTTCACGATCGCGCTGACGCTCGTGATCGCGGGCGCCGTGTTCTGGTTCAACGTCGACCGCGCCGTGCGCATTCCGTACGACCTGATCGCGCGCACCAACGTGACGGGCCTGTTCCCGGACGCGGCCGTGCGCTTTCGCGGCCTCGACGTCGGCAAGGTGCAGTCGATCGGCTTCGATCGCTCGCATCCGGGCCAGATCCGGATCCGGATCATGGTCGACAAGGACGCGCCGATCACGCAGTCGACGTTCGGCAGCCTCGGCTTCCAGGGCGTGACGGGCATCGCGTTCGTGCAGCTTGACGACACCGGGCGCGACCTGTCGCCGCTGCCGTCGTCGCCGAAGGCGATCGCGCAGATTCCGATGCACCCGAGCCTGTTCGACCAGATCCAGCAGCGCGGCGACGAGCTGCTGCGGCAGTTCGAACTCGCCGCGAAGAGCGCGAACGAGCTGATGTCGCCGGAAATGCGCGAGCAGCTGCGTGCGACGGCGGAGAGCCTGCAGCACGCGGCCGACGGCGCGACGGCGCTGTCGAAGCAGCTCGGGCCGGCGGTCGCGGCGCTGCCGGAGACGATGCACGAGGTGAACCGCACGATGGCGTCGGCGAACACGCTGCTGCAGCCGAACGGCCCGCTCGTCGCGAACCTGGACAAGGCCGGCACCGCGGCCCAGCAGATCGGCGTCGCGCTGAACGAGCTGAACGCGCGCGTGCAGTACGACACGCTGCCGCGCTTCAACGCGCTCGCCGGCAGCGTCGGCGACGCGTCGCGCCAGCTGAAGGACGTTGCCGGTGAACTCGGCCGCAACCCGCGCAGTCTGCTGTTCGGCTCGCCGGGCGCGGCGCCGGGGCCGGGCGAGGCAGGTTTCGTCTGGCCGAACGCCGCGGCCGGCCACTGACCTTCGAAGCGAGATTTCTCATGCAGGAAACCGTCATGTCCCGAATCCTTGCCCACGCGCTGCGCCCGGCCGCGGCCGCGTGTGCGGTGCTGGCGCTCACGCTTGCAGCCGGCTGCGCGAGCGAGCGCGCCGCGCTGTCGAACATCCGCTACGACCTCGGCCCCGCCGCGCCGGTCGCGACCGCCGGCACGGGCCCCGCGCTGAAGGTACTCGACATTGCCGCGCCGGACGCGCTCGATTCGGACAAGTTCGTCTACCGGCTCGCGTACGCGGATGCGCAGCGCACCGCCGTGTATCGCGACAGCCACTGGACCGCACCGCCCGCGCAATTGCTCACGCAGCGACTGCGCGGCGCGCTGTCGTCGCGCGGCACGGTGCTCGAAGGCTCCGACGGCGTGCGTGCGCCGACGCTCAAGATCGACCTGAACGAATTCGAGCAGGTGTTCGACGGCGAGTCGCAAAGCCACGGCGCCGTCACCGCGCGTGCGACGCTCATGCAGGACGGCAAGGTGCTCGGCCAGCGCACGTTCGTCGCGCGCGCGCCGTCGAGCACGCCCGACGCGGCCGGCGGTGCCCGTGCGCTCGCGATGGCGAGCGACGATCTCGTCGCGCAGATTGCCGCGTGGGTCGGCATGCAGGCGTACGCCGGCACGCCGTAATGCGCGTGCCGCGTTCGCGATGAGGGTGCCCGGCCCGCCTCGCGCGTCGGCGCTTGCGAGGCAGGCATTCGGCGCGTATGTGGCGCTCGTCGTCTACGCGTCGCTGTATCCGTTCGAAGGCTGGACTGCGCTCGGCATCGGCCCGTTCGACTATCTGTTCGCACCGATGCAGCGCTACGTGACCGCGTTCGACGTCGTCACGAACGTGCTCGGCTACGTGCCATTCGGCGGCCTCGCGGTGCTTGCGCTGCATCCGCGCTGGCGCGGTGTCGGCGCGACGCTGATCGCCGGCGTGCTCGGCACGCTGCTGTCGGGGTCGATGGAGGCGCTGCAAACCTACTTGCCGACGCGCGTCGCGTCGAATCTCGATCTGGCGGCCAACGCGCTCGGCGCGTTGCTCGGCGCGGCACTCGTCGCGCCGGCGACGGGCGCGCTGCTCGATCGCGGCGCGCTCCGGCGGCTGCGCTTCGCGTGGTTCGAGCCGGACGGCGCGACGCCGCTGCTGCTTGCCGCGCTGTGGCCGTTCGCGATCCTCTTTCCGTCACCGTTCCTGTTCGGCATCGGCGACTGGCCGGCCGAGCTGTGGGAGCGCGCGGACGCGTCGATGCAGGACGCGCTGCTCGCGTGGCTGCCGGCCGCGTGGCAGGTTTCCGCGTGGCCCGAGCGCGTCGACGGCTGGCTGTCCGATTCCGGATGGGAGGCCGTGCTTGGCGCCCTGATGCTGTTCGCCGCACTCGCGATCGCGTCGCTCGCGATGCGGCCGCGCGCGCCGCGCGTGCGGCTGCTGATCGCGCTCGTCGCCGCGACGCTCGTGCTGAAGGCCGGCGCGACCTACATGCAGTCGACCATCGGGCTCGTCATCGTGTGGGCGACGCCCGGCGCGCGGCTCGGCATCGCGCTCGGCTTCGCGGCGGCACTCGTCGCGCTGCGCGCGCCCGAAACGTGGCGGGCGGCACTCGCCGCCGCCGCGCTCGTCGCGGGCGTCGCGCTCGTGAACCTGCTGCCCGTCAATCCGTTCTTCGACTTCACGCTGGCGGGCTGGCGGCAGGGCCGCTACGTGCACTTCAACAGCCTCGCGCGCTGGCTCGCGTGGATCTGGCCCTATGCCGCGCTGATCTGGCTCGGGCTGCGCGTCGAACGCACATGGCTGCCGGCCGCCCCGCCCGGACCGCCGCGCCGCTGACGGGCGGCCGCCGGGTGAGGGGCGGACAGCGGGGCGAGCAGCGGGGCGGGCAGCGGGGTGAGGGGCGGACGGTCTGGCGGGCAACAGCATGCGCCGCTCGCTATAATCGTCCGCACCATTCACCTGCCACCGTCGGCCCGGCATCGTCGCCGGGCCGTTCGCCGTCACCGATCATGGATTCCTACTACCAGCACCACGTCTTCTTCTGCCTGAACCAGCGCGAGCCCGGCGCCGAACGCCCGAGCTGCGCGCAATGCGACGCGCAGGCCATGCAGGAATACGCGAAAAAACGCGTCAAGGAGCTCGGCCTCGCGGGGCCCGGCAAGGTTCGCATCAACAAGGCGGGCTGCCTCGACCGCTGCGAGGAAGGGCCCGTGATGGTCGTCTATCCGGAAGGCACCTGGTACACGTACGTCGACCAGGCCGACATCGACGAGATCGTCGAATCGCACCTGCGCGACGGCAAGGTCGTCGAGCGCCTGAAGATCTGAGCGAGCCGGCCCGAATGAACATCCATACGCAGAAATCGCTGATCGCCGGCCCGGTCGGGCAGATCGAGATCGCCGTCGACGTGCCGGACGCGGTGCGCGAAGGCAGCGCCGCGCCGCGCGGCATCGCGCTCGTCGCGCATCCGCATCCGCTGTTCGGCGGCACGATGGACAACAAGGTCGCGCAGACGCTCGCGCGAACGCTCGTGCAGCTCAACTACGTCGTCTACCGGTCGAACTTCCGTGGCGTCGGCGCAACCGAAGGCGTGCACGACAACGGCACGGGCGAGGCCGACGACCTGCTTGCGGTGCTCGCGCACATGCGCGCGCAGCCCGGCTATGCGGACTTGCCGCTCGTGCTGGCCGGCTTCTCGTTCGGCACCTTCGTGCTGTCGCATGTCGCGAAGCGGCTGCGCGACGCGGGCGCGGCGATCGAGCGGATGGTGTTCGTCGGCACGGCCGCGAGCCGCTGGCAGGTCGCCGACGTGCCGGAGAATACGCTCGTGATCCACGGCGAGACCGACGACACGGTGCCGATCGCGTCCGTCTACGACTGGGCGCGGCCGCAGGAGCTGCCGGTGGTCGTGATCCCCGGCGCCGAGCACTTCTTCCATCGCAAGCTGCATGTGCTGAAGCGCGTCGTCGTCGACGCGTGGCGGTAGACGGTATAGCGACTTGCATTTGAAACAGCCCCGTACTTGCAAGCGACGTTGTTTCCTGCTCGAAGTAACTGCAACTAATCGAAGCCACGTGCTCGGATTATCTGAAACCGTGCGCGCATTCTATTTTCGCGTGTTGACATTGGTTTGCAGTTTTCTTTCGCGAGTACGTTGCATTTCAGGGAAGCACTGATTAAAGGCTGAATTCCGGGGGCGAGCACACCCCGACGAGGGCTTGCGGGCAGCGCGACTGGTTAAGTCAGTGTTTCCGAAGGTCGAAATGCGGGTCGTCGGTCGAGGCTGTGCGTAGCCAATCAACACATGCTCCCCAATTTATCTGGCGAAAATCCAGTACAGTCGGCGGTCGAAAGATGGGAACCGATTCCGGGCGCCTTTCATGGGTTTCGCGCAGATCCCGATCAGGTCCCGGGGTGTCCATCAAACCAGCATTTATTATGCGTGTAGGACACCGATTTATGGATCTGTCGTATTACAAAATCAATAAGCTGTTGTGGCGCTGGAGCAAGACAGATGGCGCGCGCATCGTGCATGAGGTTGGTTTGTCGATGGACCAGGCACCGCCTGCGCTCCCCGCTTCACCCGCGCCTGTAGCGAAGGCCGTGCCAGCCCAGAAGCCGCCAAAGCCTGACCCGATGGTCAAGATGGTGGATGACATATCGAGGGCCGTAGACGCTTTTTCCCGCTTCAAAACCTGGCTGAACACGCCCGATCCGCCCAAGCCGGCCAAAGCACCTGCGCCAACGAAGCCTGAAAAGACGGTGCCACCGTTCGACATTCAGGAAATCCCCGGCGCGATGCGCAAGGAGATGATGCCGATTGGGGCCAAGCTGATGGAGCGATGGTTTGCCGGAAAGCTCAATTATTCTCCAACGGACGCGGAGGAAGCGGCGGAAATTAATCAAGACGGCAGGCCGTACCCACCTGAGATGTACGACACCAAGACCATCAAGCTTGATTGGGTGCTCAGTTTTGCCCGTGCGAAGAAGAAATACGATTATCTGATAAATGAGGCCATTCGCTCGTCGGCGGCCAAGGAGGTGCTTAAAGGGAAGCTTGTACCCTACAAGGAGCGATTGACCCTGCTGGATTCCGCGGATATGTGCGGTGACGATATCGCGACCCTGCATCGTCACTTTCAGTTTCAACTGACATCGGTCGATGGCTCGTTCGGGCAGAAAATCGACCTTCTCTTGCACACTTTGGCAAGGGGTGGTGTGCCCGATGATCTCAGCAGCGCGCTTGGCTCATTCAATTTCTACGCGGCTCTCGGGCACGCCCGCTTTCACTGGGATGCTGGGTCCAGGAGAACAAGAGCCGAGGTAAGGGGCATCTGGGTATATGTGAAAGACAACTACACCTTCACTGACAGGCAGGGTGATCGGTCGCAGTATCTGGGACACTGGAACAGCGACGGCGTGATTGTCATCCCGCTCGACGCAGTTGCCGCGACCTCTCCGTATATTCCTTACATCGAATCTCCGGTTAACCTTCCGTACATCAACGCCTCGGTCACCCTTGGCAATCCGGTCATCAAGGGTAACCTCAATCATCCCGTCCACAACAGCGATTTTCGACAGTGGGCAATTAAGCACCACCGAGGCGGTGACTTCGTCATTTATTCCGATCGCCGTTATGTTCCGGTTGTACCGTCCATCACGATTTACCTATGAAACGGTCATTAAAGCGGATCGCGTTATTTGTCGCGGCTATTGGCGTGCTTTCCTTCTGCCTCGTCGATCGCACTCCACACGGTACAGAGTGCCGGAAATCAGTGTCCCCAGATGGTCTTTACACAGCTGAACGTTGCTTACTTCGGCGGGTTCCTGGAGGAAATTCAGAATACGTCGGGCGGATCTTCAATGGAAAAGGTGGCAAAAAGCTCGCACAGCGCACGTTCAGCGCACCTGTTGCAGTTTTTATATGGTCTGACGGCGTGTGTTCTTCCGACTCGCCAGGGGGACCTGAGAAGTGCACTGGTCCGGGTATCCTGTTTTCCAGCGGGGATCCTAGTCAAGGCAATTCCAAAATTCCGCTACCACCATCTTGGTGGGACAAGGTTCTGGCAGCGCGTGTGCGCCTATGAAAGCATTCACCACGGCTTACCGGTTTGTCAGTCAGGTTGGGCTGCAAATGGGCACCTCTGCCGGGTTGTCGAGCCGAGCGGATTCAGTTGCAGATAATTCAGGCACGCGCATGCCGTCAGCTGCAGCTATTGCGAGCAAGAGATCACGTCAATTGCAAGCACGACCGATTTCCATTGTAAGTCGCTACAGCTAGGCGCTGCGCGCCGACTTGCACACCGCCTGCGCGCGCCTTTCGCACGGCTTCGATCGTCGGTCCGCGCGGCGCGGCCGCGCTATGCTCTCGGAGCCGCTGTGCGGCGGTCCGGCGCCCGGTTCGCGAAAACGCCATTCGCGGCCACGTATAATGGCCGCATTTCGCGTCGCCCGCGGCCCGGCCGGGCCCATGCGGCGCTCGGTTGGCCGTTCGCGCGCATGCGCCGCGGGCCGCGAACCGAACGCGTCCGCACGAGTCCAACCGGCGCGTTTCGCATCGCCTGACGCTCAGGCGCATGGCCGGAACGCCCGCCGCCTTGCCATTCAACCGTGCGCGTTCCGCGCCGTACTTTCTGCCATCAGCCTGAATCGATCATGCGTTTGTCCTCCCAAGGCCTCAAGTCCCTCGCTTCTTCCATCACCTTCGGCACCGCCGCGCGCAACGTCGCGCTCGGCGTGATGCTGCCCGTCGCGCTCGCGTCGACGATCGTCGTCGCCGAGGCGAAGCCGGCCGCGAAGGCCAAGGCCGCGCATGCCGCGCCGGCCGCCGCCGAGCAGTTCACCGGCGCGCCCGCGACCTTCATGCCGGGCGCGGTGCCGCCGCCGGGCGTCAATGCGCGCTCGTGGGTGCTCGTCGACGCGACGAGCAACACCGTGCTCGCGTCGGGCAATGCGGACGAGCGAGTCGAGCCGGCGTCGCTGACGAAGCTGATGACGGCCTACCTCGTGTTCGAGGCGCTCGACAAGAAGAAGATCTCGATGGATCAGATCGTCACGCCGAGCGTCGCGGTGCGCCGCGTCGGCCGCGACGAGTCGCGGATGTTCATCGAGGCCGAGAAGCCGGTGTCGGTGCACGACCTCGTCTACGGGATGATCATCCAGTCGGGCAACGACGCGGCGATCGCGCTGGCCGAGCTGGTTGGCGGCAGCGAAGGGCAGTTCGTCAACATGATGAACGCCGAGGTGCAGCGCCTCGGCATGAAGGGCACGCACTTCGCCGACGTGAACGGCATGCCCGACCCGAACCACTACACGACGGCCGGCGATCTCGCGACGCTGTCCGCGCACCTGATCCGCGATTATCCGCAGTACTACAGCATCTTCTCGGAGAAGGAATTCAAGTACAACAACATCAAGCAGCCGAACCGCAACCGTCTGCTGTGGCTCGACCCGAGCGTCGACGGCCTGAAGACGGGCCACACGCAGGCGGCGGGCTTCTGCCTGATCTCGTCGGCGAAGCGTGCGATGCCGGGCACCGCGGACGCGCCGCGCCGTCTCGTGTCGGTGATGATGGGCGAGACGAAGGAAAGCGACCGCGTGCAGGACAGCATGAAGATGCTGAACTACGGCTACAGCGCGTTCGACGCGGTGCGCCTGTTCAAGGGCGGCCAGGCGATGTCGACGCCGCGCATCTACAAGGGCAAGGAGAACACCGTGCAGATCGGCGTGCAGGCCGACCAGTGGGTGACCGTGCCGCGCGGCCTCGGCGACAAGGTGAAGCCGGAAGTCGAAGTGAACGCGCCGCTGATCGCGCCGCTCGCGCAAGGCCAGCAGGTCGGCACCGTGAAGCTCGTCGCGGACGGCAAGACGATGTCGCAGTTCCCGGTCGTCGCGCTGCAGGCGGTGCCGGAAGCGGGTATCTTCGGCCGTATCTGGGATTCGATCCTGCTGATGTTCAGCAAGAAGAAGTAAGCGGGTCGCGGCCTTTGTTTCGACGACTTCATCCCCATCTGGTATAGCCATGAGCCAAGCCGAATTCGAACCGATCGTCTACCTGAGCGTCTCGTCGCAGGCGGAAATGGTGCCGCTTGCGCAAGCGCGCGTGCCGGTGCTCGACCGCGGCTTCATCTTCGGCGATGGCGTGTATGAAGTCGTGCCCGTCTACGCGCACGACGGCGCGCACGTGCCGTTCCGGATCGCGCAGCATCTCGCGCGGCTCGAACGCAGCCTGAAGAAGATCGGCATCGCCAGTCCGCACGACGACGCGGGCTGGCGCGCGCTGATCGAGCAGATCGTCGACGCGAATGCCGAAGGGCTCGGCGCCGGCGACGCGATTGTCTATATTCAGGTGACGCGGGGTGTCGCGAAGCGCGGCCACGCGTTCCCGGCCGGCGCGGTGCCGACAGTGTTCATGATGGTGAGCCCGCTGCGCGTGCCGTCCGCGGACGAGCGCGCGAGCGGCGTGCGCTGCGTGACCGCCGAGGACCGGCGCTGGCTGCATTGCGACATCAAGTCGATCTCGCTGCTCGGCAACGTGCTGATGGCGCAGCATGCGGTCGAACACGATGCGTTCGAGACGCTGCAACTGCGCGACGGCTGCCTGACCGAAGGCTCGTCGTCGAATGTGTGGATCGTGAAGAACGGCGAGCTGTTCGCGCCGCCGCGCAGCAACAAGATCCTCGAAGGGATCCGCTACGCGCTGCTCGAGGAGCTGGCCGACGAATGCGGGATCCCGTTCGTTGCGCGCGAAATCAGCGAAACGGAGCTGCGCGCGGCCGACGAGATCATGATCACGTCGGCGACGAAGGAGGTGCTGCCCGTCACGTCGCTCGACGACCTGCCGGTGCAGGGCGGCAAGCCCGGCCCGGTATTCGCGGCGTTGTACGACGCGTACCAGCGCGCGAAAGCGCGCGAGTTTGAACAGTTTGACCTAACCCGGAGAAAGTGATGAGCGAACCGTCCAAAACCGTCGAGCTGACCGGCGCGATCGATACCCGGAAGGAATCGCTGCTGGAGTTCCCGTGCGATTTCCCGATCAAGATCATGGGTAAGGCGCACCCGGAGTTCAAGGACACGATCTTCAAGGTCGTGAGCGTCCATGACAACGAAATCGACCTCGAGAAGATCGAGGAGCGCGCATCGAGCGGCGGCAACTACACGGGCCTCACGATCACCGTGCGCGCGACGAGCCAGGAGCAGCTCGACAACATCTACCGTGCGCTGACCGGCCATCCGATGGTCAAGGTCGTGCTCTGATCCCACCCCCTTCCATTTCTTCCATTTGCGCTCACGCGGCGGCGGAGTTCTCCGCCGCGCGACGCGCGTCCAGTTCGTCGCACAGCAGCTTGAATTCGGCGACTTCCTGCAGGATCCACGTCCTGAACGCCTGCACGCGCGGCGTGCTCAGCAGCGGCGGCGGACACACGAAGAAATAATTCCACGGGCTCGGCCCGTCGATGTCGAACAGGCGCACCAGGCGCCCCTGCAGCAGGTCGTGCACCGCGAGCGAGCGCCGCACGAGCGCGATGCCCTGGCCGTCGATCGCGGCCTGCAGCAGGTTCGACGAATCCTGGTACAGGATCCCGCGCTTCGGCTCGGTCAGCGTGTCGAGGCCCGCAGCGTCGAACCACGGCCGCCACAGCTCGTCGTCCGAGCGCAGCAGGTTGTAGCGGACGAGGTCCGCGGGCGTCCTCGGCAGCACGCCGCCGTTCAGCGTCGGCGCGCACGCCGGGAAGAACACCTCGTTGAGCAGCGGCTCCACGTAGAGCCCCGGATAGGTGCCGAAACCGAAGCGGACCGCGATGTCGACGTCGTCGCGCGCGAAATCGGTGAGGACGTTCGTCGACTGCAGCTCGACGTCGATTTCCGGATGCCGTTCGATGAACGAGCCGATGCGCGGCGTCACGAAACGCGCCGCGAACGACGACAGCATCGAGATCACGAGCCGCCGGTCGCGGTCGCTCGCGCGGACATCGCGCGTTGCGTCGGCGAGCATCATCAGCGCGGTGCGGACCTGCTGCGCATAGCGGTTGCCGGCGTCGGTCAGGCAGAGCCGCTTGCCGCGGCGCGTGAACAGCTGCACGCCGAGCTCCTCCTCGAGCGCGCGCACCTGATGGCTGACCGCGCCGTGCGTGACGAACAGTTCATCGGCGGCGCGCGAGAAATTCTCGTGGCGGGCGGCGGCTTCGAACGCGCGAATCGCGTTCAGCGGCGGGAGCTGGCGCAGGTCCATTTGCTAATTTTCCTCACATCGACGTGAAAATTGGTCGTTTGGTCGGACGCCCGGAGATGACTACGATTGTAGCCATCGAAGCATTTTTTGGCGGAGCGGATCATGCAAGAAATTTCTTCAAGCGTCACGTTCGAAATTCCCCCTGGCGAAACCGTCCCGATGAAGGTGCAGCGCAGCACGCGGCTGACGGTGCAGTGCGGGCCGGTCTGGGCGACGCGCAGCAACGACGTCGACGACTATTTCCTCGTGGACGGCGAGACGCTGAAGCTGCGCCGCGGCGAGCGGCTGTGGCTGAGCGCGGAAGGCGGGCAGAGCGCGTGCGTCGCGTTCTCGGTCGCGCGGCCGCCGAAGGAAGTCGCGCTGACGAGCCTGTCGCGCCTGCGCGAGCGCGTCGCGGCGTTGCTCCACGACGGCTGGCGCACCGTCTGAGCACTTTGCGCGGGGTGGACCGATGATCCGTCCCTTTCCAAGCTCGGCGAGACCCATGGGTTTTCGGTAAACTACCGCCCATGTCCGTCTCGCCGGTTTTCATTGTGTCCACGCCTGCCGCCGTTCCCGATTCGCCCGCCCCCCTTCCGGTCCAGCCGGCCCGGCCGGTCGCAACGGTCCGCTGGCGCGGCGTCGAGCCGTACGACGCGAGCTTCGACGCGATGCGCGCGTTCACCGACACGCGCACGGCCGACACCGGCGACGAGATCTGGGTGGTCGAGCATCCGCCCGTCTACACGCTCGGCCAGGCGGGCGACCCGGCTCACCTGCTGGTGGCCGACAGCGGCGTGCCGCTCGTCAAGGTCGACCGCGGCGGGCAGATCACCTACCACGGCCCCGGCCAGATCGTCGTTTACCTGCTGCTCGACTTGCGGCGGCGCAAGCTGATGGTGCGCACGCTCGTGACGAAGATCGAGGAGGCCGTGATCGAAACCCTCGCGGCGTATAATCTCGCTTCGGTCCGCAAGGCGGGCGCGCCGGGGATCTACGTGGCATCCGGCGTGCACGAAGGCGCGAAGATCGCGGCCCTCGGGCTCAAGATCCGCAATGGCTGCAGCTATCACGGCCTGAGCCTGAACGTGAAGATGGATCTGCGCCCGTTTCTCGCGATCAACCCGTGCGGCTATGCCGGACTGGAAACCGTCGACATGGCGAGCCTCGAGGTTGCCGCCGACTGGAACGACGTCGCCCGCACGCTGGTGGGCCGTCTGATTGCCAACCTCGATGGCGAATCCGCGGCCGCCGACAAGCCGCAGGCACTGGAACATTCGAATGACTGACGTTACCGCTTCCCCCGCACCGGCCGAACCGGCCGCGACTCCTGCCTACGATCCGACCGCCAAGCAGAAAGCGCAGGCGAAGACGGCGCGCATCCCGATCAAGGTCGTTCCGATCGAGAAGCTGAAGAAGCCCGAGTGGATCCGCGTGAAGGCGGCCACCGGCAGCTCGCGCTTCAACGAGATCAAGACGATCCTGCGCGAGCACAACCTGCACACCGTGTGCGAGGAAGCGAGCTGCCCGAACATCGGCGAATGCTTCGGCAAGGGCACCGCGACGTTCATGATCATGGGCGACAAGTGCACGCGCCGCTGCCCGTTCTGCGACGTCGGCCACGGCCGTCCCGATCCGCTCGACGCCGATGAGCCGAAGAACCTCGCGCGCACGATCGCCGCGCTGAAGCTCAAGTACGTCGTGATCACGAGCGTCGACCGCGACGACCTGCGCGACGGCGGCGCCGCCCACTTCGTCGAGTGCATCCGCGAAACGCGCGCGCAGTCGCCGGAAACGCGCATCGAGATCCTGACGCCGGATTTCCGCGGCCGTCTCGACCGCGCGATCTCGATCCTGAACGCCGCGCCGCCCGACGTGATGAACCACAACCTCGAGACGGTGCCGCGCCTGTACAAGGAATCGCGCCCCGGTTCGGACTATGCGCACTCGCTGAAGCTGCTGAAGGACTTCAAGGCGCTGCATCCGGACGTCGCGACGAAGTCGGGCCTGATGGTCGGCCTCGGCGAGACCGAAGAGGAAATCCTGCAGGTGATGCGCGACCTGCGCGCGCACGACGTCGACATGCTGACGATCGGCCAGTACCTGCAGCCGTCGGAGCACCACCTGCCGGTGCGTGCGTACGTGCATCCGGATACGTTCAAGATGTACGAGGAAGAGGCGTACAAGATGGGCTTCACGCACGCGGCCGTCGGCGCGATGGTGCGCTCGAGCTATCACGCCGATCTGCAGGCGCATGGGGCTGGCGTGGTCTGAACGTCGCCGCTTCGTCGTCGGACGAGCCAAGAATAGCCCGCAGCGATGCGGGCTTTTTTTCATCTTTCAAACTTCATTTGGCCGTTCGGCAACGGAAATGACCGCAGCCCCAAAGCAGGCAGCGTCATTGCGCCGGTTGTGTCGACACTGTAGTCATACAGGCCGTTACCCGCAGCGTCGCCATGATTCTCGTCGCTGTACGGCGGCGGCGCGTTGACCAGATGCAAGGTCAGCTCGAACGTCGCGGTGTCCCGGCTATTGCCGCTCGAAGTGAATACGCTCAGCGGTATCTGTCCCGAGACCGTCACGGATTCCGGCCATCGGCTGCCGTCAGCCGCCCCGATTGAAAGGTCGCATCGCCGTGAAGCGCCGTAAGCGAAGACGGGCGAGCGTTTGCAACGATCAAAGCGATAGACGACGACCGACGCTGCAGCATGGGGGGCATTTTTGAGGTCTGTCCTACCAGAGGTCGAGATGGTGACGGCTGTCTGAGTCACGCCGCACGAATCGAGAACCGTGCCGTACGCGGTTGCGGAGACACGGCTGAAGGACGGCTGGCCAGCCTGCGCGCCTGCGCGAAGTGGCGAAGCCACAAGCGTGATGGCAAACGCCGCTGCGATCAGCCGACCCAACGCACGTTCGATCTTGGTGCGCAGACAGGTCGAACGAGGACTTATCACGGCACACCTCTCCGGTTTCGTTCTTCTGCAGGCTGATGGGTTTGCCCGGGTGCCGATCGAACCTCGGACGAGCGCCGCGACAGTCAGGCTGGGCGCAGGACCGCCGCATTCCGGGGCATTGCGGCGTTCGTCCTCGGGCGGACGAACGCGATGACGGCGCGAGCGTCCATGGCGCTGCATATATCGGGCCCGGCCAGTGACAATGCCGGTCCCGGCGCTCGGTGGAGCGTCCGGGGCGATGCGGCCCGGGCGAACGTTGCGAATTTGAATCGTGGCGTCGCCCGACCAGGCTGCGTGCTGGCGGAAGGGGGGCCGGACCCGCACCGGGCGTGTGTCCAGGCGGCCGGACGGACCGATTCATCGTCGACACGTGCCGTTCCGCCAGAGGCGGCTTGCGCACGACAATCGCCACCCGACCGGACGCGCGATCCAATCCGGCGTGGAAAGCAAAGCTGAAACGGCGTCGATTGCTTCGCAGGATAAGTTCGCTCCCGCCGCGCGCAAACCTCCTATAGTCGGCTCTCCCGCAGCAACGCCCGCATTCCGAAGGAGAGCCGCATGTCCCGTTTCAGCCTCATCCGCCGCGCCGTCGCCACGCTGACCGCGCTGACCGCCTTTGCCGCGCTCGGCGCGGCGCACGCCGAATCGCGCGAAGTCGTGATCGCGTACCAGGACATGGTCGTGCCATGGCGCTATGCGCAGGCGAGCGGTGAAGTCGAGAAGGCAACCGGCTACAAGGTCACGTTCCGCAAGCTCGACAGCGGCGCGGACGTGATCCGCGCGCTCGCATCGGGCTCGGTGCAGCTCGGCGAAGCGGGTTCGAGCCCGATCGCGGCCGGGCTGTCGCAGGGGCTCGACATCTCGCTGTTCTGGGTGCTCGACAACATCAACGACGCCGAGGCGCTCGTCGCGCGCAACGGCTCGGGCGTGACGAGCATCGCGGGGCTGAAGGGCAGGAAGATCGGCGTGCCGTTCGTGTCGACGTCGCACTTCCATACGCTCGTCGCGCTGCAGGCGGCCGGCGTCAATCCGAACGACGTGAAGATCGTCAATCTGCGTCCGCCCGAAGTCGCAGCCGCATGGACGCGCGGCGACATCGACGCGACCTACATCTGGGATCCCGTGCTCGCGAAGGTCAAGCAGTCGGGCACGGTGCTGACGACGTCGGGGCAGGTCGCGAAGCAAAGCGGCAAGGCGACCTTCGACGGCTTTGTCGTGAGCCGCAAGTTCGCGCGCGACAACCCCGAGTTCGTCACGCGCTTCGTCAAGGTACTCGCGGCCGCCGACGCCGATTACCGCGCGCACGCGGCCGCATGGAAGGTCGGCACGCCGCAGGTCGAGGCCGTCGCGAAGGTATCGGGCGCGAACGCGCAGGACGTGCCCGCGAGCCTCGCACTCTACGCATTTCCGACTGTGAGCGAGCAGGCATCGCCGACGTGGCTCGGCGGCGGCGCGCAATCGGGCGCCGCGAAGTCGCTCGCGGCGACGGCCGCGTTCCTCAAATCGCAGGGCACGATCCAGACGGTGCTCGCCGACTATTCCGTCGGCGTCGATCCGCAATTCGTGCAGAAGGCCGCGCGCTGAGCGCGGCGACGCAGCACGGAGCATCGATCATGAGCACGCTGGAAGTCCGTCAGGTATCGGTTGCCTATCCGGGCGCGCGCGGGCGTCCGACGACGCAGGCCCTCGCGCAGGTCGACCTGACGCTCGAATCGGGTGAATTCGTCGTCGCGCTCGGCGCGTCCGGTTGCGGCAAGACGACGCTGCTGAACTGCATGGCAGGCTTCGTCGCGCCGACGACCGGCGACGTGCGGGTCGACGGCGTGCCGGTCACGGGCCCCGGCGCCGATCGCGGCGTCGTGTTCCAGAAGTACGCGCTGCTGCCGTGGCTCGACGTGCTCGACAACGTCGCGCTCGGGCTGCGTTTCGCGCGCGTGCCGAAGGCAGAGCGCACGCAACGCGCGCGCGAGATGCTCGCGCTCGTCGGGCTCGAGCGCCACGCGCAGGCGCGCACGTACGAGCTGTCGGGCGGGATGCAGCAGCGGGTCGGCATCGCGCGCGCGCTCGCGAGCGACCCGCGCGTGCTGCTGATGGATGAGCCGATGGGCGCGCTCGACGCGATGACGCGGGGCACGATGCAGGCGCTCGTGCTCGACGTATGGGCGCGCACGGGCAAGACGGTGTTCTTCATCACGCACGACGTCGAGGAGGCGCTGTTCCTCGCGACGCGTCTCGTCGTAATGACGCCGGGCCCCGGCCGGATCGCGGAAACCTTCGACTTGCCGTTCGCGCGCCGCTACGTCGAATCGCGCGATGCGCGCGCGGTGAAGTCGTCGCCCGATTTCATCGCGTGGCGCGAACGGCTGATCGCGTATCTGCATCGCGACGAAGCAGTCGGGGAAGCCGCGTGACGCGCGAGCTGGCGCGGCAGGGCGCGTCCGTCGGACGCGGTCGGATCGGCATTTGCACAGGCAGGACAACATGAGCACGCAGGATTCATGGGCGGTCGAGCGCGCGGCCGCGGGTTTCGAGCAGGACGATCGCACGACGCGGCGTCAGGCGGCAGCGCGCCCCGCGCGCACCGCGCAGCCATCGCAGCCATCGCAGCCATCGCAGCCATCGCAGCCATCGCAGCCATCGCAGCCATCGCACCCATCGCATCCATCGCATCCATCGCATCCATCGCGCCGCTACCGCCTGCCGGGGCAGGGGAAGACGGCGGGGCTGAGCGCGGCGACGGTCGCGGCGCTGGTCGTGCTGTGGTGGGTCGCGACGCATCGGCAGTGGCTGCCGCCGCTGTTCCTGCCCGCGCCGGAAGCCGTGTGGGCGGCCTTCGTCGACGCGTGGCACGGCCGCATCCAGGGCGGCCTGCCGCTGTCCGAGCACTTGCTGTGGAGTGCCGCGCGCGTGTTCGGCGCGTTCCTGCTCGCGACCGCGATCGGCGTGCCGGCCGGCATCCTGATGGGCGTGAGCCGCGTCGCGCGCGGCGTGCTCGATCCGCTGCTGGAGTTCTACCGGCCGCTGCCGCCGCTCGCGTACCTGCCGCTCGTCGTGATCTGGTTCGGCATCGACGAGACGGCGAAGCTCGTCGTGATCTTCCTCGCATGCTTCGCGCCGATCGCAATGGCGGCGCGTGCCGGCGTGCGCGCGGCGACGGTCGAGCAGATCAACGCCGCGTATTCGCTCGGCGGCAGCTTCGCGCAGATCGTGCGGCACGTCGTGCTGCCGGCCGCGCTGCCGGAGATCCTCACCGGGCTGCGGATCGCGATCGGCTTCGGCTGGACGACGCTCGTCGCGGCCGAGATGGTCGCCGCGACGGCCGGGCTCGGGCAGATGGTACTCAACGCGTCGAGCTTCCTGCGCACGGACCTCGTCGTGATGGGGATCCTGATCATCGGCGCGATCGCGTGGCTGTTCGACCTCGGGATGCGGTGGGTCGAGCGGCGGATCGTGCCGTGGAAGGGGCGCGGGTGAGCCGGAGCGGCCGTCCGTTCAATCCCCCATCGCAATCCCTTCGCGCCGCGGGTCCGTGCCGCCGAACCAGACCGTCCGGCCTTCGACGTTCAGCCGCTGGAGCCCCTGCAGCCCGGAGTTCATCTCGACGACCTGCACGTCGTGTCCGCGGCTTTTCAACGCGTCGACGAGCGTGTCCGACACGCGGCCGCGCTCGAGCTGCGTCGGCCCGTTCATCGACCCGAAGTTCGGCAGCGCGATCGCCTGCTGCATCGTCATCCCCCAGTCGAGCACGCCGATCAGCGCCTTCGCGACGTGGTTGATGATCGCCGGCCCGCCTGCGGAGCCGACGATCATCGTGACCTGCTTCGTCTGCTTGTCGAACACGAGCTCCGGCGCCATCGACGAGCGCGGCCGCTTGCCGGGCTGCACGCGGTTCGCGACCGGCCGGCCGTTCTCGCTCGACACGAACGAGAAATCGGTGAGCTGGTTGTTCAGCAGGAAGCCGCGCACCATCAGCCGCGAGCCGAACGCATCCTCGACGCTCGTCGTCATCGACAGCGCCTGGCCGTAGCGGTCGATGATCGCGATGTCGGACGTCGACGGCAGCTCGGGGCTGCGGTCGTCGGCCATCACGGCCGTCGCACCTAGCGGCATGCCGGCCTGCGCGGTGCCCATGCTGCCGTCGCCGATCAGGTGCGCGCGCTGCGCGAGGTAGCTTTTGTCGGTGAGGCTCGCCCAGTTGCCGCCCGGCAGCGGTGCGAAGTCCGGATCGGCGACGTAGCGCGCGCGGTCCGCAAACGCGAGACGCCCGGCCTCGCTGAACACGTGCGCGGCGAACGGCGTCGGCTCGAAGCCGACGTCGTTGCGCACGGGCTTTTGCGCGCCGATCTGCTGCCAGTCGGGCATCGCGTCGAGGATGCCGAGCATCTGCGCGATCGCGAGGCCGCCCGACGAAGGCGGCGGCATCCCGCAGACGACCGAGCGCCGGTAGTCGGTGCACAGCGGCTCGCGCACCTTCGCCTTGTAGCGCGCGAGATCCTGCAGCGACAGCAGGCCCGGGTTGGTCGGATGCTTGCGCACCTTCGCGACGATGTCGCGGGCGATCGCGCCCGAGTAGAACGCATTCGCGCCGTGGTCCGCGACCTGGCGCAGCACGACCGCGAGCGGCGGGTTCTTCAGGATCGTGCCGGCCGCCTTCGGCGTGCCGTTCTTGTTGTAGAAGTACGCGCGCGCGTCGGGATCCTTCATCAGGTAGTCGTCGTTCGCGATCAGCGTCGCGAGCCGCGGGCTGATCGTGAAGCCGTGCTCGGCCAGCCGGATCGCCGGCTGGAACAGCCGCCGCCACGGCAGCTTGCCGTGTGCGCGGTGGGCCATGTCGAGCATCCGCAGCACGCCTGGCGTGCCGACCGAGCGCCCGCCGACGACGCCTTCGTAAAAGCCCATCGGCTGGCCGGTCGGGCCGTAGAAGAGGCGGTCGGTCGCGGCGGCCGGCGCGGTTTCGCGGCCGTCGTATGCCTGCGTCGTCTTGCCGTCGAAATACAGCATGAACGCGCCGCCGCCGAGGCCCGACGATTGCGGCTCGACGAGCGCGAGCACCATCTGTGTCGCGATCGCCGCGTCGATCGCGGTGCCGCCCGCCTTCAGCATCTCGTAGCCGGCCTGCGCCGCGAGCGGGTTCGCGGCGGCGATCATGTAGCGCTGCGCGGTCCAGCCCGGCTTGTCGGTCCAGCCCGACGACAGTTCGGGCGTATGCACGGCCGGCGCAAGCGTGCCGGAAGCGGCGGCCGGCGCGGCGGCTGCCGGGCCCGCGGACGGAGCAGGGGACGTACAGGCGGCACTTAGCGTGACGAGCGCGACGAGTGCGGCGGCGGCGAGCATCGCCCACGAACGCGGGCGCGGACGAATCCGGTCGGACATTGAACCCTCGGCAGCAGTGAATTGGGAAGGAAGCGACGGGCTTCCGGCGACGGGCATCCGGCGACGCGCATCCAGTGACGGTTAGCCAACGACAGGCGTCCGGCCACCGGCTGGCGGCGACGCGCGACCGGCGTCACGCAGCCGGCCGCGGCCGCTGGGCATTCCGTGTCACGCGGCCGTTTCGCGCCAGTCGCTCCGGCGCGCTATTGTCGCCGCGCCGCAAGCGGATTGTCATCCGACCGGAAACCCTGACGCAGCGCGTCCGGCCCGCCCCGGCCGGTCTTCCCGGCCTGTTCGAGGATGAACTCTATGAACGTCGCCGTCGCGCGCGTGTGGTGCCGGTTCGGCATGTACAGCATGTACATGTGCGTGCCGAAGATCGACAGACGGTACGCGTCGAGCGACGTGACGACTGCGCCGCGCCGCACGTCGTCGTGCACGACGTAGTCCGGCACGATGCCGACGCCGAGCCCGGCGAGGATCGCCTGCCGCAGGAACAGGAAGTTCTCGGAGATCACCGTCGGCTCGAGCAGCACCTCGTGGCGCTCGTCGCCCAGATACGCGGCGATCCGCAACTGCCGGTTGATCACGGTCGCGGTGATCACGGGTGCGTCGCGCAGCGCGTCGAGCCCGGCCGGCATCCCGTGCGCGGCGGCGAACGCCGGGGACGCGCACGCGACGTAGCGCACCGCGCCCATGTCGCGCGCAACGAGGCTCTGCGGCGGCTCGGACATCACGCGGATCGCGATGTCGACTTCGTCGCGCAGCAGGTCCTCGACGCGGTTCTCGAACACGACGTCGAGCACGATGCCCGGATAGAGGCGCTTGAATGCGATCAGCCATTCCGACATCACGAGCTGCCCGTAGCCGCTCGGCACCGACAGCCGCACGCGGCCCTGCAGGTCCTGGCCGAGCGTCGTCACCGATTCCTGCGCGGCGAGCAGCTCGTTGCGGATGCGCCGGCCGTGCTCGTACAGCTTCAGGCCGATCTCGGTCGGCTCGATGCGGCGCGTCGTGCGCCGCACGAGCTGCTGGCCGATCGAGCGCTCGAGCTGGTTCAGCCGATAGCTGACGTTCGCCCGGCTCATTTTCAGCCGCTGCGCGGCCTTGCTGAGATTGCCCGCGTCGAGGATCTCGACCAGCAGCGTCAGCGCGTTCAGGTCCATCGCCGGTGTCTCCCGCCAGGCCGCTTTAACGGTCTGACAATATCCAGTGTCAAATGGGTTTTGACAGCTTGTAAAAAGCTGTCGGAATTGTCAATGAATCTGGATCAATCGAGAATCGAGTCATACCCGGCACCTGGCCGGAGACTTTTCCCGCTTTGCGTGGGACCGGAGACCCGATGAACTCACCCACCTCTTCCGAAACCGGCACGGTCACGCGCGAACGACGCGACAAGGTGCTCGTCGTCACGATCGATCATCCGCCCGTCAATGCACTGTCCGCCGACGTGCGGCGCGGCCTCGCCGATGCGATCGACGCCGCGCAGCGCGACCCTGCGATCCACGCGGTGCTGCTCGTCGGCGCCGGGCGCAACTTCATCGCGGGCGCCGACATCCGCGAGTTCGGCAAGCCGCCGGTGCCGCCGTCGCTGCCGGACGTGTGCGAGCGGATCGAATCGAGCGCGAAGCCGGTCGTGGCCGCGCTGCATGGCGCGACGCTCGGCGGCGGGCTCGAGGTCGCGCTCGCCGCGCATTACCGGCTCGCGGTGCCCGGCGCGAAGCTCGGGCTGCCCGAAGTGACGCTCGGCCTGTTGCCCGGCGCGGGCGGCACGCAGCGCGCGCCGCGGCTGATCGGCGCGAAGGCCGCGCTCGACCTGATGCTGTCAGGCCGCCACGCGAGCGCGGACGAGGCGCTTGCGCTCGGCCTCATCGACCGTCTCGCGCACAGCGACGACACGCTCGCCGAAGGGCTCGCCTACGCGCAGGAACTGCTGTCGATCGGCGCGAGCGCGCGGCGCACCCGCGACGCGCAAGGGCTTGCGGACCGCGCGGCCGCACAGGGCGCGATCGACGCGGCGCGCGCCGACATCGCGAAGAAGTCGCGTGGCCTCTTCTCGCCGGCGAAGATCGTCGACGCGGTCGAGGCCGCGCTCACGCAGTCGTTCGACGCGGGGATGAAGCTCGAACGCAGCCTGTTCCTGCAATGCATCGACAGCCCGCAGCGCGCGGGGCTCGTGCATGCGTTCTTCGCGGAGCGCGAAGCGGCGAAGGTGCCCGAGGCGCGCGGCGCGCACGCGCGGCCGGTCGAGCGGATCGGCGTGGTCGGCGGCGGCACGATGGGCGCGGGCATCGCGGTAGCCGCCCTCGACGCGGGGCTGCCGGTGACGATGATCGAGCGCGATGAAGCGTCGCTCGCGCGCGGCCGAGCGCACGTCGAGAAGGTGTACGACGGCCTCGTCGCGAAAGGCCGGATGACGCCCGCCGCGCACGCGGCGCGCCTGGCGCGCTTCAAGGGCAGCACGTCGTACGACGCGCTCGCGCAGGCCGACGTCGTGATCGAGGCCGTGTTCGAGGACATGGCCGTCAAGCAGGCAGTGTTCGCCGAACTCGCGCGTGCGTGCAAGCCGGGCGCGGTGCTCGCGACCAATACGTCGTATCTCGACATCGATACGATCGCCGCGAGCATCGACCGGCCGTCCGACGTGATCGGCCTGCATTTCTTCTCGCCGGCCAACATCATGAAGCTGCTCGAGATCGTCGTGCCGGCGCGCGTGAGCGCCGACGTCGTCGCGACCGCATTCGAGCTTGCGAAGAAGCTGAAGAAGACGCCGGTGCGCGCGGGCGTGTGCGACGGCTTCATCGGCAACCGCATCCTGGCCGTCTATCGCACCGCGGCCGATTACCTGATGGAAGACGGCGCGTCGCCATACCAGATCGACCGTGCGGTGCGCGCGTTCGGCTTCCCGATGGGGCCGTTCCAGGTCGTCGACCTCGCGGGCGGCGACATCGGCTGGGCGACCCGCAAGCGCCGCGCGGCGACGCGCGATCCGCGCACCCGCTACGTCGGGATTTCCGACCGGCTGTGCGAGCGCGGCTGGTTCGGCCAGAAGACGGGGCGCGGCTACTACCTGTATCCGGACGGCGCGCGCACCGGCACGCCGGATCCGGACGTCGACGCGATCGTCGCCGAGGAGCGCGCGAAGCAGTGCATTACGCCGCGCACGTTCACGGACGACGAAATCCTGCACCGCTATCTCGCCGCGATGATCAACGAAGGCGCGAACGTCGTGCACGAGAAGATCGCGCTGCGTCCGCTCGACGTCGACGCGGTGTTCCTGCACGGCTACGGCTTCCCGCGCTATCGCGGCGGCCCGATGCACTACGCGGACACGGTCGGCCTCGCGAACGTGCTGGCCGACATCCGCGCGTTCGCGAAGGAGGATCCGCTGTTCTGGAAGCCGTCGCCGCTCATCGTCGAACTCGTCGAGCGCGGCGCGGACTTCGCGAGCCTGAATCACCTCGACTGATCGTCGAATCGAATTCGTTACGGATACCAAATGGATCTCAATTTCACTCCCGAAGAGGAAGCGTTCCGCACCGACGTGCAGCGCTTCCTGCAAGAGCAACTGCCCGAGCGCATTGCGCGCAAGGTGAAGGGCGGCCTGCACCTGACGCGCGACGACATGCGCGAATGGCATGCGATCCTGAACGCACGCGGCTGGCTCGCGAGCCATTGGCCGCGCGACTACGGCGGCCCCGGCTGGAGCGTCGCGCAGAAGTTCCTGTTCGACAACGAGTGTGCACTCGCGGGCGCGCCGCGCATCGTGCCGTTCGGCGTGAACATGCTCGGCCCGGTGCTGATCAAGTACGGCAACGAAGCGCAGAAGCGTCACTGGCTGCCGCGCATCCTCGACGGCGCCGACTGGTGGTGCCAGGGCTACTCGGAACCGGGCGCGGGTTCCGACCTCGCGTCGGTGAAGACGAGCGCGGTGCGGGGTGTCGACGCGCAGGGCGCCCACTACATCGTGAACGGCCAGAAGACATGGACCACGCTCGGCCACTACGCGAACATGATCTTCTGCCTCGTGCGCACCGCGACCGACGTGCGCAAGCAGGAGGGCATCAGCTTCCTGCTGGTCGACATGAACACGCCGGGCGTCGAGGTCCGCCCGATCGTCACGCTCGACGGCGAGCACGAGGTCAACGAAGTGTTCTTCACCGACGTGCGCGTGCCGGCCGAGAACCTCGTCGGCGAGGAGAACCGCGGCTGGACCTACGCGAAGTACCTGCTGACCTACGAGCGCACCAACATCGCGGGCGTCGGCTTCTCGACGGCCGCGCTCGACCGGCTCCGTGCCGTGGCCGCGAAGGTGAAGAAGAACGGCCGGCCGCTCGCCGACGATCCGTACTTCGCGGCGCGCATCGCGCGCGTCGAGATCGAGCTCGAGAACATGAAGACCACCAACCTGCGTGTGCTGGCTGCGGTCGCGGGCGGCGGCGTGCCGGGCGCGGAAAGCTCGATGCTGAAGATCCGCGGCACGCAGATCCGCCAGGAAATCACGTCGCTGATGCGGCGCGCGATGGGGCCGTACGCGCAGCCGTTCGTCGAGGAGGCGCTCGACGCCGATTACGACGGCGAGCCGGTCGGGCCGGAAGAGGCCGCGAGCGCTGCGCTGCAGTACTTCAACAACCGCAAGCTGTCGATCTTCGGCGGCTCGAACGAGATCCAGAAGAACATCATCGCGAAGATGATGCTCGGGCTGTAAGGAGCGGCAATGGACTTCAGACATAGCGAAGACCGCCGGATGCTGGCGGACATGTTGAACCGCTTCATCGGCGAGCAATACGCATTCCCGGTGCGCGACCGCATCGCGCAATCGGCGGAAGGTTTCGACCGGACGATGTGGGAGCGCTTCGCGGAACTCGGCGCGATCGGCGCGCTGTTTCCGGAGGCCGCCGGCGGCTTCGGCGGCGCAGGCTTCGACATCGCGGTCGTGTTCGAGTGTCTCGGGCGCGGGCTCGTCGTCGAGCCGTTCCTCGGCGCGCTGCTCGGCGGCCGTGCCCTCGCGCTCGCCGGCGGCGACGCACATCGCGACAGGCTCGCCGCGCTGATCGACGGCCGCGTGAGCGCCGCCTTCGCGCACGACGAACCGGGCTCGCACTATGAACTCACGACGGTGCGCACGCGCGCGGAACGGCATGGCGACGGCTGGGTGCTGACGGGCGCGAAGGGCGTCGTCGACCAGGCCGCGCAGGCGGCGTTCTTCGTCGTCAGCGCGCGCACGGCCGGCAACGACGACGATGAAGACGGCATCGGCCTGTTCGTCGTGCCCGCGAATGCCGAGGGCGTGTCGCTGCGCGATTACCGGAAGATCGACGGCGGCCGCGCGGCCGAAGTGCGCTTCGACCGCGTCGCGCTGCCGGCCGACGCCGCGCTCGGCGTTCCGGACGTGGGAGGCGACACGTTCAGCGAAGCAGGTGCGGCGCTGCTCGAACGCGTGCTCGGCTTCGGCCTGCTCGCGCTGTCGGCGGAGGCGCTCGGCGCAATGGACGTCGCGAAGGAGCAGACGCTCGACTACCTGCGCACGCGCAAGCAGTTCGGCATGCCGATCGGCAGCTTCCAGGCGCTGCAGCACCGGATGGCCGACCTGCTGCTCGAAGTCGAGCAGGCGCGCTCGGCGGTGATCAACGCGGCCGCGCAGCTCGATGCGCCGCGCGTCGTGCGCGAACGTGCGCTCGCCGCGGCCAAGTACAGCATTGGCCGGATCGGCACGCTCGTCGCGGAGGAGAGCATCCAGCTTCATGGCGGGATCGGCATGACGTGGGAGCTGCCGCTGTCGCATTACGCGAAGCGCCTCGTGATGATCGATCACCAGCTCGGCGACGAGGACCATCACCTCGCGCGTTACATCGCGTTGTCGAAGCCATAAATCGAAGACGGAGGAGACGACGATGGACAACGATACGCAACGCGCGCTGCCGCTCGCCGGCGTCAAGGTGCTCGATTGCTCGCGCGTGCTGGCCGGGCCGTGGTGCGCAATGGTGCTCGCCGATTTCGGTGCGGAGGTGATCAAGGTCGAGCATCCGGCGCGCGGCGACGATACGCGCGACTGGGGGCTGCGGATCGGCGACACCGAGACGACTTACTTCAACAGTGTGAACCGCAGCAAGCGTTCGATCTGTATCGATCTGCAGACCGAAGCGGGGCAGCGCCTCGTGCGCGAGCTGGCCGCGCAGGCCGACGTGCTGATCCACAACTTCAAGCTCGGCGGCGCGGAAAAGCTCGGCCTCGGCTACGACGCGCTCGCCAAGCTGAACCCGCGTCTCGTGCACTGCGCGATCTCCGGCTACGACCGTTCGGGGCCCGAAGCGGCGCGCCCGGGCTACGACCTCGTCGTGCAGGGCGAGGCGGGGCTGATGGCGCTGAACGGTGAGGCCGACCAGCCGCCGCTGAAGTTCGGCGTCGCGGCGGTCGACCTGTTTACCGGGATGTACTCGGCGCAGGCGATTCTCGCCGCGCTGTACGAACGGCACGCGACCGGGCGCGGGCGGCGCATCGAGATGGCGCTGTTCGACTGCGGGCTGATGATCACCGCGTACTACGGGCTCGACGCGCTGCTGATGGAAAAGGATCCGCCGCGCTACGGCAACGCGCATCCGTCGATCGTGCCGTACGGCGTGTTCGACGCGTCCGACGGCCCGCTCGTGATCACGGTCGGCAACAACACGCAGTTCGCGCGCTTCTGCGACGTGATCGGGCGGCCCGACCTGGCAGCGGACTTGCGTTACCAGACGAACCTCGGCCGTTCGGAGAACCGCGCGGAACTGCTGCCGGAAATTCGCGGCGAGCTTGCGAAGCGATCGCGCGCGACGTTGCTCGCGGCGCTTTCCGGCGCCGGCATTCCGTGCGGCGAAGTGCTCGGCCTGCATGAAGCGCTGACGTCCGAGCGTGCGCGCAGCGCGGGCCTCGTCACGCGGCAGCCGCATCCGGTCGCGGGCGGCGTCGACGTGCTTGCGCCGCCGTACCGCTTCGACGGCGTGCGGCTGCCGGTGCGGGGCGCGCCGCCCGTGCTTGGCGCGGACACGGAGGACGTGCTCGGCGGCTGGCTTGGGCTGTCGCCGGACGACGTCGCGAGGTTGCGCGCGGACCGCGTGGTCTGAATCGATTCTTGCCGCCGCGGCGCGGGCGGGCTGGATCGCGCGCCGACCGATTACACGACAACCCTCGCGAGACGAGGCGCATGGCATGGGGCCGGAGCAGGCGCCAAAGCGTCAACTCCGGTAGACCGCGAAGCATGGGACCGGAGTAAGCGCTAAAGCGCCAACTCTGGTCGACCGCGAAGCATGGGACCAGAGTAAGCGCTAAAGCGCCAACTCTGGTCGACCGCGAAGCATGGGACCAGAGTAAGCGCTAAAGCGCCAACTCTGGTCGACAGGAGACATCATGGAGATTTCCGTCATCGAATCGGTCACGGCGCGCCGTGACTACCAGCAGCTCGTGCGCACGCGGCGCCGCTTCAGCTTCGTGCTGACGGCGCTGATGATCGCGACGTACTACGGCTTCATCCTGCTCGTCGCGCTCGCGCCGCACGTGCTCGCGGCGCCGCTCTACCGCGGCGCGACGACGACCGTCGGGATCGTCGCCGGCATCGCGATCATCCTGGTCGCGATCGGCCTGACCGCGTGCTACGTACTGCGCGCGAACCGTTCGTTCGACCGCGCGGTCGATGCGATCCTCGAGCGTTCGTGACGGAGGCCCCGATGCGTCGTTTCCAGCTTCTCGTCTCGCGTTTCGTCCCGCGTCTCGCACCGCTTCTCGCGTTCGGCGCGCTCTGCGCCGCCGTGCCGACCGCCGCGCATGCGGTGTCCGTTGCCGCCGGGCCGATGCCCGACAAGGTCGAACTGAACCCCGTCGCGATCGGCATGTTCTTCGCGTTCGTGTTCGCGACGCTCGCGCTCACGCGCTGGGCCGCGCGCCGCACGCGCTCGACGCGCGATTTCTACACGGCCGGCGGCGGCATCACCGGCCTGCAGAACGGCCTCGCGATCGCGGGCGACTACATGTCGGCCGCGTCGTTCCTCGGCCTCTCCGGGATGGTGTTCATGTTCGGCTTCGACGGCCTCATCTACTCGATCGGCTTTCTGGTCGGCTGGCCGTTCGTGATGTTCCTGATCGCCGAGCCGCTGCGCAATCTCGGCAAGTTCACGTTCGTCGACGTCGTCGCGTACCGCTTCGCGCAGCGGCCGATCCGGCTCCTGACGTCCGCGAACTCGCTGACGATCGTCGTGCTGTACCTCGTCGTGCAGATGGTCGGCGCGGGCAAGCTGATCCAGCTGCTGTTCGGGCTGTCGTACGGCACCGCCGAGCTGATCGTCGGCGTGCTGATGGTCGTCTACGTGTTCTTCGGCGGGATGACCGCGACCACCTGGGTGCAGGTGATCAAGGCCGTGCTGCTGATGTGCGGCGCCACGCTGCTCGCGTTGCTCGCGCTCGGCGAGTTCGGCTTCAACGTCGACGAGATGTTCCGCCGCGCGGTGGCCGTGCATCCGGGCGCGCTCGGCATCATGGGGCCCGGCAAGCTGATCCGCGATCCGGCCAACGCGCTGTCGCTCGGCATCGCGCTGATGTTCGGCACGGCCGGCTTCCCGCACATCCTGATGCGCTTCTTCACGGTGCCCAATGCGAAAGAGGCGCGCAAGTCGGTCTTCTACGCGACGGGTTTCATCGGGTACTTCTATCTGCTGACGTTCGTAATCGGCTTCTCGGCGATCGTGCTGCTTGCACAGCATCCGGAATTCTTCCGGCTCGGCGCGAACGGCACGTTCAACCTGACGCACGACCTGCTCGGGGGCTCGAACATGGTCGCGGTGAAGCTCGCGCAGGCGGTCGGCGGCAACTGGTTCTACGGCTTCATCGCGGCCGTCACGTTCGCGACGATCCTCGCGGTGGTCGCGGGCCTCACGCTGGCCGGCGCGACGACGATCTCGCACGACCTGTACGCGCAGATGTGGGCGCGCGGCAAGCCCGACGAGCGCGTCGAGATGCGCATCTCGCGCGCGGCGACGATCGCGCTGTCGGCGGTCGCGATCGGCCTGTCGATCCTGTTCGAGCACATCAACGTCGCGTTCATGGTCGGCCTTGTCGCGGCGGTCGCGGCGAGCGCGAATTTCCCGGTGCTCGCGATGTCGATCTTCTGGCGCGGGATGACGACGCGCGGCGCGGTGCTGGGCGGCGGCCTCGGCCTCGCGTCGGCGGTCGTGCTCACGCTGCTGTCGAAATCGGTGTGGGTCGACGTGCTGCACCACGCGCACGCGCCGGTGTTCCTCGACAACCCGGCGCTCGTGTCGGTGCCGCTCGCGTTCATCGGGATCGTCGTCGGTTCGCTGGCGGATCGCGGCGAGCGCGCGCGCCGCGAGCGCGACGCGTTCGCGCGGCAGGAGTTCTACGCGCAGACCGGCGTGCTGGCCGGCCAGGCCGTACAGCATTGATTCATCTGATGAAACAATGCATTCGTCCGGATCGCCGGACGGATGCATTCCGGATTTCCGGAATCCCGGATTGCCTTGCCTGCCGCATTGTGAAAAACAGAATAAAAACAATGGCTTGAAGGGTGTGCGAGACCTGGCATCGACCTTGCGATATAGGAAGCACGGCCGACCTCCGGCCTCAACTACTACAGCAAGGAGACAACCGATGACCGACGCCTTCCTTCCCCTCCGGATGTCCTGAGGCATCGCTTGTTGCGGCACGGCAGCCGCGCGGGCGAGTGACTTCCACTTCCCCTGGCATTCGCCCGCGCGCGTGACGCCGTTTCTACCGGCTCATCTACCCTTCATCAGGAATCATCGTGAAGAAGAAACCCATCTACAAAGTGCTCTATGTGCAGGTGATCTTCGCCATCATCGTCGGCGTGATCCTCGGCCACTACTATCCGTCGCTCGCCACCGAGATGAAGCCGCTCGGCGACGGCTTCATCAAGCTGATCAAGATGGTGATCGGGCCGATCATCTTCTGTACGGTCGTGACCGGCATCGCCGGCATGGAGGACATGAAGAAGGTCGGGCGGGTCGGCGGCAAGGCGCTGCTGTACTTCGAGATCGTGTCGACCTTCGCGCTGATGCTGGGCCTCGCGGCCACGCACATCCTGCGTCCGGGCGTGGGCTTCAACATCGATCCGGCGACGCTGAACGGCAAGGAAGTCGCGTCGTACGCGGCGAAGGCGCACGGCCAGTCGACGGTCGACTTCCTGATGCACATCATCCCGAACACGATGGTCGACGCGTTCGCGCAAGGCGAGATCCTGCAGATCCTGCTGATCGCGCTGCTGTTCGGCAGCGTGCTCGCGCATCTCGGCGAGCGCGGCAAGGTCGTCACCGACTTCATCGACGGGATCACGCGCGTGCTGTTCGGCATCGTGCACATCGTCACGAAGCTCGCGCCGATCGGCGCGTTCGGCGCGATGGCGTTCACGATCGGCAAGTACGGCGTCGGCTCGCTGGTGCCGCTGCTCAAGCTGATCGGCACGTTCTACCTGACCTCGGTCGTGTTCGTGCTCGTCGTGCTCGGCACGATCGCGCGCATCACCGGCTTCTCGATCATCCGCTTCGTCGGCTACATCAAGGAAGAACTGCTGATCGTGCTCGGCACGAGCTCGTCGGAAGCCGCGCTGCCGCAGCTGATGGAGAAGCTCGAGAAGGCCGGCTGCTCGCGCTCGGTCGTCGGCCTCGTCGTGCCGACCGGCTACTCGTTCAACCTCGACGGCACGAACATCTACATGACGATGGCCGTGCTGTTCATCGCGCAGGCGACCAACATCGAACTGACGTGGATGCAGCAGCTCACGCTGCTCGCGGTGGCGATGCTGACGTCGAAGGGCGCGAGCGGCGTCACCGGCGCGGGCTTCATCACGCTCGCAGCGACGCTCGCCGTCGTGCCGACCATCCCGCTGTCGGGCATGGTGCTGATCCTCGGCATCGATCGCTTCATGAGCGAGTGCCGCGCGCTGACCAACATCGTCGGTAACGGCGTCGCGACGGTCGTCGTGTCCGCATGGGAGAAGGAACTCGACCGCGCGAAGCTGCGCCAGGCGTTGAGCGGCGTCGGCGAAGTCACCACCACCGAGACGGCCGGCGTCTGACGTCATGAAAGAGCAGGCGGCGGCGCCGCTCGCGGGCCGCGCGCCTCGTTTCAGCGGCCCTGGCCGCGACTGCGACTGCGACCGCGACCGCGACTGCGACTGCGACTGCGACGGTGGCGGTGGCGGTGGCGGCGGCAGCGGCGGCGGCGGCGGCGGCAGGGCAGCGGCGGACGCCTATGACACAATAGACGATCCGCACCGTCAGGAAGCCGTCACCGTGAAGCGCCGCCTGCTGATCCTCGTCGCGCTCGCCGCCGCGCTCGCCGCGGCCTGCGCGCTGACGTGGACCGTCACCTGGCGGCGCGGGATCGACGAGCTGCAGCGCAATGCCGCGGTGCGCGTCGATCGCACCACCAGCGCGCTCAAGAGCACGCTCGACCGCTACGAATCGCTGCCGTACCTGCTCGGCAGCCACCCGCTCGTGCAGGACCTGCTCGCCGAGCCGAAGCGCGCCGACTACGCGGCGCGCGCAAACCGCTACCTCGAAGACCTCAACGAGCACGCGCACGCGACCGTCACCTACCTGATCGGCGCGGACGGCCTGTGCGTCGCCGCGAGCAACTGGCGCGCTCCCGACAGCTTCGTCGGGATCGGATACCGTTTCCGGCCGTATTTCATCGATGCGATGCACGGCCAGGTCGGCCGCTTCTTCGGGATCGGCACGATCTCGCGCGATCCCGGCTACTACATCTCGCAGCCCGTGTGGCGCGAAGGCCGGATCGTCGGCGTCGTCGTCGTGAAGCTCAATCTCGAGTGGTTCCAGGGCGCCGACGCATCCGAGCCGCTCGTCGTCACGGACGATCACGGCGTCGTGTTCCTGTCGTCGGTGCCCGCATGGAAGTACCACACGCTGCGGCCGCTGACGGGCACGGTTGCCGCGTCGATCTATGAAACCCGCCAGTACGCGCAGCAGCCGGTCACGCCGCTGCCGCTGCGCGTCGAGCAGGTGCTCGGCGCCGACGCGCAGATCGTGCGCATTGGCCACGGCCGCCGCGCGCCGCGCTATCTCGCGACGCAGCGCCGCATCGGCGAGCCCGACTGGACGCTCGTCACGCTCGCGCCGATCGCGCCCGTCGACGCCGACGCGCGCAACGCGACGATCGTCACCGGCTTCGGCTTCGTGTCGGTCGCGCTGCTCGCGTTCTACTGGCGGATGCGCCGCGCGCGCGTGCGCGAGATGATCCGCGGCCGCGCGCTGCTGCAGCAGGCGTACGCGGAGCTGAACCGGCGCGTCGAGGAGCGCACGGCCGACCTGTCCGAGGCGAACGAGCAACTGCAGAAGGAAGTCGGCGACCGGATCCGCGCGGAACAGGAGCTGCGCGCCGCGCACGACGAGCTGATCCAGGCGAGCAAGCTCGCCGCGCTCGGCCAGATGGCGGCGGGCATCACGCACGAGCTGAACCAGCCGCTCGCCGCGCTGCGCAGCTTCTCCGACAACACGCGCGTGCTGCTCGACCGCGGCGAGCAGGGCGCGGCGCGCGAGAACCTCGAGGCGATCGCCGCGCTCACCGAGCGGATGGGCAAGATCACCAACCAGCTGAAGCTGTTCGTCGGCCGCGCGCGGCCGCGCAACGAGCAGGCGCTCGTCGTGCGCGCGCTGCGCAGCGTGCTGGCGCTGCTCGACGAACGGCTGCGCGGCGTCGCGCTCGTGCTGACGTTGCGCGATGCGACCGCGCGGGAAGCGACCCTGTCGCCCGCTGCCGACGCGCGGACGTCCGCTTCGGATACGCCGCTCGATCTCGCGAACGACCATCCGGAACTCGTCGCGCGCTGCGAGGACCTGCGTCTCGAACAGGTGCTGATCAACCTGCTCGGCAACGCGCTGGATGCGGTGGCGGGCACCGCCGCCCCGCGCATCGAGGTCGCGATCGACGTGTCGGCGGCGACGCTCGCGATCCAGGTGCGCGACAACGGTCCTGGCATCCCGCCCGACCTGCTGCCGCGCCTGTTCGAGCCGTTCTTCACGACGAAGGAAATGGGGCGCGGGCTCGGCCTCGGGCTCGCGATCTCGTCGTCGATCGCGAGCGATGCGGGCGGCTCGCTGACTGCGCGCAATGCGCCGGGCGGCGGCGCGCTGTTCGTCTTGACGTTGCGGCGCGCCCGCACGCATCATCCGGACTCCGTGTCCGAGCAGACGGGCGCGCGCTGAGCGCGTACCGCCGCGACGGCGGCCAGTGGAAAACCGGGGTGAACCGACCCGCGCACGCGCTGCCGCCGCGCGGTCCGAGGGCCGCGACGCCCATCAGGAGCAAGTGAGTACGATGGCCAACCGGCTGCAAGTGATCTATATCGAAGACGACGCGCTCGTGCGCCGCGCGAGCGTGCAGAGCCTCCAGCTGGCGGGCTTCGACGTGACCGGCTTCGAGTCGGCCGAGGCCGCCGAGAAGGCGGTCGTCGCCGACACCGCCGGCGTGATCGTCAGCGACATCCGCCTGCCCGGCGCGAGCGGGCTCGACCTGCTCGCGCAATGCCGCGAACGCGTGCCGGACGTGCCTGTGATTCTCGTCACCGGCCACGGCGACATCTCGATGGCGGTGCAGGCGATGCGCGACGGCGCGTACGACTTCATCGAGAAGCCGTTCGCGGCCGAGCGGCTGATCGAGACGGTGCGGCGTGCGCTCGAGCGGCGTGCGCTCGTACTCGAGAACCACGCGCTGCGCCGCGAGCTCGCCGAGCAGAACGTCGTCGCGCCGCGCATCATCGGCCGCAGTCCGGCCATCGAGCAGGTGCGGCGGCTGATCGCGAACATCGCGCCGACCGATGCGTCGGTCCTCATCAACGGCGACACGGGCGCCGGCAAGGAGCTGATCGCGCGCAGCCTGCACGAGCTGTCGCCGCGCCGCGACAAGCCGTTCATCGCAGTGAACTGCGGCGCGCTGCCCGAGCCGATGTTCGAATCGGAGATGTTCGGCTACGAGCCGGGCGCATTCACGGGCGCCGCGAAGCGCCGGGTCGGCAAGCTCGAATACGCGTCCGGCGGCACGCTGTTCCTCGACGAAATCGAAAGCATGCCGCTCGCGCTGCAGGTGAAGCTGCTGCGCGTGCTGCAGGACGGCGTGCTCGAGCGGCTCGGCTCGAACCAGCCGATTCGCGTGAACTGCCGGATCGTCGCGGCAGCAAAGGGCGACATGAGCGAGCTGGTCGCGGCCGGCACGTTCCGGCGCGACCTGCTGTACCGGCTCAACGTCGTGACGATCGCGCTGCCGCCGCTCGCCGAGCGCCGCGAGGACATCGTGCCGCTGTTCGAGCACTTCATGCTCGATGCGGCCGTGCGCTACGACCGCCCGGCGCCGGTGCTCACCGACCGGCAGCGCGCAAGCCTGCTGCAGCGCGACTGGCCCGGCAACGTGCGCGAGCTGCGCAATGCGGCCGACCGGTTCGTGCTCGGCGTCGCCGACATGCCGCAGGACGCAGCGGCGGCGGAAGACGACGCGAACGAGCAGACGCTGAAGGAGCGGATCGAGCAGTTCGAGCGCGCGGTGATCGCCGAGGCGCTGAACCAGACGGGCGGCGCGGTTGCGGCGACCGCCGACCGGCTGCACGTCGGCAAGGCGACACTCTACGAGAAGATGAAGCGGTACGGGCTGTCGGCCAAAGGCGAGACAGACCGATAAAGAGACCGCCAAACAGAAACGGACCGATGAACCGGCGGTGTCCGGTCATGCGGTCCGTTTTGCGTTGAGGGGCGCGTCGCGCGCCCTTCGGTGCGGAATCGTCCGGGCGGGCGCTCAGGCGGCGTTGTCGAGCGCCTTCTTGAGCAGCGCGTCGAGTTCCGCGAACTGCGGTGCGCCGACGTAGCGCTTCAGGATCTTGCCGTCCTTGTCGACGACGAAGGTCGTCGGCGTCAATTGCACGTTGCCGAACTGCTTCGCGGCGCTACCGTCGTCGAGCGCGACCTTGAACGGCAGCTGGCGCGTCTGCGCGTAGTTCGCGACGTACATCGGCGGGTCGTAATTCATCGCGACCGCGACGAATTCCAGGCCCTGTCCCTTGAAACGGTTGTACGTATCGACCATCTGCGGCATTTCCTGCATGCAGGTCGCGCAGCTCGTCGCCCAGAAGTTGATCAGGTAGACCTTGCCCTTCAGGTCGCCGGTGGTCGACACCTTCTGGCCCGACAGCAGCGTGAAGGTCGCATCCGGCACGCTGGACTTGCCGTTGAACGCGAAGAAGCCGGCCACGGCGATCGCGGCCACGACGACGACGGCCGCCACATAGCGGATCGGGCCCGCGCGGCGGCTTGAGGAGGAAGGCGTGGAGTTCATCTGCGGTGCTCTCGAAGTCGGTCGGTGACGCCGGACATGGCCACGGACGTCGAAATTCGGCGGTTATTTTAGCGCGAATGCGGTGCGCGTACCGGTGGCCGTCACACATCCCGAGGTTCCCGTTCGACGCATAATGCGCATTTTGCCTGCTCTGCTCCGCACCATGCCGAAGGTATTTGCCGATCCGCTGCGTCCCCTTTTTCGTCCGCTGCGGCACTTCGCCGCACTCGTGTGCGCGAGCGCCGTGCTCGCCGCATGCTCGCCGCCGTATGACTGGCGCACGCTGCACAACGACGCCGGCTACACGATCGACCTGCCCGCGAAGCCGACCGTCGACGAGCACGCGGTGACGATCGGCGGCACGCCGATGAAGATGCGGATGCAGGCGGCGCATCTGGATGGCGCGGTGTTCGCGGTCGGCACGGTGATGCTGCCGGACGACCGCGACGAGACCCGCCGCGCGGCGCTCGACTACCTGCGCGACGGCCTGTCCCGAAATCTGGACGGCGCGCCGCAGACGGCCGCGGTGCCGGTGCCGCTCGCGGCCGGCGGCGCGATTAACGGGGTCGAGCTGCGCGTGGCCGGCACGGCGGCGGGGCAGGATCGCGCGCGCAAGACGATCGTCGCGCGGTTCGTCGCGCGCGGCCGGCATGCGTACCAGGCGGTCGTGATCTCCGACGCGCCGATCGCGCAGGAGCAACTCGATCAATTCTTCGGCTCGCTGAAGCTCGACTGAATCGCGCAGGCGAGGGCGCCTCAGAGCGCGTGGAGAACTGAAAGTTCCTTCGCAGCATTTGGCGCTAATCGCCGGATTTTGCGAGAGTTTTTCGGCTATCCACAGCGCATGTGGATAACTTTGTTGAAAAGTGGCGGCAATCTGCCCGGCGCCCGCGCCGGATGGGGTTCCGGGCAAATTTGCCGAGCAACTGCTGCTTGGGAAAAGTCAATAAAAACAATGGCATGCGAATTTCGTCTTGCATGTGGCCTGTTGCGACGGGGCCCGGGCCCGGATTCGCGGAATTGTGCATAAGTCAAGTCTTGACAGGTGGATTTTGTCCTCAGAGGGTCGTCAGCGCCCGCCGGTAGCGGATCGCCTCGGCGATCTGTGCGGCGGTCGGCAGCGGATCGCCGGCGAGATCGGCGATCGTCCTGGCGACTTTCAGCACGCGGTAATACGCGCGCGCCGACCAGCCGAACCGCTCGCCGGCCTCGCGCAACAGGCGTTCGCCTTCGTCGGTCGGCCGGCACAGGTCGTCGGTCTCGCGCCCGGTCAGCATGTGATTCGTCTTGCCCTGGCGGTCGAGCTGCCGGGCCCGCGCCAAAGCGACGCGCGCGGCGACGGCCGCGCTCGGTTCGCCGGGCGTCGACGCGCGCGCCGACAATTCGGCCGGCGTCAGCGCGGGCAGGTCGATCTGGATGTCGATGCGGTCGAGCAGCGGCCCCGACAGCTTGCGCAGATAGCGCGCGGCGACGTCCGGCGAGCAGCGGCAGCGGCCGGACGGATCGCCGTGCCAGCCGCACGGGCACGGGTTCATTGCGGCGATCAGCTGGCAAGCGGCCGGGAAGTCGGCCTGCAGCGCCGCACGCGAGATCGTGATGCGGCCGGCCTCCAGCGGCTCGCGCAGCATCTCCAGCACGTGCCGGTCGAATTCCGGCAGTTAGCTTTTTACAAGGTTCTGGTTGTCAATCCTTCTATTCTTTATCATTTAGCTTTCAAATACCACCCGAGCTCGCAAAGTTACAATCATTTCGAAATGCTTTCGCGGCTCGGCCGGGGCACGAAGCATAGACCCCTACGTCCACCGTATCGACCATAAAATCGGCGCGACTTGCTGTCCGATGACCGCTGACAGCGGTTCTCAGCAGGACCCCCTGGTGTCTGGCACTCCGGGGGCTGCAGTAAGCCTCGAAGCGGCGACACTTGCTCGACTTAGAGATTGGACCGCCATTTTTTGTGGTCGGGCGTCAGACGCGAGTGCGTGCAACTTGGGTACCGCCCAAGGGCGGTTGTCGACATCCGTGTGTTATGTGGGCAGCCAAGTTGGCACACGGGGATTATCTGGCGAGCTTTGAACTCGTATGTGTTTCCAGCTTTTTCATTTGTTGAGCTTCTAGGATTTGTCCGTACTCTCGGCTGGATTTGCGAGCAGTTCGATGGGCGTCTTGTTTAGTGCGTTCGCGAATTTTTCGATGGTGTTCAGAGTCAGGTTCTCTCTGCCTGACTCGACCGCGCTTACCCAATTGCGGTCGGCTCCCAACCGCTCGGCGAGTTGGCGCTGAGTCATATTTGATTGCTCCCGGTGCGCCTTCAGATTCTTTGGAATCCGTTGCAGCAACTCTTCGGCGGTCTCTTGTTTCGATGGTGCCGAAGTCGTCGCGTTCGCATCTTCGCTTCTTAGCAAACGGGACACGCTAACGCCCAAGGCTGCGGCAATCAATGCCGCTCTGGCGATAGTTAAGTTTGGACGAGTCCTCTCAATCCTGCTGATGACGGTGCGGTCGAGACCAATACGGTCACCGAGCCCTTCCTGGCTTAGCTTTTCAGCCTCGCGAAGGAGGCGCACTTGTTCGGCGAACGTTTTCGCAAGTCCGCTCATGCAAAGCCCTGACATTGAAAAATTCGAATCATTGGGCTTTACAAGAGACATGTCTACGGCACTTGGCTTTGCCAAGACATATGTAGTAGACGGATGGGTTGTAAAGGCAAATGATGTAGACATTGAGCTTTGCAAGCTAAATGTCTACAATGCGGGCAACGGGCACCCTCCTCCCAGCTGGGGGACTGGCTCGGTCATACCGCATGGACGCGGACTTCTTCGTTGCAGTAACCCTTGGGTGAGAGTGATGGTTCTTGTGTTTCTGTGCTTGGATTGGCTTGTCCCGCCGTTTTTCGATGAGCCGGATAGCGGGCACGCTCCTATAGACACGGAGGACGGTCAGTCTCGGCGTGCGCGCATTGAAAAGCTCACGAAATGCCTGACAGGATTCAACGGCGCAGTGGGGATTCTTGCCACGCGACGCATGATGGGGCGAAGAATCGGTGACGCTAGACCGCATCTCGGAGAGCTTGGGCACATCATGCAGGACTCGATTAATACGCTCGCGGAGTCGCCGTACGAGTTCGTGAGCGACTATCTAGAGTTGCGCGACGTTGAGTGGGTAGCGATGACAAATAGCTCCGTCTCCTTCCCTGATGCGCATCACGACCGTGTCGTCGAATTTGATGAAGTGACGGGCGATATCGACTCCGCCTGCACGGAACTCGCGAAGCTCCTCGGTGCGTTTGGGCCGACAGCTGTCACTCGGCCCACGAATTCCGAGATGTTTCGCATGTTTCCCGCCACACACATGGCTACCGCCCTTAGAGTACGCATGGGCGGAGCGAAGGAGCGTCACACGCTCCATGCAAGCACGAGAGCGCGTACCTGAAGCCATGCGCCAGGTGCTCTTCCTCGATATCGACGGAGTTCTGCATCGGGCAGACTCTTATATGACGCGACACGGCGTTGCGAGCAGTGCACCTGGGCGAATCGAATTGTTCGAATACGCCCCCGTGCTCGATAAACTGCTGGAGCCATTTCCTACCGTTGAGGTCGTTTTGTCTAGCGATTGGGCGTACAAGTTCGGTGTCGACTACGTGCGTAAACGATTGCCGTGCGAGTCATTGCGTGACCGGGTGACAGAAGCGACGTATCAAGGTTGCGACTTCGATGAGCGACTGTGGCCGATGTTGAAGCGAGGTGCACAAGTGCTTGACTATGTTCGACGTCACCAGCTCCGACATTGGCTTGCTATCGATGATAGAAGAGATGGATTTGACGGCCATTTGGAACGACTGGTTCATTGTCAATCGGAATATGGGCTAGGAGACCAGGCAGTTGTCGATTTATTAAGGCATAGGCTGAAGCGTGAATTTTCGTAGCAACAACGACCAAGAATTGGAGGTTGCGTGCGAAGTAGGATTTGGCAAACGAGCATGGCCGGCAGATTGCGAAGGGCTGTACTGCAGGAACTCACCGCTGCAATCGACCAGAGCCTCCGATGGCATCGGGATGCGATAACTCCGCGCGTCTACGTTGCGTTGAGGACAATGTCCCCCTTCGAACTAGGACTGCGGTTCAAACGGGCGCTGCGAGACGAGCTGTACGAGCGACGTCGCGAAAAAGGACGACGGTTACCCACGAAATTTTAGGTCGAGGAACGCCTTGCCTATTTATGTACATTCCAGGGGCGAGGGCCCCGAGACCGTGTATCTCAGCCACTGGTCGATTCGTCGATTTGAAGGGGGGGCCTGCCATCTTGTCGGGCGCGACAGGGCGAATCTTGATGGCAGAGTCAGTACAGAGATGCTCGAGTTTGACGCTGAGGGTCGAACCGCACGAACCGCTAGCGGTCGGCGTTACGTGCTCGTTGGTCCGAGTGGGTGGACCTCAGACGCGGAATACGTCTGGCACCGAGTAGCTGAGGTGATTGGCAAAGGTCAGGCCTGGACAGATGTAACGGAAGAGCTTGCTCCCGGGAGCCGGGTGCGGAGATAAGGCTATAAGTGGGTCAATGAGGAACATCGAGCTTCATTGAATTACGTAGATAGGATACCTGATAACAATTCCAGATGAAAGAAGCGAGGCAATTCTGCGTACCCGTAATCTGCTGATTCAACTGGCCTACGGTGTAAAACAGCGCGACGAGGAGTCGCTACGGAGATACGCTAGGTCATTGCTGAAGCGCTATCCGGATGCGCACCACATCTCGCTGTCTGCGCTTTGTCTTCCAGATGTATGGGGTGACCCTGGAGGTGGTGATTCTTGTCTTCGACCGCTTCGCACATATGATACGTGAAGCGAGGAGGACGCAAACGGCGTCATCGATGCTGTGCTCCGTATCGCTGCTTTAGAAAAATGGCGGCCTCCAGCGCCGAGTGCAAACTAGTGTCCGATATGCTGATTCATCGACGCAAATAGGCTCGTGCCGAGTTCAACCTTTCGGTACGTGGAACATGCAATGCTAAGGATTGCGATAGAAATATGGCCAGGTGGCAGAGAAAGTGGGAAACGTGTGATTGCAACTGTCGATATACGACGTGTAAAGGACGGAGCACTTGCCGACTATGAGGTGGAACTGCGTGAAGGCCTTCTCGGTGACGTTGGTGATACGGTTGTCGTCCGCGATTAACTACCACGTGCCGGCACGCTGTACGATGAGCAGAACGGCACTGTTGCGGAGGCGAGCTATGGCAACGGAAGTTTTCACTTGGGGCTACACGGCTTGGCTCAACTGTCGTCCCGCCGGTTACGAGCTATCGGGCTATATTGACTGGCTATCCGGATTAGCGTGTGGAATCGCTTTAAAAATAGCAGGTTTTCAGTTGGAGTCCAGTAATGAGTAGCAGCTACTTTAATGCAACCCGTGCAAGCAAATTTTTTAGCTATGTGCTCAGACACCGGCCGGACTCCATCGGCGTCACTCTGGACGCCCAGGGCTGGGCCGACGTTTCCGAACTGTTGACCAAGGCAGCTGCTGCTGGCATGGCGCTCACACTGGACGAGTTGAAGCAAGTAGTTGCAGAGAACGATAAAAAGCGTTTTGTGCTGAACGATGACGCTACGCGCATTCGCGCCGCGCAAGGTCATTCTGTTGACGTTGACCTGCAGCTGCCGGTCAAGGCGCCGCCGCCGGTGCTGTATCACGGCACGGTTGGCAAGTCCATGGCTGACATTCGCAAGCAGGGATTGACGCCGATGAATCGACATGACGTACACCTGTCGCCAGACCGCGAGACGGCGACTCGCGTAGCTACGCGTCGCGGCAAGCCAGTCATCTTGGTCATTGAAACGTATCCGCTGCTGCGTGACGGCTACCAGTTCCGCGTGTCCGGCAACGGCGTTTGGTTGGTGCCCGAGGTGCCGGCGAAGTACATTAAATTTCCAGGCTAAGCATTAAAACACCCCCACTCCGATTCCACACGATAATCCGGATAGCCTATTGACTGGCGTGAATTTGCCGGCGTTGGAGACACGCCGCAACACGCGGAGCGCGAATTTTCTCGAGCAGCCCGTCGAGCATGGTTACGCCGGAAGTTGCGCCGTATCAGAGGTCTTCCAGCACGCGAGGCGCTGTCCGTGGACCTGGCCGACACGTACCACGAAACCTCGCTCACCATGATTATTGTGGCCGTGGCTTCTACGTTGTTGAGTTACGGACGTGACTCGGCATCGTAGCTGAGCCCAAGCGCCTTCGACAGGTGCTCGCTCCACGCGTCTAATAAATTTCTAACGCTACATTTGCGCGGCCAATGAAGCAAGCCAGTCGTGCGCCGGGTCCTAAGCCGTCACCAGTTAGGGGGCTGCGTAACAAACTACTCTTCAGCACCGGGAACAACGCCCTCTAGCATTACAAGCATGCCGGGGAGGAAATGCGTTTGGCAAATTCCAGTACTCCGTAAGAACGGGGACTCAAGTCCTTCAACATAGATGTAGTCTTCGTCAACTTTCGCAACTTTCACAATTTCTACATTCCTTCCCGTCCCTGGGCCAGTTGCAATTACCCTGACGAACGACCCGACCTTGACCTTCTGAGTGGGTTCCAGCTCCCCCTGGGTTTTTTTGGGGTCCTTTCTCATATCTTACGCCTGTGTGTCGGTTTTTAAATTGAAAGGTTGATTACAATAATTATCCCCGAATCGTCGGGGCAATATTCCTATAACGGCCGAGCGACTAACAACTTTAGTTTGCGTAACCGACCTTTGACGCAGCGGACGAAACCTGGGAGAAAATCGCGGTAGAGTTGCTCGTGAAGCTGCGCGGTTCAGTCACGGTCGACTGGGCGAAGCGGGAGGCCGTGCATGCCAGGCTGCGCGTGATGGTCAAGACGCTGCTCAAACGCTATAAGCACCCACCAGACCGGCAGGAGGAGGCAACTGATACCGTGCTGTCGCAGGCGGAATCGCTTTCGTCAGCTTGGGTTGGAGCCTAGCCGAGAACCACTGGGACAAGGATTCGAGCTGAAACGCAAGCTTTGAAGACGTGAAGATGCGCATAAGGTCGGGTGCTCAAGAGGAGTGGACAGAATCGTGGATAGAGAAGCGGTTGCAGGGCGGAGTCGGTCATGTGTTGAACTCTTTCTTGGGCATGAGATAGAGGACCGAACGGAGTTGAAGTTCTTGCGCCGTCTGCGCGCAGACCTCGAAGCTCTCGGTGAACAATGTCTGGTGCTCGGAAATTTCTATTGCGGCCCCTCGCGAACGCAGATTGACTTCGTTGTAGTGACCGCACGCGGCGCGACGGTGGTCGAACTGAAGGGTTACGGGCTTCCGGTGGAAGGTGGCGTTAACGGACATTGGAAGTCCATGCTTCCGGACGGTGGACGCAGGGTGATTGCGTCAAAGAATCCCTTCCAGCAAGCAATTGATGCTCGCTACGCAGTTATAGACGAGCTCACAAAGGAGATGACGCTCGACTCGGCACATGCAAAACAGGCCGTTGGGGCGAATCTATGCCTTTTCTTCGAGCCTCTGCCGGGCTGCGATATTCCAAACAGCAATTTTAAGTGCCACGTTGGCGGCTATCGCCAGTTGTGCTCCCAAATACATGACTCGCTCGCCGGGCCGTTATCGCTAGATACGTGGCGCGAATTTGCTTCCAGAGCTGGCTTGGTGCGACGGCTCGATGCCGTCGAACAGACCGAGGCGGAGCGGTTTGCCGCCGACTACGCCTCCCAGTGGCAAGCTACCATTGCAGCAGCCAGCAAACCTTTCGTCGCCGTATCGTTAGTCGTGGAGGGACGGAACCGGTCGCTGTGCGAATGCGTCGAGCGACTTCAGGAAGGCCGCAACCTGCTTATCGTAGGCGACTCCGGCTCTGGCAAATCTCGGGTTTTGGAAGAACTGTCGACGCTGACCGCATCGGCTGGAATGTTGCCGATAGCGATTGAAGCACGGATATTTGAGGGAGACTTGCGTCCGCTCTTAGAGCGTTCGGTTGCGCTCGCATCGACGTTCTCAGTGAAGGATGTGCTCCGAAATTCTAGACGCACCGCCAACCCGGCTGTGGTGTTCGTCGATGGGTTGAACGAATGTCAACCAAAACTTCAGGCACATCTCCTGCGCGCCCTATTCGCCTTACATCGACGCTACGGCCTGCAATTGGTGGTCGTGAGCCAGCGAGAAGTTCCCGTTCCATGGCTCCCAAACGATGTGGCGTGTATGCCCGAGGCTACGCGGTCTCACCTCCGAGCAGTGCTTGAAGCGCACCTCAGCCGCGCGGCCAAGCCTGAAGAACTCGTAGCGTTGGAGGTCATCGCGAGTGCTCACGACGCCGAGATTCTCGCTGGCGTCATGATAGAGGAAAGTGGACTGGATGGACGGTTCTCACTTTACAGCGCATTTACCCGGCAGCGGCTGGAAACCTATGCAGGCGTGGGGCATCGTGCGCTGGCCAAAATAGCCGGGACAATAAGGGAGCGGTTTGCGTCGACCATTTCGGAGCACGAGCTGGTGCGCGAACTTACTGCAGTACTCGATTCTGCGGGTGAGGCAGAACAGGTATGGCGTGCGGCGAGGAAATGTGGGCTGGTCGTTGTTCGGTCAGGGAGAGTTTTTTTTCGGCACGACCTGATTGCAGACTACTTCTGCACCGTGTTTTTGCTTGAGCAGTGTCGTGATGTGCAGCAGCTGGCCGAAGCGTTGCGCAGACCAATCTACGAACCACTGCTTGAGTTTGCGGTCGGTGGTTGCGGGAGTGCTTCCGGTTTGGACACGCTGTTGGGTTCGTCACCCATTGAACTGCTGATTGCATGTATCGATAGCAAGTGCGGCGCGAGAGCGAAGTCTCTCGTTCTTGACCGAGTACGTGATGCGCTTGACACCGCCGTTGAAGATTACGAGAAGCTGGTTCTTGAGTTCAGCACCGGCGAAGACGGGCATCATCATGTAAGCATATGCCTATCGGACGGTGTCGAAAGCCGGACGTACGGAAACTACTTGGCGGTCGTTCCTCATGCGCTATGCCACGGCCTCTTGCCCGACGTCTTGGACGCTTTCTCCCGTATCGATAGACGCATATGGAATGAAGCGGAGCGTCTGCGCGCAGAAAATTCAAACGTCAACATCGCATTTCGCCGACGAGGGTATAACGCTGTCTACAGTCCGCCTGGCAGCTTCGTTTTCAGTGCGATGCACGAGATACAGCAGGGTTTTATGTCGCTGTGTCGAAACAGCGAGTCACCGGCGCTCAATGAGGTTTTATGGAGTCAACTGTCCGCGCACAATGAGCTTCGGCCTGGGCAACTGCTCATCATCGTTGGGATGATGAATCGGTTGGAGCCGGTAGTTGACTGCATTCCACATGACTTCGTCGATATTATCCGGCACCTTTGGGATGCTGGCGTTGGCCGCTTACGACTGGAGGTTGTCGAGCTCGTACGCAGGACCGGCCCTCTCCTCGACAACGATGGACAGGACGAGCTCCGTGCGTTACTAGATTCGTGGCTCACAGATGACGACCCGCTAACAAACTCACTGGTGTTCGACGCGTTTCAAGGAGTTGGTGGCCCAGAAACTGACCTATCGGTCGAGTCTGTTCACCAAGAGTTCATAGCTGCGCTCGAGATGCCGCGCTCCCAATTGGCCTCCGAGCGTGCCATGCATATGTATGTATGCACCTTCGACCATCCTTGTGACGACCTATACGTTGAGGCGTATCACGAACTGCTCACGGAAGCTCAGCGCAGGGAGTTGCTGACAAGAGCTGCATATGCTACCTACAGCGACCTGACAACGTCGATGGTTATTCGCGAGCTCGCACGGAGTCCGGTTCCCGAAGCCGCTGCATGTTTTCAAAGATTTGCGCGAGTACCTGACTTGAGCGGTACGTGGGCACAATCAGCCGTTGAGACATATCTCCTGTCAATAGGTGCACTCGCCGGCATGGGCTTAAGCCTCGCAAACTTGGAGGATACCTCTCCCAAGAAGTCGGCATGGCCCGTTGCTGCCGAGCTTCTCTATTGTCTCGCCTCGCAATCATCACCGTCGAAGAATCAGCAGGAGGCGCGGCTATGGGAGCAACTGGCAAATTGCGGTGTGGCCGAAGCGTTCGATATCGTGATGCACGTCGAGCGGAGCTTTAGCTCTTTCGACAAAGAGCGGAAGATTTCGTTTCTGCCGGTTTGTGCAAATGGAGTGCGTCGGCTATCGCGGGCCGTATTGGCGAAGGAATATCAACCCGCGACGGAATTTGCAAGGCTCGCGCAATGGCATGACCTTATGACGAAGCATCGAACCTTCGCGCTGGATGTATTGGGACTAGTAGGACGCAAAACGGACCTTGAAGTCGTCAGAACGTGGGTGGAAGATGTGACGTTGGGCAGGCATGCAATCGCTGCCGCAAAGGCGCTTGAATCCTCGAATTGGGTCGCGCTCTAGTCGTACAGCACGCATGGTGAACGATATTGATGAAGTTTGAGGTAATGTTACGGTTGCTCGAGGGGGAGCAGAGCGTGTCCATAAGTGCGTGCATAAGGTCAATGATGAAATCAAAGGCTGAAAATTCGTTTGGCTACCTCGTGGACCGAATTCTTCATCGTCGCTGTCTACCTCTGATTGGTGCGGGTATCTCCGTCCAGTCAACAAAAGATGGGCAGTCATGGGACGGCCATAAAATTTGGGAGCTGATTGACAGGGCGATTAGACCGACGCTTAGTGCCCGCTTGACGAGGTTCAGGAAGAGTCCCGCTAAGCTGCGGGTGTGTGCGCGTTGCAATGATTGTTTCTCTCACGAAGTCACTTACCGGCATGCGTTTCGTGATTTCGGTGTTTCAACGTCCTCGAATTGTTTCCTTTGTGATTTGAGGCTCGCGAAGGAGCAAAGTGCGCTTACAAAGGCATGCGAGGCGTTTCTTTGGGAGCACGGGGGGGCGAATCAGGATGCCTACGAAAAGCTCGTCGGAGCGCTACAGATAAGGGAATTCACAAACCTCGACCCGAGGCCCGCACATTTCTATCTCGCATTTCTAGCACGAGAAGGGCTCATCACAGAGGTTGTGACGACCAATTACGATTGCAACTTGGAGCGCGCATACGAAAAGACGTGGCGGGACGTTAGCGCTTCGGGGAAAAAATTGACACGCGCGGTCTTCGACTTAGACACGTTTGCCGAGTACGCGGCAATAAGCCCCGAACGGCGACCAGGAGAAGACACAGCCTACGTGCTTCGCGTCTACAAAATAAACGGCTGCGCCGGACAGTTGAGGGAGAATCCCGCACATGCCAAAGACATCTTGTTGACGGCCTCACAGCTACAAGACTGGCGGAAGCGAAAATGGGCTGCAGACTTCTTTCGGACAAAGGTTCGTACAGCTTCGCTCGTAACGATTGGCTTTGGAAGCGACGAGCCTCAGGTAGTGCACACCTTGCAACAGGTGCTCGAAGAGTTCTCGGAATTAAATGTACGAGAGCCTCAGCCGATTTACGACGCCGAGAACGCGCCCGTCGTGACCACATACGAGCACTATCCAAGCTTTCAGCAACTACAGTTAGTACATGGTTTTGCTGCATGGTGGACAGGAGTTGCGACCGACGGCGACGCGCTGGTTGTCGGCCCATACGAAAGAGACGCGTCGGCAACCTCTCCAGAATCCCCTCTGAATGCACCAGAGTGTCTGCCAGCGGACCGACTATGGGCTGATGTGTTCCAAATGGTATTCGCACACGTGCTCTGCGGGAAGCTGCGGGACGCGGCGGTGAGTGAAAATTCGGCGTTTACCGCGACCATTCCGCACGCAGACAAATTGCTCCTTGCGTTGGCGGCCGAAATGGATGTCTGTATGACGCAACAACTGCGTGACGCGTCCGCTGCTGGTCACTGGCTGGTTGAGACTGGTGAATTCTTAAATACGACGGCACCACCTCGGCCGGCGCTCAGTCGGTGCATAAGTCACATCCGAGATTCGGGCGTGCATCCGGACTATTACTGCGCAATCAGTGACCATCCCAGTCTTGCTGCAGAGTTGGCGCTGTTGTTCGCACTCCTTCGAAGTAGGAATGTTAATGCCGTAGCGGCGTCAAACGCGGAACCCGACTGGTGGGGCCGGCTATCTTTATTACCTCGTGGCCCGATTGAGATACGGCTGCCTGCGGCGGTAGGTGATGATGGTATGGATGCAGCTTTGTACGTTTCCGGGCGGCTTCAGGTTGAAGACGGGGCGTCCATGACGATTCCCGGACGCGCCGGACCGATGCAACGGGTGGAGCTAATTGTCGGCATGTCGGGTAGGGCCAGAAGGTTGGCTGACCGTCGCGCCTACGTAATAGATGGAGCTTTGCGCAAGCCAATCGTGATTGTCAGGATTGATTGGCGGACCCTGTTCCCTGCGTCGATGGCAGAAGCGTCACTCCCGGAGGTTTCTCAGCGCCTTCAACAGGTTGTTCGATTTCCAAGTAAGTTTCGACGGCGGCTAGACCCAAGCATCCGCACCAATCCACTTCTTCAGCGTCGAGCTGCCTCATGACCACCACTCAATCAAGTATGGCCTTTGCATTATCTGACGAAGTTAGGGATGCAGATGCCGGTCGTGTCTACCTTCGTGAGCATCGATGGCTAGCGTGGAACCGATTGTTTATATCACCGGTGATGAACGTCGTCGATGCTACGTCGCAGACGATAGAGCCGGACGCAGTCGAGGATTCAAATGAAGCGTCGATGCTGCGCGATGAAATCTGCGACCTTGTAGACAGCCTGTCCTCTGCCGGTATTACTGCGCCGGTTACATTGGTTATCCGCTGTGACTCAAGAACTTTTCCACACTGGCACCGCTTGGCAGGCGACCAAGATTGGCTGCGCGGGACGTTTGCTATCTACCCATACGAACCGGAACGATACACAGCTGCGGGATTTCCCGATGCAGGTCGATTTACTTCCTTTATCACTGATTCATCGGGAAGCGATGTGAGCCAATACGCGCTGCGCTCGCTAACGGAGCAGCAATATCTACAAGCCGTTCGGGTACGGACTGTCTCCGAAGCGAAGGAACATTCCCCGATGTATCTGCTCGCGAAGAGGGTGCTTGCCGCATATGAAGAGGGTGGTGTTGCCGTCGCTGGGCAACCTGTCGGCCAGTCGATAGCCAAGCGCGGCGTCGCGCGTTGGCTTACCGAGGATATCCTCGCGCGTGCATCGGAACTTCTGTTTTCCGACATCGCACGCTCGGAAGGGGGAGAAATCAATTGAGGCCGATACAGTCACTGAGGCTGCAAAACTTTCGAGGATTTGCGGGGGAACACGTGATAGACCTCGACGCGGACCTCATCCTGGTTACAGGGAAAAACGGGTCGGGGAAGACGAGCCTACTGCTTGCAATCGACTTGCTTCTGAACGGACGCACGAGTCTCATCGACAGCGCGGCGGATTTGAAAACCACGAAAGCGAGCAGTGGGCGAATCGAGCTGGTCGGCCCGAGGCCGCTGCAACTTGACCTTGCGAGCTTGCCCGCGAGGCGAGCGTATGCCGATTTGCTCGAACGCGCCCAGTTCTTCTTTCCGGAAGGGTTAGCGTCTCCCGAAAACTCTCAAGACATTTTGTCCATCGTCGCTCCGACCGCGACTGCATGGGAAAGCATTCGTATTGCTTTGGAGGAGGCGCAGGTCGAGTTGACGACGGCGAAGTCGGCAATCTTCGTGCAAAAGTTTGACGTTGACCGGGAGAGAAGAACAGTCGCCCAACGCTTCGAAGGAGCAAAGGGCAGGTTTCCATTGGAAGATGCGCTTGACTACCCCTGGATTGACTTGGTAAGGGATTCACAGAGCTTGCTCATTCAGAGCGGTAATCTTGCCAACTACTGGCAGAGTCAACTACGAAACCTGCTCGATAAGCTGGCTGACGTGGCTGGAACGGAGCCGGTTGCGGATAGTGGGACTGACAGTGTCTTGGATTCGATTGGACAAGCATGCGAAGCGCTTCGAACAAAGATTGAATTGTCGAAGCCTGATGACCTGCAGGGTCATGCGCCTGTGGATGCCTTGTATAGAGCACTGGGACACTTGGCGCGGGACAGTGAAATCAACTGGCCTGAACTCTTTGTAGCGAAGGCGGACGATGAGATTTCTACGACACAGGAGATATCGGAAGATTTGGCCGAAAAGCATCGACGGCTCGCTGCTATACGCGAGCAACGAAATCAGCTCGACGTCGGCTCAAGCGCGCTCGCTCCTTCATTAGAGCAGCTAGGAAGTCAAGCGAATGGTTGGCTCGAGTCACTGAGAAGACTTCCCGAGTCGATGCGCAGTGATGGAGTACAACTTGAGTCATGGCTCAAAGACCTCCTGAGTTCAGCACCTCAATTCGCTGAACAGGCGCGGTTTATCGCCGAAAAGCTTCGACAGTTGGAGCTTGAGATGCTCAGCGACATTGCGCGTACCGAAGCTACGCTTAGCGAGCTTCGCGAACGGCAATCCCTTCGAGCCTGTATTTTTCCCGTAAAGGATGAGGAGTGGGCCTCTACGGCTGCAACTGTGGGTGAGCTTCGGGAGCGAGCTGAGAAGCGGATGACAGAGCACCGTCAAACCCGGTCGTCGCTCGACCTAGTGACCACTGCGCTTACTGAACTCGCTACGGCAGCACGGTCCTGGGCTAATCTGGAGCGGGAGATTGAGCGCCAAAGCTTGGTGCCAGGTACCAAGGAAAAACGGATTGAGGCTGAAAAGCTGATTGCTGAGGCCGAGCGTACACTCAAACGAGCAATCGGGAAGGACAGCGTCTTTAGCCTAACGTCTGCTATCGATGAAGCGCAGTTGCGGGAGCTACTGAATTCATTGAACCGCCTATTGGCTCGCTTCCACTTTCCTTCTGACTTCTTGCCAATTCAATTGCAAGTCGTATCGAAATCGGCAAAGGTACCAACCTACCGCTTTGTCTCGGCACGCGGCCCTGAGTATGCAGGTCTCTCGACAGGCCAGAAGACGCAACTTGCAGTATGTTGGACCGTTTGCCTGTGCTACGCGTTGCGAGAGCGAATTACGCATCCCATAGTTGCTTTTGACGACTTTACCACTGCGCTTGATATGGGGCAGCTGATACCAGCTGCGGGAATATTGAGACAGCTCGCATACTGTGAAGCGGAGGAATATCGGCGTCAAATAATTGTGACGAGCCATCACGAAGACCTAACCAACCGGCTTCTCGATTACCTCTTGCCACCTGAGGGGCGTACGATGAAGGTAATCGAAATGCTCGAGTGGACGCCAACTTTCGGTCCCGAGATGCAAGTCTATGACGTAAAGCCCGCCGTCCAGCAGGCAACGTCGAAGGAATTGGCCGGTTGGCTAAACGCTCAACTGCAAGGTCGTCCTGCCTAGCTGTGTCTGAGATGCTTTTCGGTGAGCGTGGCAACTGACATCTGCTCACGCCTACGAAGGTGGCGGGACCACTGCTGGAAGTCGACCAGTTCCTGACCGCTCTGTGTTGTTCGTGCTCGAGCCCGACGAAGTGGACCTAACGACTTGATTCGGAGAGATTGGCCGTATGAAATCCGTTTTCCAATTTTACGCGGCCAATTGAGGGGCAATCAGCGAGGAGCGGGCTCTGCCTACCTGCACGGAGAGGCGTGAAGTGGTTGATGTCCCCAATGGCCTTCGGGCAGCCGTAATACAAACGAGGCAACGGTTACAGGGTGACCCGCTGCTCGGACCGAGTCACTGGACTGGGGGTGTTGCATTGCAGGCCGTCGTGCTGTGCTGTTCTGTTGGTCGTTTGCTGCGGCCGCTGTAGGTACCTCAATGCCTGTCTCAGGCGAAATTTACGCGACCACGTCCGGGGGAGGCTGGACCTCCACCCAATCGGATAGGGCGGCGAATGGCTGGGAAGTCCTCGGACGGGTTCTTCGGTACCACAGGCAGGCGGTAGAATTCCAAACAATTTGTCGCGACAATTGGCAAATCTCGCCTGCCGGCGGGGACCCAAATGCCTACCAGAATCGAAAAAATGAACCACCAAGCGCTCTCTTCTTTTATCTGGTCCGTAGCCGACCTCTTGCGGGGGGATTACAAGCAGTCCGAGTACGGCCGGGTCATCCTACCGTTTACGGTGCTGCGTCGTCTCGATTGCGTACTGGAATCAACCAAGGCATCAGTGCTCGCGGAATTTGACGCGAAGACGAAGGCGGGGTTAAATCCAGACCCATTCCTTACGCGAAAAGCCGGTCAGTCGTTCTACAACACGTCCCCGCTCGACCTCGTCAAGCTCCTCGGCGACCAGGACCATATCCGGCAGAACCTGTATGCATACATTCAGGCCTTCTCGCCCGCTGCGCGTGACATCTTCGAACGCTTCGACTTTTACACGCAGGTCGAACGTCTCGCCAAGGCCAATCTGCTCTATCTGGTGACCGAGAAGTTTGCGAATATCGACCTGCACCCGGGCGCCGTAGACAACGCCCAGATGGGGCTCGTCTTCGAGGAACTGATTCGCAAGTTTGCCGAAATCTCGAATGAAACCGCTGGGGAGCACTTCACGCCGCGCGAGGTCATCCGGCTGATGGTGAACCTGCTGTTCATCGAGGACAGCGACGTGCTCACGGCAGGCAACGCCGTGGTTCGGACCATTTATGACCCGACGGCCGGCACGGGCGGCATGTTGTCGGTGGCGGGCGAATACCTGCTGGAGCACAATCTGGCCGCGCGTCTGACCATGTTCGGGCAGGAATTGAACGACGAGTCGTATGCCATCTGCAAGGCCGACATGCTCATCAAGGGCCAGGACGTTGCGAACATCGTCGCGGGTAACACCCTCTCCGACGACGGTCACAGCGGGCGCAAATTCGACTACATGCTCTCCAATCCTCCGTTCGGCGTCGAGTGGAAAAAAGTCGAGAAGGCAGTTCGGACCGAGCATGAGCAAAAAGGCTTCGATGGCCGCTTCGGCCCTGGCCTGCCGCGCGTGTCCGATGGGTCAATGCTGTTTCTGATGCACCTGCTCTCGAAAATGCGCCCGGCGGCCGATGGCGGCAGCCGTTTCGGTATTGTGCTCAATGGGTCACCACTGTTCACAGGCGGAGCGGGTTCCGGCGAAAGCGAGATTCGTCGCTATGTCCTCGAGAACGACCTAGTGGAAGCTATTGTCGGCTTGCCGACCGACATGTTCTACAACACTGGCATTGCCACCTACGTGTGGATTCTGTCGAACAAGAAACCCGCTCATCGGCGCGGGTTCGTGCAGCTCATTGACGCAAGCAGCTTCTGGCAGAAGATGCGGAAGTCGCTTGGGAGCAAGCGAAAGGAGATGTCCGACGAGCAAATCGCAACTGTCACTAAGCTCTTCGGGGAGTTCGTTGAGGCGGAGCTGTTGACGGTATCTGACGCTGACGGCAAAGAAGTATCACGCTGGGTGGTGCCTGCGGGTGGCAGCGCACCAGAGGTGCCACCTGGTGGCAAAACTAAGTCGGTGCCGATTTCGCGAGTCTTCAGGAACGAGGGCTTCGGCTACACGACGATTACCGTCGAGCGCCCGTTGCGCGATAAGGACGGACAGGTGGTGCTGGGTACCAAGGGTAAGCAGAAGGGCAAGCCGCAAGCAGATAGCGCGCTTCGCGATTCCGAGAACGTGCCGCTCTCCGAGGATATTGACACTTATTTCAAGCGGGAAGTGCTGCCGAACGCGCCGGGCGCCTGGATTGACGAAGAGAAGAGCAAGGTGGGCTATGAGATTCCATTCAACCGGCACTTCTACGTGTTCGAGCCGCCGCGCGACCTGCACACGATTGATGAGGAACTGAAGGCGGTGTCGACCAACATCATGAAGATGCTTGAGGAGTTGGCGGAATGAGCTTGCCGAGGTATTCAACATACAAACACACCGGACTGGAATGGCTAGGGGAAGTGCCGGTGCACTGGATGGGCCCTAGCAAGCTAGGCGCGCTCTCTTCGCTCAAGGGGAGGCTTGGATGGCAGGGTCTCAAAGCCGAGGAATACCAGACCGAAGGGCCATACGTAGTCAGCAGTGCGCATTTCTTGGACTACCGGATTCTCTGGGACGAGTGCCCGCGTGTTTCACGGCAACGTTACGATACTGACAGCAACATCCAGCTTGTGACCGGGGACATCCTGCTAATGAAGGATGGCGCTGCAATGGGCAAGCTCGCCTTTGTCGAAAGCCTTCCAGGAGACGCGTGCCTTAACAGTCATCTGTTATTGTTCCGCCCGCTCGAAAATGACGGAGAGCCGACATACATTCCCAAGTTCGCTTTCTACTTCATGCAGACAAAGCTCTTTCAAGAGCACATCAAAACCAATGGGACCGGAGCAACCTTTCTTGGCATCTCGCAGGAGGCGATAGCGAGATATCAAGTAGTATGGCCACCTCTGATTGAGCAAAAATCTATTGTCAGTTTCCTTGATGGCGAAATCGGCAAGATTGACGCACTGATTGCCGAGCAGGGAAAGCTTCTCGAGCTACTGGCAGAAAAGCGCAAAGCGACCATCTCGCACGCAGTGACGCGTGGCCTGAATCCAGACATGCCAATGAAGGATTCCAGTGTGGTGTGGTTGGGAGAAGTGCCCGAGCATTGGGAGGTCGGCGCACTTGGCTACCTTTGCTCGATTGAGACTGGTGCGACTCCCGACAGAGGCGAACCTCTGTACTGGAACGGTTCGATTCCTTGGCTCAAGACCGGTGAAATTAACTGGACTCCAATTACTCAGGCTGAGGAATACATCTCGGAGGATGGTCTCGCCAATTCATCTGCGAGGCTCGCTAAGCCCGGCACATTACTGATGGCGATGTACGGTCAGGGGGCCACTCGCGGCCGAGTCGCGTTGCTTGAGATTGAGGCTGCCTACAATCAAGCATGCGCAGCGATGTCATTTGGGCCTCGCATCCTTCCCAGCTTCGCGCGCTATTTTTTCATGGCCGCGTACGACTATGTCCGTGATGCCGGAAACGAGACCAGTCAAATGAATCTCAGCGCCGGCCTCATAGCAAAGTTCAAACTTACAATTCCTCCAATTGACGAACAGGCCAACATTGTTAGCTGGCTCGATACGGAGATAGTTCGCCTCGACTCGCTCAACACCGAAGCCGAACGAGCCATCGACCTGCTCAGGGAGCGCCGCAGCGCCCTGATTGCCGCCGCCGTCACTGGCAAAATCGACGTGCGCAATGCCGTGCCTGAGGAACTCGCCGCATGAGCGACATCCAGTTGTTTCGCCTATCCCACGGTACCGCAAGTGAGCTATCAAGCCATGCCGCGAAGTTGGAGAAGCAGTTGCAAGGTCTCATCGAAACGAACATGCCGACCTTCCTCGGTGTTCGCTTCCTAGCCAGCGAGTACGCGACCGGCAAGACCCACAAGGGCCGAATCGATTCGCTGGGCCTCGACGAGAACGGGTGCCCCGTCATCATCGAGTACAAGCGTCAGAGCAACGAAAACGTCATCAATCAGGGGCTGTTCTACCTGGATTGGTTGCTTGACCACCAGGCGGAGTTCCGCTGGCTGGTGATGGAAAAGCTGGGTAAGGACGAAGCGAACCAAATCGAGTGGGCCGGCACGCGTCTGCTGTGCATCGCGGCCGATTTCACGCGCTACGACCAGCACGCTGTCCAGCAGATTCCGCGCAATATCGAGCTGATTCGCTACAAGCTATTCGGCGACGACCTGCTGTTGTTGGAGCTGGTGAACTCGCAGAGTGTTCCGGAGGCTTCCACCGTCAATTCTGAAGCGATTTCGGCTGTCGCTGAATCGTCGAAGCCCAAGCCGACTGGCAAAGATAAGTCGCCAGAAGAGCAGCTCGAAGTGGCCTCTTCGGAGATTCGTGAACTGTATGCACAGACGGCAAATTACCTGAATTCCTTGGGTGACGACGTGCAGGAAAAGCATCTGAGGGTCTATGTTGCCTTCCGGCGCCTTAAGAACTTCGCGTGCATTGTGGTGCAACAACAGCGCATTGTCGTGATGCTCAAGCTCGACCCAACAACTGTGACCCTGGAAAATGGGTTCAGCCGCGATGTCAGTCAAATCAACCATTGGGGCACCGGTGACCTGGAACTGAGTCTGCAAACTCTAGCGGACCTGGAGCGCGCCAAACCATTGATAGACCGCAGTTACACCGAGAGCTAGGCGGCGTACCTGGCCTGCCCTTCAAAGAAGAACATTAAATGCATACGGGTCAACGATGAGCAACTTGCACCAGGAACATCACTTCGAGGCCGAAATCTGTCAGTCCTTGGCGACCAATGGCTGGCTCTATGCTGAAGATGATGCCTCGGACTATGACCGCACGTATGGGCTCTTTCTGCCCGACCTGCTGACGTGGATTGAAACGACGCAGCCCGACACCTGGCAGCGCCTGACGAAGACCCACGGCCCGGCACTCAATGAGCGTCTTGCTGAACGGGTACGCAAGAGCCTGAATGAGCGCGGCACCTTGGACGTGTTGCGCCGTGGCGTGGAGATGTTGGGGCTCAAGGAACCCCTCTGCTTGGTGCAGTTCAAGCCGGCACTGACCATCAACCCTGTCATCCAGCAGCACTACGCCGCCAACCGGCTGCGTGTCGTGCGTCAGGTACGGCATTCCCCGAACGACCCGCAAGACGCGCTGGACTTGGTCCTATTCGTCAACGGCATTCCGGTCGCGACCGCCGAGCTGAAATCGGACTTCACGCAAAGCGTGCAGGACGCAGTCGACCAGTACCGCTTTGACCGCCATCCGCAGCCGAAGGGCGGGCAGGCGGAGCCCCTGCTCGGCTTTCCTGGTGGCGCCCTGGTGCACTTCGCGGTGAGCCAGACCGAGGTCATGATGGCCACCCGACTTGCCGGTCCAGCAACCCGCTTCCTGCCGTTCAACCGGGGCAACCACGGTGCGGCCGGCAATGCGCCGAATCCGGACGGCTTCGCCACCGCCTACTTGTGGGAAGAAGTATGGGCACGCGACAGCTGGCTCGACATCCTACACCGCTATCTGATTGGCAAGCGCGACGAAAAGAAGCGGCCCAAAACCGTCATTTTCCCGCGCTACCACCAGCTCGACGCGACCCGCAAGCTGGTGGCTGACGTCCTGGCGCAGGGCCCTGGCCAGCGGTATCTGATTCAGCACTCGGCAGGGTCAGGCAAGACCAATTCGATTGCGTGGGCCGCTCACTTCCTCGCGGACCTACACGACGCCGAACACCGCAAGTTGTTCGATAGCGTCCTCGTCGTGTCTGACCGCACCGTGCTTGACGCGCAGCTGCAGGAAGCGATTTTCGACTTCGAGCGCACGGCGGGCGTCGTCGCCACCATTACCAACGAGCACGGCAGCAAGAGCGGCCAGCTCGGTCAGGCGCTAAAGGACGGCAAGAAAATCATCGTCTGCACCATCCAGACGTTCCCGTTCGCTCTGCAGGCGGTGCAGGAGCTGGCAGCGACCGAAGGCAAGCGCTTCGTGGTCATCGCCGACGAAGCCCACAGTTCGCAGACCGGTGAGTCGGCTGCCAAGCTCAAGCAATTGCTGTCCGCCGAGGAATGGGCCGACCTTCAAGATGGCGGTGAAATCGACACCGAAGCGCTACTGGCTGTCCAGATGGAAGGCCGGACTGGTGCCAAAGGGCTGACCTATGTCGCGTTTACAGCCACGCCCAAGCAGAAGACCCTGGAGCTGTTCGGCCGGCCGGGTCCGGACGGCCTGCCGCAGCCGTTTCACGTGTATTCGATGCGCCAGGCCATCGAGGAAGGCTTCATTCTCGATGTCCTGAAAAACTACACGACCTACAATCTCGCGTTCAAGCTCGCTCACGACGGCGTGGAATACGATGAGAAGGAGGTCGAGCGAAGCGCCGCGATGAAAGGCATCATGCAGTGGGTCCGGCTGCATCCGTACAACATCGCGCAGAAGGTGCAAATCGTCGTCGAACACTACCGAGAGAACGTGCAACCGCTGCTCGATGGGACGGCGAAGGCGATGGTGGTCGTCGCGAGCCGCAAGGAGGCGGTGCGTTGGCAGAAGGCCATTCGCGCCTACATCGACCAGCGGAACTATCCGTTGGGCGTGCTCGTGGCTTTCTCCGGCGAAATCGACGACCCTGAGAGCTATCCGGCGCCCGTGACCGAGGCCAGCAAGGAATTGAACCCCGGTCTTAAAGGGCGCGACATCCGCGACGCGTTTGCCGAACCCGAGTATCGCCTGCTCCTCGTTGCAAACAAGTTCCAGACGGGCTTTGACCAGCCCTTGCTGTGCGGCATGTATGTCGACAAGATGCTCGGGGGCATCCAGGCCGTGCAGACCCTGTCGCGTCTCAATCGTGCCCATCCGGGCAAGGACACCACCTACATCCTGGATTTCGTCAACGATGCCGGCGAAGTTCTGAAGGCGTTCAAGACGTATTACGAGACAGCCGAACTGGAAGAGACCACCGACCCACATCACGTCTATGACCTGCGCGCCAAGCTCGACGCCGCTGGGTACTACGACGACTTCGAGGTCGACCGCGTCGCCAAGGTCGAACTAGACCCGAAAGGCACCCAGGGGCAATTGCAGGCCGCCATCGCGCCGGTAGCCGACCGCCTCCTTAAGCGCTACAAGGCGGCGCAGCAGGACCGGGCCGCCGCCGAAGGGCAGCATGACGAGAAGGCGGCCCAGGCTGCCAAGGACACACTCGACGCATTGGCGCTGTTCAAGAACGATATGGGGGCATTCGTGCGCCTCTACGCGTTCCTTTCGCAGATTTTCGACTACGGCAATACCGATATTGAAAAGCGCTTTCTGTTCTACAAGCGGCTCATCCCACTGCTGGAATTCGGTCGCGAGCGCAATATCGTCGACCTGTCGAAGGTTATGCTGACCCACCACAGCCTGAGAAACGCCGGCCGCCAGCATTTAAGCCTGAATCATGGTGAGACGCCCAAGCTGCCGCCAATGGACGCGGTGGGCAGCGGTGCGGTCCAGGACAAGGAGAAGGCGTTCCTCGATGAAATCATCGAGAAGGTCAACGGACTTTTTGACGGCGAGCTAACTGACGACGACCAGCTCGTGTACGTGAACGGCGTCCTAAAAGGTAAGTTACTCGAAAACGCACTGCTCGTTCAGCAGGCCGCGAGCAATAGCAAGGAGCGGTTCGCCAACTCCCCCGACCTGAAAGACGCGCTGCTACATGCCATCATCGACGCGTTCGATGCTCACACCACGATGAGCAAGCAAGCGCTCGATTCGGAACGTGTGCGCGACGGGCTTAAGGAGATTTTGCTCGGACCAGCGAAGCTGTACGAAGCGTTGCGCGCCAAGTCAGGAAGTGCAGACGGAACGCCTGCGCGAAGCTAATTGACACTCTAACGCGCGGGTAAGCGAACGGCGAAGTCGGCTGTCAATCTGCGATGGGCCAGTCGACACTGTCGGGAAGATGCTTTCCGGAGCCAGCGACACGGGATTACAGGGAGTCGCAAGGCGCTCCGGGTCCGGTATGCTTGGGGCGGCGGCACGATTGGCGGAAACTGCAAGAGGTCGAGGCATGGATACGGTGGACGGCATCGAGCTGCACTCGTTTGCTCCCGGCAGTTCGGTGAGAGGGCTTGCTGAGAGCGGCTGCCGCGACGTGCCGACCGCTGCCGGTGTCTACGTAGTCATCCGCGCGGCGACAGGCGTTCCGCGCTTCCTGCTCACTAGCAGCGCCGGGCGGTTCAAGGGGCTTGACCCGAGCTACCCGGAGCAGACGGTGAGCGACGCATGGGTGCCGGGTGCAACGCTGGTCTACGTCGGCAAGGCGGCTGGCGAGAAGGGCCTGCGGCAGCGATTGGGGGAGTTGGTGCGCTTCGCGTATGGCGCGAACGTTGGTCACCGAGGAGGACGCCTGCTCTGGCATCTCCCCGACTGGGAGCAACTGCTGGTGCGCTGGCGGACCTGCCCGCCACATTCTGCGGACGCCGTCGAAGCTGCTCTCATCGAACAATTTTGCCATGCGCAGGATGGCCGACGCCCCTATGCCAACCGGCAGAGCGGCAACGCAGCCAGATTGACTACCTGTTTCTCACAGGCGGAGTGACGTCCAGACGCTGCAGAAAGCAGATGCGTGTGCGACATGCTCGACGTCGGCCTCGACTCACGCTTGACCGGGACGTCGAAGCTCGGCAGGAGCGCGAGAGCGGGCCTCGAACCATTGCGACCAGGTAGACGTGGGCACTCGGATGTCGGCATAAAATTCCGAACTGATATGTCGATACTCAGCCGATGGCGTTAATATTTGCACAGCTACAATCTCCCGACTTCGCCTTGCGCGTCGTCCGCGACTGATGAGTTGCACAGGAAATCACGATGAAAATGCCTGACCCGGACATTGGGAGCATTGAGCGAGCAATACTCTCTCTTAATAGCCAACTGGAGGGTGACCTGGACATTTCCGCCGGCGGTTCAGGCGTGACTTCATTTTGCGCGGAGGCTGCCCTACTCCAATTTGTCGTTACTTGGGCTCGTACAACTCGTACTCCGGCCGTTGCAGTCTTTTCAGGTCTCGAGGGTAAGGCCGAAACCTTCGAGACGAGCCTTCAAAAGCAACTTGGCCTGCCACATGTGGTCGCAGCATGGGTCCTCGCTGGAAAGCTATATGATGCCAGTCGGAACCTGCTCAAGCGCCGGGAAGCCAAGGGGTATGCCGCTTTTCTCGACGCGATGGATAACTTTGAGTTCCACCATACTCATGACACGCTGGAGACGCGGGCAAACCTCGTCTGCGTGCAAGGTAGTAAGCGTGAATTCATTCGCCCGTTCTATGAGCAACTCCAGGGAAAATGGCGGGTTAAGCCAGAGGGGGACGTCCGGGTCGTCATACAGGACATCCTCGCTCAACTCGCTGAGACTTGGAACGCTAAATATCTGCGAGAGGTATCAGAGCCGCTCGCGCATCTTGTTCGTGAGCTGGTAGAGAACTCAGATTGGTGGGCACGCGCCGACCATCGTGGAGTTGAGTACGACAAGGGCATTCGTGCAGTTACCTTTCGATTGCGAGACATCGATGACGACAACCTGCACATGTTTGCCGGTGGGAACACTCACATCCAGAGCTACCTTCTGCATAACTTGACGACCCATCAACGGGTCAGGCGAGATGAAACACCAAGCTCGCATCCGGCTGTTGTTCGCAAGTTGAGCTTCATGGAACTCTCGATGGTTGACTCAGGGCCCGGCCTGGCTCGGCGCTGGCTAGCAAGTCGCCCTGGAAGCAAACGGTCCGTCGACCGGTTGACCGATATCACGCTGCATGATGAAGAAGAGGCGGTCATCGAATGCTTTAAGAAGTGGCGGACCACATCAGGAAATTCACTACGGGGCATAGGGCTCTTTAGCGTTGCTAGCCTCTTACGCAAGCGAAATGGGTTTCTGAGACTGAGAACAGGGCGGCTCGGATTTCTCTTCGGCACGCAATCAGCAATTACCGATATTGAGACGCAATTGAAGAAATATGATGTCTCAGCAGACTACGTGAAGCTGGAAGACGGCACTCATGTTTTCTTGCAGGATGAGCGGATGGTTTTCTTTTTGCGGCGCTGGTCACACGAAGATATTGGAGCCGTAGAGGGAACCGCGTATTCCATACTGCTTCCAGTGTGACCAATATGCTATTCATTCCATTTTCTGGCCCGACGGCGTTCACGAAAGACGCACTTCTGTTGTTCGTGGGCTCGGATACGCCCAGTTGGAACGAAATTAAGGAGGCGTTCAAGGACTGGTCTTCTAACCACGTAGTAGCCCCTGAATTCATCATTCTCGCGAGCGTGAAGTCAGCGAAAATACTAAGGGAGGCGCTAGAAGCCGGAGATGGAACCGTCGATGCAATCGACATTATTACCAAGCTGTGTAGATTTTGGCTATTTTCTTACACAGGTAGCGGCTACATCAGTCACGTGGCGAAGACGGACCGGGTACCTGTCGACGGCACGGCAGATATCTTGAAACCTGTTATCAGAAGCTTTATCACGACTGAGCTGCGAACTGGAAGTGTCGTGGCGGCGGCGCCGCAGGGTTTTTATTTCTCAAAGCTTTCCAATCGACATTCGTCGCACTTCATCCGTGCCGAAAGCCTCCTCAGCTGCACTGCGTCGATTGAACTCCTTGCGCTGCGACTACTAGATTCGTTTCGAAAATACTGTGATGGCCTCGCAGAAACGAAGGTGCGCATCCTTGTCGATTCGATGGTCATTTGGCCACTTGCACAAGCGCTGGTATCCATGCGGAGGGAAGATGACCCGAAGCGTCGATACATCATTGAGAGCTTTCGGTCATACGACGGTCTGGCAGATGACAGCCTTGAATCCGGACCTGCTTTCGTAATCATTTCAGCGTCAACCTCCGGAGGATTGGAACGCCAGCTGTCGGCGAAACTCGGTTCCCGACACGTAGAGTGCTACACCGTCCTTGGCCTTGAAGCGAAAAATCCGTTGAACGAAGGGGCGCTAATTGAGCGTGCGCGCAAGTATCTGTTTGTTTTGCCCCGTCTTCTGACGGGCCCGTCCTCACTCGAAGGATTACGCTCGCAGTTCGAAACAGATGTATCTGAGGTGCCCCCGGGCTGCGAATCGGTTCGCATCATTGGTGAGCGCTTTCTCAATCAGAACTTTCGGCCGAAACCGGTGCGTTTAGCGCACAAGGCGCTCGAGGATGGTCGCAAGTCGACGTTGGCTCAGATTTCGAGCGAGAAATTGACCCTATCGGCCCGGCGTCGACCCGATGGGAAGTCATTTTGGTCGCTGTCTTTCTCCATCGCCCAACTGGTGGATAAATACTGTACCGACAATTCGGAGGGTGACTGCATATTGAGAAGCTGGCTTACGAACTATGCTGTCGCCGGTGACATGGCCGTTGTCTATCCTGTTGACGTTCTGGAAAGTGGACGCCCCGGAGAGGGCGAAGCGAGGCGCATGGCCGAGCGCATTTGTACGCTTCTCGGAGAAAAATCCCCAACAGCCGAAATTCGGATTTTGGATAGCAGACAGTTAGATAGGCCCGATGACAGCTTAAAAAATTTCCTGCGTCGTGCTGGCGTCGTCGTTTCGGCTCCCATTTTGGGAAACGGTTTCGTCTTTAAGCAAATTAGCGCTGCCCTTCGTGCAATTCAACCGAAAGGGCCACGCCTTTATCTCGCTCTTGTAGTGCTTCCCGACAGTCAGGCACGTCTGCAGGAGTTGCGCAATGACTTGCAGTTGAATGCAGACGACAGTGCTTACCACTTCAAGCATGCTATCGCGTTGCCGATAGGCAAGGTGGACCAGGACATCGACTGGTACGGAGAGTCGCAGCTTCTCGGCCGCCTCGTAGAGACTTGTATCGAGGAGGAAATTGAGATTCCAGCCCGACTGACAGAGCGACTTCGCCAGTTCAGGGAAGGGAATGGCCTGCAGGGCGCGCTCACGTTCATGCCTTCTTTCAGAGGAAATTCGCTTGCGGTGTCTCCTGGCTTTCTCCTATGGAAGACCACGCTGCCTCTCGCAGGAGACGACTTGGCTGCAGGAGTGCTCTTGACCGTTGCAGTGTTCCTGGAGTCATGCCGCACCGGTGGTAGCAAGGAAAGCGAGACTAGCTTAATAAGCGGGCTCTTCCAGCAAACACTGATTGCGCCCGCGAATTTCACCAGATTCAACGACCCCGCGATTCAGGCGGCACTACTTCGGTCGGCATACAAATCGGAGCTGAACTTTTCGTCCAGCCCTGACATGAGCAGCGACATGCAACGCTTGATATTACGATTGATGCAATTGCACGACGCCGCCGCTGGGGAGGCGTTGCCCGAGTTCATGCTAGCGCTGACTTTGGGACGCGTTACTCTCGTCAAAGAGCATATGGAGGAGGTGCTAATGGAGGCGCAGAAGCTTCCTGGTTGGCTTCGCGTTCTCGCTGAAGAGATGCCGGGGAGTAGCATCGCCCGGAGCAACTAACTAGGAAGCGTTGCATAACGCTGCGCCTGGAACGCTCGGGCAGGCCCTGCTGCGGGTAGAGGCGCAGAGCAAAGCGTGAGCACGTTACGAGGCAACGTCTTGCCGAGCCATGGTAGTAGCCAAGAAATCAGACCATGCATCAGCATCTTTGAAGTCACCAGTCGAGCCAACATCTCTGAGAAGTTCATCTACTGTCGATGCGAGTTCGGCGGCCGCCTTTCGCAAATCACGGTCGCTGGTAAGCTGGGATACAAAGCGCTGACGGGCGTCGGCGAGCGCGTCAAGGCCGCTGATTTTCGTCAAACGCGCCAATGTCTTGCGGAATTCGGTAACCTCATCGACAGCGAGGTGTATGTAAATTTCTAGCGAGTCGACGCTAAGGTGTCCAGTAATCTCCCGAACGTGTTCCTTTATGGCATCAGTGCTGAGAAGCAGCCGCCTAAGTTCGTCGGTTGTATCAAGGTTATGAGCCAAAATGAGTCTAACAAAAAGCTTCGTTATGAAGCGGTGCCTCATCATGTGAGGAGAGGCTTTGCCTTTTATGCCCGCTAGTAGCCGAATAACGTGAAATTCGTAGGTGAACGTGTTGTCGTTAAGTCGCTTTCCGGTTTTTTCACTTACGAAGAACGGACCGGACACAAGTTCTGTCGGGTTCTTTTTTGCGACGAGCGGGTTGCGAAATTTCTTCATATAAGATTCAAGATATCGAAGGTGAACCCGATTTATGGGGCATTCGCGCTCGCCATTCCCTTTCACGGTTTTGAATTTTATTAAAGGCATGAAATCGTGGTCAATTCTTTCGTCCGCGTCATCAAGTTCCTTTAATGCACGCTCGACGTCCCGAACATCAAGCAACGCCTCCTCGCGACGCCGAAGCCCTACGGCATCGAACAAGACGAACATTGTTAGCCTACGCTTACGTACGAATGGATTTTTGGTCTGTACGTCTGCTGCCGTCTTCAATGCGCCCAACTGGGAATCGTTGATTGGGAGACGTTTATGCGTGACACCTTTCCGGGTCGGGCATCCGGGATACCACCATTTTTCGCCGGTAACGTAACGTTCGCGACCGACCTTCTTTTTGAAGACGCGTTTGTATGCGTGTATCTGACCTTGCTTCCCGACGAAATTCGGTCTTCCATAGTATGCTCCGACAAATTCGAGAAATTCAAGCCATACGCACACTGTTTTATGCTGGGTAACGATATTTCGCTTCGAAGTCCTTGTGCCACCTTTCCAAACTTTTTCTGCGTTCAGGCCGGAAACGAAGCTTCTAAAGTGGCTATTCTTGAGTTTCGAAAAATCCGTCATGCCTGACTCGAAAGCTCTGCGGATTAAGGGCGACAAGTATGCGGCGTATGTCCCAAGAGTTCCCCCCTTTTGACCAGAATGAGACAACCCTCTCTCGTACAACTCTTGGAGGAAAAGATTCACTTCCGTGCACCAGTGACCGTTAGGCCAAAACATAAACGGAATATTTCCCGCAGGCGCGGTCTCTGGTGAACCATTTGGCTTTGTATGAACGAAAGCTTCAAAGGATTCCGATGAGAAGCAATAGAGCTGGTTAGTGCCCATTATCCTTCCCCTCCGATACAGAGACGACTTTATTCGTTGCCAATGAAGCCATGGCGCGAAGTTCCGCCTCATCATCTGCGCATCGGGCTTGCAGTGCCTTGTCACCATATTCGGTGACATAGGTCCTGGCGTTCAGCATTGCCTTATAGAAGGCCCGGGAGATGTGCCACAAATCCTCTTTAAGTTGGGCATTCTCCCGCAAAGCATCGCCTAAGCGTTGCTTGTAGTAGGCGCGTGTCTCCCGCCTATTGTGATTCGCGGCATGCGATGCGTGCTGAAGCCGCTCAGAGACAGACTTCCTGAGTGCATCAAGTTCGCTGAATCCTCCAGGTATGACGAGTTGTGCGCTCTTTTTTAACGTATTTAAAGCACATGGATGAATGTCATAGTCATCAATTCGTAGGGCGGCGAGTGAACCTTGTGATTTAAGCCCATCTGCAAGCTGGGAATTATTCAAATACAATTCTGGTTCATTCTGCACCGCTACTAGGAAGATGAATAGTGCGCGAGCATAATTTTCCACATCGCGGCTGTGCTTCAATGTTGCCATGTTTCTCTCCAGAGAGGTACGGGCAGATTTCACTTCTAAGCAAACTCGACTTCACTGTCCCAGATTTGTACGCCAATTCGAAAGTCGCGTCGCCCGTGTTCGTCCAGAAAAATGGGTTCGATTCTCACAGTTCCGTCGCGTTGCAGCGATTCAATGTGGCTGGCAAGTTCGTATTCACTCAAAACATCGAAACGGGAGGTCCCAAATCGAACTCGCAGATATTTTGCGAGGTCTATGTATTCCACGCTCCCCGCGCGTACCATTTTTGCCGCCGCTGCGGATTTGATTGACCGGAGTATCCCGCCAGGAATAGATGCGGTGATGTAATAGTAGAGATGCTCCATGTCAAGATGGCGCATCATCCATCGCAGAGACTCAAGGCCTTCCAAACCGGCTGAACAAAAGAACACAATCGCAAAAAATCGTCGCAGCATATGCTGTCGAACGTAGTAACGCGAACCATCCGGCAACTTTGGCGAGTCGATAAAGTCAACAAATAGGTCAAGAACGCTGTGTCCGTCTGAGCTCTTGCTACCCCGTCCGGGCATTGAGAACAGAAGCTCACTGGTCGCTATGCCGGCCGATTTGCACCTCGAGTTAAATTGCTGGAGGCACGTCACCATTATCTGGCATACTTTGGGAAGTGGCCGACTGTCGGGGCGTTGGATGAAAGGAGTGCCGGATTTGCGTGTGAGTAAGTTGAGCCAGCGACGAGTTTCGCTGAGACAGTTGTCTACTCGTAGGGTCTCGAGTTCTGCATCCCGGGCGGCCATTAAGGTGCCAATGACAAAAGCGATTGCACCAAAAAGAGCTTGAACCAACTCCACTAATCCTTCGCATGCCCGAAATCGGGAAAAATATTCCTCCTTTGAGGCGCGCGGTTCAGGCAGCTTATTGTTCTTTCGATGACTTTTTCTGCCTATCTCACCTTTTAGACTGAACTGACGCACTCCAAGAGCAATTGTCTCCGGACGACAGAATTGCTGTATGTCGTGAGCGTGCGTAAACTTGCGGACTGAAGTGTTACTATCTTTGGCTGCCTTGATAACATTGAAATAGCTTTCGAGAATGTGTTCCCCATTTTCGAAGAAGAAGTCGATACCTTTTCCTATGCAGCTCATTACATAATCTGGCGGAAGCGTGAAGGTCCGTCCGGGCGGCTTCAAAGTTAGCACGTCGCGATAGTTCAACTTGGCAACTTCGCGAACCGATGTCACAGAAGGGCCGCGTCCACATTTTGCCAGTTGCTCTAGTGTGAGCAAGTGTCGCCTATAGATTTCGAAGTTTTTCTCGGAAGGTATTGCGTCCACTTCGTCCGCGCCAATGGATGCATTCTCGCACTCGCGGACATACCGCTCGTGTGGACACCAGCATAGCTCTCGTGGCACAGGCCACCTATTGTGACCGTCGGCGCCTCGGAGTGTACCTGAGTAAAGCAGAGTTCTTAGAGCATTGATATCAGGTATCCACGCATACTCGACAGTGGAGCTACGATGACACATGCCATGCGTGTGAAGAAAGGCGCGCGTTCGAATTATTTGCTCATCAGTAAAAGACCCGACGGTCTCTCTTTGGGCGTCATCGATTTGTGCAATCTCAGGAAATGCTTTTAGCGAAGCCATGTACTCAGATTCTCGGAGATGCTCGGAGGATGATTCTATGAATTTATCGAGCGATGCTCTCCACATATATACTGAATTGTATGTTTCGCTGTCCTCGGATATTGTATAAAGAAATTGCCGGAGTTGCCTTTTGGATAATGCGGAAAGGCCGAATTCGTGCAACTTCAGTTCATTCGAGCGTAAAAGTAAATAATCAATGATGGTGAGTGTATGCTGAATTGCGAGTTTGTCTGATTTCTCCGACCCGCCTCGTGAATTTCGATTATTGGAGTCCCGATGAGTCTGAAGGCCAAGCCAGAGGTAGATATCCTCGAGAAAATCGCGATGGGCTTCGTGCATAAGATGAAAGCCGGGCGATATTTCCCTATCAAAATCAAGGGTGATTGTTCCGGCCTTCCCAAAATCCCCAAACAACTGTGATGCGCCGAACTCAGATTTGAGCCAATATGGATGCCGGTATTCGTCGAGTTTCCTGGCTAATGTCTCTGACGCGAGTGATGTCGCGCTTGAATTACTCACAGAGTGCCTCCCGAACCAAGTCGATGTTAGCTTGTGATTTGGCTTGTTTAACAAGTTCGTCAATCGATGGTTCAAGTCCAATTCGCGCATCCAGCATTTCCACGATAGCATTCGCAAAGGATGCGATGTGCTCGCCTTCAACTGAAAGGGGTATAGACTTACTACTCAGCGCCGCAGCGGCACTTGTGATTGGGATAAGCGTTTCGAGATTTGCGCAAAAAACTATCTCTGATTTGTGTCGTGCGGCCTTGACGATTCGCTGATTTTGAGCGCGTATGAGATTCGAGAGACTGTCGAGTTTTGGAAACGCATGTTGCTCTAGGAATTCGCGAAGAGCTTCCGCCGACGTGAAGCCGGTCGCTGCAAGTTGATATTTACTGCCGACTGTTGCATGTGCGACGGTAACGGTATGGAAATCGCGAATCACTAGCTCTTCGGCCAAAGCTGCGATTTGAGGCGGGACGTAGCATGCGAACGATTCAGGCGAGTATGTGTCATGGCCCAAGGCGTCGGAGGTAATGTATGGGTTACGAGTTTCTACGAAAATCTTCACTCCGACAGTTCTCCGCAGCGTTCCAAGTGAGAATCGTTTGAGGAGGTCTAGCACCTCTTCTTTTGTGAACTCTTCGCGACATGCAAGGAACTCATCCAGAAAGAGGCTGTAAAGGTATTGTGGCCCAGTATGTGAAGAGAAGCTCGCTACGACCGGGGTAGAAAAGCCTCTGCCGCACTCGAGCATTAGCCTCTTTGCGATTGGTGACCCTTGGTCTCTAAGCCATTTCCGCAACGGTCTCGTGATAGAGATTACGCTAACGACAAGTTTTAACGTCTCCTTGGTTAGCTTGACGCGTACCTCGCCTACCCGCTCCCCTTTTCGATATTTTGGTCCTATCAGGTACCAGACACCGTTCTGGTGGTTCAAGTTAACGAGCTGCCCGTTGTCGTCCCACGGTTCAAGGTTTTCGAGGAATGAGGTCGTAATATTCGGGTGTTGTAGTACAAGTAGCGTGGCAAATGGAAGCAGCGTGCCGATAGTGGGCATGCCCAACTCGCGCACCGTTCGGGAAATGGGTTTGGGATACCAAGTTGAAGGTGTCGTTTTCTTGCCGCTATCTGGTTTCTTTTCGCCTGATACTATGTGTCCAGCTTTTTCGTACCAGTAAGCCGCGTTAATGTATTTCCTTGGGTTATCTTGATGCGTAAGCTTTTTCCAGCTCATTTTTGTAGATGCTTGATGGTCGGATTCTCCAGAGCGAGCCCACTTTTTTCTCCGTAGATGCCGCGCGAATCGTTCAGTTGCTGCTGCTGTCGCCCACCGCTTTATCAGTTCAACGCGCCGAGGGCATTCGATGCTAAGGAAGGACCATAGCTCGTCCCCGTGTTGCGCGGTTGGTAACCCAAACAGAAGACTTGTACGTTTCGAGTTGTTGTCGTCGAAGTCTTTTTTGCGCCGTTCGTGGAGCCTTCGGGTTCCAGGACGATTCGTGGAGTCGGGTTCGGGGCCTGGAAATCGGCTGATTGTTGGCGGGAATAGGCCCGAATCAATTAAGTAATTTTGGAAAAATTTTCGAATATGGTTTCGCCAATCATCCAACATAACGTCCACGCTCGCTGTGCGCTCGGCTTGGTAGAAAGCCCAAAATTCGTGCCAGAACTTTTCGCCCGCGTGCGGTTTTTGCAGTTCTGAGAGTGACAAGTCAGGTCGTGACGCTATGAACTCCGAGAGTTGGGCGATGCCAGGAACAACGCCATATCTGCTGCCCTTAAAGAAATCGGCGCATGTTGAATGCAACTGTTCTGTGAACTCGCGCCCGAAGCGTTTGTAAATCGAAAACAGGGGCAAATACCGAGTAGAACTCGCTCCGTTTTCGACCGGCCATCCTTTCCAGAGCCATACCGCCTCTTCGTCGAGGCTTTTGCGCTCAAATTCGTCCCTTAACACCCGGATTTCGGGCTGCTCGACATATTCGCTGACTGTAATGGCTAGCGGCTCTTGTTCACCGGACGCTCGCAACTGGTTTATAACGGCGACGATTACCCGGGACCAAAGACTGACCGTACCTTGGGTCCTGTCACACACAAATGTCGGGGAATTGACAGCTCCAAGCAGTGCGAGAAGTTTTTGCTCAGCAACGACCACGCTTGGCCTAGGCGGCAACTTCTCTCCCGTTATTTGTAGCAGACATTCCAATGTCACAAAAATCGCCTGATGGTAGTTAGCGTAGGACCCTAGTTCCCAGAACGCATCGCCCAACAGGCGCCGCCACGCCAGCGACAAGTTGTCGAACGGATAGTCCTTGTAAGCAACGATATCCTTGACGATTGTCACGACAATTTCCCCTGTGGATAACTTGCCAATTGCTTAACCATAGGACATGCGGAGGTATCTGACAAGAAAGCGAACAAAGCTAACCAAAGAGTTCGTCGAGGAACAGCACGCCGAGGTGCGCCAGCGTGATCTCGCCCGGCTGCGGCGGATTCCGGCCGCCGACCAGCGCGGCGGCGCTCGACGAATGATGCGGCGAGCGGAACGGCCGGCGGCGCCACTGCGCGGGCGAGAAGCCGATGCGGCTCGCGGAAAGGAGCGCGGCCGACGTCAACGCCTCGTCGTCGGTCAGCGGCGGCAGGAGCCCCGGCAGGCGTGCGGCCAGCATCGACTTGCCGGCGCCCGGCGGCCCGACCATCAGCATGTGATGTCCACCGGCGGCCGCGACTTCGAGCGCGCGCCGGGCACCGCGCTGGCCGACCACGTCGGCGAGATCGGGCGCGGATGGCGCCGGCAATCCGTCGAGACAGGGCGCCGCGATCGGTACGAGCCGCCCGTCCGGCGTACCGGCGAGGTGCGCGCACAGCGCGGGCAGGTCGGGCGCGCCGAATACGGTGACGCCCGGCACGAGCGCGGCCTCGGCGGCGCTGTCGAGCGGCAGATACAGCTCGGGTGCGTGCGACGCTGTTGCGGAACCGGACACCGAGCCTGAACCCCCACCTGATCCGGAGCTGGAGCTGGAGCTGGAGCTGGAGCTGGAGCTGGAGCCGGAGCCGGAGCCGGAACCAGAACCAGAACCAGAACCAGAACCAGAACCCGTTTCACCCGCCCGCCAGTCCCGCGCGGCGCCGCACGCCATCGCGAACGCGCCGCGCATCGGCCGCAGCGCGCCGGTCAGCGACAGCTCGCCCGCGAATTCGCGGCCGGCCAGTGCATCGGCCGGGATCTGGCCGTTCGCGGCGAGGATGCCGAGCGCGATCGGCAGGTCGAACCGGCCGGACTCCTTCGGCAGGTCGGCGGGCGCGAGATTCACGGTGATCCGGCGGACGGGAAACTCGAATCCGCAATTTTGCAGCGCGGCGCGCACGCGCTCGCGGCTTTCGCGGACTTCGAGATCGGGCAGGCCGACGATCGAGAACGACGGCAACCCGTTGGCAAGATGGACTTCGACGGTGACGTCCGGCGCGCGGCCGGCCGCCGGTGCGCGGCTGCGCACCACGGCAAGCGACATGGCGAGGCTCCTGTTGAGCGGGCGGGCGGCCTGTGGGGCCGCCCGCCACGGAAAAAGGGAGTGATCGGTGCGCGCTTGCCGGCGTGGCGCGGATAAAAGAACGACGGGGTGACTGCTGCTGCGCTGTTACCTCGGGGCGGGCGAGAACGGGCCGGGTGTGGCCCATTCAGCCCGCGAATCAAACCTTGACGCCCATCAGGCCTCGACCATCAGGCCTCGAGCATCAGGCTGGTGCTTCGGGCTTACGAAGCGGCGAGCTTCTGCTCGAGTTCCGCGACGCGCTTCTCCAGTTCCTCGAGGCGCACGCGCGTACGGGCGAGCACCTGCGCCTGCGTGTCGAATTCCTCGCGGGTGACGAGGTCGAGCTTCGAGAAGCCTTGCGACAGCATGGCCTTCACGTTGCGCTCGACGTCCTTGGCCGGCGAGTTTTTCAGCAGGTCGCTGACGCGCGACTGCAGGTCGTTGAAAACGTCGCTGGGTTGCTTCATGTGATTCCCCTTCATTGCACAAAAAATGTGCATCTTCAGTTGCATACGTGCCCATGATGCACGCATGACCGGAAATGGTGCGTCCCGCGCGCGATTTCCGGGCATGGCGCCCGCATGGGTGAAAGCCCCGGCATTCCGGGACGTGCGTGCACTCTAGCAACGATCCTCGCCCGGCGCCAGCAAACCCGCCCCACGTTGGCCGTTCGGCCGGGCTCCGGTGCGGTTTCTCGCGGGATGCGCTCCCCGCAACACGGTTCGAGACGGGGCTCGGGCCGACATGGCATGCGAGTTGCTCTGAAGAGTCCGGCACACATCCAACCAATTCGACGGGACAACCCAGCGAGAGGACTTCATGAAACTCATTACCGCAATCATCAAGCCGTTCAAGCTCGATGAGACGCGCGAGGCGCTCTCGGCGCTCGGCGTCTCGGGCATCACGGTGACGGAGGTGAAAGGGTTCGGGCGCCAGAAGGGGCACACCGAGCTGTACCGGGGCGCCGAATACGTGGTCGATTTCCTGCCGAAGATGAAGATCGAGGCGGCCGTGTCCGACGATCTCGTCGACCAGGCAGTGGAAGCGATCGAGCGGGCCGCGCGCACCGGCAAGATCGGCGACGGCAAGATCTTCGTCACGCCGATCGAGCAGGTGATCCGGATCCGCACCGGGGAGACGGGCGCGGACGCGCTGTAACAGACAAGACGAGACAAGAGGAATACCAAGATGCGCAAACTTCTGATGTCCCTGCTGATGGCTGGCTCGCTGATCGCGGCCGGCGTTGGCTCCGCGCTCGCGGACGACGCGGCGTCGGCCGCGGCTGCGTCCGCGCCTGCCGCCTCGGCGCCTGCCGACGCATCGGCCGCTGCCGCTGCGCCGGCCGCTTCGGCGCCGGCTGCGTCCGAGGCTGCCGCTTCTGCCGCCGCTTCGGCGCCGGCTTCGGGCGCCCCCGAGGCATCGGCCGCCGCCGCCGCGTCGGCCCCGGCCGCGCCTGCCGCCCCGACCGCGCCGTTCTCGGTCGATTCGTCGAAGATCAGCTCGGGCGACACCGCGTGGATGCTGACCTCCACCGCGCTCGTGCTGTTCATGACGGTGCCGGGCCTCGCGCTGTTCTACGCGGGCATGGTCCGCAAGAAGAACGTGCTCGCGACGGTGATGCAGAGCTTCGCGATCACCGCGCTGATCACGGTGCTGTGGACGGTGGTCGGCTACAGCCTCGCGTTCACGCCGGGCAACGGCTTCATCGGCGGCCTGTCGCGCGTGTTCCTGCACGGGATGAACTACATCCACGGTGACAAGGCGACGACGCTGACCGTCAGCCACCTCGCGCCGACGATCCCCGAGACGGTGTACTTCGTCTACCAGATGACGTTCGCGATCATCACGCCGGCGCTGATCTGCGGCGCGTTCGCCGACCGGATGAAGTTCTCGGCGATGCTCGTGTTCATGGCGCTCTGGTCGCTGATCGTCTACGTGCCGATCGCGCACATGGTGTGGGAGCCGACCGGCTGGCTGTCGGCCGACGGCGTGCTCGACTTCGCGGGCGGCACGGTGGTGCACATCAACGCCGGTATTGCGGGCCTGATGTCGTGCCTCGTGCTCGGCAAGCGCGTCGGCTACGGCCGCGAATCGATGGCGCCGCACAACCTGGTGCTGACGATGATCGGCGGCTCGATGCTGTGGGTCGGCTGGTTCGGCTTCAACGCCGGTTCGGCGGTCGCTGCTGACGGCCGTGCCGGTTTCGCGATGCTGACGACGCAAGTCGCGACGGCCTGCGCGGCGCTCGGCTGGATGTTTGCGGAATGGGTCGCGAAGGGCAAGCCGTCGGTGCTCGGCATCGTGTCAGGCGCCGTCGCGGGTCTCGTCGCGATCACGCCGGCATCGGGCTTCGTCGGCGTGACGGGCGCCCTCGTGATCGGCATCGCGGCCGGTGTCGTCTGCTTCTGGTCGGCGACGTGGCTCAAGTCGAAGCTCGGCTACGACGACTCGCTCGACGCGTTCGGCGTGCACGGCGTGGGCGGGATTCTCGGCGCGCTGCTGACCGGCGTGTTCGCGGTCAAGGACATCGGCGGTGCGGACGGCAGCCTGCTGCTGCAGGCGAAGGGCGTGCTGATCACGCTGGTCTACAGCGGTATCCTGAGCTTCGTCCTGCTGAAGCTGATCGACATGACGATCGGCCTGCGCGTGACGGAAGAGGAAGAGCGCGAGGGCCTCGACGTGATCCTCCACGGCGAGCACGTCGAATAAGACTGAACGAAGCACGGCGGGCGGCACCGATGCCGCCCCCGCGACGAATGAGCGCAGCGACTTCGGCCCGCCTTCCCGGCGGGTTTTTTTTCTCCTGCGGCGCGGCCCTGTAGCGGATAACCCTGTCCGCAATCGGGTCAATAGCCAGAAACTTCCTCCAAATCCTTGTGATCCCGGGAACAATCCCCAAATGGGCGATGCAATTGCTCTACAATCTTCATTCTCCCGCTCGCGAGTGATTCATGGTTCCCCACCTCGTTACGGCGTTAAACGGCCCGCTGCTCGAGCTCGAGCAGAAGATCCTCGACGCCACGCCTGCGATCGAACGCTGGTTCAGGCTCGAATGGCAGGAACACACGCCGCCGTTCTACTGCTCGGTCGACCTGCGTAACGCGGGCTTCAAGCTCGCGCCCGTCGACGCCAACCTGTTTCCCGGCGCGTTCAACAATCTGCCGTCCGAAGTGCTGCCGCTCGCCGTGCAGGCGGCGATGGCCGCGATCGAGAAGATCTGCCCGGACGCGAAGAACCTGCTCGTGATCCCCGAGCTGCCGACCCGCAACGCGTTCTATCTGGAAAACGTCGCGCGCCTCGCGACGATCATGCGCCAGGCCGGCCTCAACGTGCGCTTCGGCTCGCTCGATCCGAGCATCACCGACATCACGCCGATCACGCTCGCCGGCGGCCAGACGATCGTGCTCGAGCCGCTCGAGCGCACGCCGCGCCGTCTCGGCCTGAAGAATTTCGATCCGTGCTCGATCCTGCTGAACAACGACCTGTCGGCCGGCATCCCGCCCGTGCTGGAAAACCTGCACGAGCAATACCTGCTGCCGCCGCTGCACGCGGGCTGGGCCGTGCGCCGCAAGTCGACGCACTTCTCTTGCTACGACGACGTCGCGAAGAAGTTCGCGAAGATGGTCGGCGTCGATCCGTGGATGGTGAATCCGTATTTCTCGCACGTCGAAGGCGTCGACTGGCAGGGCCATGAAGGCGAGCAGGCGCTCGCCGACGCGATCGACGGCGTGCTGAAGAAGATCGCGCGCAAGTACCGCGAATATGGCATCAGCGAGAAGCCGTACGTCGTCGTGAAGGCCGACGCCGGCACCGCCGGGCGCGGCGTGATGACGGTGCACGACGCGGCCGAGATCGGCCGCATGTCGAAGGCCGAGCGCGCGCAGATGGCCGAGTCGAAGGCCGGGCTCGCGGTGCGCGACGTGATCGTTCAGGAAGGCGTGTACACGTTCGAACGGGTCGGCGACGAAGTGGCCGAGCCGGTCGTCTACATGATCGACCGCTATGTGGTCGGCGGTTTCTACCGCACGCACGCCGGCCGCGAGCGCGACCAGAACCTGAACGCGCCGGGCATGCACTACGTGCCGCTCGGCTTCGAGCACACCGCGCTGCCGGACGCGGGCGCCAAGCCGGGCGCTGCGCCGCCGAACCGGTTCTACATGTACGGCGTCGTCGCGCGGCTGTCGCTGATCGCGTCGTCGATCGAACTGGAAAAGACCGATCCGGAAGCCATTCAGGTGTAACGGCGCGCTGCGCCGGCACCGCAACGACAGGACCCGCATGGACATTCTCTTTATCGCCGACCCGCTCGAGCGCTTCAAGATCTACAAGGATTCGACCTACGCGATGATGGCGGAGGCCGCGCGGCGCGGGCATGCGATCTACGCGTGCGAGCCGCATCAGCTCGCGTGGACGGGTTCGGGCGTCGAGGCGGACGTGCGGCGCGTGACGATCGTCGGCGACACCGCCGACCTGCACCGCCATCCGTGGTACGAGGCGGCCGCGCACGAGTCGCGCCTGCTGACGTCGTTCGACGCGGTGCTGATGCGCAAGGATCCGCCGTTCGACATGGAGTACGTGACGGCCACGTGGATGCTGGAAGTGGCCGAGCGCGCCGGCGCACGCGTGTTCAACAAGCCGCAGGCGATCCGCGATCATTCCGAGAAGCTCGCGATCGGCGAATTCCCGCAGTTCGTCGCACCGACGCTCGTTACGCGCGATGCCGCGCGGCTGCGCGCGTTCCATGCCGAGCACGGCGACGTGATCGTGAAACCGCTCGACGGCATGGGCGGCATGGGCGTGTTTCGCGTGAAGGCGGACGGGATGAACCTCGGCTCGATCATCGAGATGCTCGGGCACGACGGCACGCGTTCGCTGATGATCCAGAAATTCATCCCCGAGATCAAGGCGGGAGACAAGCGCATCCTGCTGATCGCCGGCGAGCCCGTGCCGTATTCGCTCGCGCGGATTCCGCAGGGAAGCGAGGTGCGCGGCAATCTCGCGGCAGGCGGCGTTGGCGTCGCGCAACCGCTCTCCGCGCGCGATCGCGAGATCGCCGACACGCTCGGGCCGGTGCTGGCCGCACGCGGGCTGCTGCTGGTCGGCCTCGACGCGATCGGCGACTGGCTGACCGAGGTGAACGTCACGAGTCCGACGTGCTTCCGCGAGATCATGGAGCAGACGGGCTTCGACGTCGCCGCGATGTTCATCGACGCGCTGGAGCGCGCGGCGTCGTAAGCAAGCCGCGTGTTGCACGCGCAACACCGGCGGCGGCCGCGCAGGTCCCCCGCTGCCGGAAAGAGGTGACCGGCCTGCTACAATGCCCGCTTGCCAGGCACCGGCGTCGAGGTGCCGCTGGCCCGGCAGCCGGGCTGAATTTGTTGCAAGGCTGAAAATGAAACGACCCCCACGCTCGCTTTGCTCGCTGCCCCCCGAGGGGGCGGCCAGCCGGCTACGCAGGCGCAGAGCGGTGCTCTGCGAATTCCCTGCTACGCCCTTGGGGCGGCTCGGCGGAGGCTGACATGGCAGGGATTCTGATCATCGCGCACGCCCCGCTCGCCACCGCGCTGCGGGATTGCATCGCGCACATCTACGGCGGCGTGCCCGCGCGCATCGGTTGCATCGACGTGCATGCGGACAACGATCCGGCCCAGGTGATGGCGTTCGCGCACGCCGAGCTCGCGCGGCTCAAGGAAGACAACGGCGCGATCGTGCTGACCGACATGTACGGCGCAACGCCCGCGAACATCGCCGGCCAGCTCGCGAAGATCGCGAACGTGCGCGTGCTCGCCGGCGTCAACCTGCCGATGCTGGTGCGCGCGGTCTGCTACCGCCAGCTGCCGCTCGACAAGCTCGTCGACAAGGCGCTGTCCGGCGGCGCGAAGGGCGTCCATGAGGTCGCGGCGGGCACGCCGCCGCCGCCTTCCGAAGTCGGCTGCGGCCAATGCGCGCCGATTCCGCCGGAGCCGCGGCCGCGCACCGAGTCGCCCTGACCGCATTTCATTCCCCGTTTCAGATCCATCCGCCGACGGGTGCCGCCGGCAACCTCGACCGAACGAGAACCATGCTTCAACAAGAAACCACCATCGTCAATAAATTGGGGCTGCATGCGCGCGCATCGGCCAAGCTCACGCAACTGGCCGGCAATTTCCAGTCCGAAGTCTGGATGTCGCGCAACGGGCGCAAGATCAATGCGAAGAGCATCATGGGCGTGATGATGCTCGCGGCGGGCATCGGCAGCACGGTCTCGATCGAGACCGAGGGGCCGGACGAGCAGGAAGCGATGGACGCGCTGCTGAAGCTGATTGCCGACAAGTTCGGCGAGGGTCAGTGACCGACGGCACAGGATCGTTGCCGTTTCCAGTGAGAATGCCGCGGATACCGCGGCATTTTTTTTGTCGGCAGGATTGATGCAATGCACGCAATGCTGCGCTGCATGCAGTCAGGCGCGAGGTGTGGAATTTATAATCGGTATCCGGGGTCATAAGCGCATCGCAGCGGTGTGCCGCGGCTTTACATGTACAGAGGAGGTGCGCGTGTCCTTCACGCTGCATGGCATTCCCGTCTCACGAGGTATCGCGATCGGACGAGCGTATCTGATCGCGCCGGCGGCGCTCGACGTCGCCCATTACCTCGTCGAGGCGACCCAGATCGACGCCGAGGTCGAGCGCTTCCGCACGGCGCTCGCGGCCGTGCATCGCGAGCTCGAAGCGCTGCGCGCCGACCTGACCGAGGACACCCCGAGCGAAGTGGGCGCGTTCATCGACGTGCACGCGATGATCCTGAGCGACGCGATGCTCGTGCAGGAAACGATCGACCTGATCCGCACGCGGCGCTACAACGTCGAGTGGGCGCTGACCGAACAGCTCGACCTGCTCACGCGCCATTTCGACGACATCGAGGACGAATACCTGCGCGAACGCAAGGCCGACATCGAGCAGGTGGTCGAGCGCGTGCTGAAGGCGCTCGCGGGCGCGCCGTCCGCCTCGCAGGCGCTCAACGGCGCCGCGAAGGGCACCGACGAGATGATCGTCGTCGCGCACGACATCGCGCCGGCCGACATGATGCAGTTCAAGACCCAGTCGTTCCAGGCATTCGTCACCGATCTCGGCGGGCGCACGTCGCATACGGCGATCGTGGCACGCAGCCTCGGCATTCCGGCCGCGGTCGGCGTGCAGCACGCGAGCGCGCTGATCCGGCAGGACGACCTGATCATCGTCGACGGCGACCAGGGCATCGTGATCGTCGATCCGGCGCCGATCGTCCTCGAGGAATACTCGTACCGGCAGTCCGAGAAGGCGTTGGAGCAACGCAAGCTGCAGCGTCTGAAGTTCTCGCCGACGCAAACGTTGTGCGGCACCAAGATCGACCTGTACGCGAACATCGAGCTGCCCGACGACGCGAAGGCGGCCGTCGAGGCGGGCGCGGTCGGCGTCGGCCTGTTCCGCTCCGAATTCCTGTTCATGCACCAGAAGGCGATGCCGGAGGAGGAAGAGCAGTTCGCCGCGTACAAGCGCGCGGTCGAATGGATGAAGGGGATGCCGGTGACGATCCGCACGATCGACGTCGGTGCCGACAAGCCGCTCGAGGCGCTCGACGAAGGCTACGAAACTGCGCCGAACCCGGCGCTCGGCTTGCGCGCGATCCGCTGGAGCCTGTCCGAGCCGCAGATGTTCCTCACGCAGTTGCGCGCGATCCTGCGCGCGTCCGCGTTCGGGCAGGTGAAGATCCTGATCCCGATGCTCGCGCACGCGCAGGAGATCGACCAGACGCTCGACCTGATCCGCGAGGCGAAGCGCCAGCTCGACGATGCGGGCCTCGCGTACGATCCGAACGTGCGCATTGGCGCGATGATCGAGATCCCGGCCGCGGCGATCGCGCTGCCGCTGTTCCTGAAGCGCGTCGATTTCCTGTCGATCGGCACCAACGACCTGATCCAGTACACGCTCGCGATCGACCGCGCGGACAACGCGGTCGCGCATCTGTACGATCCGCTGCATCCGGCGGTGCTGCACCTGATCTCGTATACGCTGCGCGAGGCGAAGCGTGCAGGCGTGCCGGTATCGGTATGCGGGGAGATGGCGGGCGACCCGGCGCTCACGCGCCTGCTGCTCGGGATGGGGCTCACCGAGTTCTCGATGCACCCGAGCCAGCTGCTCGTCGTCAAGCAGGAGATCCTGCGCGCGCACCTGAAGGCGCTCGAAAAGCCGACGGCCGACGTGCTCGCGGCGTTCGAGCCCGAGGAAGTGCAGTCGGCGCTGAAGCGCCTGGCGGTGGCCGAGCCGCGCGCGGACGCGGCCGCTTGAGCCTGCTTGAGCCTGCTTGAGTTCGCTTCTGACGCACATGCCTGCGCGGCATGTGCGGCGCGGTCCGGCGTCAGTGCCGGCCGCCGCACACCGGGCAGTCGCCCTGGCGCGCGATCTTCATCGTCGTCCATTCCATCCGCAGCGCATCGAGCATCATCAGCCGGCCGCTCAGCGTCGCGCCGATGCCGCCGATCACGCGCAGCGCCTCGGCGGCCTGCATCGCGCCGATGATCCCGACCGTCGGCGCGAACACGCCCATCGTCGCGCACGCGACTTCCTCGAACGGCTGGTCTTCCGGAAACACGCACGCGTAGCAGGGCGCCGCCGAGTCGCGGAAGTCGAACGTGCTGATCTGGCCGTCGAAGCGCAGCGCCGCGCCCGACACGAGCGGCACGCGATGCGCGACACATGCGCGGTTGATCGCGTGGCGGGTCGCGAAGTTGTCGGTGCAGTCGAGCACGACGCTCGCATGCGGCACGTGCGCGGTGAGCCACGTGTCGTCGACGCGCTCGGCGACCGCGTGCACGGTCACGTCCGGGTTCAGCTGCGCGAGCGTGTCGCGCCCCGATTCCACTTTCTTGCGCCCGACCGATGCCGTCACGTGCAGGATCTGCCGCTGCAGGTTCGTGAGATCGACCGTGTCCGCGTCGACGAGCGTGATCGTGCCGACGCCGGAGGCCGCGAGATACATCGCCGCTGGCGAGCCGAGACCGCCCGCGCCGACGACGATCGCATGCGCGTCGAGAAAGCGCTGCTGCGCCTCGATGCCGATTTCGTCGACGAGGATGTGGCGGGAATAGCGGAGGAGTTGATCGTCGTTCATGAGTAGGCTGCGGGCGAGACGCGGTGCTGGGGACGGTGCGGACTTTGCGTACGCGTACTTATTCTAGGCGCGCATGAAAAACGGGCCATCGCGGTCTTCCCGCGATGGCCCGTCGGAGGCTGGCCGGCGCTTACTGCGGCGCCGAAGCGGGCGCCGGTTTCGTCGCGGCCGGTTTTGCCGCCGGCGCGGCCTTCGAGGCCGTCGTCGACTTGCCGGCCGGAGCCTGCGTGCTTTCCGCGAGCAGCGACTTCGACTGCTGCACCGGCTTGCCCTCGAGCTTCGCGAGCGCCTGCTGCATCATGAAGTCGTCCGCGCTGCCGAACTCGACCGGCTTGCGGTCGCGATCCTTCTGGCGCTGCTCGGGCGTCTTCTTGTCGTTCTGCTCTTCCAGGATGCGCAGCTGGTCCATCCGGCGCTGCTCGCGCTCTTCCTGTTCCTTCTTCTCGTTCGGATCCTGCGTGTTCGCGAGGTGGTTCGTGTAGTCGACTTCGCGCGTCACGAGCACGTCGTCCGGATCGCCGTCCGCGTACTGGTCGACCGGAACGTCCGGCGCGATGCCCTTGTTCTGGATCGAACGGCCGCTCGGCGTGTAGTAGTACGCGGTCGTCAGGCGCAACGCGGTGTCGGCCGTCATCGGGCGGACCGTCTGCACCGAACCCTTGCCGAACGTCGTCTTGCCCATGATCAGCGCGCGCTTCGAATCCTGCAGCGCACCCGCGACGATTTCCGACGCGGACGCCGAATACGCGTTCGTCAGCACGACGATCGGCACGGTCTTGAAGACCGGCGGCAGGCCCTTCAGCGGATCGCCGTCGAACGACGGCAGGCGGTAGTTGTCGTAGGTGTCGCGGTAGACCTGCTTCGAATCGGGGATCTGGCCGTTGGTCGACACGACGACGGAATCCGGCGGCAGGAATGCACCCGCGACGCCGACCGCGCTCTGCAGCAGGCCGCCACCGTTGTTGCGCAGGTCGACGATCAGGCCCTTCAGGTTCGGCTGCTGGCGCGCGATGTCCTGCAGCTTCGCGGCGAGATCCGGCGTCGTGCGTTCCTGGAAGCTCGTGATGCGGATGTACGCGTAGCCCGGGTCGAGCAGCTTCATCTTCACGCTCTGGACCCTGATGATCGCGCGCGTGACCGTGACCGGGAACGTGCGGTCGTCGCTCTTGCGGAAGATCGTCAGCGTGACCTTGGTGCCCGGCTCGCCGCGCATCTGCTTGACGGCCTTGTCGAGCGTCATGCCGCGCACCGGCTTGTCGTTGATGCGGGTGATCAGGTCGCCCGGACGGATGCCGGCGCGGAACGCGGGTGTATCTTCAATCGGCGAGATCACCTTGACGAGGCCGTCTTCCTGCGAGATCTCGATGCCGAGACCCGCGAAGCGGCCCTTCGTCTGCTCCTGCAGCTCGTCGTAGTCGGTCTTGTCGAGGAACGACGAATGCGGGTCGAGGCTCGACACCATGCCCTTGATCGCCGCCGTCAGCAGCTTCTTGTCGTCGACCGGCTCGACGTACTCGCGCTTGATCTGGCCGAACACTTCCGCAAACAGGCGGAGCTGGTCGAGCGGAAGCGGCGCCGTGACGGTCTGCTCGGCCGAAGCGGAAATTTGCAGCGTGGCGAACACGCCAGTGGCAAGGCCCGCGGCAATCAGGCCGATGTTCTTCAATTTCATACGCATAGAGATCTGGTGCGGTCGGGAAGCGCGTGGCGGTAGCGGGGATGTAGCGGACAAGTATAACTGTTCGTCCGACTTGCCAGTGGAACGGGGCGAAACCGGTTCGACAGCACCCGGGCGAGGAGGTTCTCGCGAGGGCCCGCCGGGCCGGCGCAGGGCCGGCCCGGCGGGGCGGGATCAGCCCGCCTTGCCCTGCTTCGCGACGGCGGCCTGCGCCTTCGCGATCGCTTCCTGGTCGCCGAGATAGTAGTGCTTGATCGGCTTCAGGTTCTCGTCGAGTTCATAGACGAGCGGCACGCCGTTCGGGATGTTCAGGCCGACGATGTCGCTGTCCGAGATGCCGTCGAGGTACTTGATCAGCGCGCGCAGCGAGTTGCCGTGCGCGGCGATCAGCACATCCTTGCCGGCCTTGATCGCCGGGGCGATCGACTCGTTCCACAGCGGCAGCACGCGCGCGACCGTGTCCTTCAGGCATTCGGTCAGCGGCAGCTGCTCGCGCGGCACCTTCGCGTAGCGCGCGTCGCCGTACGGCGCGCGTTCGTCGGTCGCCTCGAGCGCGGGCGGCGGCGTGTCGTAGCTGCGGCGCCATACGAGAACCTGGTCGTCGCCGAACTTCGCGGCCGTTTCCGCCTTGTTCAGGCCGGACAGCGCGCCGTAGTGGCGCTCGTTGAGGCGCCACGAGTGCACGACGGGCAGGTACATCAGGTCCATCCGGTCCTGCACGTGCCACAGCGTGCGGATCGCGCGCTTGAGCACGGACGTGTACGCGATGTCGAACGTGTAGCCGGCCTCCTTGAGCAGTTCGCCGGCCCGGTAGGCCTCATTGGCGCCCTGTTCGGTCAGGTCGACGTCGACCCAGCCGGTGAAGCGGTTTTCCTTGTTCCACGTCGATTCGCCGTGGCGGATGAGAACGAGCTTGTGCATGGATGCTTGCGGTCGGTAGTGAAGGAAGCGGTGCGCCGGGCGTCACGCCCGCGCAAGTCGGTTATTTTATAATGGCGGGATTGTCCTTTTCCGATTTCTCTTTTTCCGGCGGAATTCCGTGACGTTCTTTACCGATTACACGAACCTGGCCCTCATCGCGATCCTGCTGGTATCTGGCGGCCTGCTGGCCTGGCCGGCGCTGCGGCGCGGCCGCGGCGGCCTGTCGGCTGCCGAGGCGACGCAGCTCATCAATCGTCGCAACGCGGTCGTGATCGACCTGCGGCCCGCGTCCGAGTTCGCTGCCGGCCACCTGCCGTCGGCGCGCCAGGTCGAGGCGGGCGAAATCGGCGCGAAGATCGCGCAGGTCGCGAAGAACAAGAGCACCCCGGTGCTGCTCGTGTGCCAGAACGGCCAGCAGTCGCAGAAGGCGGCGCGCGCGGTCGAGGCGGCGGGCTATGCCGAGGTGCACGTGCTCGAGGGCGGCGTCGCCGCCTGGCAGCAGGCCGGGATGCCGGTCGTCAAACAAGGAGTGGCGAAGTGAATAAAGTGGTCATGTACAGCACCCAGGTGTGCCCGTATTGCATCCAGGCCGAGCGGCTCCTGAAGCTGCGCGGCGTCGAGCAGATCGAGAAGGTGCTGATCGACAAGGATCCGTCGCGCCGCGACGAAATGATGTCGCGCACGGGCCGCCGCACGGTGCCGCAGATCTACATCGGCGACACGCACGTCGGCGGCTACGACGATCTGTCGAAGCTCGACCGCGCAGGCGGCCTCGTGCCGCTTCTGCAAGCCGCCTGATTAGGGCAGAATGGCCGCCGGCTGCGCAGCCAGGCGCGCAGGATCAACCGGAGCAGCCGGCAACGGCCGGCCGCTCCGTCACCACTTTTAGGGAAACACCATGTCCGACGTCGAAAACCAACCGTTCTTCAATATCCAGCGCGTCTACCTGAAGGATATGTCGCTCGAGCAGCCGAATTCGCCGGCGATCTTCCTCGAGCAGGACATGCCGTCGGTTGAAGTCGAGGTCGACGTCAAGGCCGAGCGTCTCGCGGAAAGCGTGTTCGAAGTCGTCGTGTCGGGCACCGTGACGGCCAAGGTGAAGGACAAGGTCGCGTTCCTGATCGAAGCGAAGCAGGCCGGCATTTTTGACATTCGCAACATTCCTGACGAGCAGCTCGACCCGCTCGTCGGCATCGCGTGCCCGACGATCCTGTTCCCGTACCTGCGCTCGAACATCGCCGACGCGATCACGCGCGCGGGCTTCCCGCCGATCCACCTCGCCGAGATCAACTTCCAGGCGCTCTACGAGCAGCGTCTCGCGCAGCTCCAGCAGCAGCACGCAGGTGCGGCAGGCGCGCCGAACGGTTCGACGCTGAACTGACGCATGACCAAGGACCGGTGCTGGGTATGAAAGTAGCCGTTCTCGGCGCCGGTGCCTGGGGCACCGCGCTCGCGGGCCATCTGGCCGCGCGGCACGATACGCTTCTCTGGGCGCGCGACGCTGCGCTCATTGCCGGGCTGCAGGCCCGGCACGAAAATTCCCGCTATCTCGACGGCATCGCGCTGCCCGACGCATTGCGCTACGACGCGGATCTCGCCGCGGCGCTCGCGCACGGCGCCGCGGACGACGCGCTGTGCGTGATCGGCGCGCCCGTTGCCGGGCTGCGCGCGCTGTGCGGCGCGATGCGTGACGCCGGCTGCGTGCCCGCGCACGTGATCTGGGTCTGCAAGGGCTTCGAGGCCGATACCCATCTGTTGCCGCATCAGGTGATTGCAGCCGAGCTGCCGGAACAGCTCAGCAACGGCGTGCTGTCGGGCCCGAGCTTCGCGCGCGAGGTCGGCCAGGGGCTGCCGGTCGCGCTGACGATCGCCAGCGCGTCGGCCGCGTGCCGCGAGCGCACGCTCGCGGCGTTCCATCACGGCGCGATGCGCATCTATACGGGCGACGACATCGTCGGCGTCGAGGTCGGCGGCGCGGTGAAGAACGTGCTCGCGATCGCGACCGGCATCGCCGACGGCCTCGGCCTCGGCCTCAACGCACGCGCCGCGCTGATCACGCGCGGCCTCGCGGAAATGTCGCGGCTCGGCGTCGCGCTCGGCGGCCGCGCGGAAACCTTCACGGGCCTCACAGGCCTCGGCGACCTGATCCTCACCGCGACGGGCGACCTGTCGCGCAACCGCACGGTCGGCCTGCAACTGGCGGCCGGCCGCTCGCTGAACGATATCCTCGGCGCGCTCGGCCATGTCGCCGAAGGCGTGCGCTGTGCGCAGGCGGTGCTCGCGATCGCGCGCGCGCAGTCGCTCGAGATGCCGATCACCGAAGCCGTGTGCGGCGTGCTGTTCGACGGCGTCGCGCCGCGTGATGCGGTCAGCGGCCTGCTGCGCCGGGACGCGCGCGCGGAGTAGCGCGCGGAAGTCGTGCGGCGTGGTCGCGCCGCCGCGCAAAGCGGGCTACGCTTGAATCGTCTTCTTCGTACGGGGAGGTCGTCATGCCCCAGTTCGGTTCCACCACGCTCGACGCGCAGGTCGTCGACATCACGACGCTCGCGGTCGATGCGATCGTCAACGCGGCGAACGGCTCACTGCTGGGCGGAGGCGGTGTCGACGGCGCCATCCACCGCGCGGCCGGCCCGGGCCTCGTCGCCGAATGCCGCACGCTTGGCGGTTGCGAAACCGGCGACGCAAAGCTCACGCGCGGCCACGGGCTGCCGGCGAAATACGTGATTCATGCGGTCGGCCCGGTGTGGCACGGCGGCGGGCAGCGGGAAGCCGAGATGCTCGCGTCGTGCTACCGGCGCGCGATCGAACTCGGCGAAGAAGTCGCCTGCACGTCGATCGCATTCCCGGCAATCAGCTGCGGAATCTATCGTTATCCGGCGGAGCAGGCGGTCGACATCGCGGTCGGCACGGTCATCGAGATGCTGCCGCAGGCGCCGAATCTTGCGCGCGTGATATTCGCGTGCTTTGCGCCGGACATGCTCGCGCTGTACCAGGCGCGCCTCGAGCGCGTCTAGCGCGCTCACCGCATTTGGCCGCGCAGATGTCAGGCGCCGCCTTCGAAGCCGGCCTGCCGCCACGCCTCGAACACGACCACCGCGACCGTGTTCGACAGGTTCAGGCTGCGGTTGCCGGGCCGCATCGGCAGGCGCACGCGCTGTTCGTTCGGGAAGCGTTCGAGCAGCGGCGCGGGCAGGCCGCGCGTCTCCGAGCCGAACACGAACCAGTCGCCCGGCAGGAACGCATGGTCGTGGAAGCGGCCCGAGCCGCGCGTCGTGAACGCGAACATCCGCGCGGCGTCGGGTGTTTCGGCCGCGACGAACGCGTCCCAGTCCGCATGCACGCGCATGTCCGCATATTCGTGATAGTCGAGGCCCGCGCGGCGCATCTTCGCGTCGTCGAGCGGAAAGCCGAGCGGCTCGATCAGGTGCAGCCGTGCACCGGTATTCGCGCACAGGCGAATCACGTTGCCGGTGTTCGGCGGAATTTCGGGGGCGACGAGGACGACGTTGAACATGGTTCGGTTCCGGCGGCCGCGCTCGGCGGGCCGCACTCGGTAGGCCGGCCTCGCGGCCGGCCGGGTTCTGACTGTCGCGGCCGCCGGCAGGCGGTCCGCTTCTCCATCCAGGGCCTGTTATTGGCGTGAACAGGCCCTGGTTAATCCCTGGCGGTACGCAGCGCAACCAGATTCGTCACGCGCGCGGCGCCCGCCGCCTTCAGCGCCTGCGCCGCGGCGGCCAGCGTCGCGCCCGACGTCATCACGTCGTCGACGAGTGCGACGTGGCGGCCCGCGACGCGCCCCACGACCGCGAACGCCGCTGCGACGTTGTCGCGCCGCGCGCGCCGGTCGAGCCGCGATTGCGGCGCGGTTTCCGCGATGCGCACGAGCAGCGCCGCGTCGGCGCGCACGCCGAGCTGCCGGGCGAGCGGCCGCGCAATGGCCCACGCCTGGTTGTAGCCGCGCGCAGCGAGCCGCCTGCGCGCGAGCGGCACCGGCGCGATCACGTCGAAGCGGCCGTCGGCCGCGCGCGCATCGGCGGTCAGCCGCGCGAGCCGGAGCGCGAACTCGGCGCCGAGCGCGAGCCGCGCATGAAACTTCAGCCCGCGCGCGAGCCCGTCGAGCGGCGCGCGGTAATCGGCGAGCGCGAGTGTCGCATCGAACGGCGGCGGTGTCGCGCGGCAGGCGTCGCACCGGTAATTGCGCCGGTAACCGGCCGCACGGCCGGCATGCCCCGGCGCGAGCGGCACCGCGCAGACCGTGCAGCGCATGCGCGCTTCGTTCCAGTACGCGTCGTCGCATGCGGCGCAGATCACGTTGCGTGACAAATTGCCGCACAGCGCGCAGCGGTTCGGCAGCGCGGCCGCCGCGAAGCGCGCGGCCAGCGTGCGGGCCTGCGACATAACGACGCGCAGCCGTGGCGGAAACGGACGGAGAGGCATCGCAACGCTCCTGCCACCCCGTCTCAATGAAGCTTCCGGGGCGAGCGAGTATACTTCGGGCTCTTCGCCAGTGTGCCAGACATGTCCCCAGCATCGACCTCATCCAGCCGTCCGGCCTATGACGCCCGGCGCCTGCGGCGGATCTTCGACCGCCGCGCCGCCGCATTCGACGCGGTCGCGTTCCTGCCGCGCGAGATCGCGCAGCGGATGTGCGAGCGTCTCGAATACATCAAGGTGAACCCCGCGGCGGTGCTCGACGCGGGCTGCGGCGCGGGCGACGACCTGCCGGCGTTGCGCGCGCGCTTCCCTGAGGCGCCGGTGTTCGGCGTCGACCTGTCCGGCGCGATGCTCGCGCGGGCGGGGCAGCGCGAGGTCGAGCAGACGAGCTGGCGCCGCTGGCTGCCCGCGTCGCTCGGCAAGGCGCTCGGCCAGCGCGGCCCGCGTGTCGCGCAGGCGGATTTCTCGGCGCTGCCGTTCGCGGCGGGCGCGTTCGACCTGCTCTGGTCGAACCTCGCGCTGCACTGGCATTCGCGTCCCGACACGGTGCTGCCCGAGTGGCAGCGGGTGCTGCGCGTCAACGGCCTGCTGATGTTCAGCACGCTCGGCCCCGATACGCTGCGCGAGCTGCGCGCGGCCTGCGCCGACGCCGAGGCCGCGCTCGGCATCGCGCCCGCGGCGCCCCGCATCATCGATTTCGTCGACATGCACGACCTCGGCGACATGCTCGTCGAGAGCGGCTTCGACATCCCCGTGATGGACCAGGAAGTGCTGACCGTCACCTACAAATCTCCCGACTCGCTGCTGGCCGACGTGCGCCGCTGGGGCGCGTATCCGTTCGAGCGCGCGGCCCCTCAGCACGCGGCGCGGCGCTTCCGGCAGGCGCTCGGCGACGCGCTCGACGCGCGCCGGCGCGCGGACGGCACGATTGCCCTGACGTTCGAGGTGATCTACGGGCACGCGTGGAAGGCGGTGCCCCGCACGACCGCGGAAGGGCACGGCATCGTGCGTATCGAAGACATCGGAAAGGGACGTCCGAAGAATCGGTAAAGCGGTAAAGAGGGGTTTTGTTATGTCTGAAATTAGCGATGCAAAGCGGGGTCAAAATCACCCCTGAAATGGCCGGGAAGCTTGTCGCGCTTGGCTTGCGCGGCGATAGGCGCTTGCTTGTGGATGCCATTGAACCCGCCTATAATGCGTCAGCTTGTCGCCCTGGGGTCCCCGCAATACGGGGCGACGAGACCGATGCAGGCATGCATCGCATGCCATTCGCGCGAGGCGGCGATGGAGGCAGCGAGGGTTTCGACGGAAGCAGCGGACGTTGAACCGGTCCTCGAGGACTGGCTCATGAAGCGCAACTGTTCGGTATCGCCGCGCCAGTTCGTACTGTTTTACGCGTCGCTGGCGAGCGTTTCGCTGGCGATCGCGGCAATGCTGATGTGGTGGGGGGCGTGGCTCGTCATGCCTTTCACCGGAATCGAGTTGCTGGCAGTGGGAATCGCGTTTGCGGTCTATGCGCGCCACGCAGTCGACTACGAACGCATCAGGCTGTTTCCGCACCGGCTCGTGATCGAGCGGATGGATGCGGAACGGCTCACGCAGATCGAATTCAACCCGCGCTGGGTGCGGGTCGAGCCGGGCGCGACGCCACGCGATCCGATTCGGCTGGTGTCGCGCGGGCAGACCGTCGTGATCGGGCAGCATCTCGCGCAGTACCGGCGCGCGCAGTTTGCCGACGAGCTGCGCATGTCGCTCCGCCGCTGCGGCTGAATGCGGCGGCCGGTGCGGCTCAGGTGGCTTGCGACGGGGGAGGGTTTGAATGGAAATTTTGGGTAAGGATGCTATGAAAACAATCAAGCGAGCCCTCACGGGCGTGCTGGCATGCAGCGGATTGCTCTTTGCCGGTGCCGCTCTGGCGGTCGGTGATAGCCCGGGCGGCCCCCGCGTCAACGAGATCAACTTTCAGCCGCCTGTCACGAAGATCGCCGAGGAGCTCTACGATCTCCACACGATGATGCTGATCCTGTGTACGGTGATCTTCGTCGGCGTGTTCGGCGTGATGTTCTATTCGATCTTCGCGCACCGCAAATCCAAAGGCCACAAGGCCGCCAATTTCCATGAAAGCACGACCGTCGAAATCATCTGGACGATCGTGCCGTTCATCATCGTCGTGCTGATGGCGCTGCCGGCGACGAAGGCCGTCGTCGCGATGAAGGACACGACGAACGCCGATCTCACGGTCAAGGTCACCGGCTACCAGTGGAAGTGGGGCTACGACTACGTGAAGGGCCCGGGCGAAGGCATCAGCTTCCTGTCGACGCTGTCGACGCCGCGTGACGAGGTGATGGGCAAGCAGCAGATCACCGATACCTACCTGCAGGAAGTCGACAACCCGCTCGTCGTGCCGGTCAACAAGAAGGTCCGCATCATCACGACCGCGAACGACGTCGTCCACTCGTGGTACGTGCCTGCATTCGGCGTGAAGCAGGATGCGATCCCGGGCTTCGTGCGCGATACGTGGTTCAAGGCGGAGAAGGTCGGCACCTACCGCGGTTTCTGTACCGAGCTGTGCGGCAAGGAGCACGCGTACATGCCGGTCGTCGTCGAAGTGCTGTCGGATGACGACTACGCGAAGTGGGTCACCGCGCAGAAGGCCAAGCTGGCCGGCGCCGTCGTCGACCCGCACCGGATTTACACGATGGCCGAACTCGTCACGCACGGCGAGGACGTCTACAAGGCGAACTGCGCGGCCTGCCACCAGGTGAACGGCAAGGGCCTCGGCGCTTTCCCGGCGATGGACGGCAGCCCGATCGTGAACGGTCCGATTTCCGCGCACGTCGAGCGCGTGCTGCACGGCAAGGGCGCGATGCCGTCGTGGGCGACGCTGTCGGATCTCGACATCGCATCGGTCATCACGTACGAGCGCAATTCGTGGGGCAACCACAAGAACGATCTGCTGCAGCCGAAACAGGTGGCCGACGCGCGTAACGGCAAGCTGCCGGAAGACGCCGCGGGCGCAGCGCCGGCGGAAGCGGCTTCGGCACCGGCGCAGGCCGCGTCGGGCGCAGCCGAGCAGCCGGCGGCTGCGGCGGCATCGGCCGCGCTGTCGACGATCTATTTCGAGACGGGCAAGGACACGCTGCCGGCCGACGCGAAAGCGGCGATTGCCGCAGCGGCCGACTATGCGAAGGCACATCCGGACGCGAAGCTCGCGCTGTCGGGCTTCACCGACAAGACGGGCTCGGCCGACGCGAACGCCGAACTGGCCAAGCACCGCGCGCAAGCCGTGCGCGATGCGCTGAAGGCGGCAGGCGTGGCGGAAGACCGCATCATTATGAAGAAGCCGGAAACGATCACGGGCGGGGCGGACGCGAAGGAAGCCCGGCGTGTCGAGATCGGCCCGGCGGCCTGACGTGTCGCTGTGTTTGTCGACGTATTCGCATTAGGAGATTCTCATGTCTAGCATCGGGCACGACGTAGCCGCGGGCCACGCGCACGACGACCACGCGCACGAAACCCCGCACGGCTGGCGGCGCTGGCTGTACGCCACCAACCACAAGGATATCGGTACGCTGTACCTGTTGTTCTCGTTCATCATGTTCCTGTCGGGCGGCGTGATGGCGCTCGGCATCCGGGTCGAGCTGTTCGAGCCGGGCCTGCAGATCATGCGTCCGGAGTTCTTCAACGAACTCACGACGATGCACGGCCTGATCATGGTGTTCGGCGCGATCATGCCGGCGTTCGTCGGCTTCGCGAACTGGATGATTCCGCTGCAGATCGGCGCGTCCGACATGGCGTTCGCGCGGATGAACAACTTCAGCTTCTGGCTGCTGCCGGTCGCAGCTGTCCTGCTGGTCGGCTCGTTCTTCGCGCCGGGCGGCGCGACGGCCGCGGGCTGGACACTGTATGCACCGCTGTCGACGCAGATGGGCCCGGGCATGGACTTCGCGATCTTCGCGGTCCACTTGATGGGTGCATCGTCGATCATGGGCGGCATCAACATCGTCGTGACGATCCTGAACATGCGCGCACCGGGCATGACGCTGATGAAGATGCCGATGTTCGCGTGGACGTGGCTGATCACCGCGTACCTGCTGATCGCCGTGATGCCGGTTCTGGCAGGCGCGATCACGATGGTGCTGTTCGACCGCCACTTCGGCACGTCGTTCTTCAACGCGGCAGGCGGCGGCGACCCGGTGATGTACCAGCATATCTTCTGGTTCTTCGGCCACCCCGAGGTGTACATCATGATTCTGCCGGCGTTCGGGATCGTGTCGCAGGTGATCCCGGCGTTCGCGCGCAAGACGCTGTTCGGCTACAGCTCGATGGTGTACGCGACGGCCTCGATCGCGATCCTGTCGTTCATGGTCTGGGCGCACCACATGTTCGCGACCGGCATGCCGGTCACCGGCCAGCTGTTCTTCATGTACGCGACGATGCTGATCGCGGTGCCGACGGGCGTGAAGGTGTTCAACTGGCTCGCGACGATGTGGCGCGGCTCGATGACGTTCGAAACCCCGATGCTGTTCGCGATCGGCTTCCTGTTCGTGTTCACGTTCGGCGGCCTGACGGGCCTGATGCTGGCGATGGCGCCGCTCGACATCCAGTACCACGGCACCTACTTCGTGGTGGCGCACTTCCACTACGTGCTGGTGGCCGGTTCCCTGTTCGCGCTGTTCGCGGGCTGGTACTACTGGTCGCCCAAGTGGACGGGCTGGATGTACAACGAGACGCGCGGCAAGATCCACTTCTGGTCGTCGATGATCTTCTTCAACCTGACGTTCTTCCCGATGCACTTTGTCGGTCTCGCCGGCATGCCGCGCCGCTATGCGGACTACCCGGCGCAGTTCACGGACTTCAACCAGATTGCGACGATCGGCGCATTCGGCTTCGGCCTCGCGCAGGTGTACTTCCTGTTCGCGGTCGTGCTGCCGGCGTACCGTGGCGGTGGCGAGCTGGAGAAGGCCGCCGACAAGCCGTGGGATGGCGCGACGGGCCTCGAGTGGACGGTGCCGAGCCCGGCTCCCTTCCACACGTTCGAGCAACCGCCGCACGTCGAGTAATTCGTTTCACCGGATGTTCCGCTTCGCCTGCCGCCGCAGGCAGGCGAGGCGGAGCGTTCCACAGCAGGTTTCAGATGAACCGGAATCCACAACAAAGACGCACGCCCGAGCAGATCCGCACGGGCAACAAGCGGCTCGGCCTGATTCTGCTTGCGATCGCCGCCGTTTTTTTTGTGGGTGTCGTGATCAAGCAGTGGTGGCTGTCCACTCACTGACGCAGTAGCGAGGAAGTTGTCGTATGTCGAAGCCGGAAGCGGAGAACGCGGATCGCGCGTTCAACCGTTCGATGCTGGTGAAGCTCTTTGTCGTAGCGGGACTGATGTTCGGCTTCGGCTTCGCGCTCGTGCCGATGTATCGCGCGATCTGCCAGATCACCGGCATCAACAACCTCGTGCAGCGCGACGTCAGCGAGCGTGAGGCGAAGAACACGCAGGTCGACACCAGCCGCACCGTGTCGGTCGAGTTCGATGCGAACGCGCGCGGCCCGCTGGGTTTCAAGCCGGAGCACAACAGTCTCGACGTGCATCCGGGCGAATTGACGACGATCGTATACGACGTGACGAACGGCCAGAGCCGTCCGGTCGTCGCACAGGCGATCCCGAGCTACGCGCCGAAGCAGGCGACGGAGTTCTTCAAGAAGATCGAGTGCTTTTGCTTCACGCAGCAGACGCTGGCCGCGAACGAGTCGCGCAAGATGCCGGTGGTGTTCGTGATCGATCCGAAGCTGCCGAAGGACGTGAAGACGATCACGCTGTCGTACACGTTCTTCGAACTGAATACGCCGGCGCAGACGAGCGCCGGCACGGCGAAGCAGTCCGGCGCGACGAAGCCGGGCGCATGACGACGGAGGCGGGGCGATGACGGGGGTGAAGCGGGGCGGCTCGTTCGGCCAGGCACTGAAGGCGGTGTTGTGGTCGTTTTTCGGCGTGCGCAAGCGGCGCGACCTGGAAGCGGATGCAACGCAGCTGAATCCGCTGCACGTGCTGATCGTCGCGTTGCTCGCGGCCGGCGTGTTCATCGGCGTGCTGATCCTGATCGTGCGCGCCGTGGTGGGCTGAGGCTGGCTGAGTCCACGGGCAACGAAAGAATGCAACGCGGAACGCCCCGGGGCGTTTTGCGAAGGAAAGAGCGGCGGCCGTCGCGCCGTGCGAGAAATAAGACCGGAGCAGTTTCCGGTACATAAATTGGACTGAAGTGGAGAATCAAGCATGAGCGGTCAAAACCAGACCCCGTACTATTTCGTGCCGCATCCGTCGCAGCATCCGATCAGCGCGGCCAGCGGCCTGCTGGTCATGCTCGGATCGGTGGCGCTGTGGATCAACGGTCACGACTGGGCGCCGTATACCGCTCTGCTTGGCCTGCTGTGGCTCCTCTACACGCTGTACCACTGGTTCGGCGACTCGATCGCCGAATCCGAAGGCGGGATGTACGGCAAGAACGTCGACCGCTCGTACCGCTGGAGCATGAGCTGGTTCATCTTCTCCGAAGTGATGTTCTTCGGCGCATTCTTCGGCGCGCTGTTCTATGCGCGTGAAATCGCGCTGCACCAGCTCGGCAGCCTCGACTACAAGCTGATCTGGCCGGACTTCTCCGCTGTGTGGCCGAACGAAGGCCCGGCTTTGCTCGCCGGCCACTTCAAGACGATGGGCCCGTGGCCGGTCCCGACGCTGAACACCGCGTTCCTGCTGGCGTCGGGCGCGACGCTGACGGTGTCGCACCACGCGCTGCGTGACGACCACCGCAACAAGGCGATCGCCTGGCTTGCCGCGACGCTCGTGCTCGGTGTGTGCTTCCTGTTCATGCAGGGCTTCGAGTACTACCACGCGTACAACGAACTGAACCTGACGCTCGGCTCGGGCATCTACGGCTCGACGTTCTTCCTGCTGACGGGCTTCCACGGCTTCCACGTGTTCCTCGGCGGCACGATGCTCGCGGTGGTGCTGGCGCGGATGATCCGCGGCCACTTCAAGCCGGAACACCACTTCGCATTCGAAGGCGCCGCGTGGTACTGGCACTTCGTCGACGTCGTCTGGCTCGGCCTGTACGTCGTCGTCTACTGGCTGTAAATGAAAAACGGCCCGCGCAGCGATGCGCGGGCCGTTTGATTTGATGGATGCCGGGCGGCGTGAACGCATCGTCCGGCAACCATCCAGGCGCCGCCGCGACTCAGTCAGGCGGCGCTTTTGCTTGGTGGTGCAGCCATGCGGCGAAATGTCACATCGGCTGCATCGGCCGCATCGGTGAATGCGGCGAATGCGTCAGCGCCCGATCGGAAGGCCGGTCGAATGGATCCAGCCCATCCAGTTCGCGAACAGGATGAACAGGAACAGCGAGATCGACAGCCCGACACGGGTGGCAAGCGACCAGGCCATGCGCGTCGTGTGGCCGCGGTCGTGCATCATGAAGTACAGCGCCGAAGCCAGGCTGGCGATGATCAGGACGAAGGCGATGGGAACGAGGATGTGCATGAAGCGTACCGGACGACGGCAATTCGAAAGGAAGAGGATAATTATCGCATTTCGCATTTGCGAATGCGCCCGTGGGGCGGCCCGATGAAGATCCGCTGGCTGCCCGCGCTGCTGATCCTCCTGGTCGTCGCGGTGACGATCCGTCTCGGTTTCTGGCAGCGCGACCGCGCGCACCAGAAGGAGGCGCTGCAGGCGAACGTCGTGCGCTTCGAGCATGCGGCGCCCGTCGAGGTCGGCGCGCAGCCGATCCCGCTCGCGTCGATCGAGTTCCATCGCGTGCGTGCGACGGGCCGCTTCCTGCCCGAGCTGGCGGTGTTCCTCGACAATCGGCCGTATAACGACCAGCCGGGTTTTTACGTCGTGATGCCGTTTAAACTCACGGGCGGCGGCTACGTGCTCGTGAATCGGGGCTGGCTGCCGCGCAACATCGCCGATCGCACGACGATCGAGCCGTTCGCGACGCCCGCGGGCGACATCGAGATCGAAGGGATTGCGCGCGCCGACGCGTCGCGCGCGTACGAGCTCGGCGAAGGCGGCTCGGCGGCGCACCAGAAGATCCGCCAGAACCTGGACGTCGCCGCGTATGCGAAGGAAACCGGCCTGCCGCTGCAGCCGTTCGTGATCCAGCAGACGAGCGACGACGGCGACAAGCTGGTGCGCGACTGGCCGGCGCCGACGACCGGCGTCGAGCGCAATTACGGTTACATGTTTCAGTGGTGGGGCATGGCGGCGGCCGCGCTCGGTTTCGGCTTGTACGCGGCGCGGCGCGCGGCGAAGAAGTCGGCCGGCGCGTGAGCGCGATGCCCGGACGCGGCGGCGACGCCGCGGGTTCGTTTCGAGAGGTCTGATTTGTCCATGCAATCTTCCCGTCAGGGTCCGGCCGCCGCGCCGATTTCGCCGGCGGCCCGCAAGCGCGGCCGCTGGATGCTCGTGCTGCTGGGGCTCATCTGCGCGGCGCCGATGCTCGCGTCGTACTTCACCTATTACGTGATCAAGCCGAAGGGCGGCTCGACGAACTACGGCACGCTGATCGAGCCGCAGCGGCCGATCCCGGCGGATCTGCAGGTCACCGACGAAACCGGCAAGACGGTGCCGCTGTCGTCGCTGCGCGGCGTGTGGCTGTTCGTGATGACCGACCGCAGCGCGTGCGACGAAGCGTGCGCGAAGAAGCTCTATTTCATGCGCCAGGTGCGCGTCACGCAGGCCGGCGAGCGGCACCGGATCACGATGGTGTGGCTGCGCAGCGATGCGGGCGCGATGCCGCAGAAGGTGCTGGATGCCTACCCGGACACGCGCCGGCTCGTCGCCGATCCGGCTGCGGTCGCCGGGTGGCTGCCGGCCGATGCCGGCACGCAGGATACCGACCATATCTACCTGGTCGACCCGAACGGCAACCTGATGATGCGTTTCCCGAAGGACCCGAACCCCAGCAAGATCAAGACGGACGTCACGAAGCTGCTGAAGTGGTCGAGCATCGGCTAAGGCGAGAGAACGAGGCAATCCGATGTCGTATCTACTGCAACTCGGCCTGATCGGCTTCTGTATCGCGCTGCTGCCGCTGTCGTACGTGTGGGTGAAGGCGGACGACAACAAGTTCCGCAAGCTGGTGTGGATCACCACCTTCCTGACCCTCGATCTCGTGATGTTCGGCGGCTTCACGCGGCTGACCGATTCGGGTCTCGGCTGCCCGGACTGGCCGGGCTGCTACGGCACGTCGTCGCCGTTCATCGCGCATGCGGCGATCACGGCCGCGCATCAGGCGATGCCGACCGGCCCGGTCAGCATGACGAAGGCGTGGATCGAGATGATCCACCGCTATTTCGCGATGGCGATCGGCGTGCTGATCATCGCGCAGACGGTGATCGCGTGGGCCGCGCGTTTGCGCCGCCGTCCGCTGCACGTGTCGCCCTGGTGGCCGACGAGCCTGCTGCTGCTGATCGTCGTGCAGGGCGCGTTCGGCGCGTGGACGGTCACGATGAAACTGCAGCCGGTGATCGTCACGACCCACCTGCTGCTCGGCCTGCTGCTGCTCGGCACGCTCGGCTGGCTGGCCGCGCGGCAGACGCCGCTGCCGTCGCATGATCCCGAGGCCGGGCGCTATCGCGCGGCCGCGCTCGCGGCGCTCGTGCTGCTCGTCGCACAGATCGCGCTCGGCGGCTGGGTGAGCACCAACTATGCGGTGCTCGCGTGCACCGACTTCCCGACCTGCAACGGCCAGTGGGTTCCGCCGATGGATTTCCGGCACGGCTTCCACCTGTGGCGCGCGCTCGGCATGACGGGCGACGGCGACGCGATCACGCAGGACGCGCTCGTCGCGATCCACTGGACGCACCGCACGTTCGCGTTCGTCGTCGTCGCGTACCTCGTCGCGTTCGCGCTGAAGATGCGCCGTTTCGCGTCGCTGCGGCGGCCCGCGAACGGCGTGCTGCTGGTCGTCGTGCTGCAGTTCGTGACGGGCCTGACCAACATCGTGCTGCAGTGGCCGCTGCCGGTCGCGGTGGCCCACAACGGCGGCGCCGCGATCCTGCTGCTGCTCGTCGTCATGTTAAACTTTCGCATCCTTTCAAGCCGCCCCGGCCGTGTCGCGCTGCCTGCGCGCGACGCCGCCCCGGCGTGACCGCCCCCATGCAAAGCACCCTTTCCCAATCGCCCGGTAGCCGGTTTTCCCAGTACATGGCGCTGACGAAGCCGCGTGTCACGCAGCTCGCGGTGTTCTGCGCGGTGATCGGCATGTTCCTCGCGACGCCGGGCATGGTGCCGTGGAAGGTGCTGGTCGGCGGCACGGTCGGCATCTGGCTGCTGGCGGGCGCGGCGTTCGCGATCAACTGTCTCGTCGAGCAGAAGATCGACGCGATGATGCGCCGCACCGCATGGCGTCCTTCCGCGCGCGGCGAGATCACGACCGCGCAGATCCTGCTGTTCTCGGCCGTGCTCGGCAGCGTCGGCGCATGGACGCTCTACACGTTCACCAACCCGCTGACGATGTGGCTGACGATCGCGACGTTCGTCGGCTACGCGGTGATCTACACGCTGCTGCTCAAGCCGATGACGCCGCAGAACATCGTGATCGGCGGCGCGTCCGGCGCGATGCCGCCGGCGCTCGGCTGGGCCGCGGTGACGGGCGCGCTGCCCGGCGACGCGTGGATCCTCGTGCTGATCATCTTCGTGTGGACGCCGCCGCATTTCTGGGTGCTCGCGCTGTATCGCCGCAAGGACTACGAGAACGCGGGCCTGCCGATGCTGCCCGTCACGCACGGCGAGAAGTTCACGCGGCTGCACATCCTGCTCTACACGGTGATCCTGTTCGCGGTCACGATGATGCCGTTCATCTCGGGAATGAGCGGGGCCGTCTACCTGACGAGCGCCGTGCTGCTCGGCGCGGTGTTCCTCGCGTACGCGTGGAAGATCTACCGCGACTACTCCGACGACCTCGCCCGCAAGGCCTTCCGTTACTCGATCGTCTATCTGTCGCTGCTGTTCGCGGCGCTGCTCGTCGATCACTACGCGCGCCCGCTGCTCGGCGTGTAATCGCACGGTTTGATCGCAGGTTTGAACGCAATGCTCCACTCATGGTTCGGGCGCCGCGCGCGCCAAGGCTGGCTCTTCGCGTGCGCGGTGGCGCTCGTGTCGCTGCTCGCGGCGTGCGACGACGCGCCGAAATTCCAGAATCTCGACATCACCGGCAATACGCAGTTCGGCAGCGATTTCGCGTTGCCCGACACGGCCGGCAAGGTGCGCACGCTCGCCGATTTCAAGGGCAAGGCAGTCGTGATGTTCTTCGGCTACACGCACTGCCCGGACGTCTGCCCGACGACGATGGCCGAGCTGTCCGAGGCGCTCAAGCAGCTCGGGCCGGATGCCGCGAAGCGCGTGCAGGTGCTGTTCGTGACCGTCGATCCGGAACGCGACACGCCCGCGCTGCTCGGCCAGTACGTGCCGGCGTTCGACCCGTCGTTCATCGGCCTGCGCCCGGCGGACGACGCGGCGCTCAAGAAGGTGACGAAGGATTTCCGCGTCTATTACGCGAAAGTGCCGGGCAAGGCGCCCGGCAGCTACACGATGGATCACACCGCCGCGAGCTATGTGTTCGATACGAACGGCAAGCTGCGTCTGTTCGTGCGTGACGGCCAGGGCCCCGGCCCGTGGGTGCATGACCTGAAACTGCTGATCGGCTGATTGGCTGATTGGCTGATTGGCTGAACGGCTGAACGGCTGAACGGCTGAACGGCTGAACGGCTGAACGGCTGAACGGCTGAACGGCGCCGGCCGCCTGGCGCCACGCCGGCGGCCGCGTGCGGCGGCGCAGCGCGCATCATGCGCAGCATGCGTTACTGTGCGCGCTTCCCTTTCTTTCCTTTCCCGCGTCGTTTTTCCGCTGCCTCCCGGCCTGTGCCGCGTGCGGTCCGCGCGCACGCCTGCGCACGCGGGCCGCGAGCGAGCGTTACGGCAGCGCGGGCAGGTTGAGGCCCGGTGCTGCGCGCGTCATCCGGAACTCGGTCACGCCGTAGGTCGCGAGGCCTTCCGTGACGAACGGGTCGGTCTGCAGGATTGCTTCCAGCGCGTCGCGATCGATGCGGGCCGCGAGGATCACGCCGCCGTCGCGCGGCACCTTCGGCCCCGTCGCGATGAAGATTCCCTTGTCCAGCAGCGGTTGCAGATACACGCGATGGCGCTCGAGCGCATCGTCGATGCGCTCGAGCGACGCGGTGTAGTGAATGTCGATGACGTACATGACTGGCCTCGGTAAGTCGCCGGCGCGCGATGCGCCGGCAAGGCGTTCTTGTAGCACAGCCTGTCGGCGCTGTCGCGCCGCCGCATCGGATCCGGGGGAGGGCGGTGCAACGCCCGAGCCGCCGACGACGGCGTCCGGCACCGCAGCCTGCGCACTTGTCGCATACCCATATAAGCGGGATGTATTTCACTTCCCGCCGATCCTGTGACACCATTTGCCCCTTTCCTGCGAGCCGGGACATACCCGTATCGCGCCCCTTTTTCAGTTAGCAAGAAAGCGAGAAACAGATGAACCGTCGCAGTCTCCTGAAGGTGTTTTCCGTGCTGGCAACCGGTGCCGCGCTGACGATGTCGGCTGGCGCACACGCCGAGGACAAGGTGATCAAGGTCGGCACGGTGTCCGGCCCGGACGCGGAAGTCTGGCAGGTCGTGCAGAAGGTCGCGAAGGAGAAGGAAGGCCTGAACGTGAAGGTGATCGAGTTCAACGACTACGTGCAGCCGAATGCGGCGCTCGACGCGGGCGACCTCGACGCGAACAGCTTCCAGCACCAGCCCTACCTCGACAGCCAGGTGAAGCAGCGCGGCTACAAGCTCGTCAGCGCGGGCCTGACCTACATCTCGCCGATGGGCGTCTACTCGAAGAAGATCAAGGCGCTGAAGGACCTGCCGCAAGGCGCGAAGCTCGCGGTGCCGAACGATCCGTCGAACGAGAACCGCGCGCTGCTGCTGCTGCAGACGCAAGGCCTGATCAAGCTTAAGGCGGGCGCCGGCACGGGCGGCAACAACGCGACCGTGCTCGACATCGCCGACAACCCGAAGAAGCTGAAGATCTCCGAGCTCGACGCCGCGCAACTGCCGCGCGTGCTGTCCGACGTCGACGCGGCCGTGATCAATACGAACTACGCGCTCGCCGCGAACCTGCAGCCGACCAAGGACGCGCTCGCGCTCGAAGCGCTGACGAGCCCGTACGCAAACCTGATCGCCGTGCGCGCGAAGGACAAGGACCAGCCGTGGGTGAAGAAGCTGGTCAAGGCGTACCAGTCGCCGGAAGTGAAGGAATTCATCAAGAAGCAGTTCAAGGGCTCGATGGTCGCGTCGTTCTGAGCGCATCCCGCCGTCTGAAAAAGGGCCTGCACATGCAGGCCCTTTTTTCATGCGCGTCGCCCACGGGCGACTCATCCTTCACATCCACGGGCGGCTCATCCGTCACATCCGCGGGCGCCGCATCCATCACATCTCGCGGCGCCTAGAGCAGATCGACATGATCTGCTGGATCGCGAAGTTGTCGCGCACGCCCGGCAGCGATTGCACCACGCATTCGTGATACGCGCGCTCGCGCGGCAGCAGCAATGCCCCGTTTCGGTACAGCGCGTCGCAGGACTGCTGGATGATGCGTGCCGCGACGCTGCTCCAGCTGTCGCGCAGCGACTGCAGCACGCATTGATCGTATGCGGCATTGCTGTCGGTCAGCGCGTATGCGGCGGCCGGCATCGCCAGCAAGGCGATCGCGATCGAACGGGCACACCACGACATATCGCCTCCGGTCAATCGGGTCAGCTAGACAGCATAACGTAAAGCGGCGCGTGCGACCGGTGCGTTACCCGGTCACGAACGGACGCGCCCGCCCGCCGGGCATTCGGCCGTATTCGCGGGGCCGGCGCGGGCCGTGCATATGATGCGGCCCCTGTAATTTCCGAGTCAGGCTGAAGTCTGATGAAATGGTATCCTCGTGCGATTCGCCGCCGGCCGCACGGCCGGCCCGGTGCGCGAGACCCATCATCCAGAACCGACAATACGGGGGAGACTCACCCATGCAGCAACTGAAGAAATTTGCGATCCGTTCGATCACGGCCGGCGTCGCCGCGCTGGCACTCGCCGGCGCCGCGCATGCGCAGACCGTCAAGGTGCTGTCGATCGTCGATCACCCGGCGCTCGACGCGATCCGCGACGGCGTGCGCGCCGAGCTGAAGGCCGAAGGCTACGGCGACGACAAGCTCAAGTGGGAATACCAGAGTGCGCAGGGCAACACGGGCACGGCCGCGCAGATCGCGCGCAAGTTCGTCGGCGACCAGCCCGACGTGATCGTCGCGATCGCGACGCCGGCCGCGCAGGCGGTCGTCGCGTCGACGAAGAGCGTGCCGGTCGTCTACTCGGGCGTGACCGATCCGGTCGCCGCGCAGCTCGTGAAGGGCTGGGGCCCGACGGGCACCAACGTGACGGGTGTGTCCGACAAGCTGCCGCTCGACCGCCAGGTCGCGCTGATCAAGCGCGTGGCGCCGAATGCGAAGACGGTCGGCATGGTCTACAACCCGGGCGAGGCGAATTCGGTCGTCGTCGTGAAGGAGCTGAAGGAGATCCTCGCGAAGCAGGGGATGACGCTCAAGGAAGCAGCCGCGCCGCGCACCGTCGACATCGGCCCGGCCGCGAAGAGCCTGATCGGCAAGGTCGACGTGATCTACACGAACACCGACAACAACGTCGTATCCGCATACGAAGCGCTCGTGAAGGTCGCGAACGAAGCGAAGATCCCGCTCGTCGCGGGCGACACCGACAGCGTGAAGCGCGGCGGCATCGCGGCGCTCGGCATCAACTACGGCGACCTCGGCCGCCAGACCGGCAAGGTCGTCGCGCGCATCCTGAAGGGCGAGAAGCCGGGCGCGATCGCGTCGGAAACCAGCAGCAACCTCGAGCTGTTCGTGAACACGGGGGCGGCCGCGAAGCAGGGCGTGACGCTGTCGCAGGATCTCGTCAAGGACGCGAAGACGGTCATCAAGTAAGCGGCGGCCCGCCGCCGCGCTTGAAGGCCCCGATCCGGGCCTGAACGAAACCGTCGAACGGGCGGCCCTTACGGGGCCGCTCGTTCGCTTTGCCCGGCCGCATCCGTCCGGCCGGGAAGCAACAGGATTCCCCACCATGTCTTTGTTCTCGTTACTGGGCGCACTGGAGATCGGCCTGATCTTCAGCCTCGTCGCGCTCGGGGTGCTGATCTCGTTTCGCATCCTCAACTTTCCCGACCTGACCGTCGACGGCAGCTTCCCGCTCGGCGGCGCGGTGGCCGCGACGCTGATCTCGGCGGGCTTCGATCCGTTCGCCGCGACCGGCCTCGCGATCGTCGCGGGCGCGGCGGCCGGCTTCGTCACGGGCTGGCTCAACGTGCGCCTGAAGATCATGGACCTGCTCGCCAGCATCCTGATGATGATCGCGCTCTATTCGGTGAACCTGCGGATCATGGGCCGGCCGAACGTGCCGCTCATCACCGAGCCGACACTCTTCACCGTGCTGCAGCCCGACTGGCTGCCCGACTACGTGCTGCGCCCGGCGCTGCTCGCCGTCGTCGTCGTGATCGCGAAGCTCGGCCTCGACTGGTTCTTCTCGTCGCAGCTCGGCCTCGCGATGCGCGCGACCGGCGCGAACCCGCGGATGGCGCGCGCGCAGGGCGTCGCGACCGGCCGCGCGACGCTCGCCGGGATGGCGCTGTCGAACGCGCTCGTCGCGCTCGCGGGGGCCCTGTTCGCGCAGACGCAGGGCGGCGCCGACATCTCGATGGGGATCGGCACGATCGTGATCGGGCTCGCTGCGGTGATCATCGGCGAGACGCTGCTGCCCGCGCGCCGGCTCGTGCTGACGACGCTCGCCGTCGTGCTCGGCGCGATCGTCTACCGCTTCTTCATCGCGCTCGCGCTGAACAGCGAATTCATCGGCCTGAAGGCGCAGGACCTGAACCTCGTGACGGCCGCGCTCGTCACGATCGCACTGGTGCTGCCGGCAACGCGCAAGAAGCTGTTCGCGCGCAAGAACGGAGGAGCATGACATGTTGTCCGCACAAGACCTGAAGCTCACGTTCAACCCCGGCACGCCGATCGAGACGCGCGCGCTGCGCGGCCTGTCGCTCGACATCCCCGACGGCCAGTTCGTCGCGGTGATCGGCTCGAACGGCGCGGGCAAGTCCACCTTCCTCAATGCGATCAGCGGCGACCAGGCGGTCGATGCGGGCCGTATCACGATCGACGGCGCCGACGTCACGCGCCAGCCGGCGTGGGACCGCGCGCATCTCGTCGCGCGCGTGTTCCAGGACCCGATGGCGGGCACCTGCGAGGCGCTGACGATCGAGGAGAACATGGCGCTCGCGACGGCGCGCGGCGTGCGGCGCGGCTTCCGGGCCGCGCTCGACCGTCCGTCGCGCGAGCTGTTCCGCGACAAGCTGCGGCTCTTGAACCTCGGCCTCGAGAACCGGCTGACCGACCGGATCGGGCTGCTGTCCGGCGGGCAGCGGCAGGCGGTGAGCCTGCTGATGGCGTCGCTGCGGCCGTCGCGGATCCTGCTGCTCGACGAGCACACGGCCGCACTCGACCCGAAGACGGCCGCGTTCGTGCTCGAGCTGACCGCGCGCATCGTTGCCGAGAGCCGGCTGACGACGATGATGGTCACGCACAGCATGCGGCAGGCGCTCGACTACGGCGACCGCACGGTGATGCTGCACCAGGGGCAGGTCGTGCTCGACGTGTCGGGCGACGCGCGCCGCGGGCTCGACGTGCCGGACCTGCTGCAGATGTTCGAGAAGGTGCGGCACGAGCAGCTCGACGACGACGCGTTGCTGCTCGGCTGAAGCGGGCCGGACCGGCGCGATGCGACGCGTTGCATCGGCCGGTCGGGCCGATTCGTCCGGCGGGTTCGGCCGGCTCGGTGTGGCGCATGATGGACGCATCGGGCCGGACGGATATCGCGGCGTTCACGCGGCGCGCCTGGCGATACGACTGTGCCGCGTCGAGTTTGACCGGGGGCGTCGCGCGATGACGGGCGCCCCGATTTTCTCGACGTATTTGTTCTGACGGAAAGCCGGTTTCGCCCCGGCGCTGTGCGGCGTGAGCGCATTGCCATATACTGTATATCCATACAGTTGTGGGTGGCGTCATGCTCGCATCCTCTATTTCCCCTGAATCCCTGCATCCGACGCTCTGGCGCGGCTCGCAGCTGGCGCGCGGCGGGCCGCGCACGATCGATACCGGTTTCGCGACGCTGTCGGCCGAGCTGCCGGGCGGCGGCTGGCCGGTCGGCGGGCTCGTCGAACTGCTGGCCGCGCAGCCGGGCTGCGGCGAAATGCGGCTGCTCGCGCCCGCGCTTGCGCGCACCGTCGGCGGCAAGCGGCCGCTCGCGCTCGTCGCGCCGCCGCAGGCGCCGCACGCGAGCGCGCTCGCGAGTCTCGGCGTGCCGGCCGACGCGCTGCTGTGGCTGCGCGCCGGCAGCCGCGCGGACGCGCTGTGGGCGGCCGAGCAGGCGCTCAAGACGGGCTGCTGCGGCGCGTTGCTGCTCTGGCAGGACGCACGGCCCGACGCGCTGCGGCGCCTGCATCTCGCCGCCGCGCGCGCGGGCGACACGCTGTTCGTGATGCTGCGTCCGCTGTCGGCCGCGCGGCAGCCGTCGCCCGCGGTACTGCGCCTCGCGCTGCACCCGGCGCCGGGCGGTGTGGCGGTCGAGATCGTCAAGCGCCGTGGCCCGGCGCGCAGCGAGCTGCTCGTGCTCGATCTGCCGTCGCCCATCGTGGAGAGCCGCTATGCGCGTCTTGCTCGGCATTCATCTGCCGCGTCTGCCGCTCGACGTGTGCGCGCCGCCGCCGGCTGACGGCGCCGCCGGCTGCGCGGTGCTCGAGCAGGGTGTCGTGCTGATCGCCGACGCGGCCGCGCGCAGGCAGGGCGTGCGCGCGGGCATGAAGCGCGGCGGTGTGCTGACGCTCGCGCCCGACACGCAGCTCGTCGAACGCGACCCGGCGCGCGAAGCCGACGCGCTGCGCGCGGTCGCGCTTGCGCTGCTGCGTTTTTCGCCGTGCGTCGCGCTCGACGACGAAGCGACGCTCGTCGTCGACGTCGGTCCGAGCCTGCGCCTGTTCGGCGGCTTGCCGTCGCTGTGCCGCCAGGTGCGTGCGACGCTCGCGGCGCTCGGCTACGCGGCGCGTCTTGCCGCCGCGCCGACCGGGCGCGGCGCGTGGTTGCTCGCGCGCGCGCCGGCCCGTGCGCGCACGCGCCGGCGCGTCGCGCGCCAGGCGTCGCTCGTGCGCGCGCTCGATGCGCTGCCGTGCGAACTGCTGCCGGACGCGCGCCCGTACGCGGGCTGGTTCGACGGGCTCGGCTGCCGCACGCTGGCCGATCTGCGCCGCCTGCCGCGTGCGGGGCTGCAGCGCCGCTGCGGCCCCGCGCTGCTGGCCGCGCTCGACCGCGCATACGGCGATGCGGTGGAGCCGCTCGCGTGGATGCCCGTGCCGCCCGTGTTCGATACGCGGCTCGAATTGCCGGAGCGCGTCGAATACGCGGAGGCCGTGCTGTTCGTCGCGCGGCGGCTCGTCGTGCAGCTGTGCGGCTGGCTGGCCGCGCGGCAGCTGTCGCTTGCCGCGATGACGTTCGGCCTCGAGCACGAGCGCGGCCGCCAGGCGGTGCCGCCGACGTCGCTCGAGCTCGCGTTCGCCGAGCCGGCGCGCGACGAAGCGCACTTCATGCGGCTGCTCGGCGAGCGGCTGGCACGCGTCGATTTGCCCGCCGCGGTGATCGGGGTGCGCCTGACGGCCACGCGCGTCGAGTCGGTCGCACCGCCCGCCGACGACCTGTTTCCCGAGCCGGGCGGCACGCGGGAGGCGCGCGCGCGGCTTTATGAGCTGCTGGTCGCGCGGCTCGGCGCGGACAACGTGCTGCGCGCGGCGCCCGTTGCCGACTATCGGCCGGAGGCGGCGAACCGCTGGGTGCCGCTCGATGCTCAGGTGGGCAGGGCGGCCGCCGGTTCGGCCGCTGGTGTGGCCACTGCGCCGCCGCGTCCCGCGTGGCTGCTGGCCGAGCCGCAGCCGCTGCTGATGCGCGAGAACCGGCCGGTGTTTCACACGCCGCTCAGGATGATGTCGTCGGCAGAGCGGATCGAGGCGGGGTGGTTCGACGGCCAGCATGTCGCGCGCGACTACTTCGTCGCGCAGGACGACGCCGGCGCGTGCTACTGGATCTTTCAGGAGCGTCCGGGCAGCCGCAACGCCACCGGCCCGCGCTGGTTCCTGCACGGCCTGTTCGGGTGAGCGGCGATGAATGCGGAATTCAGGTTCCTGCCCGACTACGCGGAGTTGTTCTGCCGGTCGAACTTCTCGTTCCTGCATGGCGCGTCGCATGCCGAGGAACTCGTCGAGCGTGCGGCGGAACTCGGCTACCGAGGCATCGCGATCACCGACGAATGCTCGCTCGCGGGCGCGCCGCGGATGCATGTCGCGGCCCAGGCGGCAAAGCTGCCGCTGATCATCGGCTCGTACTTCGACGTGACGCCGGACGACGTCGCGCCCGGACACGACCCGGGCCCCGGCGCGTTCGGCCTCGTGCTGCTCGCGCAGAACCGCGAAGGCTACGGCAACCTGTCCGAGCTCATTTCGTGGCGGCGGATGGCGGCGCCGAAGGGCACTTACCGGTTGACGCCCCAGATGCTGTCGATGCCGCCCGCGGAATTCGCGCATCTGCGCGGCGTGCCCGACTGCTTCGCCATCCTCGTGCCCGTGTATCCGGTGCGTGCGGACGTGCTCGATGCGCAGGTCGCGTGGTTCCGCGCGACGTTCGGCGAGCGTGCGCGGCTCGGGCTCGTTCAGTTGCAGCGCGCGTTCGATGGCGCGCAGCGCGAGGACATCCGCGCGGCCGGTGCGCGTCGCGGGATGCGCGTCGTCGCGCTCGGCGATGTGACGATGCACGCGCGTTCATGCAAGCCGCTGCAGGATGCGATGACGGCGATCCGGCACCGGATGTCGATCGCCGAATGCGGGTACGCGCTCGCGCCGAACGCGGAGCAGCATCTGCGCGGGCGGCAGCGGATCGCGACGCTGTTTTCGCCGGACGAGATCGCGCAGACCTGCGCGATTCTCGATGCGTGCGACTTTTCGCTCGGCGAGCTGCATTACGAATATCCGCTCGAACTCGTGCCGGACGGGCATACGCCGGCCAGCTATCTGCAGCAGGAGACCTGGACGGGCGCGCACCGGCGCTATCCGCACGGTGTGCCGGAGAAGGTGCAGAAACTGATCCGGCACGAACTCGAGCTGATCGAGGAGCTGGAATACGAGCCGTTCTTCCTGACGGTCTACGACGTCGTCACCTACGCGCGCAGCCAGGACATCCTGTGCCAGGGGCGAGGCTCGGCCGCGAATTCGGTCGTCTGCTACTGCCTCGGTGTCACCGAAGTGGACCCCGAGCGCAGCACGATGCTGTTCGAGCGCTTCATCAGCCGCGAGCGCGGCGAGCCGCCCGATATCGACGTCGACTTCGAGCACCAGCGGCGCGAGGAAGTCATCCAGTACCTGTACAGGAAATACGGGCACGACCGCGCGGCGCTCGCCGCGGCCGTATCGACCTACCGCCCGCGCGGCGCATTGCGCGAGACCGGCAAGGCGCTCGGCGTCGATCCGATGCTGATCGAGCGCGTCGCGAAAGGGCATCGCTGGTTCGACGGCAGCCGCGATCTGCTGAACCAGTTCGCATCGGTCGATCTCGACCCCGACACGCCGCTGATTCGCGCGTGGGCCGAACTCGCCGCGCGGCTGCTCGGCTTTCCGCGCCATCTGTCGCAACACTCGGGCGGTTTCGTGATCAGCCGCGGCAAGCTCACGCGGCTCGTGCCGGTCGAGAACGCGGCGATGGACGGGCGGCGCGTGATCCAGTGGGACAAGGACGATCTCGAAGCGCTCGGGCTGATGAAGGTCGACGTGCTCGCGCTCGGGATGCTGTCGGCGCTGCATCGCGCGTTCGACATGGTCACCGCGTGGCGCGGGCCGCCGAAGCGGGACGGCAAGCCCGGTGGCAAGCCCGATGAGCCCGATGGCAAGCCGGACAACAGGCCGTTCGGCATGGACGACATCCCGCAGGACGACAGCGACACCTACGACATGATCTGCCGCGCCGACACGGTCGGCGTGTTCCAGATCGAATCGCGCGCGCAGATGTCGATGCTGCCGCGCCTGAAGCCGCGCGAGTATTACGACCTCGTGATCGAGGTCGCGATCGTGCGGCCGGGGCCGATCCAGGGCGGCGCGGTGCATCCGTACCTGAAGCGGCGGCAGGGGATCGAACCCATCGTCTATCCGAAAGATGATCTCAAGCCCGCGCTCGCGCGCACCTGCGGCGTGCCGATCTTCCAGGAGCAGGTGATGCAGATCGCGATCATCGCGGCGGGCTTCACGCCCGGCGAGGCCGACGAGCTGCGCCGCGCGATGGCCGCGTGGAAGCGCAAGGGCAATCTCGAGAAATATCACCGCAAGATCGTCGACGGCATGCGCGAACGCGACTATCCGCCGGAATTCGCCGAGCAGATCTTCGAGCAGATCAAGGGCTTCGGCGAATACGGCTTTCCGGAAAGCCACGCGGCGAGCTTCGCGCATCTCGTCTACGCGAGCAGCTGGCTCAAATGCCACGAACCCGCGATTTTTCTCGCCGCGCTGCTGAACAGCCAGCCGATGGGCTTCTACGCGCCCGCGCAGCTCGTGCAGGACGCGAAGCGCCACGGCGTGACGGTGCTGCCGATCGACGCGACGCAAAGCGGCTGGGAGGCCGCACTCGAAGCGCTGCCCGGCGAGGTGCCGCCGCACGGCCGGCCCGCGGTGCGGCTCGGCCTGTCGCTCGTGCTCGGTCTCGGCGAGGCGGCCGCGCGGCGAATCGAAGCGGCGCGCGCGGCGGGGCCGTTCGAGAACGTCGACGCGCTCGCGCGCCGCGCGCAGCTCGAACGCCGCGACCTCGAAGCGCTCGCCGCCGCGAACGCGCTCGCGACGCTCGCCGGCCATCGCCGCGATGCGCTGTGGCAGGCCGTCGCCGCGGCGCCGGAGCGCGACCTGCTCGCCGCTGCGCCGATCGACGAACCCGAACGGCCGGCGCTAGGCGCGCCGTCGGAAGCCGACGACATCCTCGCCGACTACAGCACGACAGGCCTCACGCTGAACCGTCACCCCGTCGCGCTGCTGCGGCCGGTGCTGCGCGCGCAGCGGCTGTCGTCCGCGGCCGAGCTGCGCGAGCGCCGCAACGGCCGGCTCGCGCGCGCGTGCGGGCTCGTGATCGCGCGGCAGATGCCGGGCACCGCGAAAGGCGTGATGTTCATGACGCTCGAGGACGAAACGGGCTGCGTGAACGTGATCGTCCGGCCCGAACTGCTCGCGCGGCAGCGCCGCGAGACGCTCGATTCGCGGCTGCTCGCGGCGTCGGGCGTCTGGCAGGTCGAGAGCGACGTGAGGCACCTCGTCGCGCAGCATTTCGAGGATCTGACGCCGTTGCTCGGCGGGCTGCGCACGTCGAGCCGCGAGTTCCATTGACGCGCGTCCGGGCGCGCGTGCCGTCGGGCCAGGCCCGTTCTCGTCGCAACCCCAAACTTAAATTTCATTCCAGGGGAGTGCCCGAAATCGCCCGTATGGCGGCGTCGCTCGTCGCTTGTTTGGCGCTGCCAAACGGTGCTCCTCGCTCCTTGCCCTACGCGCCGCAGGAAGTCCCCTTGGAGGACGAGCGATTTCGCGCATTCGCATGCGTGTCCCGTATGTAAACAGACCCTTCTAGCGCGGTTCGTCCGGCCCGCAGGCTTGCGGCGACGCCTGGTTCGCGGAACCGCGACGATCTCCGGAGGCGGCGGCAAACTGCCAGGCCAGCAGCCCCGGAACGTAGAACAGCAGATCGCGCACGCGTCGCGAGGCTGCCAGCGCGAGACAGGTCGGCGGATCGAACCCGATCAGGCCGCCGATCAGCACGAATCCGCCTTCCTGTACGCCGAGGCCACCCGGCATCAGGAACGCAACGCTGCTGACGAGCTGGATCAGCGCCTCGATCACGAGCGCCTGCAAGACGGTCGGATTCGCGCCGAGAAAGTGGAGCGCGATCCAGATCTCGAGCGCGTATCCCGCGAACTGCAGCGTTTGCCAGATCGTGAGATAGGACATGACGACATCCGTCTTGCGCCAGAGCAGCCGGATCGTCTGGTCGATGCGCGCCGATTCGCCGACGAGCGCATAGACCTTGCCGCTCGTCACGTGGTTGATCGCGCGCATCGTGCGCTCGAAGGGCCGGACGTGCTGGACCAGCGCGAACAGCAGCAGCACCGGTACCAGCGCCGCCACGCCGAGCGCGAGATGCGCGGCCGCGTGCGCGACGCCGGACGGCACGTTCCACAGCACGTAGCCGATCGCGGCGAGCGCGAATACCAGCTGGCTGATCAGCGTGAGCTGCATGTCGACGACGAGGCTCGCCACCGCCGCCGCCGGCCGCACGCCCATGCGCCGGAGCAGCCCGAACGACGCGATCTCCCCGCCGATCCGGGCGACCGGCAGCAACCCGTTGATCGATTCGCGGATCCACACGAGCTTCAGCATGGCCGCGAAGGACGGCCGCCGCCTGCCGCGCATCAGCATCCGCCAGTCCCACGCGTTCGCGAGCATCGGAACGATGTGGGCCAGTGCCGCGAGCGCCAGCCCGGCGCCCGCGGTCTGCAACCGGTGCAGGACGTCCAGCGGATGCGCGCGCCAGATCAGCCATCCGGCGAGCGCCAGCCCGACGAGTGCCGCCGCCCGCCCCGAATGCCGGGCCCACGTGCCGCCGCGTCGCGCGCGCGCATCGTCGGCGTCCGTGCCGCGACTGATTTCCCGGCGCATCACGACTCGCCAGCCTTGGACAGCCGTCCATGCCGGTCGACGCGAAAGCGCGTGCCGCGCCAGATCACGTGCGACGAGAAGAAGCTCGCGACGAACACCGCGAACTGAACGAGATCGGACACCGGCAGCACGGCCCAGTCAGCGAACGGCTGCCCGATCGCCCGGTCGGTCCGCCACTTGAGCGCGAAGCGCGCCGCCAGCGCCGTACCGGCGAGCGCCCATGTGTGCGGCGTGCCGCCGGACACGATCGCCGCGAGCAGCGCGAACGGTACCGGATGCATCAGCGCGGAGCCGAGGTGCCCGAGCCGGTCGGCTGCCCGGATCGTCCGGCTCCAGCGCAGCTCATGAATGAACAGCTCGCGGAACGTCGTCTCGACGCATGCGTGCCCGACGAGCGTCGGGGGAATCGCGACGCTCGCGCCAGTGGCGCGAACCGCCTCGCCGAGCGCATGATCCTCGGCCAGATGATGCGCGAACTGCGCGAGACCGCCGACCTCGTCGAGCGTCGCGCGCGTGATCGCGATCGTCTGCCCGAAGCAGGGGCGTGCGAGGCCGGCCGCGAGGCCCGTGACGACGCCCGGCAGGAACAGGTAGTTCGTCGATGCCGCGGCCGCGCGCGGCCAGAATCCCGGTGCGCACATCCCGCGGTACACGCAGGTGACGAGGCCGACGCCCGGCTGCTGCAGCGCGCCGACGAGCTGGCGCAACGTGTCGGGGCCGATCTGCACGTCGCTGTCCGCAAAGCACAGCACGTCGTGCTCCGCCTGTTCGAGCATGTTGACGAGGTTGCCGATCTTCCGGTTCGGGCCATACAGGCGCGCGTCCGCGACGATCGTCACGTGCGCGTCCGGATAGCGCGTCCGCAGCGCGTCGACCGCGTTCAACGCGACGTCCTTCGCGTCGTGCACGCCGAACAGGTACTGGACCGGGCCTGGATAGTCGTGCTCGAAGAAGCTCGCGAGATGCGCTTCGAGATGCCATTCGTCGCCATGCAGCGGCTTGACGATCGTGATGGCGGGAAAGCGGCCGGGCACGACGGGCTTGCGCGTGAAAAAGCGGCCGACGAGGCATGCGGCGATCAGCGTGTAGACGATGCCGAGCAGCGCGGCGAGCTCAAACAGATCCGCGAGCGGCGCAAGCGGAACGCCGGCGCCGAACGTTTTCCTCATGAACTCGGCCGCCGCAAACGCGAGCGTCCCCGCCACCAGCGCCGCGCCGATCGCGCGAACGCCGCCGCCGCCTTGCAATCGCGCGGGCGATCCGTTCATCGTGCCTCGTTCATCGGTGAGATCGTGAGCGTCGCCCGGTCCGGCAGACCGGGGGCGGAGGTGCCGCGGGTTCCGGCGGCGAGCCTGACGGGATCACCCGCGATGCCCGCGGCGCACGGCTTGAGGCCGATGAATGCGGCGTTGTCGAACATGCACTCCTTCATCATGGGAACCGGCACGAACGGGCGATTTTCGTCTGACATGCGTGTCCAGCGTGTGTCACGGACACGCGCGGTCGAACCGGTGCCGGTCGAGCCGCGCGTAAAGGACGACCTGCGGACGACCCGCATGCGCCGCTGGCCGTCGGACGAAATCGATACCGTTTGCCGCCCGAGGCCGCTCAGAGGCGCAGGGCCGAATCCGGAACGGACGAGACGATTGTAGCGATGATGTGCTGACGAACAATAAAGCGATCTTCGGAAAGTGCCGTGCGCGGCGTCGTCTCGATTTCAATTCATTTCATTCCGTGCGCATTCGCTGACGCGAGCGAACCATACCACTTTGCCGATTGGTTCTATTCCGGTCTCATTTCCAGGCGCGGCAACCCGGCGGCCGGCGCGCTGGAACTGGCCCTTTGCATACCGATCCGGGTAAATCCCTATCCGGGAGTGCATTGTAAACAAAGGCTTTGTGGCAACTAAAACGCTTGCCGGACAAGGCTTCCAGCGATTCTCGCGAGGCTAATACCAGTTCGTTGACTGGTACTATTGTGGTTATATAATGCCTCCACATTCGATGGCCCGCGTCCGTCGCTCGACTCCCCGGGGGCTCATGGAAATCGGTTGGTCCGAACTGGTGCCTGATCCCCGCGACGCCTACTACGACTTCGTCGCCGTACTGAAACGCTGACGCGCGAGACTGCCGCTGCGTGCGGCAACCGGCGCAACCGGCAGATTGGCAAATCACGACGCGGATGGCCGCGTCACCAGATCATCAAGAGAACGTCATGCTGACTGGCAACATCCTCACCCCCGACGGCTGGATCCACGGCTCGCTCGATTGCGAGAACGGCCGCATCACCGAGCTTACCGGCGCCCCTGCCGATCCCGCGAAGAACGATGCGCCGTACATCCTGCCCGGCTTCATCGACCTGCACGTGCATGGCGGCGGCGGAGCCGACGTGATGGAAGGCGGCGACGCGATCGAGACGATCGCCCGCACGCACGCGCAGTACGGCACGACGAGCCTGCTCGCGACGACGATGACTGCGCCGCGCGACGAGCTGATGAAGGTCGTCGGCAACCTCGGCAGCGTCGCGCGCACCCGCACGCCGGGCGGCGCGCGTGTGCTCGGCGTGCACCTCGAAGGCCCGTACATCAACCCCGGCAAGCTCGGCGCGCAGCCGGACGCGGCCGTGTCGGCGGTGCTCGACGAAGTGTTGAAGTACCTGTCGATCGCGCCGATCCGCGTCGTCACGCTCGCGCCGGAAATCGCCGGCCACATCGAGATCATCGGCGAGATGGCCGCGCGCGGCGTGCGCGTGCAGCTTGGCCACTCGCTCGCGACCTACGACGACGCGGTCGCCGCGCTGAAGCACGGCGCGTGCGGGTTCACGCACCTGTTCAACGCGATGTCGCCGCTGCATCACCGCAACCCGGGCCTTGTGGGCGCGGCGCTCGCGCATGCGGAATACGCGGAGATCATCCCCGACCTGCTGCACGTGCATCCGGGCGCGATTCGCGCGGCGCTGCGCGCGATCCCGCGCCTGTACGTCGTGACCGACAGCACGTCGGCGACCGGCATGCCCGACGGCGAATACCGGCTCGGCAGCCAGCACGTGACGAAGTGCCTCGGCGGCGTGCGTCTCGCCGACGGCACGCTCGCCGGCAGCACGCTGACGATGGATCAGGCGCTGCGCAACCTCGTGTCGCTTGGCCTGCCGATCGCCGACGTATCGAACCGGATGTCGCGCTACGCGGCCGACTACCTCGGCATCGCAGATCGTGGCCGCGTCGCGTGCGGCGCATGGGCCGACCTCGTCGTGTTCGATCGCGACCTGAACCTCACCGCGACCTACGTCGAAGGAGAATCGATTGTCGAATATGCTTAACGAAGCGCGCGAAGCCGCCCGGGTCGTCGCCGCGCAGCTCGCCGACACCTCGCGCGTCGAAGCGCTCGCCGGCCAGCTGATGGATCATCCGCCGGCCGTCGCGCTGACGGTCGCGCGCGGCAGCTCGGACCACGCCGCCAGTTATTTCGCAAGCCTGACGATGAGCCGCCTCGGCGTGCCGGTCGCGTCGCTGCCGATGTCGGTCGCGACGCTGCAACAGGCGCCGCTGAAGGTGCAGGACCAGCTCGCGATCGCGTTCTCGCAGTCCGGCAAGAGCCCCGATCTCGTCAACACGATGGCCGCGCTGCGCGAAGCCGGCGCGCGCACCGTCGCAGCCGTCAACGTGCTGCCGTCGCCGCTCGCCGACGCGTGCGAGCACCAGCTGCCGCTCCTGGCCGGCCCCGAGCTGTCGGTCGCGGCAACGAAGAGTTACATCGCGATGCTGTCGCTGTCCGCGCAGATCGTCGCATTCTGGCAGCGCGACGCCGAGCTCGTGAGCGCGCTGCGCGGGCTGCCCGACGTGCTCGCGCAGGCGGGTGCGCTCGACTGGTCGCCCGCCGTCGCGGCGCTCGCCGATGTCGAGCGGATGATCGTGATCGGCCGCGGCCTCGGCCTCGCGATCGCGCAGGAAGCCGCGCTGAAGCTGAAGGAAACATCCGGCATCCAGGCCGAGGCGTTCTCGAGCGCCGAAGTCCGTCACGGCCCGATGGAGCTGATCGACCGCGACTACCCGCTGCTCGTGTTCGCGCCGCCGGGGCCCGAGCAGGCCGGCCTGCTGCAGCTCGCGAGCGACATGCGCGCGCGCGGCGCCGCGGTGCTGCTCGCCGCGCCTGCCGGCACGCCCGGCACGCCCGACATATCGGGCACGGTGCTGCCGCTCGCGCAAACCGCCCATTCGGCGCTCGACCCGATCGCCGCCATTCTTTCGTTCTACGTGATGGCGGCGGATCTCGCCGTCGCGCGCGGCCGCAATCCCGACACGCCGCGCCACCTGAACAAAGTCACCGAAACGCATTGATGAGCCGAGAACGCCGATGAGACGCGCCGAGGAGTCCCAGTTGAAGAGCCCCACCCACGATCAGATCGTTCTGCTGGCCCCGCTGACGGGGCCGATCGTTCCGCTGGCCGACGTGCCCGATCCGGTGTTCTCCGGCGCGATGTTCGGCGACGGCATCGGCATCGACCCGCTCGTCGGCAAGCTCGTCGCGCCGTGCGCGGGTGTCGTGTCGCATCTCGCGCGCACCGGTCACGCGGTGACGATCACCACGCCGCAGGGCGTGGAAGTGCTGCTGCACATCGGCATCGATACCGTCGAGCTGAACGGGCAGGGGTTCACCGCGCGGGTCGACACCGGTGCGCGCGTCGACGCGGGCGACTTGCTGATCGAGTTCGACCAGGATGCGGTCGCACGTAGCGCGCATTCGCTCGTGTCGGTGATCGCGATCGCGAACTCCGATGCGTTCGAGGTGATCGATCGCGCGCAGGGCTACGCGAGCGCAGGCGAGACGCCGCTCCTCACGCTGCGCGGCAAGGGCGGGGCGGCCGTGCAGGCGGCTGCGACCGGCGCCGCCGCAATGACCGAAGTGCGCCGCGCGATTCAGCTGACGCAGCCGGGCGGCCTGCATGCGCGGCCGGCCGCGCGGGCGCGCGAAGCGGCGCGGGGCTTCGACGCCAGCGTCGACGTGCATTTCGACGGCCGCCACGCGTCGATCGCGAGCGTCGTCGGGCTGCTCGGTCTCGGCGCGGGCGTTGGGGCGACGGTCGAACTGGTCGGCCGCGGCGCACACGCGCAGCTGGCCGTCGACGCGGTCGAGCACGAGCTGCTGCGCGAAGCGCACGGCGAGGTCGACGAAAAGCCGGCGCGCACGATCTCGCCCGCGCCGCAGGCCGTTGCGCGCGGCGCCGGCATGTCGCTCGACGGCGCACCGCTCGAGCCGAATATGCTGGCAGGCGTGTGCGCGGCGCCCGGCATTGCGGTCGGCACGCTCGTGCGTCTCGACGACACGGACATTACGCCGCCCGAGCAGGCGAGCGGCACGCCCGCGGCGGAAAGCCGGATGCTCGACCAGGCGCTCAAGACGGTCGATGCGGAACTGGACGCCACGGTGCGCAACGCATCGGCGCGCGGCGCGGTCGGTGAAGCGGGGATCTTCGCGGTGCACCGCGTGCTGCTCGAGGATCCGACGCTGATCGACGCGGCGCGCGACCTGATCAGTCTCGGCAAGAGCGCGGGCTTCGCATGGCGCGCGACGATCCGCGCGCAGATCGACACGCTGTCGAAGCTCGACGACGCGCTGCTCGCCGAGCGCGCGGCAGACTTGCGCGACATCGAGAAGCGCGTGCTGCGCACGCTCGGTCATGCAACGAGCGCGGCGCGCACGCTGCCCGACGAGGCTGTGCTCGCTGCCGAGGAATTCACGCCGTCGGATCTCGCGTCGCTCGACCGTGAACGCGTGACGGCACTCGTGATGGCGCGCGGCGGCGCGACGTCGCACGCGGCGATCATCGCGCGCCAGCTCGGCATTCCGGCGCTCGTCGCGGTCGGCGATGCGCTGTACGCGATTCCGGACGGCACGCAGGTCGTCGTCGACGCGAGCGGGGGCCGCCTCGAGCACGCGCCGACCGCGCTCGACGTCGAGCGCGCGCGCCACGAGCGCCAGCGTCTCGCCGGCGTGCGCGAGGCGAACCGCCGCACCGCGGGCGAAGCCGCGGCAACGTCCGACGGCCGCGCGATCGAGGTCGCCGCGAACATCGCGACGCTCGACGACGCGAACACCGCGGTCGACAACGGCGCGGACGCGGTGGGCCTGCTGCGCACCGAGCTGATGTTCATCCATCGCCAGACGGCACCGACGACGGCCGAGCATCGCGACAGCTACCAGTCGATCGTCGACGCGCTGCAGGGCCGCACCGCGATCATTCGCACGCTCGACGTCGGCGCGGACAAGGAGGTCGACTACCTGACGCTGCCGCCCGAGCCGAACCCGGCGCTCGGCCTGCGCGGGATCCGTCTCGCGCAGGTGCGTCCCGACCTGCTCGACGACCAGCTGCAGGGCCTGCTCGCGGTGAAACCGTTCGGCGCGGTGCGCATCCTGCTGCCGATGGTCACCGATGCGGGCGAGCTCGTGCGGCTGAGGAAGCGCCTCGACGAATTCGCGCGCGCGATGGGCCGCACCGAGCCAATCGAGGTCGGCGTGATGATCGAGGTGCCGTCGGCGGCGCTGCTCGCCGATCAGCTCGCGCAGCACGCGGATTTCCTGTCGATCGGCACCAACGACCTGACCCAGTACACGCTCGCGATGGACCGGTGCCAGGCCGATCTGGCCGCGCAGGCCGACGGCCTGCATCCGGCCGTGCTGCGCCTGATCGACATCGCGGTGCGCGGTGCCGAACGGCACGGCAAGTGGGTCGGCGTGTGCGGCGCGCTCGGCGGCGATCCGCTCGCGGTGCCGATCCTCGTCGGCCTCGGCGTGACCGAGCTGTCGGTCGATCCGGTGTCGGTGCCGGGCATCAAGGCGCGCGTGCGCCGACTCGATTACCAGGTGTGCCGCCAGCGCGCGCAGGACCTGCTCGCGCTCGATTCGGCGCAGGCGGTAAGGGCAGCAAGCCGCGAGGTCTGGCCGCTCGACTGAGCGTCGTCGGCAGCACTCGCGTGCCGTTTCGGCATGAAGGCAGATTCGATGCGCAAGCAATCAGGTCAACGAAGAAGTTCAACGTAGAGACAAGGATTGGAGGACTGAATGGACGGGAATCCGTTTCTGAAGATACAAAGCCTGGGCCGCGCGCTCATGCTGCCCATCGCGGTGCTGCCGGTCGCCGGAATCCTGCTGCGTCTCGGCCAGCCGGACGTGTTCAACATCAAGATGATCGCCGACGCGGGCGGCGCGATCTTCGACAACCTGCCGCTCTTGTTCGCGATCGGCGTGGCGGTCGGTTTCGCGAAGGACAACAACGGCGTCGCGGCGCTCGCGGGTGCGATCGGCTATCTGATCGAAACCGCGATCATGAAGGACATCGATCCGAAGCTGAACATGGGCGTGCTGTCCGGGATCATCGCGGGCGTGGTCGCGGGGCTGCTGTACAACCGCTACAAGGACATCAAGCTGCCCGACTACCTCGCGTTCTTCGGCGGCAAGCGCTTCGTGCCGATCATCACGGGGCTCGCGTGCGTCGTGCTCGGCATCGTGTTCGGCTACGTGTGGCAGCCGGTGCAGCACGCGATCGACGCGGCCGGCCAGTGGCTGACGACCGCGGGCGCGATCGGTGCGTTCGTGTTCGGCTTCCTGAACCGGCTGCTGCTCGTCACGGGCCTGCACCACATCATCAACTCGCTCGCGTGGTTCGTGTTCGGCAACTTCGCGCCGGCCGCCGGCGGCGACATCGTGCATGGCGACCTGCACCGCTTCTTCGCGGGCGACCCGACCGCGGGCACCTTCATGGCCGGCTTTTTCCCGATCATGATGTTCGGCCTGCCGGCCGCGTGCCTCGCAATGCTGCACGAGGCGCCGAAGGAGCGCCGCGCGGTGGTCGGCGGCCTGCTGTTCTCGATGGCGCTCACGTCGTTCCTGACCGGCGTGACCGAGCCGATCGAATTCAGCTTCATGTTCCTCGCGCCGGTGCTGTACGTGATCCACGCGGTGCTGACGGGGCTGTCGCTGGCGATCTGCCAGCTGCTCGACGTGAAGCTCGGCTTCACGTTTTCGGCGGGCGCGATCGACTACGTGCTGAACTACGGGCTGTCGACGAAGGGCTGGGTCGCGATTCCGCTCGGCATCGCGTACGGCGTTGCGTACTACGGGCTGTTCCGCTTCTTCATCCGCAAGTTCGACATGGCGACGCCGGGTCGCGAGCCGGCGACGGCCGAAGCGGCAGCCGAGTCGTTTGAGGCGGGCGGCTATATCGCGCCGGGCGCGGCGGCTGCAGCGGCCTCCGCGCCGCGCGCGCAGCGCTACATCGCCGCGCTCGGCGGTGCCGGCAACCTGACGGTCGTCGACGCCTGCACGACGCGCCTGCGCCTGACCGTCGTCGATCCGGGCAAGGTGTCGGAAGCGGACCTGAAGGCGGCCGGCGCGCGCGGTGTGCTCAAGCGCGGCGGCAACAGCGTTCAGGTGATCATCGGGCCGGAGGCGGACATCATCGCCGACGAAATGCGCACGGCGATCGGCAGCGGCGCGGCTGCCGCCGCGACCGCACCGGCTGCCGCTGCCGCACCGGCGGCCACGGGCGCGGGCGCGACGGCCGGTGCGGCCGGCCCGCTCGATCCGGATCCGGCACGCTGGCTCGCGGTGTTCGGCGGCGCGACGAACGTTGCGTCGCTCGACGCGGTGGCGACCACGCGCCTGCGCGTCGTCGTGCTCGATCCGTCGGCGGTCGATCGCCAGCGTCTCGAGTCGCTCGATATCGCGTGGGTCGGCGCCGACACGTTCCACATCGTCTGCGGCAGCGCGGCCGCGCGCTACGCGCAACAGCTCAATGCGCGCCTGCCGGCGACGGGTGGCGGCACGGCTGCTCAACCGGCCTGAGCGGCCTGAGTTCGCGCGGCAGCACGCCACGAACGGGCAGCGATCGCCGATCGCTGCCGCGCCCGACAAAGCAACACGGCGCCCTCGGGCGCCGTGTTGCTTTCATGGGTTCGCACTGCGCGGGCCGTCTGGCGGCGCCCGCAGCGGGCAGTGTCAGTTCGCGCGCACCGGCGCTTCCTGCTTGCGCTGCCGCGCCTCGAGCCACATCACGTTGATGATGCCGAACGCGAGCGCGACGCCGATACCGAGAATCCAGCTGAAATACCACATGATCCGACTCCTTGCGAAACGGGGGGCGAGGGCGTGTGTGCGCCCCGGCCGGGTTCAGTACATCGAGTGCGTGTTCTCTTCGAGCGCCTCGCGCGTGACCTTGCCGCGCATCACGCGGTACACCCAGCTCGTATAGAGCAGGATGATCGGCATGAACACGATCACGGCGAACAGCATCACCTGCAGCGTCTTGTGACTCGACGTCGAATCCCACACGGTCAGGCTGCTGCGCGGGTCGAGCGACGACGGCATGATGAACGGGAACATCGAGAAGCCCGCGGTCAGGATCACGCCGACGATCATCAGGCCCGTGCAGAAGAACGCGGTCTTCTCGAGGCGCGAGCCGGCGAGCAGCAGCGCGAGCACGCCGCCCGCGATGCCGACGACAGGCGCCGCGATCATCCACGGATATTCGCCGTAGTTCGCGAGCCACAGGCCCGAGCCGGCGGCGACGTCCTTCAGCAGCGGGTTCGCGACCGTGTCGGTCGGCGCGGCGCGCGTGATGTGGAAGCCGCCGATGTACGACGCGATCAGCACGCCGGCGAGCACGAACAGCACGACGGCGAGGAACGCCGACACGCGCAGTGCGACCGACGCGCGGCGCGCGATCACGCCGTCCGTCTTCATCTTGATGAACGCGGCGCCGTGCGCGACGAGCATCGTCAGGCTGACGAGGCCGCACAGCAGCGCGAACGGGTTCAGCAGTGCCCAGAAGCTGCCGTGATAGGTGACGCGCAGGTCAGTGTCGAACTGGAACGGCACGCCCTGCAGCAGGTTGCCGAACGCGACGCCGAACACGAGCGCCGGCACGAAGCCGCCGATGAAGAGGCCCCAGTCCCAGCCCGCGCGCCAGCGCGGATCTAGCCGCTTGCTGCGGTAGTCGAAGCCGACCGGCCGGAAGAACAGCGCGAACAGCACGAGCAGCATCGCGAAGTAGAAGCCGGAGAACGACGCCGCGTAGACGAGCGGCCACGCGGCGAACATCGCGCCGCCGGCGGTGATCAGCCACACCTGGTTGCCTTCCCAGGTCGCGCCGACGGTGTTGACGATGATGCGGCGCTCGTCGTCGGTCTTGCCGAGGAACGGCAGCAGCGCGGTCGCGCCCATGTCGAAGCCGTCGGTGACGGCGAAGCCGATCAGCAGCACGCCGACGAGCAGCCACCAGATCAGCTTGAGAGTTCCATAGTCCATAACGATTCCTTGTTCGGTGTCGGGTACGCGTGTGCCGTCATGCGGACGCGCGCTCGGCGGCGACCAGCTCGTGGTGATAGCGGCCGGTGTGCAGCGACGACGGGCCGAGGCGGGCGTACTTGAACATCAGCGTGATCTCGAGGATGAAGAGCGCCGTGTAGAACACGATGAAACCGGCGAGGCTCAGGTACAGGTCGGTCGGCGTCAGGCTCGACGCGGACAGGTGCGTCGGCAGCACGCCGGCGATCGTCCACGGCTGGCGGCCGAGTTCGGCGACGACCCAGCCGAATTCGATGGCGATCCACGGCAGCGGGATCGCCCACACCGCGTAGCGGAGGAACCAGCGGCGGTTGTCCTGCAGCAGTTCGCGACGCGCGCAGAACCAGAACGCGGCGACGAAGGTCGCGACGAACAGGAAACCGAGGAACACCATGATCCGGAACGAGAAAAACACCGGCGCCACAGGCGGGATGGTCTTCTTCGCGGCTTCCTTGATCTGCTCGGGCGTTGCGTCGGTCACGTTCGGCGTGAACTGCTTGAGCATCAGCCCGTAGCCGAGATACTGCTTGTGCTGGTCGAACAGCGCGCGCGTCGCGTCGCTCGTGTCGCCTTCCTTGATCTTCTGCAGCGCGCCGTACGCGATCATGCCGCTCTGGATGTGCTCCTCGCTGTGCTTCGCGAGCTCGCGCAGGCCGATCACCGGCTCGTCGATCGAGCGCGTCGCGATCAGGCCGAGCGCATACGGAATCTTGATTGCATAGTCGGTACGCTGCTCCTTCTGGTTCGGCAGGCCGATCAGCGTGAACGACGCGGGCGCCGCCTGCGTTTCCCATTCGGATTCGATTGCCGCGAGCTTCATCTTCTGCACTTCGCCGGTCGTATAGCCCGATTCGTCGCCGAGCACGATCACGCAGAGCGTTGCCGCGAGGCCGAAACCGGCCGCGACCGCGAACGAGCGCAGCGCGAAGTCGGTGTCGCGCTTCTTCAGCAGGTACCACGACGACACGCCGAGCACGAACATCGCAGCCGACACGTAGCCGGCCGACACGGTGTGCACGAACTTCACCTGCGCGACCGGGTTGAACAGCACGTCGAACAGGCTCGTCATCTCCATGCGCATCGTCTGGTAGTTGAACTCGGCGCCGACCGGGTTGTTCATCCAGCCGTTCGCGACGAGGATCCACAGTGCGGACAGGTTCGAGCCGAGCGCGACGAGGAACGTGACCATCAGGTGCTTGACCTTCGACAGGCGGTTCCAGCCGAAGAAGAACAGGCCGACGAACGTCGATTCGAGGAAGAACGCCATCAGCCCTTCGACGGCGAGCGGCACGCCGAAGATGTCGCCGACGTAGTGCGAGTAGTACGACCAGTTCGTGCCGAACTGGAATTCGAGCGTAATGCCGGTCGTCACGCCCATCGCAAAGTTGATGCCGAACAGCTTGCCCCAGAACTGGGTCATGTCCTTGTAGACCTGCTTGCCGGTCATCACGTACACGGCTTCCATGATCACGAGCAGCCACGACAGCCCGAGCGTCAGCGGCACGAACAGGAAGTGGTAGAGCGCTGTAATGCCGAACTGCAGCCGTGACAGATCGACGACTTCGCTACTTATCATGTTGGTCTCCCTGGGTAGAAGCGGGCGCCGGGACCGAGAGCAGCTTCTCGGCGACGGCGGCAGGCGGCAGCGACATGTGCTCGGCCTGCGGATGATTGAAGAATGCGTATTTGAGCGCCATCAGCAGGATCAGCTTGATGACCAGCACGATGGCGATGTCGCGGGCGAGTGTCGGGCCGCGTGCCCATGCGGCGATGCGGCCGCGCCAGCCGTGCGCACTGGCCGGGCGTGCGGCCGCTTTATTGATCGAGGTCAAGGCCATAATCCTGATTCGATTTAACGCGGGTTGGGGGCGACTTTACGTTGGATTTATGACGGCCGTTAAGCGGTTTTAATCCTGTTGCGCCGGACATGCCAATTTTAAAATGCCGGCTTTTCCGTGCCGAGTGCTGCGCTGCGGCACTCCGTCGCGAACGTTGCATCGGAATTTGAGCTGGATCAATAATTGCCGGGAACGGTCATTGAACGTCGAATACCCGATGAAACAAGTCAATTAATCGACGAAAAAAAACCGCTGCCGGTTGGGCAGCGGTTTTGGGGGCGATACTCTAAATCGGCTGATTTACGCGTATTCGGCCAGTGCCGTGCGCATTTTCTTCATTGCGCTCGCTTCGATCTGGCGGATGCGTTCCGCCGATACGCCGAACTCCGCGGCGAGGTCGTGTAGCGTCGAGCCGCCCGAGCCGTCGTCCTCGACGTTCAGCCAGCGCGCCTCGATGATGCGGCGGCTGCGCGCGTCGAGCGCGTCGAGCGCCTGCGCGATGCCGTCCGTCTGCAGCGTGTCGCGCTGACGCGCGGCGAGCACGGCGGTCGGCTCGTTGTGCGAATCGGCGAGATACGCGATCGGCGCATAGCTTTCCTCGCCGTCCTCGACCTGGCCTTCCAGCGCGATGTCGCCACCCGACAGCCGCGTTTCCATCTCGGTCACTTCTTCGCGCTTGACGTTGAGTTCCTGCGCGAGGCCGTCGATCTCCTCGGGCGTCATCGCCTGCATGCCCTTCTTGTGGCTGCGCAGGTTGAAGAACAGCTTGCGCTGCGCCTTCGTCGTCGCGACCTTCACCATGCGCCAGTTGCGCAGGATGTATTCGTGGATCTCGGCCTTGATCCAGTGGATCGCATACGACACGAGACGCACGTTCTGCGCCGGATCGAAGCGCTTCACGGCCTTCATCAGGCCGATGTTGCCTTCCTGGATCAGGTCGCCGTGCGGCAGGCCGTAGCCGAGGTAGTTGCGCGCGATCGACACGACGAGCCGCAGGTGCGACAGCACGAGACGGCGGGCCGAGTCGAGGTTGTTCTGCTCGCGGAACTCGGTTGCATACTGGCGTTCTTCCTCGGCCGTCAGCAACGGGATACGATTGACTGCCTGGATATAGGCGTCGATGTTGCCCAGCTGGCCCGGCAACATCGAATGGGTTGCGAGCGCCAGCGAGCCTGCCGATTCGGCCTTAGCAGACGCCGGGCTCAGGGTGTTCGGAAGGGTCAGAGCGTTGCTCACTTAAGAAAACTCCTTTGGAATCAGGGATGAACCCCGGACTCGGATGATTCCGCGGTCAATCTTAGCACTCCAGCCAACTGAGTGCTAATTCCTTAGAGGGGGCACGGGCTTTCGAGTTCCCGATTTTCTATCGATCTTTCGATGTCGATAGCATTAGGCGTGACCGCTCGAACGCCGACAAGTTCCGTAACCCGTTGTTTTTATGAGGAATCAGTAGACGATTTCGATTTTTGTCGTTTAGGAAGCAAACCATTTCGCTTCGCGATGCCGATCGGAAAAGTCCTTTACCATAACATTCTGTTCGCTCGAGCCAGGCCGAACCACGGCCGGTGCCATTCAACCCACAGAGTTGGAGTGTCAGATGAACAATAAGAAGAATGGTCGGCTGCGCGGCCGGCTTGCGATGCATGCGGTCCTGGCTGCGGCATTGCTGGGCGGGTCCGGCGCGGCGTTTGCGGATCGATGGGGGATCCAGGCAGGCGGCGGGTTTTCCGATCGCCACGGGATCGACAAGGGCGACCTCGGCGTCGTCTGGGATCCGGGCTGGACATGGTGGGAGGTCGGCGGCTGGCACTTCGCGTTCGTGATGGAAGGCCACGTCGGCTACTGGCACACGGGCGGCAACGTCCACAGCAGCATCTGGGAATTCGGCGCGACGCCGATGTTCCGTTTCATCAAGAGCGCGGGGCAGGTGCGACCGTTCGTCGAGGCCGGCGCGGGCGTGCGGCTGCTGTCCCATCCGACGATTGCGACCAATCTGTCGCTGTCGACCGCGTTCCAGTTCGCGGATGTGGTCGGCGTCGGCGCGCAGTTCGGAGAACGGCAACAGTATCAGGTCGGCTACCGTTTTCAACATGTGTCTAACGCGGGTATCAAAGAGCCGAATCCTGGTATAAATTTCCACCAGTTCTACGTGCAGTACAACTTCTGATCCGCACGCCCGCGCTCGGCGTGCGCGTTGACGAGGAGTCAGGCGATGGCGAAGGTGGTCGATGCGATCCGCGCGCTCGAGCGCGATCGGTTCCGTGCAATGGTGGACGGGGACGGCGAGACGCTCGAGTCGCTGCTGTCGGACAAGGTGTTCTATGTTCACACCAACGGCAAACGGGAAACGAAGCAGCAGTTCATCGACGCCATTGCCGCCGGCCGCCGCCGCTATCGCCAGATCGAGATCCAGTCGCAGGACGTGCTGCCCGTCGGCGACGAGACCTGCATCGTCACCGGACGCGCGCTGATCGAGATGGAGACGAACAACGGCGGCCTCGTGTTTCCGATTGCGTACACGGCCGTGCAGACGCAGGAGCAGGGGCGCTGGCGCCTGCTCGCGTGGCAGGCGACGCGGTGCGCGACCGAGACATGAACGCGCGTGGCATTCCTTTTCGTGTCTCGTCCGAAGCGGCCTGCTGGGCCGCTTTTTGTTGGCCCGTGCAGCGCGGGTTGCGCGTTGCACGGGCGGTCTCGCACTGCTACCCGACCCTCTTCAAACCCTGATGCGATCCGTCAGGCCGCGGCACGGCGATCGGCGCAATGCCATGCCGAGCGGTTGACGGCGCTGACGACGGCATCCAGTGCGGCGGCCGCCGCATCGGCATGCACACCGATCCCGTGCCGCATCGGCGCGTCGCCGACCCGGCAGCCGACGAACACCGCCGTGCGGCCGTCCGCCGTGCGCACGTGCTCGCAGGAAGCGACGTCGAGCGCCGCACCCGCGGCCGCCGCGAACGCCGCGGCCGCGCGCTGCACGACCTGTTCCGGGGACGCATCGGCCGGGCTCGCGCCGGCGATTTCGCGGTGCTTCCAGCGTACGCTGCCGCCGTTGCGGGCAGCGGGACCGTCGGTCTCGAGGAACTCGCGCGAGAACAGCGCGCAGATCGCGTCGCCCGTGACTTCCTCGCCCGACACGTCGGCGAGCGTCTGCACCGCATGGCTGAACTCGATCTGCACGCGGCGCGGCGGCGTGAAGCCCAGGCCGCGTTCGAGCAGGAACGTCGCGCCGCCCTTGCCGGACTGGCTGTTCACGCGGATCACCGCGTCGTAGCTGCGGCCGACGTCGGCGGGGTCGATCGGCAGGTACGGCACTTCCCAGATCGCGTCGGGGCGCTGCTGCGCGAAGCCCTTGCGGATCGCGTCCTGGTGCGAGCCCGAGAATGCGGTGAACACGAGGTCGCCCGCGTACGGATGACGCGGATGCACGGGAATCTGGTTGCAGCGCTCGACGACGCGGCGCACCGCGTCGATGTCCGAGAAATCGAGGCCCGGATCGATGCCCTGCGTATAGAGATTGAGCGCGAGCGTGACGAGGTCGACGTTGCCGGTGCGTTCGCCGTTGCCGAACAGGCAGCCCTCGATGCGGTCGGCGCCCGCGAGCAGCGCGAGTTCGGCGGCGGCGACCGCAGTGCCGCGGTCGTTGTGCGGATGCACGGACAGCACGATGCTGTCGCGATAGCCGAGATTGCGGTCCATCCATTCGATCTGGTCGGCGAACACGTTCGGCATCGCGGCTTCGACGGTTGCCGGCAGGTTGACGATCATCTTGTGGTCGCGGGTCGGCCGCCAGGTCTGCGCGACCGCGTCGCACACCTCGCGCGCGAACGACAGCTCGGTCATGCTGAAGGTCTCGGGCGAGTACTGGTAGGTCCAGTGCGTGCCGGGGCGCGCCGCCGCGTATTCCTTGATGAGGCGCGTGCCCTCGACCGCGAGCGCCTTCACGTCGTCCTTCGACATCCCGAACACGATGCGGCGGAACGACGGGCAGATCGCGTTGTACAGGTGCACGATCGCGCGCGGCACGCCTTCGAGCGCGTCGAACGTGCGCGCGATCAGGTCTTCGCGCGACTGCACGAGCACTTCGATCGTCACGTCGTCGGGAATGCGCTTCTCGTCGATCAGTTTGCGCACGAAATCGAAGTCGGTTTGCGACGCCGACGGAAAACCGACTTCGATCTCCTTGAAGCCGATCGCGACGAGCATCTCGAAGAACTCGAGCTTCTGCTCGATGCTCATCGGCTCGATCAGCGACTGGTTGCCGTCGCGCAGATCGGTGCTCATCCAGACCGGCGCACGCTCGACCGTGCGGGTCGGCCATTTGCGGCCGTTGATGCGGACAGGTTCGAACGATCGGTACTTCTCTTGCGGGTTGCGCATCATCTTCATGACCTCGGGTCTCGAGTCGCAAGCGAAGACGGGCGGCATGAGCGGCGGTAGCGCTGCCTCGCACCGTGGCGCCGGATAGCGCTGCGGATGCGGATGATCTTCGCGGTTCGGCCGACGGATGGACGGACGAAAGCTGACGACTTCGGGTTGTAAAAAACTGCGAGAAGGTACTGCGAGGAACTGCTGAGGAGGGACCGTGCGGACAGCACACGGCGCTACGACAGCCTTAGGCTAGGCGTAGCGATAGCGGCCGCGCTAGGCGACCGGAGGTAATTCGGAGGGTGTTCGGAAAGGAACGCATGGCGACAACTCTATGCGAAGTCGCCTGCGCCTGTCAAATGAGTCGTTTCAGGACGGATGCATCGGGTGCGACTGCGGCGCTGCGCACCGGGCGTGCCGGCGCGTGGCCGCGCGCCGATGCGCAGGCAAGGGCTCACGCTTCGATGCGCGCGATCCGCACGATCGTGTCGACCTGCCGGGCGACCATCTCCGGCACCGGAATCTCGCCGCGCAGCACCGCGTCCGTCCACGCGGCGGTGGTGGCCGCATCGCGCGATTCCGGCAGCGCGACGGGCGGCGCGTCGGCCGACGAGCGTTCGGCTTCGATCAGCGTGTCGCACACGCCGTCGTGCAGCCAGTCGACCTGCACCTGGCGCCGCGTGTCGGCGACGGCCTCGCCCTCGGTGCCGCGCGCGAGCAGCGCGCCGCCCTGCGCAGCGTCCGGATGGTCGCGGAACAGCTGCGCGAGGCTGTCACGATACGGCGGATGCGTGTAGTTGACGAGCCGCAGGCCCGCGGGCGCGAACGGCTGCAGGATCTTCACGAGCGTATGCGTCGAATTGCGCACGCCAAGCACGCTGCGCATCGCCAGCAGGCGCGCGAGCCGCGGCGCGAGCGCGTCGATCGGCGCGAACGCGACGCGGCGTTCGGCGAGCATGTCCTCGATCGCGTCGTGCGAGGCCGACGGCGGGATCGACAGTGCGGCGAAGATTTCCGCGCTCGTCACGCGGCCCGGATCGTGTGTGACGCCGTGCACGAGCACCGGCACGCCAACGCGTGCGAGCAGCAGCGCGAGCAGCGGCACGAGGTTCGGCTGCTTGCGCGCGCCGTTGTAGCTCGGGATCGACACCGCGCGGAACGCGCTGTCCCGCACATGCACGGGCTCGAACGACGCGTGCGCGGCGGCGAGCATCGCGGCGAGCTCGTCGGCGGTCTCGCCCTTCAGGCGGTACGCGATCAGGATCGCGCCGAGTTCGACGTCCGACACGCGCGTATTCAGCATCGCGCGATACAGCTCGAACGTGTCTTCGGCGGACAGCGCGCGGGCGCCATGCGGGCCGCGGCCGATCTCCTTGATGAAGCGGGCGCAGTGGAACGGTTCGGCCGCAGCGGCGGCGGGATCGTGGGTAGCGGTCATCGAAGCGTATGGGGCGGCTCGCGTCGCATCGGCGAGCGGGCCGCGCGGTGGCGGTGGGGAACCCACCGAGTATCGCACGCATTCGCGCGGTTCCTGCAAGCGCGCGGCGGCGTGCCGGCGCGCTACACTCATGATCCCGGCGACGCGCGATTCGACCGCGCCCCGGCGCCGGCACCGGCCCCGCCGGCCGGCACGATGCGCGATGCCCATGCCGCGCAGGCCGGTTTCCGGTTTCCGGCTTGCGCCGCCGCCGGCCGATCATGACAACGAGAGACATCCGATGAAGCTTTTCAGCTATTTCCGCAGTTCCGCCGCGTATCGCGTGCGGATCGCCCTGAACCTGAAGCAACTGCCGTTCGACTACGTGCCCGTGCACCTGCTGCGCGAAGGCGGCCAGCAACTGAAGGACGACTATCGCGCGCTGAACCCGGATTCGCTCGTGCCGACGCTGATCGACGGCGACGCGACGCTGCAGCAGTCGCTCGCGATCATCGAATACCTGGAAGAAACGCATCCGGAGCCGGCGCTGCTGCCGAAGCAGCCGGTCGATCGAGCGTACGTGCGGGCAATCGCGCTGCAGGTCGCGTGCGAGATTCATCCGCTCAACAACCTGCGCGTGCTGAAGTACCTGAAGCACATGATGCAGGTGCCGGAAGAGGCGAAGAACGACTGGTACCGCCACTGGATCGAGACGGGCTTCGCGTCGCTCGAGACGCGCCTCGCGAACGATCCGCGCACCGGCAAGCTGTGCTTCGGCGATACGCCGACGCTCGCCGACATCTGCGTCGTGCCGCAGGTGTTCAACGCGAATCGCTTCTCGATCGATACCGCGCGTTATCCGACGATCCAGCGGATTGCCGACTATGCGGCAACGCTCGACGCGTTCAAGGCGGCCGCGCCGGGCGCGCAGCCCGACGCCGAGTGAGGCTGGGTGGTCAACCGGCAGCGGCCGACCGAAGCTGACTGAGGCGACTGAGGCGACTGAGGCGACTGAGGCGACTGAGGCGACTGAGGCGACTGAGGCGACTGAGGCGACTGACGCCGACCGCCGCGGCATGAAAAAAGGGCGCCTGCATGGCGCCCTGTGTTCGCGGCCGCGTATCGCGTTCAGCCGAGCAGCGCGTCGGCGAATTCCTCTGCGCTGAACGGCTGCAGGTCCTCGACCTTTTCGCCGACGCCGATGAAGTAGACGGGCACCGGACGCTGGCGCGCAATCGCGGCGAGGATGCCGCCCTTCGCGGTGCCGTCGAGCTTCGTGACGATGAGGCCGGTCAGCCCGAGCGCATCGTCGAACGCCTTCACCTGCGTGAGCCCGTTCTGGCCCGTGTTCGCGTCGATCACGAGCAGCACCTCGTGCGGCGCGCCGTCGTGCGCCTTCGCGATCACGCGCTTCACTTTCTTCAGCTCTTCCATCAGGTGCAGCTGCGTCGGCAGGCGGCCGGCCGTGTCGGCCATCATCACGTCGATGCCGCGCGCACGCGCGGCGCTGACCGCGTCGAAGATCACCGCGGCCGGATCGCCGCTTTCCTGCTGCACGACCGTCACGTTGTTGCGCTCGCCCCAGACCGTCAGCTGTTCGCGCGCGGCCGCGCGGAACGTGTCGCCGGCGGCCAGCAGCACCGACTGGTCGAAGCTCTGCAGATGCTTCGCGAGCTTGCCGATGCTGGTCGTCTTGCCCGCGCCGTTGACGCCCGCGATCATCATCACGAGCGGCTGCGCGCGGCCGAGCGTCATTGATTTCTCGAGCGGCTTCAGCAACTCGACGAGCAGGTCGCGCAATGCGCCCTTGACCTGCTGCGGATCGGTCAGCCGGCCCGTGCGCACCTTCTCGCGCAGCGCGGCGAGCAGGAACTCGGTCGCGTCGACGCCCGCGTCGGACATCAGCAGCGCGGTTTCGAGCTCCTCGTACAGATCCTCGTCGATCTTCGTGTTGACGAACACATTCGTGATGCTCGAGCCCGTCTTCGCGAGACCGGACTTCAGGCGGGCGAGCCACGACTTCCTGGCGGACGGATCCTGCGCGGGCGGCGGGACGATCTCGACCGTCTCGACGACTTCGTCGCGGCCGTTGCCGGTCGGCGTGACCGTCATCACGACGGAGGGCGCGGCGGGCTTGGCCGAAACCGGCGGCTGCGCTGCCGGCGTTGCCGAAGCGCTTGCGGGCGGCGCCGGTTCGCGCGCGGCGAACGGTGCTTGCGGCACGCTCGCCGGAGACGCATCGGCCGGCCGGCTGTCGGCGCGCTGCGCTTCCGGTTGCGGCGCGTCGGCCGGCAGCGATTCCGCGGGAGTCGGCTCCTGCGCTTTCTTGAATCGTTTGAAGAAACTGAACATGGTCTGACGTCGGGAAGAGGGCAGGCCGCCGCCGGTGGGCGCGCGGACTGCGTGCGGGCCGTCGCGCGCACCCGTGCGGGCGCGGCGCGCGACTGCCGAAACCACGCATTTTATCAGGCGAGCGCGCTGCGCTTGCGCCAGCTTGCGGCGCCGCTTGTGGTAACGTGCGCCTGTTTGGCGGCGCGCCCCGTGCGCGCCCGGTCCTCCGTAGTCGATCTTCCTTCCGTATGTCCCGTTCATCCCGTTCATCTTCCGGCCGCCCGGCGGCCTCCACGAGCCGCGGCGGCAAGCCGCACACGGTCCGCATCATCGGCGGCGACTGGAAACGCACGCCGCTCGCGGTGCTGGATCTCGACGGCCTGCGGCCGACGCCCGATCGCGTGCGCGAGACGCTGTTCAACTGGCTCGGCCAGGATCTCGACGGGCAGCGCTGTCTCGACCTGTTCGCCGGCACCGGCGCGCTCGGCTTCGAGGCCGCGTCGCGCGGCGCGGCGAGCGTCGTGATGGTCGAGCGGCATCCGCGTGCGGCGCAGCAGCTGCGTGCGATCAAGGACAAGCTCGGCGCGCGCGCGGTCGAGGTCGCCGAGGCCGATGCATTGCGTCTTGCGGCCGGGCTCACGCCGGGCGCGTTCGACGTCGTGTTCCTCGATCCGCCGTTCGGCGACGCGGCCGTGCTCGCACGCGCGATCGCGCTGACCGCGCCGCTCGTCGCACCGGGCGGCTGGCTGTACGTCGAGACCGGCGAGGAACTCGATCCGGCCGCGCACGACGCGCTCGCCGGCTGGCAGATCGCAAAGCATGGCAAGGCGGGCGTGGTGCACTATCATTTGCTGCGACGCGAAAATGATGAATAATGCGCGTTCCACAAGAGGCGCCGAGCGATCCACGCGACGTGCGCCCATCTCGGCAGTGGCGTGCGCGTCGCACGGCTGCGCCCCCATTTGCGTGATGACAGGAGGAGCGACATGGTAGTCGCCGTGTATCCGGGTACGTTCGATCCGCTGACGCGTGGGCACGAAGATCTCGTGCGGCGTGCGTCGAGCATTTTTGATACGCTGGTAGTCGGCGTCGCCGACAGCCGCGCGAAAAAGCCGTTCTTCTCGCTGGAAGAGCGGCTGGAGATTGCGAACGAGGTGCTCGGCCATTACCCGAACGTGAAGGTGATGGGCTTCACCGGCCTCCTGAAGGATTTCGTCCGCACCAACAACGCGCGGGTGATCGTGCGCGGCCTGCGCGCAGTGTCCGATTTCGAATATGAGTTCCAGATGGCGGGGATGAACCGCTATCTGCTGCCGGACGTCGAGACGATGTTCATGACGCCGTCCGATCAGTACCAGTTCATTTCCGGGACGATCGTGCGCGAAATCGCCCAGTTGGGCGGAGATGTCAGCAAGTTCGTGTTCCCGTCGGTCGAGAAGTGGCTGACGGAAAAAGTGGCCTCGATGGGTGGGGCCGCGTGAAGCGCGGCGCCGGCCGGTTTCTTCGAAACCGGCGGCCGGCCCGATGAAGTGAGATCAGTATGGCTTTGACGATTACCGACGAGTGCATCAATTGCGACGTGTGCGAGCCCGAGTGCCCGAACGGCGCAATTTCGATGGGCCCGGAAATCTACGTGATCGACCCCAACAAGTGCACCGAGTGCGTCGGCCATTTCGACGAACCGCAGTGCCAGCAGGTGTGTCCGGTCGAATGCATTCCGCGTGACCCGCAGCATGAGGAAACGCACGAGCAGTTGATGGCGAAATACCACGCGCTGATCGCCGCGAAGGGCGACGACGCATCGTGACGCAATGACAGGCCGGGCGGCATGTGCCGCCCGCGCTGCTCATGCCGCCCGTGCTGTTTCGGGCTCAGCCCAGCAGGTCGCACAGCGCCGCGACGAACGTGTCGCATTCGGCGTCGGTGCCGACGGTGATGCGCAGATGCTGGTCGATCCGCGGCAGCTTGAAGTGCCGCACGAAGATTTCCCGTTCCTTCAGCCGCGCCGCGAGCGTGGCCGCGTCGTGCGCCGGATGGCGCGCGAACACGAAGTTCGCGGCCGACGGCACCACCTCGAATCCCAATCCCTCCAGCGCCTGCGTGAGCCGCGTGCGGCTGTCGATCACGCGCCGGCAGGTCGCGTCGAAGTAGGTGTCGTCTTCATACGCCGCCTGTGCCGCGACCTGCGCGAGCCGGTCGAGCGGATACGAGTTGAAGCTGTCCTTCACGCGATTGAGCGCTTCGATCAGCCCGGTGTGGCCGAACGCGAAACCGACCCGCATCCCGGCGAGCGAACGCGCCTTCGACGTCGTATGGACGACGAGCAGGTTCGGGTAGCGGTCGATCAGCGCGATCGCCGACTCCGCGCCGAAATCCACATATGCCTCGTCGATCACGACGGGCGACGACGGGTTCGCGGCCGCGATCCGCTCGATGTCCGCGAGCGGCAGCGCGCGGCCGGTCGGCGCATTCGGGTTCGGGAACAGCACGCCGCCCGCATCGCCGAGATAGTCGTCGACACGGATCGAGAAATCGTCGGCGAGCGGCAACGCGTCGTATTGCACGCCGTACAGGCGCGCGTAGGTCGGGTAGAAGCTGTACGAGATGTCCGGGAAGCGCAGCGGCTGGTCGTGCTTGAGCAGCGCGTGGAACGTGTGCGCGAGCACTTCGTCGGAGCCGTTGCCGACGAAGACCTGCTCGGGGGCGATGTGGTGATGGTCGGCGACCGTCTCGCGCAGCTTGCGCGCGAGCGGATCGGGGTAGCGGCGCAGCGCGTCGCCGGCCTCGCCGAGTTCGTGCGTGATCGCTGCGACGACGCGCGGCGAAGGCGGATAGGGATTCTCGTTGGTGTTCAGCTTGACCGGGTGCGCGAGTGCGGGCTGTTCGCCCGGCACGTAGGGCACGAGTTGCTGAACGACGTCGCTCCAGTAACGGCTCACCGCTTGGCTCCTGACGGGTAAAACAACGAGATTACCTCATGCGCGCCGCATGGTGCGACGCGGCGTGCGTTCCCGGTGGTGCGCTGTGCGCGGAAGTGGCACGCCGCGCGGCGCAGTGTCAGCCGTTGCGATGCAGCAGCATCGTCGCGCGGTCGAGTTCGCCCTTGACGACCATCGGCATCACGGCGAGCGCGCGTTCGATCGCCGCGTCGATCACGTCCTGCTCTTCGCGGCGCGGCGGCTTCAGTACGAAGTTCGCGACGTCCGGCTTTGCGCCGGCGCGCGCGCTTTCGGGGATCAGGTCGCGCGGGTGGCCGATGCCGATCCGCAGCCGCCAGTAGTGCTGCGTCGACAGGTGCGCGGAGATGTCCTTGAGGCCATTGTGGCCGCCGCTGCCGCCGCCGAGCTTCAGCTTGACGGTGCCGGGCGGCAGGTCGAGCTCGTCGTGCGCGACGAGGATCTGGTCGGGCAGAATCTTGAAGAAATGCGCGAGCGCGACGACTGACTGGCCGGAGCGGTTCATGTAGGTCTGCGGCTCGAGCAGATGGACTTCCTCGCCGTGCAGGCGGGCCTTTGCGTAAAAGCCGTGGAAGCGGCGCTCGTCGCGCAGCGTGGCACCCGCGTCGCGGGCCAGCTGGTCGATCAGCCAGAAGCCGGCGTTGTGGCGTGTCGCGGTGTATTCCGCCCCGGGATTGCCGAGGCCGACGATCAGTTTGATCATGACGTTTCGATGGCGGCCGCAAGCCGCCAGGGCGCAAAAAAGAAAAACCCGCCGGGCAAGCCGCGGCGGGTTGCGTCGACCGTTTCGGAAAACGGATCGAAAGGGCGCTTAGGCAGCCGGCGTTTCGCCTTCAGCCGCATCCGCCACGGCGCCAGCCGGCAGAGCTGCCGAAGCGACGACCGGGTTTTCTGCGTCGACGTGCGCGGTCAGCGCGACGCCCTTCGGCAGCGCGATGTCCTTCGCGTGCAGCGACTGGCCCGCTTCGATCTTCGACAGATCGATTTCGACGAATTCCGGCAGGTCGGCCGGCAGGCACTCGACTTCGATTTCCGTCACGACGTGCGCGATGATCGCGCTTGCCAGCTTAACGGCCGGGCTCGTTTCGGCGTTCACGAAGTGAACCGGCACCTTCGTGTGCAGCTTCTTCTTCGCGTCGACGCGCTGGAAGTCAACGTGCAGCACGAGTTGCTTGAACGGGTGGTACTGAACATCACGCAGCAGGACTTGCTGCGATGCGCCGGCCACTTCGAGTTCGAGGATCGACGAGTGGAAGGCTTCCTTCTTCAGCGCATGCCACAGGGCGTTGTGATCGAGTTCGATCATTTGCGGCGCTGCTTCACCACCGTAGACGATACCCGTGGTCTTACCGGCGTTGCGCAGGCGGCGGCTCGCACCCGTACCTTGCAGTTGGCGCTCGAAAGCGACGACTTTCATGTGTTTCTCCATTTGCTGCCCGCGACCAGGCAGTAAAACGGGGCCGTCGACAGCGCGGCCCCCGATGAAACGGCCGGGGTTTCGTAAGTCCCGGCCGATTGTGCAAAAAGCGAAGCGTTGCCGCTTCGCTTTCTACGCATGCTTTGTGTGTCGGTATCCGATCAGGATTCCGCGAACAGCGACATCACCGAATCGCCGCGGCGGATCCGCGAGAACGTCTCGGCCAGGAGGCTCGCGCTCGTCAGCGAGCGGATTTTCGAGCAGGCCAGCGATTCGGCGGACAGCGGGATCGTGTCGGTGACGACGAGTTCGTCGAGCGACGACGCGGCGATGCGCTCGGCAGCGCCACCCGACAGCACCGGGTGCGTCGCGTAAGCGAACACCTGCTTCGCGCCACGGTCCTTCAGCACTTGCGCGGCCTTGCAGAGCGTGCCGGCGGTGTCGACCATGTCGTCCATGATCACGCAGGTGCGGCCTTCGACTTCACCGATGATGTTCATCACTTCGGCAACGTTCGCCTTCGGGCGACGCTTGTCGATGATCGCGAGATCGCAGTTCAGCTGCTTCGCGAGCGCACGGGCGCGGACCACGCCGCCGACATCCGGCGACACGACGAGCAGATCCGAATAGTTCTGCTTGCGCAAGTCGCCGAGCAGGATCGGCGTTGCATAGATGTTGTCGACCGGAATGTCGAAGAAGCCCTGAATCTGGTCGGCGTGCAGATCCATCGTGATGATCCGCTCGACGCCGGCGATTTCCAGCATGTTCGCGACGACCTTCGCCGAGATCGCGACGCGCGCCGAACGCGGGCGGCGGTCCTGGCGGGCGTAGCCGAAGTAGGGGATGGCTGCGGTGATCCGGCCTGCGGATGCGCGCTTCAGCGCATCGACCATGATCATCAGTTCCATCAGGTTGTCGTTGGTCGGCGCGCACGTGGATTGCAGGACGAAGACGTCCTTGCCGCGCACGTTTTCCTGGATCTCGACCTGGATCTCGCCGTCGGAGAAACGGCTGACCATTGCTTTGCCGAGGGGAATTCCAAGAATATTGACGACTTCCTGAGCAAGCGCGGGATTCGCGTTGCCAGTAAAGACCATCAGGCCATCATGGCTGTGGCTGCTCATCGTGCACCTGCTTCGGGCTTGGGCGGGAAATGCGGGAAAATTTTTGGCAGGGGAGGAAGGACTCGAACCCTCGCATGCCGGAATCAAAATCCGGTGCCTTGACCAACTTGGCGACTCCCCTACACTCAACTTTGAACCTCGCCGGACTGTAGGTCATCCGACAAAGTAAAACTTCATGACGCGAAAGCGAAGAGCGGATGCTCGTTCAAACTCTCGGCAACTGCACCGTTCCAACCGGTGGGCAGATTGGCTTTCACCGCTTCTGCCTCCTGTTTGCTGCGAAACGCCGCAAACACGCTTGCTCCTGAGCCGGTCATCCTCGCGGGGGTCACATCATACAACCATTTGACCACCTGCGCAACTTCCACGTACTTACTTGTCACAACTTGCTGCATGTCATTCCGACCGAAACTGTCTGGCCATCCTGCGTCGCTGCTTTGTCGTGCAAGAAAGTCTGCTATTGTGACGGGCTTCGAATCTCTTGTCAACAACTTATCTGAAAAAATTTCAGCGGTTGGGACATGAACGCTTGGCGTCACAACCAAGAACCAGCGAGTCGGCAATTGTACCTCAGCTAATTCTTCACCGATACCCTCTGCGAACGCATTTTTTCCAAAAATAAAAAACGGCACGTCCGCGCCGAGTTTCACCGCGAGCGACTGCAATTCGGCGCGCGACAGATTCACTTGCCAGAGACGGTTCAGCGCGAGCAGCGTCGTCGCCGCATCGGAGCTGCCGCCGCCAAGGCCTGCGCCCATCGGCAGGCGCTTGTCGATTTCGATGTCGACGCCGGCCGTGGTGCCCGTGTGCGCTTTCAGCAGGTTCGCCGCGCGCACGACGAGATCGCTTTGCTCGGGCACGCCGGGCACGTCGGTCGCGCGCGCGACCTTGCCGTCGTCGCGCAGCGTGAAGTGCAGCGTGTCGCCCCAGTTCAGCAGCTGGAACACGCTTTGCAGGTCGTGGTAGCCGTTCGGGCGGCGGCCGGTGATGTGCAGGAACAGGTTGAGTTTCGCGGGCGCAAGGCAGTTGCGCAGCGAGCGGGTCGAGTCGGTCATGCTGGTGTCGTGTCGGGCTGCGTGCGTGCTCACTGGTCGAGCACGAGCTTGATGTCGAGCGGAGGGGTCTCGCGCACGAGGTTCACGCGCTTGACGCCGGTGGCCGGCGCATCCGCGTAGGCGAGGTAATCGATCGTCCAGCCATCCTGGCGGATCTGCTTGATGTGCGTGCCGTCGTCGGGATCGCGTACCGTCTGCGCGGGCGTCGCGGGGGCGGGCGTCGGCAGCAGCCAGTAGCGCAGGCCGGCGAGCGGCAACGCGAAGCCGAGCGTGTTCTGCATCAGCTCGCCGACGTCCGGCGCGAATTTCGGCTCGCGGTTCGGCAGTTCGAGCGACGCTTCGCGCGGCGACGACTTGACGATCGCGAGCGTCTGGCCGAGCGGGCTGCGCAGTTCGAGCGACACATCGTCGCCGTGTTCCTGCCAGTCGAAGTTGCCGTACACGTTCTGGGGCTTGCCGAGGCGGTCGCTGTACTGCACCGCGAAGCGGCCGTGATACGCGTGCGTCGCGGCGGTCTGCAGCACGCCGCCGGACGGCGCGCTCGCCGAAGGCGGCGTGCTCGCGCAGCCGGCGAGCGCGAGCGCTGCAGCGGCCGCGGCAGCGCCGCGCGCCACACGGGAAGACGGGGAAAACATCCGGAATCCCTGCATCAGAGACCGTTGATCTGGAGTCGCTTGAGCGTCTGCACGAGCGTGTCGTTGTCCGGCTCGAGCTTCTGCGCCGCGCGCAACGCGGTGCGTGCCTCGTCCTGTGCGCCGGCCTTCCACAGCACCTCGCCGAGATGCGCGCCGATTTCGGCATTCGGCTGCAGGTCGTACGCGCGCTGCAGGATCTTCGTCGCGCCGGCCGTGTCGCCCATCCGGTACTTCACCCAGCCGAGGCTGTCCATGATGTACGCGTCATTCGGCGCGAGGGCGACCGCCTTCTCGATCAGCTTGCTGGCCTCGGGCAGGCGCTGGTTGCGGTCGGCGAGCGAATAGCCGAGCGCGTTGTACGCCTGCGGGTTGTCGGGCTGCGTGCGGATCAATTCGCGCAGCTGCTTCTCCATCGTCGAGTAGTGGCCGGTCTTTTCGGCCGCCATCGCATAGTCGTAGCGCAGGTCCGGATCGTCCGGGAAATCGTCGACTGCCCGCGACAGGCGAGCTTCCGCTTCGTTGTACCGCTTTGCGGTGAACAGGATCGATGCGTCGGTGCGCGCGATCACGGCAGCGTCGCGCGGATCGGTGACCGACAGGTTGTCGAGCACCTTGCGCGCCTCGTCGGTCTTGCCCTGCTTCTGCAGCAGCTCCGCGCGCGTGATCTGCGCGGGGAGGTAGTGCTGGCTCGTCTGGTCGACCTTGTCGAGCCACTGCGACGCCTGCGCATCGTTGCCCTGGTCGATCGCGATCTGCGCGAGGTAGATGTAGCCCTGGCCGACGTCGAGATTCGAATCCTTCTCGCCGAGCTGCACGTACTGCTTCAGGTAGGCTGTCGCATCGTCGAACTTCTTCTGCTGGATCTTGATCAGCGCGAGCGCCATCAACGGCGTCGGGTCCTTCGAGTCGAGCTTGCGCATCGTCTCGAACTGTTTCCGCGCATCGTCGAGCCGGTCGTCGGCGAGATACAGCTGCGACAGCGCGAGGCGCGCGTCGCGCGACTTCGGATTCTGCTGAACATATTTCTCGAACGACGCGATGCCCGCCGCGCGCTCCGCCGGCCCCATCTGCGACAGCATCAGCGCCGCGGGCAGGTAGTCCGGCCGGAGCTGCAGCGCCTGCCTCAGCGACTGCGCGGCGCCATCCTTGTCGTCGACCGCGAGCTGCTGCCGGGCGATCGCGAGCTGCGCCTCGGGACGGTTCATGTCGTTCTTCAGCATGTCCTTCAGCACCGCTAGGCCGCCGACGCGGTCGGCACCGCGCGCAAGCAGCGCCTGCAGCGCGAGGATCGCGGGGCCGCGCGTGTCGCCGGTCGCGCGTGCCAGTTCGCGCGCGAGCATCGGCTGCGCGTCGGCCGGCTTGCCGGAGAGCACCAGCAGCGCGGCGTCGACCTGCGACGCGCGGCTCGAATCGGGCGCGTACTGCAGCCACAGGTTCGCGGCGGACAGCGCGTCGGCCGGGCTCTGCGCGCCGAGCGCGATTTCGGTCGCACGCTGCGCCATGCGCGGATCGTGCGTGTCGCGTGCGAGCGCGAGGTAGGTCTGGAACGCAGGCGCCGGCTGGTTGCGCTGCAGCGCCACTTCGGCGGCGAGCACCTGGTAGACGATCTGGCTCGTCAGCGCGACGTTCGGGAGATCCTTTTTCTCGTCCGGCAACACGTGATCGAACGCGCTCTGAGACTCGGCATCGTCCGGAGCCGGATCCTGTGCGTGAGCCGGGAAGGCGGCGAGCGTCCATGCGGCGACCAGCGCGGCGCCGAGCGCGCGGCGGATCGGGAAGACACGCGAGCCACGCGCAGCGGCGGTGGCGGGGCGCTTCTGAAGCAGCTTCGAGGGCAGAGTCATGGAAATCCGTTCGATGTTTCAGCCGATTGTAACGCGCTCGCTACAATACACGCACGATCGTCATCATCGAGCTTAAGACCCCAAGAACATGCCAGAGTTGCCAGAAGTCGAAGTGACGCGCCGGGGTATCGAACCCTTTGTCGCGGGCCGCCGCGTCGAGCGCGTCGACGTGCGTACCGCGATGCTGCGCTGGCCCGTGCCCGCCGGGCTTGCGGAACAGTTGCGCGAGCGCGAGGTGCTTGGCGTCGAGCGGCGCGGCAAGTATCTGCTGTTCGAAGTCGATGCCGGCTGGTTCATCGTGCACCTCGGCATGACGGGCACGCTGCGCGTGCTGCCGACGGCCGGTGCACCGCCCGCCGCCGCCAAGCACGACCACATCGACTGGATTTTCGACGAGTTCGTGCTGCGCTTTCGCGATCCGCGGCGTTTCGGCGCCGTGCTGTGGCATCCGCGCGAGGCCGGTGACGTGCACGCCCATCCGCTCCTCGCCGGCCTCGGCGTCGAGCCTTTTTCGCCGGCCTTCACCGGCGCGCTGCTCCACGCGCGCACGCGCGGGCGTTCCGTGTCGGTCAAGCAGGCGCTGCTTGCGGGCGACATCGTCGTCGGCGTCGGCAACATCTACGCGTCGGAGAGCCTGTTCCGCGCGGGCATCCGGCCGACCACCGCGGCCGGCAAGGTGTCGCTGCCGCGCTACGAGCGGCTCGCCGTTGCCGTGCGCGCGACGCTCGCCGATGCGATCGACCGCGGCGGCAGCACGCTGCGCGATTTCGTCGGCAGCAACGGCGAGAGCGGCTACTTCCAGCTCGACTGCTTCGTTTATGATCGCGCCGGGCAGCCTTGCCGCGTGTGCGGCACGCCGATCCGGCAGATCGTGCAGGGCCAGCGGTCGACCTACTATTGTCCGGCCTGCCAGCGTTAAACCTTTCGCCACATTCTTGAAACCTTGAAGCCACCCCGTACCGCTCCCGCTCCGTTTCCCGTCACACCGCTGCACCGCACGTTCGCCACACGCCTGATCGCGTGGCAGCGCGTGCACGGGCGCCACGACCTGCCGTGGCAGAACACGCGCGACCCGTATCGCATCTGGCTGTCGGAAATCATGCTGCAGCAGACGCAGGTATCGACCGTCGTGCCGTACTACCTGCGCTTTCTCGAACGCTGCCCCGACGTTGCCGCGCTCGCGGCCGCGCCGATCGACGACGTGATGGCGCTGTGGGCCGGCCTCGGCTACTACTCGCGCGCGCGCAACCTGCATCGCTGCGCGCAGGTCGTGGTTGCCGAGCATGGCGGCGCGTTTCCGTCGACGCCGGACGCGCTCGCCGAACTGCCCGGCATCGGCCGCTCGACCGCCGCGGCGATCGCGTCGTTCGCGTTCGGCGCGCACGCGACGATTCTCGACGGCAACGTGAAGCGCGTGCTCGCACGGGTGTTCGGCGTCGAGGGGTTCCCGGGCGAAAAGCGCGTCGAGAACGACATGTGGGCGCTTGCCGAATCGCTTTTGCCCGACGCCGCGAACGCGGCCGACGTGAGCGCCTACACGCAGGGGCTGATGGATCTCGGCGCGACGCTGTGCGTGCGCGGCAAGCCGGATTGCGCGCGCTGCCCGTTCGCGGGGGATTGCGTCGCGCAGTCGACGGGCCGCCAGCGCGAGTTGCCGGCCGCGCGTCCGAAGAAGAAGGTGCCGACGAAGAAGACGTGGATGCTCGTGCTGCGCGACGGCGATGCGGTGCTGCTCGAGCGGCGTCCGCCCGCCGGCATCTGGGGCGGGCTCTGGAGCCTGCCGGAAGCCGATGGCGATGCCGCGCTGGCTGCGCGCGCGCGCGGATTCGGCGGCGGCGGCCCGGTGCCGCTCGCGCCGCTGACGCACACGTTCACGCACTTCAAGCTCGAGATCGAGCCGCGGTTGAGCGAGATGGGTGACGGTAGCGGCGAACCCGTCGTGCAGGACGCGCAGACTGCGTGGGTGCCGCTGAGCGGCCTCGACGCCTATGGCGTGCCCGCGCCTGTGCGCAAGCTGCTCGCCGGATTGGGCGGTTCGCTGTTGTGACTGCAGTCGTGACGTAACGCTGGGCGCGCGCCGCGGTGCGCGCTCTGTCGCGTCAGAGCCAGCCGTGCCGGTTCAGCACGTGATGCACGGCGTCGATGCGCGCACCGACGTCGGGAAACTCCATCAGCTTCTGCCGCGCGCGCAGGTCGAGCGGCAGCAGTTCGGCGAGACGGTTCGACACCCAGCTCGGATCGTCGAGCCGGAACGGCTCGCAGAACGGCAGCTTCTCCTTTTCCTTGTCGATCTTCTGTTTCAGCGCATCGATGATGCGTTCCAGCACCTCGGCGCATGCACCGAACTGCGCGAGCGCCTGCTCGCCCTCGAGCGGAATGTCGTCGGGCAGCGGTTCGGCGATGCCGACGAGCAGCCCGTTGGCCTCGACGCGATACGACAGCAGCTCGAAGCGCTGCGTGCCGATTGCCTGCAGAAACAGCATTCCGAATTCGCCGGTGTCGCATTCGACGATGCGCGCCATGCAGCCGATCGTTTCGGGCACCGACACGGCGCCTTCCTGCGCGACTTCCGGCCCGCTCTTCAGCAGGCAGACGCCGAACGGCGCGTCGTCGCGCAGGCACGCGCGCGACATGTCGAGATAACGCGCCTCGAAGACCTTGAGCGGCAGCAGGCCTCCCGGAAACAGCACCGTATGCAGCGGAAACAGCGGCAGGTCGAGCAGGGTGGTCGATAGAGAGGACATGGCGCTTACGGAGAAGCGGCGTCGCTAAGGTCTGTCGACCTCGGTCACGAGCCGCGACGACGCGTCGACATCCACGGGCGCGTCACGATGCCGCACGATCACGTTCGCCTCGCGCGCGACGCGCGCGGCGAGCGTTTCCGCGATGAAGACCGAGCGATGCTGGCCGCCCGTACAGCCGATGGCGACGGTCAGGTAGCTGCGGTTGTCTTCGCGGAAGTGCGGTAGCCATTTGATCAGGAACGCATGGATGTCGTCGATCATCTGATGGACGATCGGCAGTGCGTCGAGAAACGCGATGACCGGCTGATCGAGCCCGGTGAGCGGGCGCAATTCATGGTCGTAATACGGGTTCGGCAGCGCCCGCACGTCGAACATCAGGTCGGCATCGAGCGGCACGCCGCGCTTGAAGCCGAACGATTCGAACATCAGCATCAGATCGTTGTTCTTCTGCTCGATGAAGCGTTTGACCCAGGTGCGCAGCGCGTTCGCGCGCAGGTTGCTCGTGTCGATCTGGTGGCCGAATTCGGCGAGCGGCGCGACGAGTTCGCGCTCGCGCTCGATTGCCTCCTCGAGCGACGACAGCAGGCCGACGTCGGCGTCGTGCGACGGGGAGCCGGACAGCGGATGCCGGCGGCGCGTTTCGGAAAAGCGCTGGATCAGTGCCGGGGTGCTCGCATTGAGGAACAGCACGCGCACGTCGTGGTCGCACGACAGCGTGCGGATCAGGCCGGGCATTTCGTCGAGCGATGCGCTCGAACGTGCGTCGATCGCGACCGCGAGCCGCTGCTGGCCCGCTTCGGCGAGGTAGCGGGTCAGCTCGGGCAGCACGTGCGGCGGCAGGTTGTCGACGCAGTAGTAGCCTGCGTCCTCCAGCGCGTTCAGCGCGACGGATTTGCCGGAGCCGGAAATGCCGGTGATGAGAACTATGCGCATGGGAAGCAGAAAATCCTGACGTTTCATCATAGCACCGGCAAGACGCGCCCGCGCTGCGCGGCCGGCCGGCGCAAGCCTGTTGTCGGTATGGACAGCCCCTATACGAGCTTGCCGGGGAACTGGCTATCCGGATCTTGCATTGCGAGTCGTTGCCGATCCATGAAATCGCGCAACGTGTCGATTCCGCGCAACTGCAGGATCGTGTTGCGGACCGCCGCCTCGACGAGCACCGCGAGGTTGCGGCCGGCCGCGACCTGGATCGTGACCTTGCTGATCGGCAAACCGAGCACGTCGACGGTCTGGCTTTCGAGCGGCAGGCGCTGGAACTCGCCGTCGGGGCGGCGCACGAGCTGAACGATCAGCTTCAGCTTCATTTTCCGGCGCACGGCAGTCTCGCCGAAGATCGTCTTGATGTCGAGGAGACCGAGGCCGCGCACTTCGAGCAGGTTCTGCAGCAGCGGCGGGCAGCGGCCTTCGACGAAATCGGGGCCAAGACGGACGAAGTCGACCGCGTCGTCGGCGACGAGGCCATGCCCGCGGCTGATCAGCTCGAGGCCGAGTTCGCTCTTGCCGAGGCCCGAGTCGCCCGTGAGCAGCACGCCCATCCCGAGGATGTCGAGGAACACGCCGTGCAGCGTCGCGCGCGGCGCGAGGATCCGCGACATGTACAGGCGCAGACTGTCGATCACCGCGGCGGCCGACATCGGCGTCGTGAACAGCGGGGTCGACGAGCGCGTGCAGCGCAGCACCAGTTCGGGCGGCGCGGCGGCGCCGCCGGCGACGACGAGGAACGGCGGCTCGAGGGCGATCAGTTCGGCCATGTGGCGCGAACGGTCCTCGTCGGTCTGCCGCTGGTAGTAGTCGATCTCGGCTTCGCCGAGCACCTGGATCCGGTTCGGGTGAATGAGGTTCAGGTGGCCGACGAGGTCGGCGCTCGACGTCGCATTGGCGACGGTGTCGGCCGAAAAACCGCGTTCCCAGCCTTCATGCCCCGTCAGCCAGCTGAGTTTCAGCGTGGCCGCGTTGTCGTCGAAGATGCTCTGGGCGTTGATGCTGGACGTATCCATGACTCCGTCACTCCAATGAGCCGGTGCGTGCGCGCGGCGACGGGCGTCGCCATGCCGGGCCGGCGCCGGGCGGCCCGGGACGGCGGCTTGCGCCGCCTCGTTCGGGGAAATGTACCGCCCGGATCAACTCAAGGTTGCCACTGAGTGAGCAGGCTATGCAACTCGACGCGATCCGTTTCGTTGTGCAAACGCTCGCGCGCGTCGCGGTCGGACAGCAGCTGCGCGATTTCCGACAGGATTTCGAGGTGCTGCTGGGTGGCTTGCTCGGGGACGAGCAGGAAAATCAGGAGGGAAACCGGCTGGCCGTCGGGCGCCTCGAACGGAATCGGATCGGCGAGCCGCACGAACGCGGCGAGCGGATGCTTGAGGCCCTTGATGCGCCCGTGCGGAATCGCGACGCCTTCGCCAAGCCCGGTCGAGCCGAGGCGCTCGCGCGCGAACAGGTTGTCCGTGACGGTGCTGCGGGCGACGCCGTTCTGATTCTCGAACATCAGCCCGGCTTGTTCGAAGACGCGCTTCTTGCTGGTGACGGAGAGGTCGATGACGACGTTCTCTAGGGGCAGGATTTTGGCTAGGCGATTCATGTTGGCAGGCGATTGGGCGGCCTGGGGTCTCCTCGCGGCGGCAGACTGATTATCCATGGTTGGCAATATCAAGGCGTTTGGCGATGGAGACCTGCAAGGCACGGCGACCGTACCCAACGCCCCCCGGCAATAACCGGAGCATTATAGAACACAGCCGAGCGCGTGGCGCGACGCGCTCGGGCGGCTGGCGCGAGTGGGGCACGGTGCCCGCGGCGTAGTGCGCGGACATAAAGCGCGGACATAAAAAAACCGCCCGGCGAACCGGGCGGCGTGCTGATGCGATGAAGCGGTCATGAAGCGGTCATTGCGGCGGCAGTTCGATCTGTTCGAATTGCTCGACCGCCGGCTGAAGCTTGATCGGATCGTGTGCGTGCGTTTGCAGGCGCTCCATGTGCTTGACGACCTGGCGGTCCAGCTTGTCGATCAGCAGATCGATGGCCGCATACAGGTTGCCGTTTGCGCTTTCGACGAAGATGTCCTTGCCCTTCAGGTGCAGATTGATTTCCGCGCGTTGTTGCCTGTCCTTTTCCTTGTGGTTGTCGACCGAGAGGATCACAGTGCCATCGATCACCTGATCGCTATGCCGTAGCACCCGGTCCAGCTTGGTGATCACGTATTCGCGAATTGCAGGCGTGACTTCGAGATGATGTCCACTGATCTTCAGGTTCATAGTGCTTCTCCAAGCGAGTGACCACCAATCCGCTTCGATGCGGTCGTCCGGTCGACTTGCCCGTGCCGCCCGAGGCGGCCGAGTGCGGACAGGTCGTCCGGCTTGTCCGCCGAATGCGCGGCGGCCGGAACACGCCTGCCGCCGGGCAGGCAGCAGGCTTAAAGAGACTTGCGCAGATTTACTGCCGGGATCTTGAGGGCTTCGCGATACTTGGCAACCGTGCGGCGCGCGACCACGAAGCCTTGTTCTGCCAGCAGTTCGGCAATTCGGCTGTCCGAAAGAGGCGATTTTGTGTCTTCGGCTCCTATCAGTTGCTTGATCAGGGCACGGATGGCGGTTGACGATGCGGCGCCACCGGTGTCGGTCGAGACGTGCGATCCGAAGAAGTACTTAAATTCAAGCGTCCCGAACGGGGTCAGCATGTACTTCCCGGTTGTCACACGGCTGACAGTTGACTCGTGTAGGCCCAGCGTATCAGCAATCTCCCGCAAAACCAAGGGGCGCATCGCAATTTCGCCGTGCGCAAAGAAATTCTTCTGACGTTCGACAATAGCCTGCGCGACGCGCAGGATCGTGTCGAAGCGCTGCTGGATATTCTTGATCAGCCAGCGCGCTTCCTGCAGTTGCTGCTTGAGCGAACCGGCGGACGGATCGCCGCGGCTGTTGCGCAGGATGTTTGCGTAGAGGTTGTTGATCCGCAGGCGCGGCACGACTTCGGGATTGAGTTCCGCCTGCCAGCCCTGGCCGACCTTCTTCACGATGATGTCGGGCACGACGTAGTCGGCCTCGGCCTTGCCGTATGCGGCGCCGGGGAACGGCTCCAGCGAGCGGATCAGCGCGTGCGCGTCGCGCAGCGCGTCGTCGGTCGCCTTCAGGTGCTTGCGCAACCGTGTGAAGTCGCGCGCGGCCAGCAGCTCGAGGTATTGCGACACGATCTCGAGCGACAGCGTGCGCGCCGGGGACGGATCGAGCCGCAGCAGCTGCAGCTTCAGGCATTCGGACGCCGAGCGGGCGCCGACCCCGGCCGGGTCGAAGCTGTGCAGCAGCGCGAGCGCGGCGTTCAATTCGTCGCAGTCGACCTCGAGCTCGGGCGGCAGGTCGGCGAGCACCTCGTCGAGCGTCGCGGTCAGGTAGCCGTCGTCGTCGAGCGATTCGATCAGGAACATCACGAGCGCGCGGTCGCGCGGCCCGGCCTGCGTGACGCGCAGCTGCGCGGACAGGTGGTCGCGCAGCGACGTCGCGGCTTCCTGCACCTGCAGCGGCGGGAGGTCGTCGTCGTCGGACGCGCCGCTCGCGCGGCCGAATTCGTCGAGGTTCCACTGCGGCCCGTCGCCGCTGTCGCTGTTTGCGTAGCCGTCGTAATCGTCGCCGCCGGCGGACTCGTCGCGTTCGGCGCGCTCGCCGGTCTGGCCGGTGCCATTGGTGCCCGCCATCGGCTCGGGGTTCGACGCGGGCGGCGTCTGCGCGATCAGCGAACCGTCCGCTGCGACGCGCAGCGGGCTCGCGATCCATTCGTCGTCGTTCTCGAGCAGCGGATTCTGGGCGACCGCCATCGCCACTTCCTGCTGGAGTTCGAGCGTCGACAGCTGCAGGAGCCGGATCGACTGCTGCAGTTGCGGCGTCAGCGCCAGGTGTTGCGACAGGCGGAGTTGAAGGCTGGCTTTCATGGCAAGAAGGGAGTCATACCCGGAGTTTGCCACGACGCAGGCGCGTTGGGCCATCCGCGATTACGCGCGGCGGTGCGGCCGGGCGCGGAATGGGACAACACGCGGCAAAACGGGGCGCGGCCCCGCGCGGCAGAGCCGGGCGGGGCCGCGCAGAGCGTTGCCGTGACGGCGCGTTACATGCGGAAGTGTTCGCCGAGGTACACGCGGCGCACGCTTTCGTTCTCGATGATTTCGCTCGGGGCGCCGGCCGCGAGCACCGAGCCGTCGCTGATGATGTACGCGTGGTCGCAGATGCCGAGCGTTTCGCGCACGTTATGGTCCGTGATCAGCACGCCGATGTTGCGCTGCTTCAGGAACTTGACGATCTTCTGGATCTCGAGCACCGCGATCGGGTCGACGCCCGCGAACGGCTCGTCGAGCAGGATGAAGCTCGGGTTGGTCGCGAGCGCGCGCGCGATCTCGACGCGCCGGCGTTCGCCGCCCGACAGCGACAGCGCCGGATTCTCGCGCAGGTGGCCGATCTGCAGTTCGTCGAGCAGCGCCTCGGTGCGTGCCGCGATCGCGTCCTTCGACAGCCGCTTGCCGTCGTCGCCGTATTGCAGCTCGAGCACCGCGCGGATGTTCTCCTCGACGGTCAGCTTGCGGAACACGGACGCTTCCTGCGGCAGGTAAGACAGGCCGAGCGACGCGCGCTTGTGGATCGGCAGCAGGCTGATCGAGCTGCCGTTCAGCGAGATTTCACCCGCGTCGAGCGGCACGAGCCCGACGATCATGTAGAACGACGTGGTCTTGCCGGCGCCGTTCGGGCCGAGCAGGCCGACGACTTCGCCGCTCTTCACGTCGAGCGACACGTCCTTGACGACGGTGCGCGAGCCGTAGCGCTTTTTCAGGTTGCGGACGACGAGCGAGCTGCTGGTGCCGGCCGGCTGGCGGTTCGGTAGCGCGTTCATTGGCCAGGCGCTCCCTGGATCGCGTTCGACGGCGCGAGCTTGGCCGGCGCGCCGTTCAGCGGCGCGGGGCCGCCGTTCTTCGGCGACAGCATCGCGCGCACGCGGCCGTTCGGGTTGCCCGGCGCTGCAACGTCCTTGCCGCCCCGCGCGGTGTAGAAGTCGCGCTGGCCGTCGTACGTGACCACGCTGCCGTGCACGGTGTCGGCGATTGTCGACGTGCCCTGCAGGCGGCGCACCGTCGCCGCCGTCGTGAGCGTCGTCAGGTCCTGCTTGCCGTCGTAGTCGATGCGTTCCGAGTCGCCGTCGATGTATTCGTCGAGGCCTTCGCGCTTCTGGCGGAACGACGCGTGCTTCTTGCCGCTGCCGTACGACGTTGCGTACTGGTAGCCTTCCGGATCCTGCCGCACTTCGACGCGATCGCCCTTGATGACGATCGTGCCCTTCGTGATCACGACATTGCCGGTTGCGACGGTCACCTGCTTCAGGTCGTCATAGGTCAGGTTGTCCGCCTCGACGTTGATCGGCTTGTTCTGGTCGGCCTTCTCGGCATGGGCGAGCGGCGCCACCCCGGCCAGCGGGAGCGCGACGAGCGTCGCGGCGAGCGCGGCGCGGACGGCGCGCACGGCGCCGCCGGTATTCTGACGAGGGAACGATTCGTTCATGCAGTCACGTGAGGGATGCGTTACTTGGGTTGACCTTTCGAGCCGCCGGACGCGTCCGGCGCGGCAATCGTGCCGCGCACGTTGCCGTAAAGCTCGATGACCCGGGTGACGTTGTTGTACTTCATGCCGTCGGTCGCGTTGACGAGCGACAGGCCGCGCTGAAGTTTAACCGGCTTTTCGGTCTGGATCACATCGTCATTGACGAAGATCCGGAAATGCTGGGAATCCGCCTGCATCTGCGGATCGCCGCCGCCCGCCGCGCGCAGGATGCGCGCGTCGTCGTACAGGTCGACGATCGACACGTCGCCGTTGACGGTGCCGCGCTTCGCGGTGGTCGTCACGACCGGCTTGCCGGGCTGGAATGCGCGCATCGCCGGATCGGTCAGGTCGCTCGATTCGGTATCTTCGTAGTGGATCAGCTTCGCCGCCGTCAGCCGGTACTGGGTCGCGCCGGACTGGTCGAGCTCGGTGACCGAGAAGTTGTCGGCGAAGTAGTCGGGCGTGTGGCGCTTTTGCGGCGCGGGGCCTTCGCCGGGCGGTGGCAGCGTCGCCTGCAGCAGCCACCACGTGATGCCCGCGAGCGCCGCGACCGCGACGAGCGGCAGCAGCTGGGTCCAGCGGAAATGGGTGTTCATCCGTCAGGCTCCGCAGGCGGCTGCAAGCAGCGCGTCGTACCGGTGCTGCGCGCGCAGCACCGCGTCGCAGACTTCGCGCACGGCGCCCTGGCCGCCGCGGGCCTCGGCGACCCAGTGCGCACGGGCGATCACCTCGGGGTGCGCGTTCGCCGGCGCGGCCGCGAAGCCGCAGCGCAGCATCACGGGCAGGTCGGGCCAGTCGTCGCCCATGTAGCCGCACGCGTCGGCCGCGAGGCCGAGCGAGCCGGCCAGCTCGCCGAACACGGCGAGCTTGTTCTCGACGCCCTGGAACAGGTGCGTGATCTTCATTTCCTTCGCGCGCGCGGCGACGATCTCCGACTTCCGGCCGGTGATGATCGCGGTCGCGATGCCGACTTCGCCGAGCAGCTTCACGCCGTGGCCATCGAGCGAATTGAACGACTTCATCGCGTCGCCGGCGGCCGTAAACAGCAGGCCGCCGTCGGTCAGCACGCCGTCGACGTCGAAAATCATCAGTTTCACGCGGCTCGCGCGTTCGGCCGCGGTCAGCGGAGCGGTCATCAGATCACCTTCTTCGAGAACAGGTCGTGCATGTTCAGCGCGCCGATCAGCGCGCCGTCGGCATCGACCACCAGCATCTGGTTGATCCGGTGACGCTCCATCAGTTCCACGGCCTCGACCGCCAGATGGTCCGGCGCGATCGTACGCGGATTGCGTGTCATCACGTCGGCGATCGGCAGCGTGCGGAAATCGCCGTCGCGCGCGAGCACGCGGCGCAGGTCGCCGTCGGTGAAGATGCCCGCGACCTTGCCATCCGCGCCGACCACGGCCGTCATGCCCAGCCGCTTCGCGGTGATCTGGAACAGCGCGTCGGACAGCGTCGCGTCGAGCCCGACGGACGGGATCTCGTCACCGGTGCGCATCACGTCGCGCACATAGGTGAGCAGGCGCCGGCCGAGCGCGCCGCCCGGGTGCGAGCGCGCGAAATCCTCGGAGCCGAAGCCGCGCGCGTCGAGCACCGCGACGGCGAGCGCGTCGCCGAGCGCGAGCGCGGCCGTCGTGCTCGCGGTGGGCGCGAGGTTCAGCGGGCACGCTTCCTTCGACACCGCGGCGTTCAGGTTCACGTCGGCGAGCGTGCCGAGGCTGGAATCCGGGCGGCCCGTGATCGCGATCAGCTTCGCGCCGATCCGCTTGACGAGCGGCAGGATCGCGACGAGTTCTTCCGATTCGCCGGAGTAGGAGATGCCGATGAACACGTCGTCGGCCGTGACCATCCCGAGGTCGCCGTGGCTCGCCTCGGCCGGATGGACGAAGAACGCGGGCGTGCCGGTGCTGGCCAGCGTGGCCGCGATCTTGCGGGCGATATGCCCCGATTTACCGATTCCGGAGACCACTACGCGGCCGCCGCAGCCGAGCAGCAGCGCGACGGCCTTGACGAAGTCGCCGTCGAGCTGGTCGCGCAGCGCGCGCACGGCGTCCGCCTCGATGTCGAGCACGTCGCGGGCGAGCGCGAGCGCCCGATCATCATTGATTTTCGCTATCATGCGCGGAGTATAGCAAAGGCGTTTGTTCGCCGCGCCGGCACGTCGGACTCGTCCGAGGTCGCCTGACCACCGCCACCACCCGCGCCCGCATTGCCGTGGCCCCGACGAACGAGGACGCTTTGCCTGTGATTTCCCCGCTCGAAATGACGCTCATGCTGCTGCTGGCTTCGGTGGTGGGCGTCGTCGTGTTCCGCTCGCTGAACCTGCCGCCGATGCTCGGCTACCTGACCGTCGGCATCCTGGTCGGCCCGCACGCGTTCGGCATCGCGGCGGATCTCGAACGGGCCGAGCATCTCGCGGAATTCGGCGTGGTGTTCCTGATGTTCTCGATCGGCCTCGAGTTCTCGCTCGCGAAATTGCGGGCGATGCAGCGGCTCGTGTTCGGCCTGGGCCTGCTGCAGGTGGTCGCGACGCTCGTGCTCGCGCTCGTGCTCGGCCTGCTGTTCGAGCGCTGGGTGCACATCACGTGGCAGGGCTGCATCGCGCTCGGCGGCGCGCTCGCGATGTCGTCGACCGCGATCGTGTCGAAGATGCTCGCCGAGCGCCTCGAGATCGAGACCGAGCACGGCCGCAACATCTTCGGCGTGCTGCTGTTCCAGGATCTCGCGGTCGTGCCGCTCCTGATCGTGATCGCCGCGTTCGGCGCCGAGTCGTCGAAGGATCTCGCGCTGACGCTCGGGTTCGCGGCCGTCAAGATCGTGATCGCGCTGGCGCTGCTGCTGATCGTCGGGCAGCGCTTCATGACCCGCTGGCTCAACGTCGTCGCGCGGCGCCGCTCGCAGGAGCTGTTCGTGCTGAACCTGCTGCTCGTCACGCTCGGCGCCGCGTTCATCACCGACAAGTTCGGCCTGTCGCTCGCGCTCGGCGCGTTCATCGCGGGGATGCTCATTTCCGAGACGCCGTTCCGCCATCAGGTCGAGGAGGACATCAAGCCGTTCCGCGACGTGCTGCTCGGGCTGTTCTTCGTGACCACCGGGATGCTGCTCGATCCGCGCGTGATCTGGGAGCACCCGCTGCTCGTGCTCGGCTTCTTCTTCGGGCAGATCCTGTTCAAGGGGACGATGATCACGGGGCTCGCGCGGCTGTTCGGCGCGACGCCGGGCGTCGCGATGCGCACGGGCCTCGGCCTCGCGCAGGCCGGCGAATTCGGCTTCGTGCTGCTGAACCTGATCCTCGACCGGCATCTCGTCGATTCGACGCTGTTGCAGGCGATCCTCGCGTCGATGCTGCTGTCGATGCTCGCGGCGCCGTTCCTGATCCAGAACGCGGACCGGATCGTGATGCGGCTGTCGTCGACGGAATGGATGATGCAGTCGCTGCAGATGACCCGGATCGCGACGCAAAGCCTCAAGCAGCGCGGCCACGTGATCATCTGCGGCTACGGCCGCGCGGGCCAGAACCTGGCGCGGATGCTCGAACAGGAAGGCATCTCGTACGTTGCGCTCGATCTCGACCCCGATCGCGTGAGCGCGGCCGGGGCGGCCGGCGAATCGGTCGTGTTCGGCGACGCCGCGCGCCGCGAGTCGCTGCTCGCGGCCGGCATCCACCGCGCGGCGGCCGTTGCGATCACCTATGCGAACACGCCGTCGGCGCTGCGCGTGCTGCATCATGTGCACGAGCTCGAGCCGACGCTGCCGGCGATCGTGCGCACCGTCGACGACGCCGACCTCGAAAAGCTGCTCGCGGCCGGCGCGACCGAGGTGATTCCGGAAATCGTCGAAGGCAGCCTGATGCTCGCGTCGCATACGCTGGTGCTGGTCGGCGTGCCGATGCGCAAGGTCGTGCGGCGCGTCGAGGAGATGCGCGACGAGCGCTACAGCCTGCTGCGCGGCTATTTCCGCGGCGCCGACGACGCGGAGGACGACGACCACGAGCAGGTGCGGCTACAATCGGTGCCGGTCGACGCGCGCGCGGACGCGGTCGGGCGCTCGCTGGACGAGCTCGGGCTGTTCGCGCTCGGGCTCGAGGTGACGGCGATCCGCCGGCACGGGATCCGCGGTGTCGAACCGGATCCGCAGACCAAGCTGCGCGCGAGCGACATCGTCGTGCTGCGCGGGCTGCCCGAAGCGCTCGCGCTCGCGGAGGAGCGCCTGTCGCGCCACCGGCGGGAGCCGCCGGCCGCGGCGGTCTGAGCGTCGGCCATCCACATTCATAATCTGACCCGTATTATCGAACGGTGCCCGAAACGTCGCGCACCGTTTTTTTCGGAGAGTTTCATGCCGCATTCGTCGTCGGGGGCGCTGCTCGATCCTGCCGCCTTCATCCACAGCCAGATCCGCACGGTGCCCGACTGGCCGCAGCCGGGCGTGCAGTTCCGCGACATCACGACGCTGCTGCAGAGCCCGAAGGCGCTGCGCGTGCTCGTCGACCTGTTCGTCGAACGCTATGTCGACGCGAAGCTCGACTATGTCGCGGGCCTCGACGCACGCGGCTTCATCATCGCGCCGATCGTCGCGTACGAGCTGAGCGTCGGCTTCGTGCCGATCCGCAAGGTTGGCAAGCTGCCGTACAAGACGCAGCGCGAGTCGTACGACCTCGAATACGGCAGCGCGACCGTCGAGATCCACGAGGATGCGTGCCGGCCCGGCGACCGCGTGATCATCATGGACGACCTGATCGCGACCGGCGGCACGATGATGGCGGGGCGCAACCTGCTGCAGCGGCTCGGCGCGGTCGTCGTCGAGGGCGCCGCGATCATCGACCTGCCGGATCTCGGCGGCTCGGCGCTATTGCGCCAAGCGGGGCTGCCCGTCTATACCGTCACCGAGTTCGCCGGCCACTGAGCGCCGGCCCCCACGAAGCGAGGCCACGATGCCGAATTTCATGCTGTTTCTCGCCACGTCGATCGCGATCACGTTCGCGCCCGGCCCCGACAACCTGCAGGTGCTCGCGCGCGGCATCTCGCAGGGGCGTGCGGCAGGGCTCGTCGCCGCGCTCGGCTTCGCCGCCGGCGTGACGTTCCACACGACGCTCGCGGCGCTCGGCGTCGCGGCGGTGCTGCGTTCGTCGCCGGTCGCGTTCCAGATCCTGAAGCTCGCGGGCGCCGCGTACCTCGTGTGGATCGGCATCAAGGCGTTGCGCAGCCAGGGCCTCGCGACCGCGCACGCGCGTGAGCCGCAGCCGCTGTGGTCGATCTTCCGGCAGAGCGTGATCGGCAACCTGATGAATCCGAAGGTCACGCTGTTCTTCGTCGTGTTCCTGCCGCAGTTCGTCGATCCGCACGGCGCGCAGTCCGTGGCGCTGCAGATGTTCGAGCTCGGCGCGCTGTTCATGCTGCAGACGGCCGCGATCTTCTCGCTGTTCGGCGTGTGCGCGGGCGCGATCGGCGCGTGGCTGAAGCGCCGGCCGAAGGTCGGCGTGTGGCTCGACCGGCTCGCGGGCGCAACGTTCATCGCGATCGGCATCCGCGTCGCGCTGAAGGACTGACGGAGCGGCCGATGACGTTTCCCTGCATCGCCGCCGCGCGCCGTTTCGATCCGGCCGCGCACCTGCGCTTCGAGATCGCCGGCGTACCGGTCGGCTGGGTGCGCCGTGCGGACGCCGCACGGCTCGCGCGCTGGCCCGACGTGTTCGATCTGACGGGCGAGCGCGTCGTGCTGTCCGACCGCTACGACTCGGTCGATGCGCGCAGCATGGCGCTCGCGAGCGCGATCGGCGCACTGGCGGCCGAAGGCGCGATTCCCGGCTGGCGCGACGAGATCTATGCGATCCGCAACCGATTCGACGATCCGCCGCTCGCGTACATCGAGCGGGCCGCGTCGCGGTTCTTCGGTACGCAGACTTATGCGGTGCACCTGAACGGCATCGTAGAATATGCGGCTACGCCGGGGCAGGAAGGCAACGCGGCGGCGCCGCAGATGTGGCTCGGCCGCCGCAGCGCGACCAAGGCGACCGATCCAGGCATGCTCGACAACGTCGTCGCGGGCGGCATCGGCTGGGGGCTCGGCGTTCACGAGACGCTGACGAAGGAATGCTGGGAAGAAGCCGGCATTCCGGCCGAACTGGCGGCGCGCGCGATTGCGGGCCGCGCGGTGCAGGTGCTGTGCTCGCTGCCGGAAGGCACGCAGTCCGAACTGATCTTCGTCTACGACCTGCCGCTGCCGCGCGACTTCGCGCCGCACAACCAGGACGGCGAAGTCGCCGAGCACCTGCTGGCCGGCGTGCCCGAGGTGATCGGCTGGCTGCGGGACGGCGACGCGACGATGGATGCGAGCCTCGCGATGCTCGACACGTTGCTGCGGCACCGGTGGATCGCGTCCGCGGACGCGGCGGGGATCGACGCGCTGTTCGCGCCGGCGGCCTGACCGCCCGCGCCGGGTGTTACCGGCTGTACACGGGCGGCGCCGCACGGGCCATTTCACGAATACGGAAACGAAGGGAGTAGCGGTCATGTCGGCCGATCACAGCTTTATCTTGAAACTGTCGTGCCCCGACCGGCACGGCATCGTCCACGCGGTCTCGGGCTTCCTGTTCGAGCGCGGCAGCAACATCCTCGATTCGGCGCAGTTCGGCGACAGCCGCACCGGCGAATTCTTCATGCGCGTGCATTTCGACCAGGACGGCAGCGGTTCGGACGTCGCGACGGCGCTCGACGCGCTGCGCACGCAGTTCGCGCCGCTCGCCGAGCAGTTCGCGATGCGCTGGGAGATGCACGACGCGGCGGTGAAGCCGCGCGTCGTGATCATGGTGTCGAAGATCGGCCATTGCCTGAACGACCTGCTGTTCCGCTATCGCACGGGCCAGCTGCCGATCGAGATTCCGGCGATCGTGTCGAACCACAAGGATTTCTACCAGCTCGCCGCGAGCTACGACATCCCGTTCCATCACTTCCCGCTCGTCGGCGGCTCGTCCGACGCCGCGAAGGCCGCGCAGGAAGCGCGCGTGCTGGAAGTGATCGACGAGCACCGGGCCGACCTCGTCGTGCTCGCGCGCTATATGCAGATCCTGTCGCCGACCATGTGCGAGCAGCTCGCCGGGCGCGCGATCAACATCCACCATTCGTTCCTGCCGAGCTTCAAGGGCGCGAAGCCGTATTACCAGGCGTTCGACCGCGGCGTGAAGCTGATCGGCGCGACCGCGCACTACGTGACGACCGACCTCGACGAAGGCCCGATCATCGAGCAGGAAGTGGAGCGCGTCGACCACAGCATGACGCCGGACCAGCTGACCGCGATCGGCCGCGACGTCGAGTGCGTGACGCTCGCACGTGCGGTGAAATGGCACGTCGAGCATCGCATCGTGCTGAACGGGACGAAGACGGTCGTGTTCCGCTAACCCGCTGACGCGCCGTTCGCCTGCGTGAAATAAAAACGCCGCACCCGGCAACGGGTGCGGCGTTTCTTATTTGGATCCGGTGCCGCGAGGGGCAGCGGCGCAATACGTCAGATCAGCCGCAACATGTACAGCTCGCGCTTCAGGTACGCGTAGAAGATCGGCGCGGCGATCACGCCCGGCAGCCCGAACGCGGCTTCCATCACGAGCATCGCGAGCAGCAGCTCCCACGCACGCGATTCGATCTGGCCGCCGATGATCTTCGCGTTCAGGAAGTACTCGAGCTTGTGGATGACCACGAGGAACACGAGCGACGCGATCGCGGTGCCCATGCTGACCGACAGCGACACGGCGACGATCAGCGTGTTCGAGATCAGGTTGCCGATCACCGGCAGCAGGCCGACGATGAACGTGACGAGCACGAGCGTTTTCGACAGCGGCAGCCGCTGGTGGAAGATCGGCAGCGCGACGAGCAGGTAGAGGCCCGTGAAGAGCGCGTTGATCGCGGAGATCTTGATCTGCGCGAACACGACCCGGCGGAACGCGTCGGAGAACCGCGACACGCGCGTGACGAGCGCGGTCGACAGCGGCCGGCGCACCTTGCCGTGCTCGACGCCGATCGCGATCATCGCGCCGATGATCATCCCGAACAGCACGTGGCCGAAGCCGCGCGCGACGTTCTTGCCGCTTTGCTGCAGCTCGTCCATGTGCGCATGCATCATCACGGCGGCCTTCGCCTTCATCTGTTCGACGTCGACGGGCAGCAGGTTCGCGATCCAGGCCGGCGTGCGTGTGCGGGTCTGCTCGACGATCTGCATCACCTGGCCGAGCAGGTCCTGCAGGTTCGGCACCGCATGCTCGAAGTGGTCGATGATGCCGATCGTCAGGCCCGCGAGCCCGCCGACGATCGCGGCGGACAGCAGCACGACGGCGACCCAGCGCGCCCGCATGCTCGTCGTATGGCGCTCGATCACGGGCGCGATCGTGTGGATGAGCTGGTACACGAGCAGGCCGGCCAGCAGCCCGCCGAGCAGCTTCAGGTCGAGGACGAGCCACATCGCGACGAGCGCCAGCAGGTAGCTGCCGATCTCGATCGCCGACAGCTTCGGCAGGCTGAAGTCGCTCGTCAGCCGCACGCTGCGCAGGTGCGGCTCCTTGTTCTGCGCTTCGCGCGGCGACTCTTGTTTCTCCATCGTGTTTTCCTGTGTCGGCCGGAGTTGGCGCTTCAGCGCTTGCTCCGAGCCCATGCAAAGCGGTCGTTCGTGCGCCGGGCCTTGCGAGTCCGGCGGGCGGCGTCCGCCCGTCGCTGCACCGAATTGGTGCGGGTGGCGAACCTTACGACCGTAAAGTATAGCCGCCATTATGGTCCGCAACCGGGCGTTTGGCGCGTGGTGTAAACGCAGAAGGGAAAACGATGAAGCGCACGGCCGGCAGCGGCCGGTGGGCGAGGGAGGGGAAGCGGCGCGCGCGGCCGCCCGGCCGCGCGCGGTGGCGGGAGCCGGCTCAGCCCGCCGCGACCTTGCGGTTGTTGCGCTTGAGCAGCGGCGCGAGGTACTTGCCGGTGAAGCTCGCCTTCGTCTTCGCGACCTGCTCGGGCGTGCCCTGCGCGATGATCTGGCCGCCGCCGGCGCCGCCTTCGGGGCCAAGGTCGATCACCCAGTCGGCCGTCTTGATCACGTCGAGGTTGTGCTCGATGATCACGACCGTGTTGCCCTGGTCGCGCAGCCGGTGGATCACTTCGAGCAGCAGCGCGATGTCGTGGAAGTGCAGGCCGGTCGTCGGCTCGTCGAGGATGTACAGCGTGCGGCCCGTGTCGCGCTTGGACAGTTCCAGCGACAGCTTCACGCGCTGCGCTTCGCCGCCTGACAGCGTCGTCGCCGACTGGCCGAGCCGGATGTAGCCGAGGCCGACGTCGAGCAGCGTCTTCAGCTTGCGCGCGACGACGGGCACCGCGTTGAAGAACTCGTACGCGTGCTCGACGGTCATGTCGAGCACTTCGCTGATGTTCTTGCCCTTGTACTGGACTTCGAGCGTCTCGCGGTTGTAGCGCTTGCCGTGGCACACGTCGCACGGCACGTAGACGTCCGGCAGGAAGTGCATCTCGACCTTCAGCACGCCGTCGCCCTGGCACGACTCGCAGCGGCCGCCCTTCACGTTGAACGAGAAGCGGCCCGGATCGTAGCCGCGCTCCTTCGACGTCGGCACGCCCGCGAACAGCTCGCGGATCGGCGTGAACAGGCCCGTGTAGGTGGCCGGATTCGAGCGCGGCGTGCGGCCGATCGGCGACTGGTCGACGTTGATCACCTTGTCGAAGTGCTCGAGGCCCTCGAGCGCCTCGTGCGGCGCCGGCTCGGCGGCCGAGCCGTACAGGTGGCGCGCGACCGCGTGGTACAGCGTGTCGTTGATCAGCGTCGACTTGCCGGAACCCGACACGCCGGTGATGCAGGTCAGCAGCCCGACCGGCAGCTCGAGGTCGACGTGCTTCAGGTTGTTGCCGTGCGCGTCGACGATGCGCAGCATCCGTTCCGGATCGGGGGCGATCCGCTCGTCCGGATACTCGATCGTGCGCTTGCCGACGAGGTACTGGCCCGTCAGCGACTGCGGGTTCACCTGCACCTGCTTCGGCGTGCCTTCGGCGACCACCACGCCGCCGTGCTCGCCCGCGCCGGGGCCCATGTCGACCACGTAGTCGGCCGTGCGGATCATGTCTTCGTCGTGCTCGACGACGATCACCGAGTTGCCGAGGTCGCGCAGGTGCTTGAGCGTCGCGATCAGCCGGTCGTTGTCACGCTGGTGCAGGCCGATCGACGGTTCGTCGAGCACGTACATCACGCCGGTGAGGCCCGAGCCGATCTGCGACGCGAGCCGGATGCGCTGCGCCTCGCCGCCAGACAGCGTTTCCGCGCTGCGTTCGAGCGACAGGTAGTCGAGGCCGACGTTGTTCAGGAAGGTCAGCCGCGCGACGATTTCCTTGATCACCTTGTCGGCGATCTCGCCCTTCGCGCCTTCGAGCGTCAGCCCGTCAAAGTAGCCGAGCGCGTCGCGCAGCGGCCAGCTGCTGATTTCATAGATGCCGCGCGCGTAGTCGCCGGTGCCGACCCGCACGTGACGCGCCTCGCGGCGCAGGCGGGTGCCTTCGCACGACGGGCACGGCTGGTTGTTCTGGTACTTCGACAGCTCTTCGCGCACCGCGACCGAATCGGTCTCGCGGTAACGGCGCTCGAGGTTCGGGATGATCCCCTCGAACACGTGCTCGCGGATCGTCGTGCGGCCGCGCTCGTTCATGTACGAGAACGGGATCGTCTGCTTGCCGGAGCCGTACAGCAGCACCTTCTTGATCTTCTCGGGGAGATCCTCGAACGCGGCGTCGATGTCGAAATCGTAGAACGCCGCGAGGCTTTGCAGCATCTGGAAGTAGAACTGGTTGCGCCGGTCCCAGCCCTTCACCGCGCCGGCGGCGAGCGACAGCGACGGGTGTGCGACGACCCGCTTCGGGTCGAAGAACGTGATCTGGCCGAGGCCGTCGCATTCCGGGCACGCGCCCATCGGGTTGTTGAACGAGAACAGCCGCGGCTCGAGCTCCTGCAGCGAGTACGAGCAGATCGGGCACGCGAACTTCGAGCTGAACAGGTACTCCTTGTCGGTATCCATCTCGAGCGCGATCGCGCGGCCGTCGGCGAGGCGCAGCGCCGTCTCGAACGACTCGGCGAGCCGCTGCTTCATGTCCGGGCGCACCTTGAGACGATCGACGACGACATCGATCGTGTGCTTGTCGTTCTTCTTGAGCTTGGGCAGCGAATCGACCTCGTAGATCTTCGCGACGCCCTCGTTCGCGGTGCCGCCGCCCGAGCGCACGCGAAAACGCACGAAGCCCTGTGCCTGCATGTCCTCGAACAGCTCGGCGTGCTCGCCCTTGCGGTTCGCGACAACGGGTGCGAGGATCATCAGCTTGGTTTCGTCGGGCAGCGCGAGCGCGGCGTCGACCATCTGCGACACGCTCTGCGCTTCCAGCGGGATGTCGTGGTCGGGGCAGTACGGCGTGCCGACCCGTGCGTACAAAAGTCGCAGGTAGTCGTGGATTTCCGTGACCGTGCCGACGGTCGAACGCGGGTTGTGGGACGTCGCCTTCTGCTCGATCGAGATCGCGGGCGACAGGCCCTCGATCAGGTCGACGTCCGGTTTCTCCATCAGCTGCAGGAACTGGCGGGCGTACGCGGACAGGCTTTCCACGTAGCGGCGCTGGCCCTCGGCATAAAGGGTGTCGAACGCGAGCGACGACTTGCCCGATCCGGACAGCCCGGTAATCACGATCAGCTTGTGGCGCGGCAGGTCGAGATTGACGTTCTTCAGGTTGTGGGTACGCGCCCCACGGATACGGATTTGTTCCATGAACCTGGCGAAAAAGGAGGGAACCAAACCTGCTACTATAGCGGCTTTTCGAGACCGTCGTTCAGGGCTCCCAGCCTTTGCAGCAGCTGTCAGCAAGGCGGCGCCTGCGCCGGGACAGCCGCCCTGCCGCATGGCTCTGCACGGCCTTTTGCGTCTCGAGCGGCCCGCCGGCGGCCCGCGTCACGTCCGCCTGCCCGACTCGCCGGACCCACGGCCCTGATCTTCCGCCGCCCGGCGCCGGGCGGATCATCCGATCATTCGAAATTCGTTCCCGATGTCCAATCCGTCCGCCACGTCTTCCCGCATGACCGCGCCCGAACTGCGTGCGACCACGTCGCTCGCGGCGATCTTCGCGCTGCGCATGCTCGGCCTGTTCATGATCATGCCGGTGTTCTCGGTCTACGCGAAAACCATCCCGGGCGGCGACAACGTGCTGCTCGTCGGCGTCGCGCTCGGGGCCTACGGCGTCACGCAGTCGCTGTTCTACATCTTCTACGGCTGGGCGTCCGACAAGTTCGGCCGCAAGCCGGTGATCGCGACCGGCCTCGTGATCTTCGCGATCGGCAGCTTCGTCGCCGCGTTCGCGCACGACATCACGTGGATCATCGTCGGCCGCGTGATCCAGGGGATGGGCGCCGTGTCGTCAGCCGTGCTCGCGTTCATCGCCGACCTGACCTCCGAGCAGAACCGCACGAAGGCGATGGCGATGGTCGGCGGCTCGATCGGCGTGTCGTTCGCGGTCGCGATCGTCGGCGCGCCGATCGTGTTCCACTGGGTCGGGATGAGCGGGCTGTTCGCGGTCGTCGGCGTGCTGTCGATTCTCGCGATCGGCGTCGTGCTGTGGGTCGTGCCGGATGCGGCGAAGCCCGTGCACGTGCCCGCGCCGTTCGCGGAAGTGCTGCACAACGTCGAGCTGCTGCGCCTCAACTTCGGCGTGCTCGTGCTGCATGCGACGCAGACTGCGCTGTTCCTCGTCGTGCCGCGCCTGCTCGTCGACGGCGGGCTGCCGGTCGCGTCGCACTGGAAGGTGTACCTGCCGGTGATGGGGCTCGCGTTCGTGATGATGGTGCCCGCGATCATCGTCGCGGAAAAACAGGGCAAGATGAAACCGGTGCTGCTCGGCGGCATCCTGGCTATCCTGATTGGCCAATTGCTGCTGGGCAGCGCGCCGCATACCATCCTGATTGTGGCAGCGGTGCTGTTCGTCTATTTCCTGGGATTCAACATCCTGGAGGCGTCGCAGCCGTCGCTGGTCTCGAAGCTCGCGCCGGGCTCGCGCAAGGGTGCGGCCACCGGCGTGTACAACACGACGCAATCGATCGGGCTCGCGCTCGGCGGTGTCGCGGGCGGCTGGCTGCTGAAGCACGGCGGCGCGGACACGGTCTTCTACGCGTGCTCGGGCCTCGTTGCAGCGTGGCTTATAATCGCGGCCAGCATGAAAGCGCCGCCGCGCAAGGCCTGACCCCTCATTCCGGGCACGCATCGGCAGCGCTTGCCGGGCTGCCCGGCGGGCCGGCTCGACGGTTTATGCGAGCGGCCCGGCATCGAATTTACTGGAGAAACACATGGCATCCGTCAACAAGGTCATCCTCGTCGGCAATCTCGGCGCCGATCCTGAAGTCCGTTACCTGCCGAGCGGCGACGCGGTTGCGAACATCCGTCTCGCGACGACCGACCGCTACAAGGACAAGGCGAGCGGCGACTTCAAGGAAATGACCGAGTGGCATCGCGTCGCATTCTTCGGCCGTCTCGCGGAAATCGTCAGCGAATACCTGAAGAAGGGTTCGTCGGTGTATATCGAAGGCCGCATCCGCACCCGCAAGTGGCAAGGCCAGGACGGCCAGGACCGTTACTCGACCGAAATCGTCGCCGACCAGATGCAGATGCTCGGCGGCCGTGGCGGTGCGGGCGGCGGCGGCGGTGGTGACGAAGGCGGTTACGGTGGCGGCTATGGCGGCGGCCGTGGCGAGCAGATGGAGCGCGGCGGTGGCGGCGGCGGTCGTGCCGGCGGCGCGGCGCGCGGCGGTAGCGGTGGTGCGGCGCAGAGCCGCCCGAGCGCGCCGGCCGGCGGCGGCTTCGACGAGATGGACGACGATATTCCGTTCTGAGGTCTCGTCACCGAGAGCTGTAGAGATCAACCCCGCCTTTGAGCGGGGTTTTTCTTTGCGTGTTCCGGATTCACGCCCTTGCTGGCCCGCGATCCGGGCAGGACGCGGTTGGGCCGTCGAACGCGGACGGGTTCAGGCGGACGGGTCCAGCGCCACGAGCGGCGCATGGTTTCATATGCGCCTGCAACGCACTTGCCGTCTCAAGTCCCCGGCTTTGCCGCGGGTGCCGGGACGGCGGTATTGACGACGATGACAGGCACCGTCGCCTTCTGGATGACGCTGGATGCAACGGATCCCATGATCGCCGTCATCACGGCACCGCGCCCCTTCGCCCCCAGTGCGATCACATCCGCGTTCACGTCCGACGCAACCCGTATCACCTCGCTTGCCGCATCGCCGTGCAGCCAATGCCGATGCATTTCCGCCGCGACCGGCTCGAGCACGGCCTCGGCCGTATCGAACGCGCGATCGGCTTCCTGACGGTTTTCCTCCTGGAAGTCGGCCGTATGCAGGCCTGTCCGGCCCACGACAGGCGAAACATGAACGAGATGCAGGACCAGCGGGGGCTGCAGGAGTGCGCGCTCTGCGAGTTGCTTGGCTGCGGACGTGCTCTGTGGCGAGCCATCCACTGCAAGGACGATGACGGTCACGGTGTCGCTCCTCAAGTAAAAGGAAACCTGCACAAGACCCGCTTTGGAGTCTAGTTCAGCTCGCCGGGTTCCGATGCCCGGCGCGCCCGTCGGCAATTGCACGGCTTCATGCTGGCGCACTGCATCGCAGCCGTGGAAGCCCGCCGGCGTCACGCGCCGCGGCGGCGCAGCCGCGCTGCGGAAGTTCGTCGCCGTTCGCGCGATTGCAATCGCGCCGACTGATCATTTTTGCAATCGGACGATCCGCCGTATAACCTTGCTCGTGTCCCGACGATCCGGAACACGCGATGACCGATCCGTCCGTTGCCCGTCACGCACCAGGCCATTACAGCGGCAATCCGTTGCCCGTCGATCTCGCGCTGCAGGGCGGCGGCTCGCATGGCGCGTTCACATGGGGCGTGCTCGACCGGCTGCTCGACGAAACGCGATTGCAGATCGAGGGCGTATCGGGCACGTCGGCGGGTGCGATGAACGCGGCCGTGCTGGTCAGCGGCTTCGAACATGACGGCCCGGCGGGCGCGCGCAGCGCGCTCGAGCGGTTCTGGCGGCGCGTGTCGGATGCCGCCGTTTTCAGTCCTTTCCGGCGCAGCCTGCTCGACCAGCTTTCCGGGCGATGGACGCTCGATCATTCGCCGCTCTTTCTCGCGATGGACATGATCGCGCGGCTCGTTTCACCGTACGACCTCAATCCGACCTCATTCAATCCGCTGCGCGGCATCCTGGCCGAAAGCATCGACTTCGACGCCGTGCGTGCGTCGCGCATCAGGCTGTTCGTCACGGCGACGCATGTGCGCACCGGCCAGGGCCGCGTGTTTCGCAACGCCGATCTCACGCCCGACGTGCTGCTTGCGTCGGCCTGCCTGCCGACGCTGTTCAAGGCGGTCGAGATCGACGGCGAACCCTACTGGGACGGCGGTTACGCCGGCAATCCGACGATCACGCCACTGATCCGCGAAACGCGCTCGGCCGATACGCTGCTCGTGCAGGTGAACCCCGTCGAACGGCCGGACACGCCGCGCACGGCGCGCGAGATCATCAGCCGGCTCAACGAAGTGGCGTTCAACGCGCCGTTGCTGAAGGAGTTGCGCATGATCGCGCTGCTGCACAAGGTGGCCGATCCCGGCAGCGACGAAGGGCGGCGCTGGGCCACGATGCGCATGCACCGGATCGCGAGTCCGATGATGACGTCGCTCGGCTATTCGTCGAAGCTCAATGCCGAATGGCGCTTTCTGACGATGCTGCGCGACGAAGGGCGCCGCACCGCGCAGGCGTTTCTCGACGAACACGGCGGCGCGCTCGGCGAGCGTTCGTCGCTCGATCTCGATGCGCTGCTCGACGGGATACTGCGATGAGCGGCGCCGCGCTGTCGTCGATGTCGCTGGCCGTCGGGCTCGCGGGCATGCTCGCGAGTCTCGCGCTGCTGATCTGGTTCGCCTATCGCGGCTGGAGCGTGCTGCTGCTTGCGCCGGTTGCGGCGATGCTGGCCGCGCTCGTGTCCGGCGAGCCGGTGCTCGCGCACTGGACGCAGACCTTCATGTCCAGTGCCGCGCGCTTTCTCGCGCAGTTCTTTCCGCTGTTCCTGCTCGGCGCGCTGTTCGGCAAGCTGATGGAGGACAGCGGCTCCGTCGACGCGATCGCGCAGTGCATGACCGAAAGGCTCGGACCGAAGCGCGCGATCCTTGCGGTCGTGATCGGCGGCGCGGTCGTCACATACGGCGGCGTGAGTCTGTTCGTCGCATTCTTCGTGCTCGCGCCGATGGCGCAGGCGCTGTTCCGCGCGGCGAACATTCCGCGCCGCCTGATGCCCGCCGCGATCACGCTCGGCACGTCGACGTTCACGATGTCGGCGCTGCCGGGCACGCCCGCGATCCAGAACGCGATACCGATGCCGTTCTTCGGCACGACGCCGTTCGCAGCACCGGGGCTCGGCATCATCGCGAGCATCGCGATGGTCGCGTTCGGCCTGTGGTGGCTCGCGCGCCAGGAGGCGGCGGCGCGCCGCGCGGGCGAGGGCTTCGGCGGGGCCGCCGACCTGCCCGCAAGCGGCGGCGATGCCGAACTCGTGCGCGAACGCGCGACCGTCTCGCAATCGTTCGATCCGGCCGAGATCGAGCGCGGCGAAGTCAGCGAGCGCCGGCCGCCGATCGGCATCGCGATTGCGCCGCTCGTGGTCGTCGTGTGCGCGAACTTCGCGATGAACATGATCGTGCTGCCGCATCTCGATGCGTCGTATCTTGCCGACGCGCGCTGGGGCGGCACGACGCTGTCCGCGGTGAGCGGCGTATGGGGCGTGTCGGTTGCGCTGGCGCTGGCCGTCGTGCTGCTCGTCGCGATGAATCGTGCCCGTCTCGGCAAACTGCGCGAGAGCGTCGATGCGGGGGCGAACGCGTCGGTGCTGCCGGTGCTGAGCGTCGGCAGCCTCGTGGGGTACGGCGCGGTGATCGCGGCGCTGCCGGCGTTCGACGTGGTGCGCGCGTGGGTGCTCGGCATCGGCGGTGGCCCGCTCGTGTCGCTCGCGGTTGCGACGAACCTGCTCGCGGCGCTGACGGGTTCGGCGTCAGGCGGGTTGACCATCGCGCTCGATGCGCTCGGCGGCACGTATCTGCAACTGGCCGCGCAGCATCATATCGATCCGGCGTTGCTGCATCGCGTGGCCGTGATGTCGTCGGGCACGCTCGACAGCCTGCCGCATAACGGCGCCGTCGTGACGCTGCTGTCGGTGTGCGGCACGACGCACCGGCAAAGCTATCGCGACATGGTCATGGTCGGCGTGATCGGCGCGCTGGCGGCGCTGGTCGTGGTGATCGTGCTGGGAACGGTGGCGGGGAGTTTCTAGCGGCGGACGCTGGCCACGCGCGTCCCGCATCGCGCGGCATCGCCGCCGAAATCGGTTTCATCTCTCCGGATCCATGCCGGATACCTTGCCGCCTTTTCTGATATCGATCAAAACCCCCGATCCGGAAGCCCGAAATAATTATCACGTTGTGATCTATCTGGCCGGATCGTCGTTCGTTCCTGCAAGGAACGAATTCGCCTTTGCAACGGTGATTCGACCTCCTTGAATAACCAGGGTCTGCCGACAGACCGGAAACGAGGTCCCCCAATGAGCCATTTCCTGGACCGGTTGCGCTATTTCACGACTACGAGATCCCGGTTCTCCGACGGACACGGCGCCGTCACCGACGAGGACCGGAAATGGGAAGACGGCTATCGGAAACGGTGGCAGCACGACAAGATCGTCCGGTCGACCCATGGCGTGAATTGCACGGGCTCATGCTCGTGGAAAGTCTACGTGAAGGGCGGCATCGTCACGTGGGAGACCCAGCAGACCGACTATCCGCGCACGCGTGCCGACATGCCGAACCATGAGCCGCGTGGCTGCTCGCGCGGCGCGTCGTATTCGTGGTACCTGTACAGCGCGAACCGTCTCAAGTATCCGCTCGTGCGCAGCGCGCTCGTGAAGCTGTGGCGCGAGCGCCGCAAGACACTCGCGCCGGTCGACGCGTGGCGCGCGATTGTCGGGGACGACGAAGCACGGCGCGCGTACCAGGGCCGGCGCGGCCTCGGCGGGTTCGTGCGCGCGAATTGGGACGAGGTCAACGAGATCGTCGCCGCGGCCAACGTCTACACGGTGAAGCAGCACGGCCCCGATCGCGTGGTCGGCTTCTCGCCGATCCCGGCGATGTCGATGGTGTCGTACGCGGCGGGCTCGCGCTATCTGTCGCTGATCGGCGGCGTGTGCCTCAGCTTCTACGACTGGTATTGCGACCTGCCGCCCGCGTCGCCGCAGACCTGGGGCGAGCAGACCGACGTGCCCGAATCGGCCGACTGGTACAACTCGACGTTCATCATGATGTGGGGCTCCAACGTCCCGCAGACCCGCACGCCGGACGCGCACTTCCTCGTCGAGGCGCGCTATCGCGGCACGAAGGTCGTGTCGGTGTTTCCCGATTACTCGGAAGGCGCGAAATTCGGCGACTTGTGGCTGCATCCGAAGCAGGGCACAGACGCGGCGCTTGCGCTCGCGATGGGGCACGTGATCCTGAAGGAATACCATCTCGCCGGGAAGAGCGACTACTTCGTTGACTACTGCAAGCGCTACACGGACATGCCGTGTCTCGTGCGGCTCGTGCCGCACGGCGACGGCTACGTGCCGGAGCGGCTCGTGCGCGCGTCGGACTTCGACGATGCGCTCGGCGAAGCCGCGCATCCGGAATGGAAGAGCGTGATGATCGACGACGCGACCGGCGAATTCGTCGTGCCGGTCGGCTCGGTCGGCTTCCGCTGGGGGCAGCAGGACAAGGAGGGCGCGGGTGACAAGGGCAAGTGGAACCTGCGCGCGGAAACGTCGAAAGGCGCGGCGCTGGCGCCGCGGCTGACGTGCACGGCCGCGCATGATGACGTGGTCGACGTGCTGTTCCCGTATTTCGGCAACCAGCCGCACGCGCACTTCAATCACACGCCGCACCAGTCGGCGCTGTCGCGCCGCATCGGCGTGCGCCGTGTCGCGACGCGCGACGGCGAGATGCTGGTCGCCACCGTCTACGACCTGTTCGTCGCGAACTACGGGCTCGACCAGGGCCTCGGCGGCCGCGACGTTGCGACGAGCTACGACGACGATCTGCCGTACACGCCCGCGTGGCAGGAAGCGATCACCGGCGTGAAGCGCGCCGACGTGATCGCGGTCGCGCGGCAGTTCGCGGAGAATGCGCACAAGACGCAAGGCAAGTCGATGGTGATCATCGGCGCGGGGATCAACCACTGGTTCCACATGGACATGTCGTACCGCGCGATCATCAACATGCTGATCATGTGCGGCTGCGTCGGCAAGCCGGGCGGCGGCTGGTCGCACTACGTCGGGCAGGAGAAGCTGCGGCCTCAGACGGGCTGGACCGCGCTCGCGTTCGCGCTCGACTGGAACCGTCCGCCGCGGCACATGAACGCGACGTCGTTCTTCTATGCGCACACCGACCAGTGGCGTTACGACACGATGGACCCGAGCGCGCTGCTGTCGCCGCTCGCCGACAAGACGCAATTCCACGGTTCGCCGATCGACTACAACGTGCGCGCGGAGCGGATGGGCTGGCTGCCTTCCGCGCCGCAGCTCGGCACGAACCCGCTGCAGGTCGGCGCGCAGCTTGCCGACCCCGCGCGCGCGGGCGCCGAGCTCGCGCAGCAGCTGAAGTCGGGCACGCTGAAGATGGCGTGCGAGGACCCCGACGCGCCCGAGAACTTCCCGCGCAACCTGTTCGTGTGGCGCTCGAACCTGCTCGGCTCGTCCGGCAAGGGCCACGAATATTTCCTGAAGCACCTGCTCGGCACGACGCACGGCGTGCAGGGCGAGGATCTCGGCGCGACGGGCGGCCCGCGTCCCGAAGAGGTGACGTGGCGTGACGACGCGCCGCGCGGCAAGCTCGACCTGCTCGTCACGCTCGACTTCCGGATGTCGACGACCTGCATGTACTCGGACGTCGTGCTGCCGACCGCGACGTGGTACGAGAAGGACGACATGAACACGTCCGACATGCATCCGTTCATCCATCCGCTGTCGGCGGCGGTCGATCCGGCGTGGCAGTCGAAGAGCGACTGGGAAATCTTCAAGGGGATCGCGAGGCGTTTCTCCGAACTGTGCGAAGGGCACCTCGGCGTCGAGCGCGACGTCGTGCTCGCGCCGATCGCGCACGACACGCCGGCAGAACTCGCGCAGCCGTTCGACGTGCGCGACTGGAAGCGCGGCGAGTGCGATGCGGTTCCCGGCCGCACGATGCCGGCGGTGACGGTGGTCGAGCGCGACTATCCGAACACGTACCGCCGCTTCACGTCGCTCGGGCCGCTGATGGACAAGCTCGGCAACAGCGGCAAGGGGATCGGCTGGGACACGAAGGATGAAGTGAAGCTGCTCGGCGAGCTCAACTATCGCGTGAGCGAAGCCGGCGCGACGCAGGGCCGGCCGCGCATCGACACCGCGCTCGATGCGGCCGAGGTGATCCTGTCGCTCGCGCCGGAAACCAACGGCGAAGTGGCGGTGAAGGCGTGGCGCGCGCTGTCGGGGATCACGGGCATCGACCATACGCATCTCGCCGCGGCGCGCGCCGACGAGAAGATCCGCTTCCGCGACATCCAGGCGCAGCCGCGCAAGATCATCTCGTCGCCGACATGGAGCGGGATCGAATCGGAGCACGTGTCGTACAACGCGGGCTACGTGAACGTGCACGAACTCGTGCCGTGGCGCACGCTGACTGGCCGTCAGCAGCTCTACCAGGACCATGCGTGGATGCGCGCGTTCGGCGAAGCGCTGTGCGTGTACAAGCCGCCGATCGATACCGGCAGCTACGCGCACATGGTCGGCAAGCGCTCGAACGGCAACCCGGAACGCGTGCTCAACTTCCTCACGCCGCACCAGAAGTGGGGGATCCACAGCACGTACACGGACAACCTGCTGATGCTGACGCTGTCGCGCGGCGGCCCGATCGTGTGGATGTCGGAGGACGACGCGAAGGCGATCGGCGTTGCCGACAACGACTGGATCGAATGCTTCAACTCGAACGGCGCGCTGTGCGCGCGGGCGGTCGTGAGCCAGCGGATCCCGGCCGGGATGGTGATGATGTATCACGCGCAGGAGAAGATCGTGAACACTCCGGGCTCGGAAATCACCGGCACGCGCGGCGGCATCCACAACTCGGTGACGCGCATCGCGCTGAAGCCGACGCACATGATCGGCGGCTATGCGCAGCTGTCGTACGGCTTCAACTACTACGGGACGGTCGGCTCGAATCGCGACGAGTTCCTGGTCGTGCGCAGGATGAACAAGATCGACTGGCTCGACGGGGAAGAGGCCGGAGCCGCCACTCAACATGTTCGCGCGGGAGAAACGTCATGAAGGTACGCGCACAGATCGCGATGGTGCTGAACCTCGACAAGTGCATCGGCTGCCATACCTGCTCGGTGACCTGCAAGAACGTGTGGACGAGCCGCGACGGGATGGAATACGCGTGGTTCAACAACGTCGAGACGAAGCCGGGCATCGGCTATCCGAAGGACTGGGAGAACCAGGAGCGCTGGCGCGGCGGCTGGAAGCGGCGTGCGGACGGCAGGATCGAGCCGCGCCTCGGCAGCAAGTGGCGACTGCTTGCGCAGATCTTCGCGAACCCGCATCTGCCCGAGATCGACGACTACTACGAGCCGTTCACGTTCGACTACGCGCACCTGCAGGAAGCGGGCGACGCGCGGGCGATGCCGGTCGCGCGGCCGCGCTCGCTGGTGAGCGGCCAGCGGCTCGAGAAGATCGAATGGGGCCCGAATTGGGAAGAGATCCTCGGCGGCGAGTTCGAGAAGCGCGCGAAGGACTACAACTTCGAGAGCGTGCAGAAGGAGATCTACGGGCAGTTCGAGAACACCTTCATGATGTATCTGCCGCGCCTGTGCGAGCACTGCCTGAACCCGGCGTGCGTCGCGTCGTGTCCGTCGGGCTCGATCTACAAGCGCGAGGAGGACGGCATCGTGCTGATCGACCAGGACAAGTGCCGCGGCTGGCGGATGTGCGTGTCGGGGTGTCCGTACAAGAAGATCTATTACAACTGGCAGAGCGGCAAGGCGGAGAAGTGCATCTTCTGCTATCCGCGCATCGAAGCCGGCCAGCCGACCGTGTGCTCGGAAACCTGCGTCGGCCGCATCCGCTACCTCGGCGTGCTGCTGTACGACGCGGACCGGATCGGCGAGGCCGCCAGCGTCGAGAACGAAGCCGATCTGTATGAAGCGCAACTGTCGCTGTTCCTCGATCCGCACGATCCCGCGGTGATCGCGCAGGCGGAACGCGACGGCGTGCCGGCCGCGTGGCTCGATGCCGCGCAGCGTTCGCCGACGTACAAGATGGCGATCGGCTGGAAGATCGCGTTCCCGCTGCATCCGGAATACCGGACGCTGCCGATGGTCTGGTACGTGCCGCCGCTGTCGCCGATCAACGCAGCCGCGAACAGCGGCACGCTCGGGATGAACGGCTTCCTGCCGGATGTCGAGTCGCTGCGGATTCCGCTGCGCTATCTCGCGAACCTGCTGACGGCGGGCGACGAGGTGCCGGTGAAGCTCGCGCTCGAACGGCTGCTCGCGATGCGCGCGTTCATGCGCGCGCGCCACGTCGACGGCATCGATGCGCTGGGGGTGCTGCGTCAGGTCGGCCTGTCGCTCGAGCAGGTCGAGGAGATGTACCGGTATCTCGCGATCGCGAACTACGAGGATCGCTTCGTGATCCCGACGACGCACCGCGAATACGCGGAGGACGCGTACGACCTGCGCGCGTCATGCGGCTTCTCGTTCGGCAACGGCTGCTCGGACGGCCGTTCGGAGGCGAGCCTGTTCAGCCCGAGGAAGGGCGCGAAGACGATTCCGATCCGGGAGGCATCCTGATGAACGCGGCACCCGATCCGACCTATGCGGCATTCGCCGCGCTGCTCGAATACCCCGACGACACGCTGCTCGACGCGCTCGATTCGATCGACGCGCACGTGCGTGACCACGTGCGCCTGCCGAAGCCGGTGCGCGTGGGGCTCGAGCGTTTCTTCGCCTACCTGCGCGAGCGCGACCTGCTGACGTTGCAGGAAAACTACGTCGCGCTGTTCGATCGCGGCCGCGCGACGTCGCTGCACCTGTTCGAGCACGTGCACGGCGAATCGCGCGACCGCGGCCAGGCGATGGTCGACCTGCTGCAGATGTACGAGCGGCACGGCCTGTACCTGAAGCCCGGCGAGCTGCCCGATCACCTGCCGGCGTTTCTCGAGTACCTGTCGCGGCTGCCCGCGCCCGACGCGCGCAGCCTGCTCGGCGAGACGGGCGAGATCCTGCGCGCGCTCGCCGCACAGCTCGCGAAGCGCGGCAGCCACTACGGTTTCGTCGTCGGCGCGCTGCTGCCGCTCGCGGGCATTGCACCGATCGATGCGCCGTCGGAGCCGGACGACGACGCGGCGGCCGAACGGCCGAGCGCCGCCGACTACCGCGCACTCGACGCCGCGTACGCGGACGAGGCGGTGCGCTTCGTCGGCGCGGCCACTCCTGCGCCCGCCGAGGAGCCCGTGCGCTTCTACGACCAACGGCCTGCGCGGCGCGCATAGGCGTATCGGCCCTACAGGCGAAGGAAAGGGAAAGCCATGAACGATTACCTGCATCAATTCCTGTTCGGAATCTATCCGTACATCTGTGTCGCGGTGCTGCTGGTCGGCAGCCTGATCCGCTTCGACCGCGAGCAGTACACGTGGAAGAGCGATTCGTCGCAACTGCTGCGGCACGGTGCGCTCAGGCTCGGCAGCAACCTGTTCCACTGGGGCGTGCTCGTCGTCGTGCTCGGGCACTTCGCGGGCTTTCTCGCGCCGCACTGGCTCGTGTCGCCGTTCCTGTCGGCGTCGGGCCACCAGCTCGTCGCGATGGTCGCGGGCGGCGCGGCCGGCGTCGCGTCGATCATCGGCCTGACGATCCTGATCGCACGGCGGCTCGGCGACGCGCGCATCCGTCGCAACAGCCGCAAGTCGGACATCCTGATCGTGCTGATGCTGTGGGTGCAGCTCGCGCTCGGGCTCGGCACCGTCGTGCTGTCGACGCGCCACATGGACGGCGCGATGTTCGAGCAGCTCACCGGCTACGTGAAGGGTGTCGTCACGTTCCGGCCCGACATCGCGAGCCTGCTCGTCGGCGTGCCGCTGACTTACCGCCTGCATATCCTGCTCGGCTTCACGATCTTCCTCGTGTCGCCGTTCACACGGATGGTGCATGTCTGGAGCGGGATCGCGTCGGTCGCGTACCTGATCCGGCCGTATCAGCTCGTGCGCAAGCGCTGAGGAGGATGCATGAACAGCCAACACGCTCACGTTCGTTCGCTGTCCCCCGAGTGGGCGAATGCCGTCCCACGGCCGGCTTTGCAAAGCCGGCCGGCTGCGCGGGCGCGGAGCAGTGCTCCGCGAATTCCCCGCTACGCCCTTGGGGCGGCCCGGCGGGAGGCAGCATGAACGCCATACCGGAAGCCCTGTCCGCACCGCTCAGCGTGAACGGCGTCGCGATCGGCGACGAGGTGATCGCGGCCGAGTGTGCGCATCACGACGACGCGGCGGATCCGCATGACGCCGCGCGGCGCGCGCTCGTCGTGCGCGAGCTGCTGCGCCAGCGTGCAGTCGCGCTTGCGCTGATTGCCGATGGCGTGCCGCTCGACGACGCGGCGCTCGACGCGCTGCTCGAACGCGAACTCACGCACGTGCCGCAACCGGATCGATCGGACTGCGAACGTTATTACGTACAGCATCCGGCGCGATTCCGCCGCAACGACATCGTGTACGCGAGCCACATCCTGTTCGCGGTGACCGACCGGGTGCCGCTCGCACCGCTGCGCAGCCGCGCGGAAGCGGCGCTGGCCGGCGTGCTCGCCGCGCCCGACACGTTCGAAGCAGTCGCGCGCGCGTCGTCGAACTGTCCGTCGGCGGCGCTCGGCGGCAGCCTCGGGCAATTGCTGCGCGGCGACACGGTGCGCGAATTCGAAACGGCGCTGTTCGACTCGGACGCGCTCGGCGTGCTGCCGCGTCTCGTCAACACGCGCTACGGTTTTCACATCGTGCGCATCGAGCAGCGCGTGGCCGGCGAGCCTGTGCCGTTCGACGAGGTCGAAGCGCGGATTGCCGCGTTCCTCGCGGAACGGGTGCGGCGCAACGCGATGCGGCAGTACGTGGCGATTCTCGCGGGCAATGCGCGCGTCGAAGGCATCGCGCTCGATGGCGCGAACGGGCCGCTCGTTCAATGAAACGGAGTGTGAGGCATGGCAACTAGTGATACCGGTACGCTCGCGAACGCGCAGGCGGTGCCGCTGCGCGCATGGTCGGTGCTCGCCGCGAGCACGCTCGCGTTCATGGTGTGCTTCGTCGTCTGGATGATGTTCGGCGTGCTCGGCGTGCAGCTGCGCACCGATCTCGGCCTGAACGGCACGGAGTTCGGGCTGCTCACGTCGACGCCGGTGCTCACCGGCGCGCTGATGCGCCTGCCGCTCGGCACGTGGACCGACCGCTTCGGCGGACGCATCGTGATGACGGTGCTGCTCGTCGTCTGCGCGGTGCCCGTGTACATCGTCAGCTACGCGACCCAGCTCTGGCAGTTCCTCGTGATCGGCCTGTTCCTCGGCTGCGTCGGCGCGTCGTTCGCGGTCGGCACGCCGTACGTCGCGCGCTTCTTCCCGCCGCAGCGGCGCGGCTTCGCGATGGGCGTGTTCGGCGCGGGCACGGCCGGCGCCGCGGTCAACCTGTTCGTCACGCCGCTGCTGCTGTCCGCGTACGGCTGGCGTTTCGTGCCGCGTGTGTACGCGGTCGCGCTGCTCGTCACCGCGGCGATCTTCTGGTTCGCGTCGGCGCCCGATCCGGGCGCCGGCAAGCGGGGCGGCTCGTGGCTCGATGCGTTCAAGGTGCTGCGCGATCCGCGCGTGTGGCGGCTGTGCCAGTACTACTCGATCACGTTCGGCGGCTTCACCGCGCTGTCGCTGTGGATTCCGCAGTACCTGAAAGCCGAATACGGGATGTCGCTCGTCGCGGCGTCGGCGTTCGCCGCCGGCTTCTCGCTGCCGGGCTCGGTGCTGCGCGCGCTCGGCGGCGCGCTTGCCGACCGCTTCGGCGCGCACGCGGTCACGTGGTGGGGCCTGTGGGTCGCGTGGATCAGCCTGTTCCTGCTGTCGTATCCGGCCACCGACTTCGTGATCCACACGATCGACGGCACCGCGTCGCTGCACATGTCGATGCCGATTGCGGGCTTCGTTGCGCTGACCTTCGTGCTCGGCGCGGTGTTCGCACTCGGGATGGCGTCCACCTTCAAGTATGTCGCCGACGATTTCCCGGACAACATGGGTGTCGTGACCGGCATCGTCGGGCTGGCGGGCGGACTCGGCGGGTTCCTGCTGCCGATCCTGTTCGGCATGCTGCTCGACCTGCTGCGCGTGCGGACCACCTGCTTCATGTTCCTGTACGGGATCGTGTGGGTGTCTCTGATCCTGATCTATTTGTCGGAGGTGCGGCGCAAGCCGATCGTCGCGTGATGGGGGTGACGGTGACGGGTGACGGGTGACGGGCGACCGTTGCGCATTGCGGGGTCGCATCCGTTGCCCGGCGTCGGACGGCGGCCCGCGGCTCGCTTCGTTGTTGTTGCGCAAAGTCACGCAACTGCAATATTGACTCGGCTATGCTGCTCTTTTTCCGGCGCTTCGGGCAAGAGGGAACCATGCGGCGTGTCGTGTTCAACCAGAAGGGCGGCGTAGGCAAATCGACGATCGTCTGCAATCTCGCGGCGGTCAGCGCGAGCGAAGGGTTGCGCACGCTCGTGATCGACCTCGACGCGCAGATGAATTCGACTCAGTACCTGCTCGGCGAGCGCGCCGCGCAAGCCGCGCCGGGCGTCGCCGATTTCTTCGAAACCGCGCTGACGTTCAACTTCCGGCCGGTCGACATCACGTCGTACATCCATCCGACCCCGTTCGAGAACCTCGACGTGATGCCTGCGCATCCGGATCTCGATACGCTGCACGGCAAGCTAGAGTCGCGCTACAAGATCTACAAGCTGCGCGACGCGCTGAACGAGCTCGACACGTACGACGCCGTCTATATCGACACCCCGCCCGCGCTGAACTTCTATACGCGTTCCGCGCTGATCGCGGTCGAGCGCTGCCTGATCCCGTTCGACTGCGACGACTTCTCGCGCCGAGCGCTGTACACGCTGCTCGAGAACGTGAAGGAGATCCAGCAGGATCACAACGCGGCGCTCGAGGTCGAAGGGATCGTGATCAACCAGTTCCAGCCGCGTGCGAGCCTGCCGCAGCGGCTCGTCGACGAACTCGTCGGCGAAGGGCTGCCGGTGCTCGCGTCGCGGCTGTCGTCGTCCGTGAAGATCCGCGAGTCGCATCAGCAGGCGACCCCTGTGATTCATCTCGAGCCGGGCCACAAGCTCGCGCAGGAATTCCGCGCGCTGCATCAGGAACTGGCCGGCTGACCCTCATTCTTGCTGGCCGCGCGGCATCCGGGCCCGCGCGATTCTCCCTCCCATAGCTCGTTCTTTTCGGGTCGATACAGCTGGCCTTATTCCATTGCTTGACAAGCAATTCTGAAATGGTTTTCTGAGTAAATATGAAAACGATTTCGAATGGCTCGTTCGCCAATGAATGTTCGCTATTTTCCAATAATCGCAATAAAGGTCACGTAAATTTTGCCTTCCGATACGGTGGCTTGCCGGGGATGTGTGTAAAATTTCCGTAAAAACAACATGTTGTAATGTGTCCCTGAAAGAATGTGACCGCCGCTGATGAAGAATTGAGGGTGCGAGCGGGGTTAGGGTTTATACCGAGTATTAATGCCATTTAATTGACAATTAATCGGTCTAGAATGGGTGCTCTAAACTTTTCGCATTCAATGAAATGTGTGCGATAAATAAGAGGCCGAACGAATCGTTCGACTTCCGTTTTTCTTACATGATCTCTCGCATTGCTAACAGGAGCGTGCCCGATGTCCGTTTTCGCCCCCGAGAAATTCATTGCTGATTACCAGTCCGGCGTGACCGCGTTGTTCGCGGCCACCCAACCGGCGCTCCGCGGCTTGGAGGCCGTGGTCGAGCTCAACGTGCAGGCGACGAAGGCGGCCCTCGCCGAATACGAAGACCACCTGAAGGGTGCGTTCAACGGCAGCAACCCGGCGGACTTCTTCACGCGCCAGCTCGGCGCGACGCAGCAGGCGGCCGGCAAGGCGGCGTCGTACAGCCGTCACCTGTTCGACATCGCGACGGCGACGCAGGCCGAGTTCGCGAAGGCCGCGCAGGCGCAGTACGAGCAGGCCGACAAGCGCGTGAAGGACGCGCTCGGCGAATTCTCGAAGCACGCGCCGGCCGGCACGGCGCCGGTCGTCGCCGCGCTGAACTCGGCGCTGTCGGCGGCGAGCGCGGCGGCCGAAACGGTGCGCGCCGCCACGGGCCAGGTGATCGAGGCCGCGCAAAGCGGCTTCGACGCGGTCGGCGCGGCGGCAGGCGCCGCGAAGCCGGCGAACGGCGGGCGCAAGGACAAGGAAGCGGCTGCGCGCGAATCGGCAGCGTAATGGCATGTGCGTGTCGCGCATGTGCGCGACACGCCGGGCAGCATTCTTGCCGCCGGACGCCGCGTGTGCCACGCGGCGGGCGGTGGCCATATTCTTCGACTGCCGTGCGCTGCCGTGCGTCGCAGTGGCTGCGAGGGCATGCGGCAGGCATGCGCACGGCTCGCACGCCAGCGAGCCAGCGGCCATGTCGAGCCGCACGCGCAGTGCGCGGCATCCCGCGCCGGACCGGCGCGAGCCGGTGGCGGCAAAGCAACGTGACTCGGATTCAGGAACTGAACATGACGGACGTAGTGATCGTATCGGCCGCGCGGACCGCGGTCGGCAAATTCGGCGGCTCGCTTGCGAAGATCGCGGCGCCGGAGTTGGGCGCGACGGTGATTCGCGCGGTGCTGGAGCGTGCCGGCGTGAAGCCGGAGCAGGTGAGCGAAGTGATCATGGGCCAGGTGCTGGCGGCCGGCTCGGGCCAGAACCCCGCGCGTCAGTCGCTGATCAAGGCCGGGCTGCCGAGCGCGGTGCCGGGGATGACGATCAACAAGGTGTGCGGCTCGGGCCTGAAGGCGGTGATGCTGGCGGCGAACGCGATCGTGGCGGGCGACGCGGACATCGTGATCGCGGGCGGGCAGGAGAACATGAGCGCGGCACCGCACGTGCTGCCGGGCTCGCGCGACGGCTTCCGGATGGGTGACGCGAAGCTGGTCGACACGATGATCGTCGACGGCCTGTGGGACGTGTACAACCAGTACCACATGGGCATCACGGCGGAGAACGTCGCGAAGGAATACGGGATCACGCGCGAAGAGCAGGACGCATTCGCGGCGCTATCGCAGAACAAGGCGGAAGCCGCGCAGAAGGCGGGCCGCTTCGACGACGAGATCGTGCCGGTGTCGATCCCGCAACGCAAGGGCGAGCCGCTGCAGTTCGCGACCGATGAATTCGTGCGCCATGGCGTGACGGCGGACGCGCTGGCGGGGCTGAAGCCGGCGTTCACGAAGGACGGCACGGTGACGGCGGCGAACGCGTCGGGTCTGAACGACGGCGCGGCGGCGGTGCTGGTGATGTCGGCGCAGAAGGCGGCGGCACTCGGCCTGACGCCGCTCGCGCGGATCAAGGCGTACGCGAACGCAGGCGTCGACCCGAGCGTGATGGGGATGGGCCCGGTGCCGGCGTCGCGCCGTTGCCTGGAGCGCGCGGGATGGACGCCGGGCGACCTGGACCTGATGGAGATCAACGAGGCGTTCGCGGCGCAGGCGCTGGCGGTGCACAAGCAGATGGGCTGGGACACGTCGAAGGTGAACGTGAACGGCGGGGCGATCGCGATCGGCCACCCGATCGGCGCGTCGGGCTGCCGGATCCTGGTGACGCTGCTGCACGAAATGCAGAAGCGCGATGCGAAGCGCGGCCTGGCGTCGCTGTGCATCGGCGGCGGGATGGGCGTCGCGCTCGCGGTCGAACGCGACTGAAGATTTGAACCCCACGGCGCGCAGGCAGGCAGTCGCCCGCCCGCGCGCCAGATGTTTTTCGCGCCGGACAAGTCGTACACAACACGTCGCGCGAGTGTGCGATGCGCGTGCCGCGCCGGTTGGCCAGACCAGGCCGGCGGCGCATCGAAGCGGTGTGAACGGCAGCGTGTGCCACGTTGCCGCACCACATCACCGATTACTTCAATTGTCTGTAACTCATAGGATGACTAAGCGAATTGCAGTTGTGACAGGTGGAATGGGCGGCCTCGGCGAGGCAATCAGCATCAGATTGCACGACGCGGGCTTCCAGGTGGTCGTCACGTATTCGCCGAACAATACTGGCGCTGACCGCTGGTTGACCGAGATGCACGCAGCGGGCCGCGAGTTCCGCGCGTATCCGGTGGACGTGGCCGACCACGATTCGTGCCAGCAATGCGTGGCGAAGATCGTGCAGGACGTCGGCCCGATCGACGTGCTGGTGAATAACGCGGGCATCACGCGCGACATGACGTTCCGCAAGCTCGACAAGGTCAACTGGGATGCGGTGATCCGCACCAACCTCGACTCCGTGTTCAACATGACCAAGCCCGTCTGCGAAGGGATGGTCGAGCGCGGCTGGGGGCGGATCGTCAACATCTCGTCGGTGAACGGCTCGAAGGGCTCCGTCGGCCAGACCAACTATGCGGCCGCGAAGGCCGGCATGCACGGCTTCACGAAGTCGCTCGCGCTCGAAGTCGCGCGCAAGGGCGTCACGGTGAACACGGTATCGCCGGGCTACCTCGCGACGAAGATGGTGACGGCGATCCCGCAGGACGTGCTCGACACGAAGATCCTGCCGCAGATCCCGGCCGGCCGCCTCGGCAAGCCCGAGGAAGTCGCGGGCCTCGTCGCGTACCTGTGCTCGGAAGAGGCGGGCTTCGTGACGGGCTCCAACATCGCGATCAACGGCGGCCAGCACATGCATTGACGCGCGGCGGCCCGGGCGGCATTCGTGCGCGCCCGGGCCGTGCTCCCGCAGTATCCAGTGCCGGAGCAGCGTGCACGCGCGTTGCGCCGGCCTCGCATTCCGGAGGCGGCATGGGTGAAACCTGGATGGGATTCGCGATCGGCGGATCGGCGCTGACCGTCGCGCTGACGATGACGATCGTGCTCCACTGGCTCGAGCGGCGCCGTGCGCGCCTGCTGCGGGATTTCGATCATCGCGACTGCTGGCTCGCGGCATACGGCAAGCGCGCCGCGTGCGGCGCCGTGCGGCGGGATCGTCGCGCGCGCGGCGGCCGGGCGATGACGGTTGCCGCGTCGCGGCAGGGTGGCGCGGCGGAGTGACCGGCGTGACGATCAGCGCATGCGCCGTGCGGCATCCCGCTTCCGCCCGGCGCGTCGTCCCCCCGTCGTCATTCACCGGCGCTGACGCCGATGCGCGGTCGGGCGTGCGCGACACCGCTCACTTGCGCGGGAACGTCCCGCGCACGCAGTCCGTCGTCCGCAATCAATCGCTCTTGCCGTCCTTGTGGAAGACCCGCTTCGTCGTGCGCTTGGTGGCGTCCCAGCCTTCGCGCGACGCATGCGCGATGCCGTGGCCGACCGTCTTCGCGGCGCTGGCGGTGGCATGGCCGAAGCTGCGTGCGGCTTCGCCGGTCTTGTGCGCGGCTTCCTTCGAATCGCGCTTGATGTCCTGCTTCACTTCGGACATATCCGCGTGCGCGATCGGGCTGATCAGCGCAAGGATGAACGCGGTGCAAATGAACTGACGACCTTTCACGACCTGATTCCCATAAAAGTATTCAACGAGGATCCGCACGGCCGGCAGGCGGCGGACGAAGCGCGCCGGCCGCCGATGCGTCGAGCATCACCGCGGCGCGGCCGGTCAGCAGCACGCGCTCGCCGCAGCGAAGCGTGAAGCCGTACAGCACGGAGTTGGCGTCGCCGCTCAGGCGTTCGGCATCGACGGTCAGCGGCATGTCCAATGTATCGCGCGCGTCGAGACGATCGACGAACGCGTCGACGCTGCGCACGCTCGCGAGGTAGCCGACGCGCGGGCGGTCCTGCGGCGCGCCCAGCAGTGCGCCGTGCACGGCCATCGCCTGCGCCGCGTATTCGATCCCGCAGACCGACGCGAGCCGGCCGTGCGAGCGCAGCGGGTTGTGCGGATCGCGGTGGCTCGTTGCCGTGCAGCGGATCCGCACGTCGTCCCACGCGTCCACCGTATCGAGCACGCACATCGTGCCTGCGTGCGGAATGTGCGCGGCGATCCATGCATGGTCGAGCGGCGGCGTGAGCGGGGGCGTGGCCGTCATTGCGCGCGCTCCGCGATGAGTTCCGCGATGTGTTCCGCCATCGCGACGTCGACCTGCACGCTTGTATCCGCGAGATAGTCGAGCACGACGCTGGCCGAACGGCGCGCAGCGAGCGCGGCGAGCAGCGGCAGCGCACGCGCGGCCGGATTGCCGGCGCGCAACGCCTCGAGTTCGGGCGACGCGAGCGTCGTCGCGGGCGTTTCGGTGAGTTGCACGTCGATGCGCGCGAGCGATGACGCGCTCGGATCGGGCACAAGCGCGGGCACAAGCACGAGCGCGACGCCGAACGCGTCGACGATCGGCCGCACCGCGCGCAGCGGCTCCGGATAGTCGGTGTCGTAGGCGATCAGCAGGCTCGGCACACGATCGACTGCGACCTGGCACAGGCATTCGAGCAGACCGGCGGCAAAGCTGCCGTCGTACGCGCACAGCACGTTCGACGTCGCCATCGCGCGGGTCGCGATGCTCCAGTAGCCGGCCGGCGCGTTGTGCACGGAATTGTGAAAGCGCGTCGGCGACAGGTGGCGATCGTCGCTCGCGAGGGTTTCGCAGATCGCGTGGCAGTTCTGGCCGTCGCCGCCGGACGCGCTGAACACGGTCGCGAGCGTTGCCGCATCGCGCCCGCTCGCGGCCACGGCCTCGTGGCCGGCCGCGAGCGCGACGCGCACGACCGGGCCCGTGCGGCGCCGCTCGGCCGACGGCAGGCCGACGGGCGGCGGCAGCACGGTGCGCGCCGGCACGTAGGCCGCGCGGCCCGCGAGCACGTCGGCCGCATGCGGCCAGTCGTTCAATCCCGGCCCGACCAGGCCGATGCTTTCGATGTAGGCGGTGAGTCTCATGGCGTCGGTCAGCGGCGCGCGCGGTCCGCGCGGCCGAGAATCAGGCTGCAATTCGTGCCGCCGAAGCCGAACGAATTGGTGAGGACGGCGCGCACACGGGCATCGCGGCTCGCCAGCACGTAGTCGAGCGCGAGCGCCGGATCGGGATGCGTCGTGTTGACGCCGGCCGGCACGAACTGCTCGCGCAGCGCGAGCGCGGCGACGACCGCTTCGAGCGCGCCCGCGGCGCCGAGCGTGTGCCCGGTTGCGCCCTTCGTCGAGCTGCACGGCGTGCTGCGGTCGAACAACGTATCGACCGCGCGGCTCTCGGCCGCGTCGTTGCTCGGCGTCGCGGTGCCGTGCAGGTTGATGTAGTCGATGTCGCCCGCGCCGAGGCCGGCCGATGCGAGCGCCTGCTCGATCGCGACACGCGCGCCGAGCCCTTCCGGATGCGGCGACGACATGTGATGCGCGTCGCTCGATTCGCCGAGACCAAGCAGCAGGATCGCGTCGTCGTCGAGCGCGTCGGGTGACTCCGGGACGCGCTCGACGAGCGCGAACGCCGCGGCCTCGCCGATCGAGATGCCGTCGCGCGCGACGTCGAACGGCCGGCACGGCCGGCGCGACAGCAGTTCGAGCGAGTTGAAGCCGTACAGGGTCGTCAGGCATAGCGAATCGACGCCGCCGACGACGGCCGCGTCGATCAGGCCCGCCTCGAGCATGCGGCGCGCGGAGCCGAACACCTTCGCGCCGGACGAGCACGCGGACGAGATCGCCATCGCCGGGCCGCGCAGCGCGAAATACGCGCGCACGAACGCGGCCGGCGAATACGGGTTGTGCGTGTGCGCGTAGCGGAAGTCGGCGGGCAGCGCGCCGCTCGCCGGATCGCGGCGCTGGTAGGCGCGCTCGGTCTCGAGGATGCCGGCCGTGCTCGTGCCGACGAACACGCCGACGCGCGCCGCGCCGTAGCGCGACACGGCCGCCGCGACGCGCTCGCCGAAGCCGTCTTGCATGAGGCCGAGCTGCGCGAGGCGGTTGTTGCGGCATTCGAAGTCAGCGACGTCGGCGCGCACGGGCTGCGCGTCGACGCCATGCACGGCGCCGATCCACGTGTCGAGGTCCGCGCGCTCGAAGTCGCACGGCACGAGGCCGCCGCGGGCGTTGCGCAGCGCGTCGAGAGTCGCGTCGAGGCCGCGGCCGATGCAGCTGGTGGCGGTGAAGTGCGAGAGCAGCAGAGGTTTCACGAGGGTCGAATCCGGTGGCCGGAGCGGGCGCCGCAGCGGGGCTGGACGGCGCGCCGATCGTGCTCAAATTTTATCAAACGGGTGATCCTGGACGGCCGTCTGGCCGACGGTCGCTCCAGGCGGTTCAGGCGCGAGCGCGGCGCGCAGCGTCGTCCAGCGCAATTGCGCGTCGGCAGCCGCGCGCAGCACCGCCGGCAGCACGCCGAGCACGACCGGCTCGCCGCGCGCGTCGCGCGCCGCATGGCCGTCGTGGACGAGCAGGATGTCGCGCGGCGCGAGCCCGTGCAGCAGGCGGCGCGCGACCGTGTCCGCGTCGCGCGCGCGCGTGTCGAACCCGCGCCGCGTCCAGCTCGCGAGCTGCAGGCCGAGTTCGCACAGCACGGGTTCGAGAAACGGATTGCGCAGGCCCGCGGGCGCGCGGAAGAACAGCGGGCGCGTGCCGCTGATCTCGGTCAGCGTCTGCTGCGCGGCCGCGATCTCGCGCCGCAATGCGGCGGGCCCCGACAGCGAGAACGTATGCCGGTGCCGCTGGCTGTGGTTCTCGACCGCGTGGCCACGCGCGACGATCGCTTCGATCCACTGCGGGTATCGGCGTGCGACCTCGCCGATGCAGAAGAATGTCGCACGCGCGTCGTAGCGGTCGAGCAGGTCGAGCACGCGCGGCGTGACGTCCGGGTCCGGGCCGTCGTCGATCGTCAGCGCGATCCGGCGGCCCGCGCCGGCCGGCAGGCGGGTCCAGTTCGGGCCGAGCAGCGCGCTCTTCGGCCACAGGCCCGCCGCCGTCAGCGCGAGATGCGACGCGACCACGCTGCCGGCGGCCCACGGCCACGCGGCCGGCTGCGCGACGACGGCCGCGGCCGCGCCCGCATGCAGCGCGGCCGCGCCCGCGATCAGCGGCGTCGGCTTCCAGCGGCGCGCGTCGCCAGGCTGCGGCTGCGGCGACGGAACGGATGACGGTGCGTTCATGCGCGGCCTCCGTGCGGACGATCGCCGGGCGCGGCGGCGGCCGTTGGCGCGAGGATCGCCGCGAACGCGAGCGCGAGGATCGCGCCGGGGCCGACGGTCAGCCCGAAGGTTTCGAGGAGCGGCACGCGCGACAGCGCGAGCAGGCCGAAGCCGGCGACCGTCGCGAGGTTCGCGATCAGCAGCGACACGAGCGTGTACGGCGTGACGGGCTGCGCGTCGCCGCGCTTGCAGAAGAACAGCGCATAGTTCGAACCGACCGCGACGATCAGCAGCATCCCGACCAGGTGCAGGATCGTCAGCTGCACGCCGGCGAGCGCGAAGCCCGCGGCCACGACCAGCACGGCCGCGACGAGCGGCGCGAGCGCGCGCACGACGCGGCGCGGCGAGCGCAGCGCGATCAGCAGCAGCACGGCGATCGCCGCGAAGCCCGCGAGCGACAGCCGGATGTCCTCGTGCACATAGTTCACGTACAGGCGGTCGGCCTCGGCTTTCATGTCGACGAAGAGCGCGTCGGGCACGCCGGCGTGCGCGACGGCGGCGCGGATCGGCGCCGCGTCGAGCCCCTTTGCGGGTTGTGCGGCGTCCGGCGCACGCAGCGCGAGCATCGCGCTCCAGCGGCCCGCGCGCTCCGTCAGCAGCGCATCGACGGCGAGCGCCATCGACGTGCCGCGCAGGTCCGCGCGCGTCAGCAGCGGCGCGTGGCGCGCGGCTTCGGCATCGGCGATGAACGGCGCAAACAGGTCGGGCTTCACCGCGATCGGCTGGTTCGCGACGGCGTCGCGCATCCGCGCGGCGAGTACGTCCGCGTCCGGCAGGCTCGCCTGCCGCGCGCGTTGCGCCGCATCGCTCGGCAGGAAGCGCGCGGGGCTGTCGAAGCCCGCGAGCGCGCCGCTGTCGACGAGCGGTTGCAGTTGCGCGGCGACCTGCTCGGCGCCCTCGAGTGCCGCCTGTTCGGTCGCCGCGGAAATCACGACGAGGTAGCGCACGTCGGGCGCGCCGACGTCGGCGCGCAGCCGCGCGTCGAGCGCCTGCGCGCGCGCGGGCACCGGGCTCAGCGCGGCGAGCTCGCGGCTCCACAGGCCGTCGCCGTGCAGCGCGAGCGTCGCGCACGCGGCGGCCACGAGCGCCGCCAGCGGCCAGCGCAGCCGCGGCGCGGCGCCGGCCGCACGCGCGAGCACCGCGCCGATGCGCGACACGTCGCGGATCGCGACATGGCCGCCACGCAGATGCGGCAGCACGAAGCGCGTGACGAGCGCGGCGGCCGTCAGCCCGGCGATCGAATACAGCCCGAGTTGCACGAGGCCCGGGAACCCGGAGAACAGCATCGACGCGAAACCGCACACGGACGTCAGCACGCCGAGCCGGATCGTCGGCCAGTATGCGGCGACCCACGCGCGCGTCGCATCGGCCGGGCGCGCCGCGCCGCGCGATCCGGCCTGCGCCGATTGCACGAACAGGTAGATCGAGTAGTCGACCGCTTCGCCGATCAGCGTCGTGCCGAAGCCGAGCGTCAGCCCGTGGACCGTGCCGAACGCGACGCTGACCGCCGCGAGCCCGGCCGCGACACCCGACAGCACCGGCAGCAGCCCGAGCGCGAGCGTGCGCGGCGAGCGGTACAGCGTCAGCAGCAGCGCGACGATCAGCACGACGCTCGCCGTCGACAGCCGCTCGACGTCGTGCCGGATCGTGTCGCGCGAGTCGACCGAGAACACGCCGGGGCCCGTCATCGCGAGCGTGTACGCGGCCGCGTTCGGCACTGCGTGCGTCGCGGCGGCGAACGCGCTGCGCACCGCGTCGATCGCGCGCGCTTGCGCGTCGGTGTCGGAACCGGCGGCGGCCGTCTGCGCGACGAGCACCGCGCGCGCGCCGTCGCGCGACGCCCACACGCCGTCTCGCACGGCCGGCTGCGCGCTGCTGTCGAGCTGGCCGACGAGCGCGGAGACTTCACCCGTCGGATCGCGCGGCAGCATCGCCTTCGCGACGAGCCCCGCGGACGAGCCCAGCAGGTCGAGGCTGTCGCCGAGCGCCGCGTGCAGGCCGTCGGCGGTGAAGCGCTGCGGCGTCACGGCCGGGCTCAGCAGGTAGCGGTGGTCGAACACGAACTGCTGGTCGCGCGCATCGTTGACGGCTTCGCCGTTGTTGACCGCCGCGAACTGCGGGTCCACCCGCAGCGTGCCGGCGATGCGCCGCGACAGCGCCGCGCGCGTCGCCGCATCGCCACCGTCGATCGCGACGAGGATCAGCCGCGACACGAGGCCGTCGCGCAACTGGTCGACGAGCACGCGCTGCCCGGCGCTCGGCGAGCGCGGCAGGAACGCGGACAGGTCGGCCGTGAAGCTCGCGCGGCCGATCGCGAACCCGCACGCGAGCAGGCCGAGCAGCCACACGAGCACCGCACGCCGCTGCAACACGTGCAGGCCGCGGGCGACGGGCGCGGGCCGGGTGCGTTCGTTCATCAGTTCGCCGGAACGGGTTGCAGCCGCATCAGCGAATGGTCGCCGTCGGCCTGGCGGATCGCGACGCTGCGCAATACGTCGCGCGTGCCGTCGAGCGTGATCGTGCTGACGACCTTCAGCATCCGCGTGTCGAGCGGCGTGAGCGTCAGCGTCCAGTCGTCGCCGCGCCCCGTGAGCGCGACCTTGTACACCTGCTCCAGCGCGAAGCGGTTGCCGGCGAGCGTCGCGCGGATGCTGTCGATGAACGCGCCGAGTTCCGGATAGCGCGCGAGCGCGAGCGTGTATTTGCGGTTGTTGCGCTCGACGGTCAGCATGTCGCCGTCGACGACGAGATGTTCGGGCTTCGGGCTCAGCGTGTGCTTTTCGAGATGATCGGGCGCGACGAACACGAGCTCGCCGGACGATTCGAGCGGCTGCGCGGCGATCGACAGGTACTTCGTCTCGGTGAACGTCGCGTGCCCGGACTTGTGCTGCGCGAGCGTGGCCATCAGCCGGTCGAGGTTCCAGGTCGAACCTGTGTCGGCCGCATGCGCGGGCGCGGCCAGCGCGACCGTGGCGGCTGCAGCGGCCATGGCGAGCGTGCGGACGGCGCGGCCCAGCACGAGCGGGAACGCAAGCGAGATGCGACGGAGTGGGTGAACGGGACGAAGGCGGTGAACGGCGGTCATGCGTCAGAGGTCCCTCGTGGCGGACAGGTCGGCGCGCGCATCGGCGCATCGGCGCGGCGCGCGGCGGCGGCCTCGCCGCCCTGCCAGAAATCGAAATAGTTGAACCAGTTGTACGGCGCCGCGCGGCAGTACTTGTCGAGCAGCGCGACGTAGCGTGCGAGCGCGGCGTCGACGGCCGCCGCGCGGGCATCGCGCCGCACGTCGGAGAAATCGGCGAGCGGCTCGAAGTGCACATCGTAGCGGTTGCCGTCGCGATAGAGGCCCGTCATGAAGATCACCGGGCGCCGCAGCATCGCGGCCATGTACAGCGGCCCGAGCGGGAACGCGGCTGGCGCGCCGAGCAACGGCAGCCGCCGCAGCGACGCGGCGGCGTCGTCGAGCAGCGTGCGGTCGGCGAGCATGCCGATCATGCAGTTCGCGTCGAGGCGCTCGCGCACCTTCAGCATCGAATCGACCTGCCCGAGGCTGATCACTTCCGGTTTCGCGGCGGGGTTCACGGCGGCGAGCGTCGCGTTGATCTTGCGCGCGTTCTCTTCATACATCGTGACGACGACGCGCAGGTCCGGTTGCGTGCGGCCGAGCGCGCGCACGACCTCGAAGCTGCCGAGGTGCGCGCCCATCAGGAAGGCGCCGCGGCCGCCGGCAAGCGCGTCGTCGACGAGCGTCTCGCCGTGCAGGCGGATGTCGAACAGGTCGAAGCGTTCGTTCATCAGGTAGATGCGGTCGTGGATCGTCGCCGCGAACGTGAACACGTGCCGGTACACGTCGCGCCAGCGTGCGGGGCGGCCGAGCACGCGGCCCAGGTAGTCGCGCGACGCCGTGCACGCGGCCGGCGAGAACAGCACGAAATACGCGGCGACCAGATGCAGCACGACGCGCGCGCGCCGGCGCCCGAAGCGCAGCGAGATCCACGTCATCGCGCGCAGCAACCCGGCGTTGCTGCGTTCCTGGCGTTCGGCCCAAGCGGTGCGCTTCATGGCTGTGCGGCGTCCTGCGCGGCCGGCGGCACGGACAGCACGCCGGTTGCGACGTCGCGGCGTCCGGCGCGCACCGTGAAGCGGATCGAGCCGCTTGCCGCTGCATCGAGCGCGAGATCGAGTGGCTCGCCGGGCGCGACCGGGCTCAGGAATTTCGCGGAGCCGAGCCGCCATGTGTGCAGCGGGCGGTTCAGCGCCGCGCCGATCGCGTGGATCGCATGGTCGAGCAGCACGACGCCCGGCACGATCGGATGGCCGGGGAAGTGGCCGGGCAGCGCCGGGTGATCGGCGGGGATCGTGAATGCAAGCGTGCCGGGATCGCGGGCATCGAGGTCGGACGCTGGCGTCGCGATGGCGGCGGTAGCGGCGGTAGCGGCGTTAGCGGCAGTAGCGGCGGTAGCGGCAGTAACGGCAGTAACGGCAGTAACGGCAGTAACGGCAGTAACGGCAGTAACGGCAGTAACGGCGGTAGCAGCAGTGGCGGCAGTAGCGGCGGTAGCAGCAGTGCCGGCGCCACTGCCGGCACCGGCCGCATGCGTGTGCTGCGCGACGAGCGCGGCGAGCACGTCGCGCGGCAGCTTGCCGGTTTCGTTGCGCGGCAGCGCGTCGACGAACACGAGCGGGCGCGGGAGGAACGCCGGATCGATCCGCTCGCGCAGCGCGCGCTGCAGGTCCGCCGCCGCGAGCGTCGGCGCGACGACGAGTGCGACGAGGCGCGTGACCGGTTCGAAGCCTGCGGCGTCGGGCGCCGGCGCGGCTTCGTCGGGCATGAAGAACACGCCGTCCGCCACACCGGGAATCGCGTTGAGCTGATGGTTCAGGTACGCGAGCGAGGTGCGCTTGCCGGCGATGTTGACGAGGTCCGCCTTGCGGCCGTGCAGCAGGAAGCGGCCGTCGCCGAGCAGTTCGAGCGCGTCGCCCATCGGCACGGGCGTCTCGACGTGCCCGCCGGACACCCAGACCGTCGGCCCGCTGTCGTCGTCGGCGGGGGTGTCCGGATTGTCGCGTGCGTCGAGGCGGATTTCCGGAAACAGTTCCCACGTCGCGCCCTGCGACGTGCGGCGCGTCGCGATCTGGCCGGTCTCGGTGCTGCCGTAGATCTCGACGAGCGGCGCGCCGAGCGCGGCCTCCGCTTCGCACGCCAGCTTCTCCGCGAGCGGCGCGGTCGCCGACAGCACGAGCGCCGCGCGCGGCAGCGCGTGACCGGCCGACAGCAGCGCGCGCAGGTGGATCGGCGACGTGACGAGCACCCGCGGCTGCGGGATCGCCGCCAGTTCGTCGCGGATGTCGACCGGGTAGAACGGCTGGCGGTTGCTGAACGCGAGCCCGCCGATCAGCGCGAGCAGCACGGTCGACTCGAAACCGTACATGTGCTGCGCGGGCACCGTGCCGATCAGCGTGAATGCGCGGCCGTCGAGCAGCCCGAGGCGGTCGGCCGCCGCGCGCACGCAGCCGACCAGGAAGCCCCAGGTCTTGCGGTGCGGCACGGGCGCGCCGGTCGAGCCGGACGTGAACACGTACGCCATGATCCGCGCTGCGTCGATCTGCGGCACCGCGAACGGTGCGTCGTCTGAATCGTCGCCGCGCGCGGCGTCCGGATACGCGAAGCGCGGCAGGTCGATCGCGCAGTCGGGCGCATCGTGCAGGCAGAACGCGTCGGGGGCGAACGTCGCGAGCTGGCGGACCATTTCCGGCGTGTGCGTCGACGGCAGCAGGCTGACCTTGCCGGCGACGAGCGCCGCGCACAGGCTGACGGTGAAGCGGTAGCGGTCGCGGCACACGTTGAACACGTGGCCGCCCGCGGGCAGCGCGGCGGCGACGCGGGCGACGTCGGCGAGAAACGCGCGCACGGTGACGGGCGTGCCGTCGCACCAGGCGATCGTCTGGTCCGGCGACGAATGGAATACCAGCGGGTAAGTCGGCATAAATCGGCAGAAACGGAAACGGAAGCCGGCGCGGCCGCGATGCGGCGCCGCGCAGGCCGTGAATTCATTGTGAGGCCTGTGTCGTCGCGCGGTACGCGCGCACCGCGTCGACCATGCGCGGCCGCGGCTCGTGCGGCAGCGCGAAGCGCCGGCACGCGTGCTCTGCGGCGAACATCACGGCGACGAGCGGCAGCGACAGGTAGTTCGCGAACGTCGACCACGCGACGATCGACGCGGTCGCGAACATCAGCGTCGACACGGCGGCGATCGCGACGAAGAACAGCGCCCACGCGGCCGTGATCTGCCGCGTGTAGCGCGCGACGGCCGGCGTGACGGTGCCGTGGATCATCGCCGCGAAGCGCGTGCACAGCGGCACCTGGCCCGCCGCGAGCGTGCGGCCGAACAGCAGCGCCATCGCGAGGTTGAAGCTCAGGTGCTCGAGATACAGGCCCCATTCGAAATGGCGCGCGAGCGGCGCGCGCGCGGCCCACAGCGCCGCGGCGGCGAGCGTCCAGGCGGGGACGAGCCACGCGCGCCGCGGCGAGCGCAGCGCCGCGCCGAGCGCAAGCAGCAGCGGCGGCACGAGCGCCATCGCGAGCCCGAAGCCGTGCGCGCCGGGCGTCGCGGCCGCGTAGTGCGCGCCGGCCTGGTACGCGACCACCGCGCCGACCGCGACGGCGCCGCGCGCGATGCGCTGCGGCGCGCTCATCGGTGGCCTCCGGGCGCCCGGCGCAGCCGGCCCTCGCACGCGGCGGCCGCATTGCGGCAACGGGCGGGCGGGCAAACCGGAACGGGGCAAACGGGCTGGCGCGGCATGGCTGGATACGTGAAAGCGGGTCGGGGGCCGGACGCGGTCGTCAGGCCGTCAATCGTCAGATGAATGGCGGCCGGAATGGACGTCCGGGCCGGTTGTCGTGCACGCACATTTTAGGGCCCCGGCCGGGCGTGTTCCGGACGGTCGGCTGCGGGTTTTGTAACCGATTGTATGGCGCCGCACGCAGGGTTCCACGGGGCCGATTCATAGCCATCCAAAGCGGCTCAAGCGTCTCGTGCGTTCGCGTCCCAAAACGGGCGCCGCCGCGTGCCCGGACGTCTGTAACCCTTTCGCCGTATACGTCCCGATACCCATCGTCTAGAATCCGCGTAACTTTTACCAAACGATCCCCAAATAACGCGGGCGGGGTAGCCGGAAGACGCCGGAGGGACGGAAGAATTTGCACGCGCCGCGCGTGCGCGAGACTGCCGTTTCCGGGCGCCCACCGATGCCGTGAGGTGCCTGCTTGCACGCATGATGAACGCACTGGAACAAGAGCTCGCCACCCTGATCATCGGCGAACTGAATCTCGAAGACGTCCCGCTCGACGCAGTGACCGCCGAGACCCCGCTGTATGGGGAAGGTTTCGGGCTCGACTCTATCGACATCCTGGAAATCGCGCTGCTGATCTCGAAGAAGTACGGCTTCGAGCTGCGCTCGGACAATCCGGACAACCAGAAGATCTTTGCGACGCTCGGCGCGCTTGCCGCCTACGTCGCCGCGCATCGCGCGAAGTGACGGCGTAGCGCGCGGACGCGGTCCGGCACGCACGACGCGCCGTCGCGGCACGCGCTCGATGACGACGGCACGCAGCGGCGGGCGCCATTGCGCCGCCGCATCGATCAACGTGGAACGCGCATGGGAGGAGCAATTCGATGCGAGCGCTCGTGACGGGCGGCAGCGGTGCACTCGGGCAGGCGATCTGCGCGGCACTGGCGCAGGCCGGCCATGAAGTGTGGGTGCACGCGAACCGCCATCTCGCGCAGGCGGAGGCGGTCGCGCAGCGGATCGTCGCGGCAGGCGGCGCCGCGCACGCGATTGCGTTCGACGTGACCGACGCCGACATGACGGGCGCCGCGCTGGCGCGGCTCGTCGACGACGCGCCGGTGCAGATCCTCGTCAACAACGCGGGCATTCACGACGACGCGCCGATGGCCGGCATGTCGCGGCAGCAATGGCACAGCGTGATCGACGTGACGCTCAACGGCTTCTTCAATGTCACGCAGCCGCTGTTGCTGCCGATGATCCGCACGCGCCGCGGGCGGATCGTCAACATCGCATCGGTTGCGGGCGTGACCGGCAACCGCGGGCAGGTCAACTACGCGGCCGCGAAAGCGGGGCTGATCGGCGCGACGAAGTCGCTGTCGCTGGAGCTCGCGTCGCGCGGCATCACCGTCAATGCGGTCGCGCCCGGCATCATCGAATCGCCGATGGCCGAGCACGCGTTTCCCGCCGAGCGCATCAAGCAGCTCGTGCCCGCGCAGCGCGCGGGCCGTCCCGACGAAGTCGCGGCGATGGTCGCGTATCTGGTGTCCGATGCGGCGGCCTATGTGACGGGGCAGGTGCTGTCCGTCAACGGCGGGCTCGCATGACGCCGCGCCTGTCGGCGACAGCCGATCGCACCGCGACGTCGTCGAACTTCGCGGCATCCTGAGGAAATCGAAGTGTCAGTGCATCCTGTCGACGCCGAACGGCGTCCGTCATCCGTGTCGTCCGCGCCAAAACCGTTCACGCCCGGGTTGGCGGCAACCGCGTCCGCTGCATCCGGAATGGCCGCGCCCGAACCCGCCGCATCCCGATCGATCGCCGCCGAATCGGCCGCGCCGCTCACGAACGGCGGCCAAAGCGCGCTCGGGCTCGTCCAGGTGAGCGATGCGCGGCTCTTCGCATGGCTGCGCGATGCAGGCACGCGTGGTGACGCATTCGCGCGCGAATTTCCGGGTGCCTTGGGCGCCGTGTGCATCGGCGCAACCGCTGCCGATGCGCTCGCGCAGGCGCTGGCCGACGCTGCCCCCGATCTGCCGCTCGCGCCGGTGCAGATGACGCTGCTCGCGCCCGGCGCCGCGCCTGCGTTGCCCGGTGCTGCGCCTTCGGCGTGCGATGACGCCGCCGTCTGCGAAATCTGGCACTGCGACGCGCGCGACCTGCGCAGCGTGCGCCGTGGCCCGCTGCATTACCGCTACAGCGAAGCGGCGGGGCTCGTGTTCGGCAGCATCGTCGTGCAGGAGACGAACGACGTGCACCCGGACGGCGGCACGCCGCTCGAGCGCGCGACGCACGACGCGTATCGCGCGCTGTTCGACGTGCTCGGCACGCTCGGGATGCCGCATCCGCTGCGAATCTGGAACACCCTGCCGGCGATCAATGCGGAGCAGTTCGGCATCGAGCGCTATCGTCAGTTCAATATCGGCCGCCAGCGCGCGTTCGACGCGTGCCGCCGCCCGCTGACGGGCGGCGTGCCGGCAGCGTGCGCGCTCGGCTCGGTCGTGCCGGTGTCCGGCGACGGACCACCGGCCGCGCCGCTCGCGATCCATTTCCTCGCGAGCCGCACGCCGGCCGATCCGGTCGAGAATCCGCGCCAGGTCAGCGCGTTTCACTATCCGGCGCAATACGGCCCGCGCGCGCCGACGTTCGCGCGCGCGGCGGCCTGGACGGGCGCCGCTGCCGCGCCGGTGCTGTTCGTGTCGGGCACCGCGAGCATCGTCGGGCACCGCACCGTGCACCACGGCGACGTCGTCGCGCAAACGCGCGAAACGATCGCGAACCTCGCCGCCGTGCTCGAGCAGGCCGCGCAGCAAGGGCACGGCCCGTTCGCGCTCGCCGACCTGACCTACCGCGTCTACGTGCGCGCGCCCGCCGACGCGGCCGCGCTCGCCGCGATCGATCGCGCGCTGCGCGACGCGGCCGGCCCCGACGTGCGGCCGCTGTACGTACAGGCGGACGTGTGCCGCGCCGACCTGCTGGTCGAGATCGAGGCAAGCACGGGGCACGCGGTGGAGCGGCTGTCGTGAAGCGCGCGGGCCTGACGATCCGCGAACCGTCGCCGCGCACGGGCGGCATCGACGAAGCCTGCCGCCGGTCGCCGGCAGGTCATAAACTTTTGTCAGGATCACCGTCTCCGCAATCGGCCGTTTCCATGTCCACGCCTCGCGCCTCGTCCACCCATCTCGTGCTGATTCCGAGCTACAACCCGGGCGTCAAGGTCGATACGACCGTGCGCAGCGCGCGCGCGCAGTGGAACCCGGTGTGGGTCGTCGTCGACGGCAGCACCGACGGCAGCACCGAGCGCCTGCAGGCGATGGCCAAGGGCGACCCGGGGCTGCGCGTGATCGTGCTGCCGGAAAACCGCGGCAAGGGCGCCGCGGTGCTCGCGGGGCTCGACGCGGCCGCCGCGTGCGGCTTCACGCACGTGCTGACGATGGATTCCGACGGCCAGCATCCGGCCGACCTGATTCCCGCGTTCATGGCCAGGTCGCAGGCGGCGCCCGATGCGATGGTGCTCGGCCTGCCGAAGTTCGACGCGGACGCACCGCAGTTGCGCGTGCAGGGGCGGCGACTGTCGAACCTCTGGGCCGACGTCGAGACGCTGTGGGCCGGCATTGGCGATTCGCTGTTCGGCTTTCGCGTGTATCCGGTCGCGCCGCTTGCCGCGATCATGCATCGCCAGCTCTGGATGCGCGGCTTCGACTTCGATCCGGAAGCGGCCGTGCGGATGTGCTGGGCCGGCGTGCGCCCGCTCCGCATCGACGCGCCCGTGCGCTACTTCGGCGCGCAGGAGGGCGGCGTGTCGCACTTCCATTACGGCCGCGACAACGTGCTGCTCACGTGGATGCATCTGCGGCTCGTCGCCGGCTTCGTGCTGCGGCTGCCGATGCTGGTCGCGCGGCGGCTGATGCGGCGTCGCGGGCAGGCGGCCTGACCTTCACCGCAGTTGATCCAGATCGTCGTTCAGACGTCATTCCGATGCCTAGAATCCAGTTGCGCGCGACGCGGCTGCGGCGATGCCGTCGCAATGGCGTGTGCGCAACCGCTCGCGCGCAGGCAATCCCGACAACGTTCATTCGTCAGGGGGAATCGTCATGGCGACTTATGTGGTTCTCGCAAACTTCACGGACCAGGGCATCCGCACGATCAAGAGCACCCGCCAGCGCGCGGGGCAGGTCGCGGAAATGGCCCGGACTTTCGGCTGCGAAATGAAGGAGGTGTTCTGGACGCTCGGCGCATTCGATATCGTCACGATCATCGAAGCGCCGGACGAGCAGAGTCTCACCGCGTTCGGCTTCGCACTCGGCTCGGCCGGCAATGTCCGCACGCAGACGCTGCGCGCGTTCACGAGCGCCGAGGTCGGCGAAATCATCGCGAAGATGTAGCGCGCGAGCGGCGATCCTGCGCGCATGCCCATTCCTCGCCTGCGCACGCGTGCGTCGGTGCGGCAGGGCGATTTCTCGACATGCGCGCTCTTTTCCTTCCATCCGGCGTCGCGTGACGCGGCGTGTTCGCCCGCGGGAGCGCGGCATCCGTCCCGATGTGCGACGCGGGATGCGCGACGTGCGGCGGATTCGACGCATCCCGTGCGCATGCGTACCCGCGCGCATGCCGCGCCGCGCAACCTGCAGCGCGTGCGTACAGTCCCGACTTGCTTTCACCCGATTACTGACTAAGGTTGAATGACGGTCAAAGGGCCGGAAGGGGTGACAGCCCGCGTCGCGCACGCGACGTGTCGCAGACCGCGATTGCATCGCGCATCACGCATGCGCAGGCGATACGTTTGTGCTGATCCCCGCAACGGCGGCGCGCCCGCCGGCGACGCGATCCGTTGCCGGGCCGGATGCGCGTGCTTCGGCGGCATCACTTCACCGAGCCGCGCCGCATCGACGGACGCCCCGTCAGGCTTCGCACCCTCACGGAGGCGAGTCATGAGCACGGTCGCGCGTTTTCATGTCGACTACACGCAGTATCTGGGGCCCGACGGCGAGCCGGTGCAGCCGTTGCCCGCCTTCGCGCAGGATCCGGCGGCGCTCTTGCCGCTCTATCGCGCGATGGTGCTGACGCGCGCGTTCGACGCGAAGGCCGTCGCGCTGCAGCGCACCGGCAAGCTCGGCACGTTCGCGTCGTCGGTCGGGCAGGAGGCGATCGGCGTCGGCGTCGCGAGCGCGATGCAGACGGACGACGTGCTGTTTCCGTCGTACCGCGACCATGCGGCGCAACTGCTGCGCGGCGTCACGATGGCGGAGAGCCTGCTGTACTGGGGCGGCGACGAGCGCGGCAGCGATTTCCAGGCCGCGCGGCACGACTTCCCGAATTGCGTGCCGATCGGCACGCAGGTGTGCCACGCGGCCGGCGCCGCCTACGCGTTCACGCTGCGCCGCGAGCCGCGCGTCGCGGTGACGATCTTCGGCGACGGCGGCACGTCGAAAGGCGATTTCTACGAGGCGATGAACATCGCGGGCGCGTGGCAGGCGCCGCTCGTGCTCGTCGTCAACGACAACCAGTGGGCGATCTCGGTGCCGCGCACGCGGCAGACCGCCGCGCAGACGCTCGCGCAGAAGGCGATCGCGGCCGGCATCGACGGCCGGCAAGTCGACGGCAACGACGTGATCGCGGTGCGCCAGGTGATGCTGGAGGCGCTCGACAAGGCGCGCCGCGGCGGCGGCCCGACGCTCGTCGAGGCACTCAGCTACCGGCTCGGCGATCACACGACGGCCGACGACGCGACGCGCTACCGCGATGCCGACACGGTCGCGCAGCAATGGGAGCGCGAACCGCTGATCCGGCTGCGCACCTATCTGACGCGGATGAACGTGTGGGACAAGGCGCAGGACACCGAACTCGGCAAGTCGTGCTACGCGCAGGTCGAGGCGGCCGTGCAGGACTATCTGGCGGTTGCGCCGCCCGACACGTCGGCGATGTTCGACCACCTGTACGCGACGCTGCCGCAGGCGCTGCGCGAACAGCTCGACACGGCGCTCGCGTTCGCGCCGGTCGCGGGGAACCATCATGGCTGACCTGAACCTGGTCGAAGCGGTCAATCGCGCGCTCGCATTCGAGCTCGCGAACGATCCGTCGGTGGTCCTGCTCGGCGAGGACATCGGCGTGAACGGCGGCGTGTTCCGTGCGACCGTCGACCTGCAGTCGCGCTTCGGCGCGGAGCGCGTGATCGACACGCCGCTCGCGGAAACGGGCATCGCCGGCGCCGCGATCGGGATGGCCGCGATGGGGCTGCGGCCCGTCGCCGAGATCCAGTTCACGGGCTTCATCTATCCGGTCATCGACCACGTGCTCAATCACGCGGCGCGGCTGCGGCACCGCACGCGCGGCCGGCTGTCGTGCCCGCTCGTAATCCGCTCGCCGTGCGGCGGCGGGATCCACGCGCCCGAGCATCACTCCGAAAGCCCGGAGGCGCTGTTCGCGCATATCCCCGGGCTGCGCGTCGTGATGCCGTCGTCGCCCGCGCGCGCGTACGGGCTGCTGCTCGCCGCGATCCGCGATCCGGACCCGGTGATCTTCCTCGAGCCGACGCGCCTGTACCGGCTGTTCCGGCAGCCGGTCGAGGACGACGGCGAAGCACTGCCGCTCGATACCTGCTTCACGCTGCGCGACGGCGCAGACGTCACGCTCGTGAGCTGGGGCGCGGCGCTGCAGGAAGTGCAGGCGGCTGCCGACCGGCTCGCGCAGGAGGGCGTAATGGCCGACGTGATCGACGTCGCGACGCTGAAGCCGCTCGACACCGACACGATCCTCGCGTCGGTCGCGAAGACGGGCCGCTGCGTGATCGTGCACGAGGCGCCGCGCACCGCGGGCCTCGGCGCCGAAATCGCCGCGACCATCGCCGAGCGCGGGCTGTATTCGCTGCTCGCGCCGGTGCAGCGCGTGACGGGCTACGACGTCGTCGTGCCGCTGTTCCGGCTTGAAAACCAATACCTGCCGAGCGTGGAGCGGATCGTCAGCGCGGTCAGGAAGACGCTGGAGGCGTCGTGACCATGAAGATCTTCAAACTGCCGGATCTCGGCGAAGGGCTGCAGGAAGCGGAAATCGTCGAATGGCACGTGAAGACGGGCGACACGGTCGCGACCGATCAGCCGCTGCTGTCGGTCGAGACCGCGAAGGCGATCGTCGACATCCCGTCGCCGCAGGCGGGCCGCATCGCGAAGCTGTTCGGACAGGCAGGCGACATCGTGCATCTCGGCGCGCCGCTCGTCGCGTTCGAAGGCGAGGGGGGTGACGCGGACGCGGACGCGGGCACCGTCGTAGGCAAGGTCGAAGTCGGCGCGCAGGTCGTGCATGAAGCGCCGGCGGTGCTCGGTGGCGGGGTGGGCGGCGGCATCGGCGGCGGCGCGGGCGCGATCAAGGCGATGCCCGCGGTGCGCGCGCTCGCGCGCAAGCTCGACGTCGATCTCGCAATGGTCACGCCGTCGGGCGCGGACGGCGTGATTACCGCGGCGGACGTGCAGCGTGTCGCGAAGGTGCTCGCCGAGGTCGGGCCGGCGGAAGTGCTGCGCGGCGTGCGGCGCGCGATGGCGCAGAACATGGCGCGCGCGCAGAGCGAGGTCGCGGCGGCGACGGTGATCGACGACGCCGACATCCACGCGTGGGCGCCGCGCACCGACGTGACGATCCGGCTGATCCGCGCGCTCGTTGCCGGCTGCCGCGCGGAGCCCGGGCTCAACGCGTGGTACGAAGGGCACACGGGGCGGCGGCACGTGCTCGCGAAGATCGACGTCGGCATTGCGGTCGACCTGCCCGACGGGCTGTTCGTGCCGGTGCTGCGCGATGTTGCGCATCGCGACGCCGCGGATCTGCGCGCCGGCCTCGACCGGATGCGCGACGACATCCGCGCGCGCAAGATTCCGCCGGAAGAAATGCGCGGCAACACGATCACGCTGTCGAACTTCGGAATGATCGCCGGCAAGTACGCGGCGCCCGTCGTCGTGCCGCCGACGGTCGCGATCCTCGGCGCGGGCCGCATCCACGACAGTGTCGTGCCGGTCGCCGGCGCGGCCGCCGTGCACCGGATCCTGCCGCTCAGCCTGACGTTCGACCATCGCGTCGTCACGGGCGGTGAGGCGGCGCGGTTTCTCGCGGCGGCGATTGCGGATCTGCAGGCGGCGGAATAGGTACGCGCGCCGTCGCATTAATCAACGCGGCATTCGTGCTGTATTTGCGGCGACGCGTTTTCAATCTGTAACGGTGTTGTGCCCGGCGGTTCAATACAGCCCCGGGCAATACACGTTGCACGTACGGTTACCGGCCGCCGGCCCGCATCCGGGTGGTTCCTGACGGGCGATGCGCGACTCCGCACGCATGAATTCGCCCGTGTTGACACTTTTCATCATTCTGACGATCGCGTCATGACGGCGATTGAACGCGTATATGTTGTCAATTCCGTCATTAATTCAATCCTGATCAGTAATCGATATGTCATTACATGTAAACGTCTGGTAATTTTCTGCCGACTTATGCAAAATCCCCGCTTCTAATAAAACCACCGAGGGGTCACAAATGCAGTTGAAGAAAGCGGTTGCGGCAAGTGGAGTGGCGTTTCTGCTGAGCGCGTGCGGCGGGGTGCAGAACCTCGACGTGAACGGCCTGACGTCGGCGGGCACGAGCATGTTGAAGGCGGCGACGCTGTCGGACAGCGACATCGTCGCGCTGTCGAACGACTCGTGCAAGGCGAGCGATGCCGAATCGAAGATCGCGCCGGCGAATAGCGCGTACTCGAAGCGCCTGACGAAGGTGATGAAGGGCTTCGGCGACGTGACGCTGAACGGCCAGAAGGTCAACTACAAGGTCTACGTGACCAAGGACGTCAACGCGTGGGCGATGGGTAACGGCTGCGTGCGCGTGTACAGCGGCCTGATGGACATGATGAACGACGACGAGCTGCGCGGCGTGATCGGCCACGAGATGGGCCACGTCGCACTCGGCCACTCGAAGAAGGCGATGCAGACCGCGTACGCGGTGAGCGCGGCCCGCACCGCGGCCGGCGCGGCGTCGCCGGGCGTCGCGGCGCTGACGAACTCGCAGCTCGGCGACATCACCGAGAAGTTCATCAACGCACAGTTCTCGCAGACGCAGGAAAGCGCAGCGGACGACTACTCGTTCGACCTGCTCAAGCAGAAGGGCATGACCCAGAAGGGCCTCGTGACCGCGTTCCAGAAGCTCGCGAAGCTGGACGGCGGCCAGAGCTCGATGATGAGCTCGCATCCGTCGTCGACGAGCCGCGCGCAGCACATCGAGACCCGCATCGCGAAGGGTAGCTGATCGCGGCGGCGGATTTTCGCCGACGGCAACGAGAAAGCGCCGGCGGGCCGGCGCATCAGGCTGTCACCCAAACCCCACGTGTTTCGGCGCGTGGGGTTTGGCTTTTTTCAGGCGCCGGCGGGAGCGGCGCATTGGACGCATGTACGCGGCGGCGCGCGCCGAGTGGCGAACCATCGCGGTGCGCAATCGACATGCGCGCGCCGCTTACGGCACCATCCCCGGCAGCACGTACGCCTGCGCGAGCGTGATCAGCCCGACGATCACCGCGAACAACATGCTGTGCCGGACCGTGAAGCGGAACAGCTCCGACTCCTTGCCGACGAGGCCCGTCGCCGCGCATGCGACCGCGATCGACTGCGGCGAGATCATCTTCGCGGTCACGCCGCCCGTCGTGTTCGCCGCGACGACGAGCGTCTCCGGCAGGCCGAGCTGGTGCGCGGTCGCCTGCTGCAGCGAGCAGAACAGCGCGTTCGACGACGTATCGGAGCCGGTCAGGAACACGCCGAGCCAGCCGAGGAACGGCGAGAAGAACGGGAACGCGGCGCCGGTGCCGGCGAGCAGCAGCGCGAGCGTCGACGACATCCCCGAATAGTTCGCGACGAACGCGAACGCGAGCACGAAGCCGATCGACAGGATCGGGCGCGTGAGTTCCTTCAGCGTTTCACCGAACGTGACGAGCGCGTCGCGCGGCTTCATCCGCAGCAGCACCATCGAGATCAGCGCGGTCACGAGGATCGCGCTGCCGACGGCCGAGACCAGGTCGATCTTCAGCACCGCGTCGAGCGCTTTCGGCGTCGCGACGATCGGCGCGGTCTTCACGACGAGCTGGTCGAGCGCCGGCACCTTGAACTTCAGCACGGTCGCGGCGAGCGCGCCGTGCGGGCCGAACAGCGCCTTGAACGGCGCGAGGCTCCAGACGGTGACGACGCCCGTCAGGATCAGGAACGGCGACCATGCGCGCACCGTCTGCGCGAGCGTGTACGGCGACGCCTGGCGGCTACTCGACTGGCCGCCGCCGAAGCCGCCGCCGAAGCCCGCGAGCGCCGCGGTGCCGCCGCCCGACGCGACCGTGCCGCCGGCCGTTTGTTTCGCGCTGCGCGGCTGCCAGACCTTCAGGAACGCGGCGAGCGTGACGAGGCTGACGAGCGACGACGTGATGTCCGGCAGCTCGGGCCCGATGTGGTTCGACGTGAAGTACTGCGTGATCGCGAAGCTGCCGCCGGCGACGAGCGCGGCCGGCCACGTCTGCCGCACGCCGCGCAGCCCGTCCATCATGAACACGAGCCAGAACGGCACGGCGAGCGACAGCAGCGGCAGCTGGCGGCCTGCCATCGCGCCGATGTGGAACGCGTCGATGCCGGTGACCTGCCCGGCGACGATGATCGGGATGCCCATCGCGCCGAACGCGACCGGCGCCGTGTTCGCGATCAGGCACAGCCCGGCCGCGTGCAGCGGCCGGAAGCCGAGGCCGACGAGCAGCGCCGCGGTGATCGCGACCGGCGCGCCGAAGCCCGCCGCGCCTTCGAGGAACGCGCCGAACGAGAAGCCGATCAGCAGCATCTGCAGCCGCTGGTCGTCGGTGATCGACAGCACCGACGCGCGGATGATGTCGAACTGCCCGGTCTTCACGACGATCTTGTACAGGAATACCGCGGCGACGATGATCCACGCGATCGGCCAGATGCCGTACGCGAAGCCGAAGCCGGCTGCCGCGAGCGCCTGCGGCACCGGCATCCGGTAGGCGAGGATCGCGACGCCGAGCGACAGCAGCAGCGTGATCGCGGCAGCGACGTGTCCGTTCATCCGCAAGCCGGCGAGCGCGACGAAAAAGAAGATGATCGGGATCGCGGCGATGAGCGCCGACAGCCCGAGGCTGCCGAGCGGGGTGTAGATCTGATGCCAGGCCTGCATGGTTGTCTCCTCCATATGTCTGTATCGGTACAGGTCAGAAAGCGGGTGGGCTATTCGGGCTGGCCGCGTGCGCGCAGCAGGTCGGCGAGGCTGCGCGGCGCCGGTTCGAGCGGCGTGCGGTGCTGCGTCCAGCCCATTTGCTTCGCGGGCGCGAGCGCACGCAGGCGCGTCGCGGCCCAGCGGAACGCGCGGTATGCGCGCGGGTGCGCGAACGCACCGGACCAGAAGCGCCACACGAGGTCTTCCGCGCGGTTGTAGTTCGCGCCCTGGCCGCGCAGCGGATGCGCGACCGGCTCGTCCGGCTTGCGGTTCGCCTCGGTGCGCAGCCGCACCAGCAGCTGCGGGATCGGGATGCGCACCGGACAGACTTCGCCGCATGCGCCGCACAGCGTCGACGCGGTCGGCAGGTCGGCGGTCGCGTCGAGGCCGAGCAGGTGCGGCGAGATGATCTTGCCGATCGGCCCCGGGTAGGTCGTCCCGTACGCGTGGCCGCCGATCCGCGTGTAGACGGGGCAATGGTTCATGCACGCGCCGCAGCGGATGCATTGCAGCGTCGCGCGCAGTTGCTCGTCCGCGTACGCCTGCGTGCGGCCGTTGTCGAGCAGCACGAGATGCACGTCGCGCGGGCCGTCGCGCTCGCCGTCGCGGCGCGGGCCCGAGATCAGGTTGAAGTAGGTCGTGATCGCCTGGCCGGTGGCCGAGCGCGTCAGCAGGCTCGACAGCGGCACGATGTGCTCGAGCTTCGCGACGACCTTCTCGATGCCCATGATCGCGATGTGCGTGTCGGGCACCGTCGTCGACAGGCGGCCGTTGCCTTCATTCTCGACGAGCCACAGCGTGCCCGTGTCGGCTGCCGCGAAGTTCACGCCCGACAGGCCGATGTCGGCGTCGACGAACGCCTGGCGCAGCGCGCGCCGGCCCGTCTGGATCAGCGCGTCGACGTCTTCCGTGTACTGCGCGCCCGGGATGTGCCGCTCGAACAGTTCGGCGATGTCGCCGCGCGTCTTGTGGATCGCCGGCATCACGATGTGCGACGGCTTCTCGCCGGCGAGCTGGACGATGTATTCGCCCATGTCGGATTCGATGCAGTCGACGCCGCGTTCGGCGAGGTAATGGTTCAGCTCGATTTCCTCGCTCGCCATCGACTTGCCCTTGATCACGCGGCGCGCCTTCTTCGCTTGCGCGATGCCGAGCACGATCGCGTTCGCGTCGTCGGCGGTTTCGGCCCAGTGCACGTGCACGCCGGCTTCGGTCAGCTTCGCCTCGAGCTGCTCGAGCAGCGCGGGCAGCCGCGCGAGCGCGTGCTGCCGCACCGCTTCGCCGAGGTCGCGCAGCTGCTGCAGCTCGGTGTCGTCGGGGAACTGGGCCGCACGCTTGCCTTGCAGGAAGTCCATCGCGCCGCGAAAGCTCCGGCGCAGCTTCGGATCGTCGAGCGCCGCGTGCGCACGCGCCTTGAAGTCGCGGGGGGCGACGAAATGCACGGTCTGGTCGCTCATTGCGGCGTTCCTTCTGCGTCGGTGGATTCCGTGACGATCACGACCCACAGGCGGCGCGGGCCGTGTGCGCCGTAGGCGAGCGTCTGCTGGATGTCGGAAGTCTTCGACGGCCCCGACACCAGCACGAGGTTGGTCGGCATGCCCGCGTGCCAGCGCTCCGCGTGCGCGGCCGCGTGCAGATCCGCATGCAGCGTGCGGGCGTGGACGAGCGCGACGTGCAGCGGCGGTACCAGCGACACGGTGCGCGGCGTGCCGGCGTCGGGCGCGAGCACGAGCGTGCCGGTCGCGGCGATGCCCGAACGGGCGACCGTGAAGCCCGCGTCGATCGTGTCGAACAGTTCGGCCTTCCAGGCGTCGATCGGCCGGTCGAACGGCACCGTCGCGACGGCGGCGGGCAGCGCGCGGGCGAGCGCCGCCGATTCGGCGCGGGCCGGATCGAGCAGCAGCCGGCGCACGCCGGCCGCCGCGAGCCGCTCGGCGAGTTGCGCGGGCCACGACGCGGCATCCGCGCACCAGACGTCCGCGTGCGACGCGGCGAGCGCGGCCTGCATCGCCTGCGCGAGCGTGTGCGGGTCGGCGGCAGTCGCGTCGCGTCGCGCGGCGTAGTGCTTGTCGATGCGTGCGTCGAGCGCGTGCAGGTCGGACGTGGCGCCGGCCGGCGGGTTGCCGTGCGTGTCGGACGTGTCGGGCGTTTGCGTCGCGGATCCTGCGGCGGCCACCGCGGCGTGGTGCGGACTGCGCGTGCGTGTCGTCGTTGCATCGTCGGCCGGCGCGGCGGCGCGCAGCCGCGCGAGGATCGAGGCGCGTGCGCTCATTGTTCGTCTCCGCGCAACGACGCGGCGCCGGCGGTGCGGCGCCACAGGAAGCTCGCCAGATGCTCGACCGGCAGCGGCGCGCCGCCCTTCGCCGCCGCATGGCCGATGTTCAGCAGGCAGCCGCAGTCGGCCGACACGAGCCGGTCGCAGCCGGTCGCGCAGGCCGACGCGACCTTGTCGCGCACCATCGCGCCGGAGATGTCGGGATGCTTCAGCGAGAACGTGCCGCCGAAGCCGCAGCATTCGGATTCGCGTTCGTGTTCGATACGGGTCACGCCGGGCAGTGCATCGACGAGCGCGACGCCGTGCGCGCGCGTGCCCATTTCGCGGCGCGCGCCGCACGACGTGTGCAGGACCACGCGCTCGCCCGGCTGTGTGGAAGCGGTGGAGGCAGCAACGCCATCGAGTCGTACGCGGAGCACATGGACGAGGAATTCGGCGAGTTCGTACACGCGTTCGGCGATCGCGCGGGCCTTCGGGCCGTTGACGGGATCGTCTGCGAACAGCGCCGGCCAGTGGTGCCGCATCATCCCGGCGCACGACCCGGACGGGACGATCACGGGCCACGGTGCGGCGAACAGGTCGAGTTGCGCGGCCGCGACGCGGCGCGCTTCGTCGGGATTGCCGCTGCTGTACGCCGGCTGGCCGCAGCAGCTCTGGCCGCGCGGATAGTGGACGGTCAGACCCTCGCGCTCGAGGAGCCGCACCGCGTCGAGTCCGGCGTCGGGGACGAACAGGTCGACCAGGCAGGTCGCGAACAGGTAGACGTCCGCGGGCGCGGCCGGAGGGTACTGCCTTTCGTTCATGTCTCGCTCCAGGGGGACGACGCCCGGCACGCGGGACGGCGATTTCGCTGCATAATTCCCGCGACGGCGCCGCAGCTCAAATTGGTTGGGCCAATCGGCACCCGGAGCCTGTGCACGCTGATAACGACGAACCCCGCAAAGGCGTTTTCAAAGCCACGGGGCCGCGCGCTGTCAGCGTGAACCGGCCCGACATTCTGGAGATCCGACGATGTCAGGGATGACGGCCCGCGGCCGGACCGAAGTGGTGATGCGCAAGATCGAGACGGCGCTGCTCGACGGCACGTGGCTGGCCGGCACGCGCCTGCCGGCCGAGCGGGTGCTTGCGCAGCAGTACGGCGTCGCGCGCAACACGATTCGCGAGGCCACGCAGCGGCTCGTCGCGCGCGGGCTGCTGCAGAGCCGGCGCGGCGCGGGCGTGTACGTGACGGACCAGCTGCGCGCAGGCGTCGCGTCGCCGTGGGGGCAGCTCGTCGCCGACCATCCGGCGCTGCGCGACGACATCCTCGAGTTCCGCCGCGTGCTGGAGGGCGCGACCGCCTATTTCGCCGCGCTGCGCGCCGACGCGAACGACCGTCGCCGGATTCGCGCGCTGATGCGCGAACTCGAAACCGCGCACGCGAACGACGACAAGGCGGTCGAGGTCGCAACCGACTCGAAGCTGCACGAGGCGATCGCGCTCGCGTCGCACAACACGATGTTCCTGCACCTGCATACGAGCGTGCTCGGCATGCTGCGCGAGCACATCTCGATCAACGCGGCGGGGATGACCGAGCACGATGAAGACACGGCGGACCAGTTGCTGCGGCAGCACCGAAACGTCTGCGACGCGATTTGCGCGCACCGCCCCGAGGAGGCGCGCACCGCGATGCAGACGCACATCGACTACGTGCGCAGCCATTTCGAGCGCAGCGACGCAGGCTGAGATTGGTCGGACCACGGTGGCCGACGTGGTGTGCGGCGGCCGTTTCCGCGCGCGGTTTGCCCGGCTCGCCGGCACGTGGACGACAGGCGGCCGCTCGCGCCCGATCGGCACGACGCGTCGCGCTGGCGCCGCCCGGGGCGGCGGTCGGCAGGCCCGCCCGACGGCCGCCACGCGATTGACCCTGTCATCCGACGCCACTTAGAATCGGCCGGAACCGCCCGTCAGCCGCGTGTCGCGGCGGGTGCGGCCCCGTTGATCCGCCTGTCGAGGAAGCTCCGTGCCCACGTCCTTCGTCCGGTGCGCGCCGGCCGCCCGGTCGTGGCGCGCCACATGCCGCTCGGCCGCCCGCGCGCTCGCCGTGTGCGCGATGCTGATGCTCGTCGCCGCCTGCGCGACGCATCCCCCCGCCACGACGCTCGATCGCCCCGTTTCGAATGCGTTGCCAGCCGACACCGCGACGCCACTGCACGACGCGCTGGCGGCGCCGGAGGCCGCGCACGCCGGCGCTTCGGGCTTCCGCCTGCTCGCGGACGGCGCCGAGGCGCTGCAGATGCGCGTCGCGCTCGCGCGCGCGGCGACCAGGACGCTCGACATGCAGTACTACGTCGCGACCGAAGACACGACGGGCAAGCTGCTGCTCGCCGCCGCGCTGTACGCGGCCGACCGCGGCGTGCGCGTGCGGATGCTGGTCGACGACCTGAATTTCCGCGACATCGACCGCGTGATGGCCGCGCTGAACACGCACCCGAACATCGAGATCCGCGTGTTCAATCCGTTCGGCGCATCGCGGCAGGACGTGATGCAGCGCACGACCGATTTCTTTACACGGATCGGCAGCTTCACGCGCCGGATGCACAACAAGGCGATGATCGCCGACAACCAGATCGCGATCGTCGGCGGCCGCAATCTTGGCGACGAGTATTTCAGCGCAAGCCCGACGCTGCAGTTTCGCGACCTCGACGTGCTCGCGGCCGGCCCCGTCACGCACGACATTTCCGCGAGCTTCGATACCTACTGGGCAAGCGGCGCCAGCTATCCGCTGCACGTGCTGAACCATCAGACGTTCGATCCGAAGGAGCTCGACGCGATGCGCGACGAGTTGCGCGCGCACTGGCGCAAGAACGCGGAGCCGTACAACGCGAAGCCGCTGAACGCGACGCCGCTCGCGCAGCAGATCGCGCGCGACGCGCTCGGGCTCGTGTGGGCGCCGGCCGAATTCAGGGCCGACGCGCCGGACAAGGTCGCGCAGCCGACCGATGGCTACGTGAGCCCGCCGATGCAGCGGCTCGTCGAGCTGATACGCGGCGCGCAGCAGGAATTTCTCGCGTTCACGCCGTATTTCGTGCCGCATGACGCGGGCGTGAAGATCCTAGGCGACACGACCGCGCGCGGCGTGCGCGTCGCGATCCTGACGAACTCGCTGGCCGCGACCGATGCGGTGGCCGTGCAGGCCGGCTACGGTCCGTACCGGGTGCCGCTGCTGCAGCACGGCGTCGAGCTCTACGAGTTCAAGGCGCAGCCCGGCCGGCCGCGGCCGCGGCTGTTCGGCTCGCGCTCGCGCGCGAGCCTGCATGCGAAGGCGTACGTGATCGACCGGAAGATCCTCGTGATCGGTTCGATGAACCTCGATCCGCGTTCCGCGCACCTGAATACCGAGCTCGCGCTCGTGATCCACAGCCCGGCGATCGCGCAGCAGGCCGCGACGATCTTCGCAAGGGTGACGCAACCGGAAGAAAGCTATCGCGTGCAGCTCGCGGCACCGTCGGGGCCCGGCGCGTCCGAACTCGTGTGGACCGGCACCGACGACGGCGAGCCGCACACCTATCACGTCGATCCGCATGCAGGGTTGCTGCGCAACGTGCTGACCGGCGTGCTCATGCTGATGCCGGTCGGCGACCAGTTATAAGGGCCTGTCCACGGTCTCGACGCTCGTGGCGGAGCGGTAACGGCCGGCCAGCACGTTGGTCCGCTTCCCGGCCGTCGGGCTCGCGCGCCTGTCCGCTGCGTGGACGAATCGGCAGATGCCGCAATTCCTGCGGCCTCGGAATGGTGATATGGTTGTGCGCACAACGATCGTCGGATCGTGATGGTGCTGCCGGATCCGCCGCGTGCGACGTGCGGCCCGCCCGGCGGCGTTACGCAATGCGCCGGTGCGCACGGCCGCCGGCGCCAGGAGACGACGTGCGATGCCGCCGCGGCGCGGCCCCGCACGCGCCCGCCCAACCGGAGCCCCGCATGCATCATGTACCGAACCAGCCGTTTTCCCGTCCTGCCCGTTTTTCCGAGGCCGAGTGGCAGGCACGCGTGCAGCTCGCGGCCGCGTACCGCATCTTCGACCATCTCGGCTGGACCGAGCTGATCTACAACCACATCTCGCTGCGCGTGCCGGACGCCGACGGGCATTTCCTGATCAATCCGTTCGGCCTGCACTACAGCGAAGTGTGCGCGTCGAACCTCGTCAAGATCGACATCGACGGCAACGTGATCGGACATTCCGACTGGCCGATCAATCCGGCCGGCTTCACGTTCCACAGCGCGATTCATGCCGCCTTGCCCGATGCGCACTGCGTGATGCACGTGCACACGACGCCCGCGATGGCCGTGTGCTGTTCGCGTGACGGCCTGTCGTTCTCGAATTTCTATGCGGCGCAGCTGTACGGCAAGGTCGCGTATCACGACTTCGAGGGGATCACCGTGCATCTCGACGAAGGCCGGCGCATCGTCGCGAGCGCCGGCGGGCGCCCCGTGCTGCTGCTGCGCAATCACGGGCCCGTCACGATCGGCCGCACGCTCGCCGGGACGTTCTCGCTGATGTGGCTGCTCAATCGCGCATGCGAGGTGCAGGTCGCGACGCACGCGATCGGCGACGCGCTGCCGATCGCGCCGCCGGTGCTCGAGGCGTCCGTGCGCGATTCGCTGAACTTCGATCCGAAGCATGGCGCAGGGCAGGATGCGTTCGATGCGCTGCAGCGAATTGTCGACCGCATCGATCCCGGCTACCGGAGCTGACGCGTCGGACGCGCGCGCCACGCAAAAAAAACGCGGCCGGGTGGCCGCGTGAATACTCGCAGACTCCTTCGGACGAAGGAAACAAGCAACTGTGAGACGAAGTGTAGCGAAAGGCCGCGCGCGGATTCAGGCGTCCGGCTGCAAAGGTCTATTCCTCGTTGCGTCAGGCTGGCATGAACGACCGGCCGGTGCATCGCCGGGCATGCCGATCGACCGGCCGTTCGCCGTGGTCCGGAAGGCCAACGTGCTGCCCCATCGGCGGCGATCGACTAACATGGGCGATGCGTCCCCAACTGGGGGGGCGTCCAACGTCGTCAACGTTGTCAACGTTGTAAAAGGAGATCTCATGCCGAAGCTGCGTTTCCTCCAGGTCGCGTTACTCGCGGGCGTGCTGGCCGCCGGCAGCGCCGCCGCCGAGACGGTACGCCTGTCCGCCAACCTGCAGCCGTCGAGCGAAGTGCCGCCCACCACGAGCCACGGTTCGGGCAACGTCGATGCGACCTACGACACCGGGAGTCACACGCTGCAATGGTCGATCACCTACAAGAACCTGACCGGCCCGGCCACCGCCGCGCATTTCCACGGACCGGCGCCCGTCGGGCAGAACGCCGGCGTGCAGGTGCCGATTCCGAAGGACGGCCTCGCGAGCCCGATCAAGGGCTCGAAGGAGCTGAGCGATTCGCAGGTGACGGACCTGATGGCCGGCAAGTGGTACTTCAACCTGCACACGAAGGAGCATCCGTCCGGCGAGATCCGCGGGCAGGTGCTGCCGGCCGGCTGAGCCGTTTGATACGGAGGCTCCGTTCGAGCGGCACGGGAGCGATCGCATGTACCGTCGACACACTGCGATCCGGCGTGCGTCCGATGAGTCGGCAAAGCGAGTTCGCCGGCTGGCTGCTGCGCTGGCGGTACCGCCCCGAGACCACGCGTCCCGTGCTCAATCCTGCGCGGGCGCGGCGCTTTACCGAGTTGCGGATGATGGCGCCGCGCCGCGTGGCGGTCGAGCGGGCCGTTCAGCGCGCCGGCGAGGCGTCGATCGCCTGATAGGCGGCCTCGACGGCCGCGGCGCCGTACTTGCGCTCGAGCCGGCGCACGGTGAAGTGGCCGTGCGCCATCTGCTGGAAGTGATCGATGAACAGCGTGTTGACGGTCGCGCCGAGCACCGCGCCGATCGCCGGGATCGACTTGGCCGCCATCTGCTCGGTCACCTGCACCGAAAAGCGCGACGCGACGGTCTGCACGAGCCTGAACACGGCGGCCGAGCTGTGCGCGGCGATCCCCTTCGTCGTGATGTCCGACGACGCCTTCGAGATCGCCTGCGCGAGCGCGCCGCGCAGCACGAAGTAGCCGAGATCGGCTTCCTCTTCCTGCTTGTCCGGGTTGCCGCCCATTCCGAGCACGGCGAGGCATTGCAGTTGCGTGTCGACGGAGGTCAGGTCCTCGCCCTCGCTGCGTGCGATGTCGCACACCGAGCGGAAGATCAGCGTCGTCGTCACCGGCAATTCGACCGGCAGCGCGACGAAGCCGAACGCGCCGCCCGCGGCGCCCGTCGTCGCGACCGCGAGCTTGTGCAGCAGGTTGCTCGGCTTGTCGTGCTGGTGCTCGTGCCCGTGCCCGTGCGCGTCGGCATCCGCGGCCGGCGGCTTGCCGAGCGTGCGCAGCGCGAGGTTCAGGCACTTGCGCAGCGCGAGCTGGGTCGCGTCGTTGATCTTGCCGGTCGCGAAATCCGGCAGCCTGCCGATCATCTTCTCGACCGGCGCACCGAGCAGGCTCGTCAGCTTCAGCGTCAGCGACGGGCTTTCCAGCACCTGCTTCGCGCGCCGCAGCGCATCCCGGTCGTCTTCCGAGAGCGTCGTCGCAACGCCGGTTGAAATCGGTTCCATCGTTCTCCCTCGCAGCCTCGGCCGAAATGCCGGCCGCCAGCTAGGTTACCGCACCCGTGATAGAATTTTGAGATTGTTTGACACGTCAAAAGTTGCGCCAACAAAAAATGGCCATCCATACCGCCGCCCACCATTCGAGCGGGCAAGTCCTGCCGTTCCGTGAATCGCTGCTCGCGATGATCGGCATCTCGTTCGTGACGATGCTCGTCGCGCTCGACCAGACCGTCGTCGGCACCGCGCTGCCGACCATCGTCGCCGAACTGAAAGGTTTCGACCTGTATGCGTGGGTCGCGACGTCCTACCTGCTGAGCTCGGTGATCACCGTGCCGATCTTCGGGCGACTCGGCGACTATTACGGGCGCAAGCCGTTCGTGATTGCGTCGATCGTGCTGTTCACCGGCGCGTCGGTGCTGTGCGGAATGGCCAACGACATGCTGTACCTCGTGCTCGCGCGCGGCCTGCAGGGCATCGGCGGCGGAATGCTGGTCGGCACCGCATTCGCGTGCATTCCGGACCTGTTCCCCGATTCCGTCGTACGGCTGCGCTGGCAGGTGCTGATGAGCTCGGCGTTCGGCATCGCGAACGCGATCGGGCCGTCGCTCGGCGGCGTGCTGACGCAGTCGTTCGGCTGGCGCTCGGTGTTCTACGTGAACCTGCCGATCGGCCTGCTGTCGCTGCTGTTCGTGTGGCGCTACCTGCCGCACCTGCGGCAAGTCGAGCACAAGGAGAAGATGCGGCTCGACTGGCCGGGCGCGCTCCTGATCGCGCTGTCGCTCGGCGCGCTGCAGCTGTTCGTCGAATGGCTGCCGAAACACGGGATCGCCGGCTGGCCGTCGCTGCTGCTCGTGATCGCGCTCGCCGCCGGCATCGGGCTGTGGCGCTGGGAGAAGCGCTGCGCGCAGCCGATCCTCCCGTTCGACATGTTCGGCAACCGCGCGCTGTCCGCGCTGTTCGTGCTCGCGATCCTCGCCGGCTTCTCGATGTTCTCGCTGCTGTTCTACGCGCCGCTGCTGTTCCAGGGCGGGTTCGGCATGTCGCCGAAGGAAGCCGGGCTCGTGATCACGCCGCTCGTCGTGTTCATCACGATCGGCAGCATCATGAACGGCCGCGTCGTCACCCGCATCCGCAACCCGAACGCGATGCTGCACGTCGGCTTCGCGCTGTTCGCGATCACGTGCGTCGGCGTCGTGGTGTCGACGCACACGACGCCCCGCTGGATGCTCATGGCGCTGATGGTCGCAGGCGGCGTCGGCCTCGGCTTCGTGCTGCCGAACCTGACGGTGTTCGCGCAGCAGACCGCCGGGCGCGAGCATCTCGGCATCGCGACCGCGCTGCTGCAGTCGCTGCGGATGGTCGGCGGGATGGTCGGCACCGCGCTGACGGGCACGCTCGTCAACCAGATGTACGCGGGCGGCGTGCGCGACGCGCTCGCGGCCGATCATGCGCTGCAATGGCATGCGCAGCTCGCCGATCCGCAGATCCTGATCGACCGCGCGGCGCAAGGCGGACTCGTCGCGGAGCTCACGCGCGCCGGGCATAATGGCGCGCTGCTGCTGGAGGCGGCCCGCGAATCGCTCGTCAGCGCGATTCACCTGGGCGTCGCGGTGGCGGCCGTGGTGGCCGTGGTGTCGGTGTGGCAATGCCGCCGCGTGCCGCCGATCGCGCTGCGGCGCAAGCTTGAACCGCATGTCGCGGCAGATTGACCGATCGAAGGAACAGATTCAGCGCATGGAAGAACAGGACCGCGTCGCGATCTTGCAGCAATTCGGACGCACGTATCGCGCGTTCATGACCGCGTTCGAAGCGCAGGTCGGCCAGCCGATGCCGCGCTGGCGCATCATGGTCGCACTTCGCTCGATGGATGGCCACTCGTCGCAGAAGCGGCTCGTCGAAGTGCTGCGGATCGATCCGGGCGCGCTCACGCGCCAGCTCAAGGCGCTCGACGCGCTCGGCTGGATCGAGCGCGCATCCGACGCGCGCGACAATCGCGTGACCAACGTGACGCTGACCGCCGCCGGCCACGCGGCGTTCGACGCGTGCCTGCCGCGCCGCAAGGTGTTTCTCGACCAGACGATGGCGCAGCTGCCGGACGACGTGCTGAACGCACTGTCGGGCGCGCTCGCGATGCTGGAGGCGCGGATCGCCGAAGTCGGCACGCAGCCGACGGCGCCCTGAGCGGGCCGGGCGGGTCGTCAAGCACCGCCGGTTGCCGGTCAGGCTTCGAACATCGGGTTGTCAAGCATCGCCGGTTGCCGGTCAGGCTTCGATCGTCGCGCCCGCTGCTTGCACCGGCTTCACCCTCCGCGCCCGGCAAGCGGGCCGCCCGGGCCCGCCACCGTCATCGATGCGCGTTACAGCTCGATGCGCGTGCCGAGCAACGCGAGGAACTGCGCGAGCCACGCCGGATGCGCGGGCCACGCGGGTGCGGTGACGAACGGCGCGTCGGTGACGGCCGCGTCGACCGGAATGTCCGCATATTCGCCGCCCGCGAGCTTCACTTCGGGCGCGCAGGCCGGATAGGCCGAGATGCGCTTGCCGCGAATCACGTCGGCGGCCACGAGCAGCTGCGCCGCATGGCAGATTGCCGCGATCGGCTTGCCCGCTGCCGCGAACGCGCGCACGAGCGCGATCACCTTCGGATCGAGACGCAGGTATTCGGGTGCGCGGCCGCCCGCGATCGCGAGCGCGTCGTAGCGCGCCGCGTCGACGTCGTCGAACGCCGCATTCAGCGTGAACTGGTGGCCCGGTTTCTCGGTGTAGGTCTGGTCGCCCTCGAAGTCGTGGATCGCGGTCTTGATCTTGTCGCCCGCCCGTTTGCCGGGGCAGACCGCGTCGACGTGATGGCCGACGGCCTGAAGTGCCTGGAACGGCACCATCGTTTCGTAGTCTTCGGCGAAATCGCCGGTCAGGAACAGGATCTTCTTCGCGGCCATGGCTTTCTCCCGTGTCGACCCGAGTCGGCGCTTCAGCGCATGCGCGGGTCCGATGCAAAGTTGAAGGGTGGGTCAGGACGAAAGCGCAGTGTACTCCGACGAATCGACGCCGGTGTGACGGCGGCCGCCCCGTTGCGGGACGGCCGTTTCGTGGTCGCTGTGCGGCCGGTGCGCCCGTTGCCGGCGTGAGCGAGCGCCGGGCGTCGGGCGGCCGCCTCAGGTCAGAAGAACGTCTCGATCACTTCCTTCACGCGGAACTGCGGATCGAGGACGAGCAGCTGGCGCCACTTGTCGAACGTCAGGCACGGGTGCGAGATGTCGAACGCGACCATGTCGCCGACCTTCAGGTCCGCGCCGGGCGGGATCTGCAGGTACGCGTGCTGGTCCATCAGGCCGGTGATCGCCCAGCCTTCGCTGGCGGCGACGTCGCGCGGCGCGGTGTCGCGGCCCGGGCGGAAATGGCGGGCCGGCTCCGGCAGGCCCGCGTCGAACGCCGAGTCGCGCTTGCCGAGCGCGACGATCGCGCGGTCCGGCTCCGGAATCGACTGCACGTACGCCCACAGCTGCAGCGCGGGCAGCAGGCCTTCGCCCATCTTGCGCGCGATCGGGTTGCGCGCGAACACGTCCGTCTGCGCCTTCTTGTAGATGCCGACGTCGTGCGTCAGGTAGCAGCCCGGACGCAGCACCACCTCCGCGAAGCCCGCATCGGACGCCTTCGCGAACTCCTCCGCCACCACGTCGTACCATGCCGACCCCGCGCCCGACAGGATCGCCGGCGTGCGCGCGAAGCGCCCGGCGGCAGCGAGTTCGCGCGTCAGTGCGACCGCGTGCTGCAGGAACGCGCGGATCTCGCCTTCTTCCTTCAGCACGCCTTCGTACAGTTCGATCCCGGCGAGCTTCAGCGTGTCCGGGTAGCGCGCGAGCGCGGCGAGCACCGCTTCGCGCTGCGCGTCGTCGCGCACGCCGGCGCGGCCGCCCGGTACGCCGAGCTCGAGCAGCACGTTGAGCGGCTTCTTTGCGTCGCCGAAGAAGCGGCCGAGCTGGTCGATGCCCTCGACGGAATCGACGAGGCAGAAGAATTCGAATTCAGGATCCGCGAGCAGTGCCGCGATGATCGACATGTTGTGACGGCCGACCAGCTGGTTTGCGAGCAGCACGCGCCGCACGCCGCCGTGATACGCAGCCTGCGTCTGGTGCGCGGTCGCGAGCGTGATGCCCCACGCGCCGGCGTCGAGCTGGCGGCGGAACAGCTGCGGCGCCATCGTCGTCTTGCCGTGCGGCGCGAACTTGACGCCGTACTGCTGGACGAACGCCTGCATCCATTTCAGGTTGTGCTCGATGCGATCCTCGTACAGCACCGCGGCCGGCAGGCTGACGTCTTCCGCGAGCAGGTTCCACTCGAGGCGGCCCGCGTCCGCGAGCGGCACGCTCGCGCTCGGCAGATTGCCGAGGCCCTTGCCGAACGGATCGATCGTTGCATCCTGATAGTTTGTAACTTTCATGTCATCCCGCTCCATCCTGGATATGTATTGCACCGAAGTTGACATGCAGATGGTACAGAAAGTAGCATCGGCACGGTAATGTTATTTAGTAACATGGTGCGCCGCAACGCGTGCTGCAACCTGCGTCACAACCCATTCAGCAGATGAATACGCCCGCCGCCCCGTCTTCTGTCCCGCCGGCTGCCGAGCTCGCCGCCACGCCGCCGGCCGTCGACATCGTCGCCCGGATCGCTGAATGCGCGCCCGAGCTGCGTGACGCCGAGCGCAAGGTGGCCGCGTTCATCCTCGCGGATCTCGTGCGCGCCGCGCACGCGAGCATCGGCACGCTCGCGCGCGACGCGGAGGTGAGCGTCGCGACGGTCACGCGCTTCGCGAAGGCAGTCGGCTGCCGCGACGTGCGCGAACTGAAGCTGCTCGTCGCGCAGGCGGCGGCCGTCGGCCAGCGTTTCCTCGCGCCGTCGGATGCCGCGCGCGCGGGCGACGCGAACCCCGCGTCGATGGTCTACGACGAAATCCAGGTGGCGCTCGCGCATAACCATCAGCTGCTGCGCCAGACGTCATTCGACGCGGCCGCCGATCGGCTCGCAGGCGCGAAGATGATCTACGTGTACGGGCAGGGCGGCGGGTCGACCGCGCTCGCCGACGAGCTGCGCTTCCGTCTCGTGCGCTTCGGCCGGCCGGTCGCGAGCTACCAGGACAGCGTGCTGCAGCGGATGGTGTCGGCGACGCTGTCGAACGATGACGTCGTCGTCGCGCTGTCGGTGAGCGGGCGCATGCCCGAGCTGCTCGACAGCTGCGCGCTCGCGAAGCGCTACGGCGCGACGGTGATCGCCGTCACCGCGCCGGCGTCGCCGCTTGCGCAGCTCGCCGACCACCTGATTCCGGTCGTCGCATTCGAGACCGATTTCATTTTCAAACCGTCGACATCGCGCTACGCGATGATGATGGCCATCGACGTGCTCGTCACCGGCGTCGCGCTGCGGCTCGGCGACGGGTGCCGGGAATCGCTGCGCCGGATCAAGCATGCGCTCGATGCGCACCGCGGCGGCGGAGACCGTCAACCGCTAGGAGACTGACCATGCATTCGCATCCCGAAGCTGCCGATACGCTGATCGTCGGCGCGCTGCTGTACGACGGCACCGGCACGCCGCCCGTCACGCGCGACGTCGCGATCCGCAACGGCATGATCGCGGCGATCGGCAACCTGTCGAACTGGCTGGCCGAGGAGATCGTCGAAGCGAACGGCCGTGCGCTCGCGCCGGGCTTCGTCGACGTGCACACGCACGACGACACCCACGTGATCCGCTCGCCGCAGATGCTGCCGAAGATCACGCAGGGCGTGACGACCGTGATCGTCGGCAATTGCGGGATCAGCGCGTCGCCGGTCACGCTGGCAGGCGACCCGCCGGACCCGATGAACCTGCTCGGCGAGCGCGGCGCGTTCCAGTACCCGACTTTCGCCGACTACGTTGCGGCGGTGAACCACGCGCGGCCGGCGGTCAACGTCGCCGCGCTCGTCGGCCACACCGCGCTGCGCAACAACCAGATGGACCGCCTCGACCGCGCGGCGACCGATGCCGAAATCGCCGGCATGCGCGCGCAGCTCGAGGAAGCGCTCGCGCACGGCGCGCTCGGGCTGTCGTCGGGCCTCGCATACGGCTCCGCGTTCGCGGCGCCGGCCGAAGAGGTGATGGCGCTCGCCGAGCCGCTCGCGAACGCGGGCGCGCTGTATACGACGCACATGCGCACCGAGTTCGACGCGATCCTCGATGCGATGGACGAGGCGTACCGCGTCGGCCGCCACGCGAAGGTGCCGGTCGTGATCTCGCACCTGAAATGCGCGGGCCCGTCGAACTGGGGCCGCAGCACCGAGGTGCTCGCGTCGCTCGAGGGCGCGCGCCGCTACCAGCCGGTCGGCTGCGACTGCTATCCGTACAGCCGCAGCTCGTCGACGCTCGACCTCAAGCAGGTGACGGGCGACATTGACATCACGATCACGTGGTCGGAGCCGCACCCGGAAGTCGCGGGCAAGCTGCTGAAGACGATCGCGGCCGAGTGGGGCGTCACCGAGCAGGAAGCCGCGCAGCGGATCCGGCCGGCCGGCGCCGTGTACCACAACATGTCCGAGGACGACGTGCGCCGGATCCTGTCGCATCCGGCGACGATGGTCGGCTCGGATGGCCTGCCGAACGATCCGCTGCCGCACCCGCGGCTGTGGGGCGCGTTCCCGCGCGTGCTCGGGCACTACGCGCGCGACACGGGCCTGCTGCCGCTCGAGGAGGCGATCCGCAAGATGACGTCGCTGTCCGCGCGCCGCTTCGGCCTCGCAGGGCGCGGCGAAGTACACGTCGGCTACCACGCCGATCTCGTGCTGTTCGACCCCGACCGCGTGATCGATGCGGCGACGTTCGACAAGCCGCAGCAGCCCGCGCACGGCATCGACGCGGTGTGGGTCAACGGCGTGCTGACCTACCGAGACGGCCAGCCGACCGGCGAACGCGCGGGCGGCTTCGTCGCGCGCGGCGCACGCGCGCAGGCGAGTGCCGAAGCTGCGTTCTGAGTCCGAACGCGGCTGTTGTTTCTGTCTTCCGCGCGCGCCGCTGCCGGCGCGCGCATCCGCAACCGAGCGTTGCATGGGGCCAGGGCAAGCGCCGACGCGCTGACCCTGGTCGACAAAACAAGGAGTGAAACGATGAAGCGATATGGCGTAGGCGAAGCGAAGGGCACGGGCGGCCAGGTGATGCCGTTTGCGCGTGCGGTCGAAGCCGACGGCTGGCTGTACGTGTCGGGCCAGACGCCGATGGTGAACGGCGAAGTGGTCGAAGGCGGGATCGTCACGCAGTCGAAGCAAACGATCGAGAACGTGATCGCGATCCTGAAGGAAGCCGGCTACGGCCTCGAGCACGTCGTGCGCTGCGGCGTGTGGCTCGACGATGCGCGCGATTTCGCGTCGTTCAACAAGGTGTTCATCTCGTACTTCGGCGAGCATCCGCCGGCACGTGCGTGCGTGCAGTCGAGCATGGTGATCGACTGCAAGGTCGAGGTCGACTGCATCGCGTACAAGGCGCCGGCGAAGTAACGCCCGACGTTACCCCGAAGTTACGCGACAAGCGCGTCTGTCGCATGAAAAGACACCCCGATCGGCGTGAGCCGGTCGAGGTGTCGTGTTTCCGGGCGCCAGCGAACGGCTGCGCCGCGTTACTGCCGCGCGGTGCGCGCGTTATCCGGCATCGGCTGGTTGTAGTTCGTGCGAAACGGATTGATATCGAGCCCGCCGCGCCGCGTATAACGCGCATACACCGCGAGCTTCACCGGTTTGCACGCATGCAGGATGTCGACGAAGATGCGCTCGACGCACTGCTCGTGAAAGCCCGTGTGATTGCGGAACGAGATGAGGTAGCGCAACAGCCCCGCATGGTCGATCTGCGGCCCGACGTAGTGGATCTGCACGCTGCCCCAGTCGGGCTGGCCCGTGACCGGGCAGTTCGACTTCAGCAGGTCGGACACGAGCGTCTCCTCGACCGGCGCCTCGTCGTGCGCGGCGGTGAGCAGCGACGGATCGGGTTCGTAGATGTCGGTATCGAGGTCGAGCCGGTCGAGCGACAGCCCGTCGAGCTCGTCCATCTCGAGCTTGCGGAAGTCGTGCGGCGACACGAGCTGCACGGCGACGCTCGCGCCGCACGCGGCCGACACGTCGCGCTTCAGCGCGTCGCGCACGGCGTCGACGGAATCGAACTTCGTCTGCGCGAACGAGCCGAGATACAGCTTGAACGACTTCGATTCGACGATGTTCGGCGATTCGGCCGGCACGTAGAACGTCGCGACCGCGACCTGCGGCTTGCCGCGCGCATTGAGCCACGACAGCTCGTACGCGTTCCAGATGTCGGTGCCGAAGAACGGCAGCGGGGACGTGATGCCGATCTGCTCGCGCGCGCCGGTGCGCGGGATCGGGAACAGCAGCGACGCGTCGTACTGCGTCGCGTAGACGGTCGCCTTGCCGAGCGGAGAGTGTTCGGGATTCATGGTGCGTGACGGTTACGACAGGAACAGGCGATAGGCCGGATTGGCGCTTTCTTCGACATACGGATAGCCGAGCGCTGCGAGGAAGCGTTCGAACTCCGCATGGTCGGCGGGCGGCACCTGCAGACCGACGAGGATCGAGCTGTAGTCCGCGCCCTGGTTGCGGTAGTGGAACAGGCTGATGTTCCAGTCGGGCGCCATCGACGACAGGAACTTCATCAGCGCGCCCGGGCGCTCCGGGAATTCGAAGCGGAACAGCCGCTCGTCGAGCGCGAGCGGCGAGCGACCGCCGACCATGTAGCGGATGTGCTCCTTCGACAGCTCGTCGTGCGTCAGGTCGACGGACTGGAAGCCGTGCGACTCGAAGTTCGCGGCGATTTCCGCGGATTCGCCGCGGCGCTTGATCTGCACGCCGACGAAGATGTGCGCGGCCTGCGCATCGGCGATCCGGTAGTTGAACTCGGTGACGTTGCGCTCGCCGACGAGCGAGCAGAAGCGCTTGAAGCTGCCGCGCTCCTCGGGGATCGTCACCGCGAACACCGCTTCGCGGGCCTCACCGACCTCGGCGCGCTCGGCGACGAAGCGCATCCGGTCAAAGTTCATGTTCGCGCCGGACGTGATCGCGACGAGCGTCTGGTTCTCGATCCCTTCGCGTTCCGCGTAGAGCTTCGCGCCCGCGACCGCCAGCGCGCCGGACGGTTCGAGCACGCTGCGCGTGTCCTGGAACACGTCCTTGATCGCCGCGCACAGCGCGTCGGTGTTGACCGTCAGGACGCCATCGAGGTGTTCGCTGCAGAGCCGGAAGGTTTCCTCGCCGACGAGCTTCACCGCGGTGCCGTCCGCGAACAGGCCGACCTCGGTCAGCTCGACGCGGCGGCCGGCGTCGATCGACTGCGCCATCGCGCACGAATCCTCGGTCTGCACGCCGAACACCTTGATCTCCGGGCGCACGGCTTTCACGTACGCGACGATGCCCGCGGCGAGTCCGCCGCCGCCGATCGGCACGAAGATCGCGTGGATCGGGCCCTGGTGCTGGCGCAGGATTTCCATCGCGACGGTGCCCTGGCCCGCGATCACGTACGGATCGTCGAACGGGTGGACAAACGTGAGGTCGCGCTCTTCCTGCACCTTGACCGCATGCGCGTACGCATCGCTGTACGATTCGCCGGCCTGGATCACCTCGACCGACGGGCCGCCGTGCGCGCGCACCGCGTCGACCTTCACCTGCGGCGTCGTGACCGGCACGACGATCACCGCCTTGATGCCCATGCGCGCCGCCGAGAACGCGACGCCCTGCGCGTGGTTGCCCGCCGATGCCGTAATCACGCCGCGCGCGAGCGCGTCGGCCGGAATGTGCGCCATCTTGTTGTACGCGCCGCGCAGCTTGAACGAGAACACCGGCTGGTTGTCCTCGCGCTTCAGGTACACGGGGTTGCGCAGCCGGGCCGACAGGTTGCGGGCGGGTTCGAGTTCCGTCTCGATCGCGACGTCGTAGACGCGCGCGGTGAGGATTTTCTTCAGATAATCGTGGGATGCCATGGACGCTCGCGTGCAGTGCGGGGTAGGACGCAAAACATCAATAATAGCGCCTGCACCGCTTCCGGGCACGGCCTGTGCGTCGCGCGGGATGCGGGACGCGCCGCGGACGGCCGGTCGCGGCGGTCGCGGCGGCTGCCGCGGCTGCCGCGGTTTCCGGCGTTGCCGCAGCTGCCGGGGTTGCGGATGCGCGCCGCGCGAGCCCGCCCGGTGCGCTTAACCGGCCAGTTACCGACCGGCCGGACGGCGAATGAGGGCCCGAAACCGCTTCGGGCCCCGGCCGGCGGGCCTTCCGGCGATATCCCCACAACGCGTCCGAGGCCTCACGCGATGCCCGATCATGGGTTAGAATTCCGTTTTGAATCAAGGATCGGAAGATGCAGAGGCACCCTCGGATCGCCCCATTGAAGCCGTCGCCGCGCGCAGCCAGCCCCGCGGCGGAACGGCATGCGCGCCGCGCACGATCGTGCTGACGGCTCCGAGTGCCGCCAGGTGTCGACGCGGAGTTGCGCTTCAGCGCGCGCTTCGGTCCCACGCAGAGCAGATGCGTTCCTGGTAACAGAACAGATTTCCCCAAGATAGCGCCCACGCGCTTGCCGACGCCCCTGTCCGGTGTATCGGCCCTCCGAGTCGTCCGAACATGAACGCACCACAAGTTTTCGATCCGCATGGCGCGGCCGCCGCTGTCGCCGCCGACCCCGCGCCCCGTCTGCGTGAGATTCCGTACAACTACACCTCGTTCTCCGACCGCGAGATCGTGATCCGCCTGCTCGGCGAGGAAGCCTGGGCCGTGCTCGACGAGCTTCGCGCCGAGCGCCGCACGGGCCGCTCGGCCCGGATGCTGTACGAGGTGCTGGGCGACATCTGGGTCGTGCGCCGCAACCCGTACCTGCAGGACGACCTGCTCGACAACCCGAAGCGCCGCGCGCTGCTGATCGAGGCGCTGAACCACCGCCTGGGCGAGATCGAGAAGCGTCGCCGCGCCGACCTGACCGAACACCAGGACGACGAAACGGCCCGCGAGCGCGCCGCGCGCGTCGGGGCGCTCGAGGCTGCCGCGCAGCGTGCCGTCAACGAGTTCGCCGACGAATTCGACAAGATGGCCGAGCTGCGCCGACGTGCGACCAAGGCGCTCGGCCGCTGCACGCAGAAGGACAACATCCGCTTCGACGGGCTGTCGCGCGTGTCCCACGTGACCGACGCGACCGACTGGCGCGTCGAATACCCGTTCGTCGTGCTGACCCCGGACACCGAAGCCGAGATCGCCGGCCTCGTGAAGGCCTGCTTCGAGCTCGGCCTGACGGTGATCCCGCGCGGCGGCGGCACCGGCTACACGGGCGGCGCGGTGCCGCTCACGCCGTTCTCGGCGGTGATCAACACCGAGAAGCTCGAGCAGCTCGGCGCGGTCGAGCTGACCGAGCTGCCGGGCGTCGCGCACAAGGTGCCGACGATCTTCTCCGGCGCGGGCGTCGTCACGCGCCGCGTGACCGAGGCGGCCGAAGCGGCCGGCTACGTGTTCGCGGTCGACCCGACGTCGCTCGACGCGTCCTGCATCGGCGGCAACGTCGCGATGAACGCGGGCGGCAAGAAGGCCGTGCTGTGGGGCACCGCGCTCGACAACCTGGCCTGGTGGCGGATGGTCGACCCGGACGGCAACTGGCTCGAAGTCACGCGCCACGAGCACAACCAGGGCAAGATCCACGACATCCCGGTCGCGCGTTTCGAGCTGAAGTGGTTCGACGGCGCGTATGCGCCGGGCGAGAAGCTGCTGAAGAGCGAGATGCTCGAGATCGAAGGCCGCCGGTTCCGCAAGGAAGGCCTCGGCAAGGACGTCACCGACAAGTTCCTCGCCGGCCTGCCGGGCGTGCAGAAGGAAGGCTGCGACGGGCTCATCACGTCCGCGCGCTGGGTGCTGCACAAGATGCCAGCGCACACGCGCACCGTCTGCCTCGAGTTCTTCGGCCAGGCGCGCGAGGCGATCCCGAGCATCGTCGAGATCAAGGACTACCTGTTCGAGACGTCGAAGCAGGGCGGCGCGATCCTCGCGGGCCTCGAGCACCTCGACGAGCGCTACCTGCGCGCGGTCGGCTATGCGACGAAGAGCAAGCGCAACGCGTTCCCGAAGATGGTGCTGATCGGCGACATCGTCGGCGACGACGCGGACGCGGTCGCGCACGCGACGTCCGAAGTCGTGCGCATGGCGAACGGCAAGAGCGGCGAAGGCTTCGTCGCGGTGAGCGCCGAGGCGCGCAAGCGCTTCTGGCTCGACCGCAGCCGCACGGCCGCGATCGCGAAGCACACGAACGCGTTCAAGATCAACGAGGACGTCGTCATCCCGCTGAACCGGATGGGCGAGTACACCGACGGCATCGAGCGGATCAACATCGAGCTGTCGCTGAAGAACAAGCTGCAGCTCGTCGACGCGCTGGAAGCGTTCTTCACGAACGGCAACCTGCCGCTCGGCAAGACCGACGACGCGAACGAGATCCCGAGCGCCGAGCTGCTGGAAGACCGCGTGCAGCAGGCGCTGGAATTGCTCAAGCGCGTGCGCGCGCGCTGGGAATTCGTGCGCGACCGGCTCGACCAGCCGCTGCGCGAGGCGCAGCACTACCTCGTGCAGCTCGGCTACGAGGCGCTTGCCGAGAAGTTCGCGGATCGCGTCGACGCGCAGCCGGGCGTGAACGTGTTCCACGTCACGCAGGACCGCACGGTGCGGATCTCGTGGAAGCAGGAGATCCGCGCGGAGCTGCGTGCGATCTTCAACGGCGGCGCATTCAAGCCGATCCTCGACGAGGCGCAGGCGATCCACAAGCAGGTGCTGCGCGGCCGCGTGTTCGTCGCGCTGCACATGCACGCGGGCGACGGCAACGTCCACACGAACCTGCCGGTCAACTCCGACAACTACGAGATGCTGCAGGACGCCCACGCGGCGGTCGCGCGCATCATGACGCTTGCGCGCTCGCTCGACGGCGTGATCTCCGGCGAGCACGGGATCGGCATCACGAAGCTCGAGTTCCTGACCGACGACGAAATGGCCGATTTCCGCGCGTACAAGCAGCGCGTCGATCCGAACGGCCGTTTCAACAAGGGCAAGCTGCTCGACGGCGCGGACCTGCGCAACGCGTACACGCCGAGCTTCGGGCTGATGGGCTACGAATCGCTGATCATGCAGCAGTCCGACATCGGCGCGATCGCCGATTCGGTGAAGGACTGCCTGCGCTGCGGCAAGTGCAAGCCGGTGTGCGCGACCCACGTGCCGCGCGCGAACCTGCTGTACAGCCCGCGCAACAAGATCCTCGCGACGTCGCTGCTGATCGAGGCGTTCCTGTACGAGGAACAGACCCGCCGCGGCGTGTCGATCAAGCACTGGGACGAGTTCAACGACGTGGCCGACCACTGCACGGTGTGCCACAAGTGCGCGACGCCGTGCCCGGTGAAGATCGACTTCGGCGACGTGACGATGAACATGCGCAACCTGTTGCGCAAGATGGGCAAGAAGAAATTCAACGCCGGCAATGCGGCGGGCATGTTCTTCCTGAACGCGACCAATCCGCAGACGATCAACGTCGCGCGCAGCGTGATGATGGGCGCCGGCTACAAGGTGCAGCGTTTCGCGAACGACATGCTGAAGAAGGTCGTGACGAAGCAGACGCAGCACCCGCCCGCGACCACCGGCAAGCCGCCCGTCGTCGAGCAGGTGATCCACTTCGTCAACAAGAAGATGCCGGGCAACCTGCCGAAGAAGACGGCGCGCGCGCTGCTCGACATCGAGGACAACAAGATCGTGCCGATCATCCGCGATCCGAAGACGACGACCGTCGATTCGGAAGCGGTGTTCTACTTCCCGGGCTGCGGCTCCGAGCGCCTGTTCTCGCAGGTCGGTCTCGCGACGCAGGCGATGCTGTGGGAAGCCGGCGTGCAGACCGTGCTGCCGCCGGGCTACCTGTGCTGCGGCTATCCGCAGCGCGGCTCCGGCCAGTACGACAAGGCCGAGAAGATCGTCACCGACAACCGCGTGCTGTTCCACCGCGTCGCGAACACGCTGAACTACCTCGACATCAAGACGGTGGTCGTGTCGTGCGGCACCTGCTACGACCAGCTCGCAGGCTACGAATTCGACAAGATCTTCCCGGGCTGCCGGATCATCGACATCCACGAGTTCCTGCTCGAGAAGGGGATGAAGCTCGACGGCGTGAAGGGCACGCGCTACATGTATCACGACCCGTGCCACACGCCGATCAAGACGATGGACCCGGTCAAGCTCGTCAACGAGCTGATGGGCGCGGAGAAGGACGGCTACAGGATCGAGAAGAACGAGCGCTGCTGCGGCGAATCGGGCACGCTCGCGGTCACGCGTCCGGACATTTCGACGCAGGTCCGCTTCCGCAAGGAAGAGGAGATCCGCAAGGGTGCGGCGAAACTGCGCAGCATTCCGGTCGTCGCGGGCGACGCGCCGGCGCCGGCCGGGAATGGCGGCGCGGACGTGAAGATCCTGACGAGCTGCCCGTCGTGCCTGCAGGGCCTGTCGCGCTACAACGAGGACGCGAACATCGAGGCCGACTACGTCGTCGTCGAGATCGCGCGCCAGGTGCTCGGCGAGAACTGGATGGCCGACTATGTCGCACACGCAAACAATGGCGGGATCGAGCGCGTGCTGGTCTAATGCGGGCTTGACTGCACGACTAGCCATGCATGGGACCGGGGCAGGCGCCGAAGCGCCAGCTCCGGTCCCATGCATGGGATGAGGGTCAGCGCTGAAGCGCTGACGCTCGTCGACACAGGGGAGCGACAATGGAATGCGTGTTTTGCCGTGAAGACGGTGGCGAGCTGCTGTGGCGGGACGATGCGCTGCGCGTCGTCCTCGCGACGGGCGAGCACGACTACCCGGGCTTCTGCCGGGTGATCTGGGGCGCGCACGTCGCCGAGTTCTCCGATCTCGGCGACGCCGAGCGCGCCCGCGTGATGGACGTCGTCTGCGCGGTCGAGCGCGCGGTGCGGCGCGTGATGCAGCCGAACAAGGTGAACCTCGCGAGCCTCGGCAACATGGTGCCGCACGTGCACTGGCACGTGATCCCGCGCTTCTCGAACGACGCGCATTTCCCGCAGCCCGTATGGGCGCCGCGGCAGCGCAGCGTGTCCGAGGCGCTGTTGCGCCAGCGCGCCGCGCAGGCGTCGCTGCTGCACAACGTGGTGCGCGAAGAGATTGAACGACTGACCGATTCGAGGCAGCCATGAGCGGTTTGACTTCCACGACCCCGATTCCGTCGGGCGTCGTCGTGCACGCGGTGTCGCGCGTGCTCGAATTGCAGTACCCGAACGGCGAGAACTACCGGATCCCGTTCGAGCTGATGCGCGTCTATTCTCCGTCGGCCGAGGTGCGCGGCCACGGGCCCGGGCAGGAAACCCTGCAGACCGGCAAGCGCGACGTGTCGATCACCGCGCTCGAGGGCGTCGGCAACTACGCGCTGCAGCCGACCTTCTCCGACGGCCATTCGACCGGCATCTACTCGTGGGACCTGCTGTACGAGCTGGCGACGCACCAGGATGCGCTATGGCGCGACTATTTCGACAAACTGAAGGCGGCGGGCGTCGATCGCGATGCCCCGATGCCGGCGGCGGGCACGCCGCACGGCCACTGCCACTGAACGACGGCGCCGGCTCTCGGCGCCGTCTTGCCTTTTACTGAGGATCAACGCGATGAGCAAAACCCACTTCGGCTTCGATAGCGTCGAGGAAAACGAAAAAGCGAAGAAAGTGGCGGGCGTGTTCCATTCGGTCGCGAGCAACTACGATCTGATGAACGACCTGATGTCGGCGGGCATGCACCGCGCGTGGAAGGCGTTCACGATCGCGCAGGCGAATGTGCGCCCCGGCTACAAGGTGCTCGACATCGCGGCCGGCACGGGCGACCTGACCAAGGCGTTCGCGAAGGCTGCCGGGCCGACGGGCGAGGTCTGGCACACGGACATCAACGAATCGATGCTGCGGGTCGGCCGCGACCGCCTGCTCGACAAGGGCATCGTGACGCCGTCGCTGCTGTGCGACGCCGAGAAAATTCCGTTTCCGGACAACTACTTCGACGTGGTCACGGTCGCGTTCGGGCTGCGCAACATGACCCACAAGGACGCCGCGATTGCCGAGATGCGCCGCGTCACGAAGCCGGGCGGGCGCGTGATGGTGCTCGAATTCTCGAAGGTCTGGGAGCCGCTGAAAAAAGCGTACGATCTGTATTCTTTCAAAGTATTACCGTGGCTTGGCGACAAGTTCGCGAAAGATGCCGACAGTTACCGGTATCTTGCTGAATCTATCCGGATGCATCCCGATCAGGACACGCTGAAGACGATGATGGAGCAAGCGGGCCTCGATGCCGTCAAATATTACAATTTGTCAGGTGGCGTGGTAGCGTTACATCTCGGAACCAAGTACTAAGGGGTTCTTTCCATACGTTTGCCTTACATCTGGAGATGCTGATGTCCCAATCGCGTTCGTTGTTCAACCGTAGCAAGCCGTCCAAGCCGTGGGCTCGACGGCTCGGCACGCTGCTGATGGTCGGCCTGCTGACGGCCGGCACGTTCGCATCGCTCGACGCGGAAGCCAGGCGGATGGGCGGCGGGCGCAGCATCGGCCGCCAGTCCTCCACCGTCACGCAGCGTCAGGCCACGCCGCCCGCGCAGCAGCCGATGCAGCAGGCTGCACCGGCGCAGGCGCAGCGCGCGAATCCGGCCGCCCCGGCGCCGGCCGCACCCAACCGCTCGCGCTGGCTCGGGCCGATCGCCGGTCTCGCGGCCGGTCTCGGCATCGCGGCACTGCTGTCGCACTTCGGCCTCGGCGAGGCGTTCGCCGGGATGATGTCGAACCTGATCGTGATCGCGCTGCTCGCGATGGTCGGCATCTGGGTGATCCGCAAGATCATGAACCGCCGCCGCACGAACGAGCCAACGTACTCGGTGGGCAGCTCGGCGTCGGCGTCGGGCGGCTACGCGCAAGGCCCGTCGTTCCAGCCCGGCAACGGCAGCAGCTATGCGAACGAGGCGCAGGGCGTGTTCGGCGGCGGCGCGGCGACGGCAGGCGCGGCAGCGGCGGTGGCAGGTGCTGCAGCAGCGCCGCTGCAGGTGCCGGCCGGCTTCGACACCGAAGCGTTCCTGCGCAGCGCGAAGGTCTCCTTCGTGCGGCTGCAGGCCGCGTGGGACCAGGGCAACCTGGCCGACATCCGCGAGTTCACGACGCCGGAAATGTTCGCCGAGATCAAGATCGACCTCGATTCGCGCGGCAACGAAGCGAACCAGACCGACGTCGTGCAGCTCGACGCCGAGCTTTACGCGATCGAGGACCGCGGCATCGAGCAGTCGGCGAGCGTCCGCTTCCACGGCCTGATCCGCGAATCGGCGAGTGCGCCGGCCGCGCCGTTCGATGAAGTCTGGAACCTGACGAAGTCGGGCGGTCAGGGCTGGTTGCTCGCGGGTATCCAGCAGCTCAATACGCATTGAGCGCCGGGCGGCGGCGCGGCCCCCGGCCGAGCCGCCCCTTGGCGACCCCGCTGCGACCGCTTGCCGCTCGGGCGAGCGGTCGGACACGGGCCACAGCCGATCCGACGTTACAATAGAAACCCGCGTGGGCGTCCGGCCCGCGCGGGTTTTTTCTTTCCCAGCCCGATGACCTTTGCCGCCAAGCCTTTTGCAGCTGCTGTCAATCATCTGCTCGCGCGTGAATCCTGGGCGCGTGACCGCCTGATTCCCTATGCGGGCAAGACCGCCCGACTCGACGTGCCACCCGTGACGCTCACGCTGCTGGTGCAGCCGGACGGCTATCTTTGCGCAGTCGACGCGCAGGACGCGCAACAGGTCGACGTATCGATCGCGCTCGCGGGCGACACGGTCGCCACGTTCCTGCAGGGCGGGCAGGCGGCCGTGATGAAGCACGTGAAGATCGAGGGCGACGCGGAGTTCGCGACGCAGATCGCGAAGCTCGCCGAGCATCTGCGCTGGGAACCGGAAGAAGATCTCGCGAAGCTGGTCGGCGACGCGGCGGCGCACCGGATCGCGACGGTCGTGCGCGACGCCGGCGCGCGCGCGCGCCGCACCGGCCGCAATGTGCTCGATTCGCTCGCCGAGTATTGGCTCGACGAGAATCCGCAAGTCGTCCGGCGCGCATCGCTCGCGGACTTCGATGCCGAACTGGCGCGTGCGCGGGATGCGCTCGCCCGGGTCGAGAAGCGGGTCGAGCGACTCGAACAAAAAAACGGCGTGCGCACGGGCGGCAGCCCGCGCGGCACGCACTGAGGGCCGCCGGGCATGCGTATTTTCCGTTTCATCAAGATTCTCTACACCGTCATCCGCTTCGGCCTCGACGAGGTGATGCTGTCCCGGATCGACGACCGGCGCGTGAGGCTGCTGCTGCGCATCACGACGATCGGCCGCCGCTATTCCGATCCGCCCGCGGTGCGGCTGCGCCGCGCGCTCGAGAGCCTGGGCCCGATCTTCGTGAAGTTCGGCCAGGTGCTGTCGACGCGCCGCGACCTGCTGTCGGTCGATTTCGCGAACGAGCTTGCGAAGCTGCAGGACCAGGTGCCGCCGTTCGATTCGTCGGTCGCGATCTCGATCGTCGAGAAGTCGCTCGGCGCGCCGGTCGACGAGCTGTTCGACGAATTCGAGCGCGAACCGGTCGCGAGCGCGTCGATCGCGCAGGTGCATTTCGCAAAACTCAAGCTCGGCGCGCACGCGGGCAAGGCGGTCGCGGTGAAGGTGCTGCGTCCGAACATGCTGGGCGTGATCGATTCCGATCTCGCGCTGATGCGCGACATCGCGACATGGACCGAGCGCGTGTGGGCCGACGGCCGGCGCCTGAAGCCGCGCGAAGTCGTCGCCGAATTCGACAAGTACCTGCACGACGAGCTGGACCTGATGCGCGAGGCGGCCAACGGCAGCCAGCTGCGCCGCAACTTCGCGGGCCTCGACCTGCTGCTCGTGCCGGAGATGTTCTGGGATTTCTCGACGTCGACCGTGCTCGTGATGGAGCGCATGTCCGGCGTGCCGATCAGCCAGGTCGAGACGCTGCGCACGGCGGGCGTCGACATCAAGAAGCTCGCGCGCGAAGGCGTCGAGATCTTCTTCACGCAGGTGTTCCGCGACGGCTTCTTCCATGCGGACATGCACCCCGGCAACATTCAGGTGAGCCTCGACCCGAGCACCTTCGGCCGCTATGTCGCGCTCGATTTCGGGATCGTCGGCGCGCTGTCCGACTTCGACAAGAACTACCTCGCGCAGAACTTCCTTGCGTTCTTCAAGCGCGACTACCATCGCGTCGCGACGCTCCACCTCGAATCGGGCTGGGTGCCGCCGGATACGCGAGTCGAGGAGCTCGAAAGCGCGATCCGCGCGGTATGCGAGCCGTATTTCGACCGCGCGCTGAAGGACATCTCGCTCGGCCAGGTGCTGATGCGCCTGTTCTCGACGTCGCGCCGCTTCAACGTCGAGATCCAGCCGCAGCTCGTGCTGCTGCAGAAGACGATGCTGAACGTCGAGGGGCTCGGCCGCTCGCTCGATCCGGAACTCGACCTGTGGAAGACCGCGAAGCCGTATCTCGAGCGCTGGATGACCGAGCAGATCGGCCTGCGCGGCTGGTACGAGCGCTTCAAGGTCGAGGCGCCGCAATGGAGCAAGACGCTGCCGCAGCTGCCGCGTCTGATCCATCACGCAATTGCCGCGCGCCACGATGCGCCGCGCGCCGCGAGCGAAGACCTGATGCGGCAGATCCTGGTCGAGCAGAAGCGCACCAACCGGCTGCTGCAGGCGCTGCTGATCTTCGGCCTGGCCGTGGGCGTCGGCGCGCTCGTCGCGCGCGTGCTGCTCGCGCTGGCTTACGGCGCCTGACGGAAACCAAGGAGGCATGGCGATGTCCGACCCGACCCGCGAGAACGCACCGGCCGCGCCGGGCGCTGCGGACTTTTCGACGCGCGACCCGGGCGACGCGTCATTCTGGGATGAACGTTTCGCGCGCGGCGTGACGCCGTGGGAATTCGGCGGCGTGCCCGACGGCTTTCGCGCGTTCGCGAGCCGGCGCGACGCATGCGCGGTGCTGATTCCCGGCTGCGGCAGCGCGCAGGAAGCAGGGTGGCTCGCGCAGGCCGGCTGGCCCGTGCGCGCGATCGATTTTGCCGCGCAGGCGGTCGCGGCCGCGAAGGCGCAGCTCGGTGCGCACGCGGGCGTGGTCGAGCAGGCCGATTTCTTCGCGTACCAGCCGCCGTTCGACGTGCAGTGGGTGTACGAGCGCGCATTCCTGTGCGCGCTTCCGCCTGCCCGGCGCGCCGATTACGCGGCGAAGATGGCCGGGCTGCTGCCCGCAGGCGCGCTGCTCGCCGGCTACTTCTTCGTGATGGATAAACCGAAGGGGCCGCCGTTCGGCATCGACCGCGCGGAACTCGACGCGCTGCTCGGGCCGCACTTCGAGCTGATCGAGGATCTGCCCGTGACCGATTCGCTGCCCGTATTCGAAGGGCGCGAGCGCTGGCTTACGTGGCGCCGCCATTGACGCGGGCACGTCGCGGCGGTTGCCGGGGCGCGCCGGGGTTTCGGCTATAATTCAAGGTTTTGCAAGCTGTTTCCAGTTTCCGCGGGAAAAATATCATGCCGATCTACGCCTATCGATGCGAAGCGTGCGGTTTCGCGAAGGATGTGCTCCAGAAGATGAGCGACGCGCCGCTGTCGCAGTGTCCCGAATGCGGGAAGGATGCATTTCGCAAGCAGGTCACCGCTGCGGGCTTTCAGCTGAAGGGATCGGGTTGGTATGTCACCGATTTCCGCGGCGGCTCGGGCGGCACCAGCGCGCCGGCTACTGCGTCCGCGTCGTCGTCGGACGATGCGGCGGCGCCGGCTGCGGCGGCGGCACCAGCGTCGGACGGTGCGGCGAGCGCCGCACCGACGGCCACGCCCGCGCCGGCCGCGCCCGCTGCGACCAGTTGACTGTCGCGGCCCGGCCGGGCCGCGCTCACGCCGCGCCACTGGCGCGGCACATTGACGGCAGATGATGAAAAAGACGACCCTGAAATCGGTGTTTCTGACCGGCCTGCTGGTTCTCGTCCCGCTCGCGATCACGCTGTGGGTGCTCGGTCTCATCATCGGCACGATGGACCAGACGCTGCTCCTGCTGCCGGAATCGTGGCAGCCCGAGCGGATGCTCGGCTTCCACCTGCCGGGGATCGGCGCGGTGCTGACGCTCGCGTTCATCTTCGTCGTCGGGCTCGCGACGCGGAACTTCATCGGCCAGAAGCTCGTCACGTGGTGGAACGCGGTCGTGCGTCACATCCCGGTGGTCGGGCCGATCTACACGAGCGTCAAGCAGGTGTCGGACACGCTGCTGTCGAGCAGCGGCAATGCGTTCCGCAAGGCGCTCCTGATCGAGTACCCGCGCCGCGGCTCGTATACGATCGCGTTCCTGACCGGCACGCCCGGCGGCGACGTGCTCAATCATCTGACGGAAGAATACGTGAGCGTGTACATCCCGACGACGCCGAACCCGACGTCCGGCTTCTTCCTGATGCTGCCGAAGAGCGAAGTCATCGAACTCGACATGTCGGTCGATGCCGCGCTGAAGTACATCGTCTCGATGGGCGTGGTGGCGCCCCCGGCGCCGGCCCCGGCGCCCGCCCGCCGCCCCGTCGAGCCGCCGCTGTAAATCATTGCCCGGGCCGCGCGTTGCGGCGCCCGTTGATCAAACTGAACGAAAGCAAACATCATGTCGATGCGAACTGAATACTGCGGTCTCGTGACCGAACACCTGCTGGGCCAAACCGTGTCGCTGTGCGGCTGGGTGCAGCGCCGCCGCGACCATGGCGGTGTGATCTTCATCGACCTGCGCGATCGTGAAGGCCTCGTGCAGGTCGTGTGCGATCCGGACCGCGCGGAGATGTTCGCGACCGCCGAAGGCGTGCGCAACGAGTTCTGCGTCCAGGTGAAGGGCCTCGTGCGCAACCGTCCGGAAGGCACCGTCAACGCGGGCCTGAAGAGCGGCAAGATCGAGGTGCTGTGCCACGAGCTGACCGTGCTGAACGCGTCGGTCACGCCGCCGTTCCAGCTCGACGACGACAACCTGTCGGAAACGACGCGCCTCACGCACCGCGTGCTCGACCTGCGCCGTCCGCAGATGCAGCACAACCTGCGCCTGCGCTACCGCGTCGCGATCGAGGCACGCAAGTACCTCGACGAGCAGGGCTTCATCGACATCGAAACGCCGATGCTGACGAAGAGCACGCCGGAAGGCGCGCGCGACTATCTCGTGCCGTCGCGCGTGAACGCGGGCCAGTTCTTCGCGCTGCCGCAGTCGCCGCAGCTGTTCAAGCAGCTGCTGATGGTCGCGAACTTCGACCGCTACTACCAGATCACCAAGTGCTTCCGCGACGAGGACCTGCGCGCCGACCGTCAGCCGGAATTCACGCAGATCGACTGCGAGACGTCGTTCCTCGGCGAGCAGGAAATCCGCGACCTGTTCGAGGACATGATCCGTCACATCTTCAAGACGACGATCGACGTCGAGCTGGATGCGACGTTCCCGGTGATGCCGTACTCGGAAGCGATGGCGCGTTTCGGCTCGGACAAGCCGGACTTGCGCGTGAAGCTCGAATTCACCGAGCTGACCGACGCGATGAAGGACGTCGACTTCAAGGTGTTCAGCACGCCGGCCAACGCGAAGGACGGCCGCGTCGCGGCGCTGCGCGTGCCGAAGGGCGCCGAGCTGTCGCGCGGCGACATCGACGGCTACACGGAATTCGTGCGCATCTACGGCGCGAAGGGCCTCGCATGGATCAAGGTCAACGAGAAGGCGAAGGGCCGTGACGGCCTGCAGAGCCCGATCGTCAAGAACCTGCACGACGCGTCGATCGCGGCGATCCTCGAGCGCACGGGCGCGGAAGACGGCGACATCATCTTCTTCGCGGCGGACCGCGCGAAGGTCGTCAACGACAGCCTCGGCGCGCTGCGCCTGAAGATCGGCCACTCGGAGTTCGGCAAGGCGAACGGCCTCGTCGAGGCGGGCTGGAAGCCGCTGTGGGTCGTCGACTTCCCGATGTTCGAATACGACGACGAAGATGCGCGCTACGTCGCTGCGCACCACCCGTTCACGAGCCCGAAGGACGAGCATCTCGAGTACCTCGAGACGGATCCGGGCCGCTGCCTCGCGAAGGCATACGACATGGTGCTGAACGGCTGGGAAATCGGCGGCGGCTCGGTGCGTATCCACCGCGAGGAAGTGCAGAGCAAGGTGTTCCGCGCGCTGAAGATCGGCGCGGAAGAGGCACAGCTGAAGTTCGGCTTCCTGCTGGACGCGCTGCAGTACGGCGCGCCGCCGCACGGCGGTATCGCATTCGGTCTCGACCGCATCGTCACGATGATGGCCGGTGCCGATTCGATCCGCGACGTGATCGCGTTCCCGAAGACCCAGCGTGCGCAGTGTCTGCTCACGCAGGCGCCGAGCCCGGTCGACGAGCGTCAGCTCCGCGAGCTGCACATCCGTCTGCGTCAGCCGGAGCAGCCGAAGGCGTAACGCGCTTTCAGGCACGACGCCGTGCGTGGCGACACGCGCGGCGTGCAACGAAACAGGCGCCTTCGTGCGCCTGTTTCGCTTTTTGCGGTACAGTCGCAGCACCGCCGCACGGCCGGCGCGCCTTGAGAGGGGCGCGCGACGCGCGGCCCCGCGCCGTATGAAACAAAGATGACGAAGCCGCCGAAAATTCCCGAATCCGTTCTCGTCGTGATCTACACACCCGAACTCGACGTACTGGTGATCAAGCGTGCCGACCAGGCCGATTTCTGGCAGTCGGTCACCGGGTCGAAGGACACGCTCGACGAGCCGCTTGCGATTACGGCCGCGCGCGAAGTGGCCGAGGAAACGGGCATCGTGGTCGGCACGCCGGAGGTGCCGGCCGGCGCGCTTGTCGACTGGCATCACCAGATCGAATACAGCATCTATCCGCAATACCTGCATCGCTACGCGCCGGGCGTCACGCGCAATACCGAGCACTGGTTCGGCCTCTGCGTGCCGCGCCGCGTCGATGTGACGCTCGCGCCGCGCGAGCACGTCGACCATGCGTGGCTCCCGTATCTCGAGGCGGCCGCGCGCTGCTTCTCGCCGTCGAACGCCGAGGCGATCCTGCAATTGCCCGCTCGCGTGGCGCTGGCAGGCCCGTCGCCCGGTCGCGCGGCGCCGGACGGCCGGACCCCGGGAGGCCGGACCCCGGTTGGCCGGCCCCCCCGATCCTCCGCATGAATGCGGACGCCCGCAAGCGCTTCGCGCAGTTGCGGCAGATGTTCCTGCAGGAGCGGGGCTCCGCGTCGCGGCTCGCGTTCACGTCCGGCAATACGGTCCGGCTGTGCGAAGGCGGCGAGGCGTTTTTCGGCGCGTTGATCGAACGGATCGACGCCGCACGCGAGCACGTGATGCTCGAAACCTACATCTTTTGCGACGATGCGGCCGGACGGCCCGTGTCCGATGCGCTGATGCGCGCCGCGCAGCGCGGCGTGCGCGTGCGCGTGATCACCGACGGCATCGGCACCGCGCGCCTGCCGCTGTTCGATACGTGGGCGGCGGCAGGCGTCGAGCACTGCATCTACAACCGCTACCTGTTCGGCCGCTTCGGCTTCTCGCGCACGCACCGCAAGCTTGCGGTCGTCGATCGCGAGCACGCGTTCTGCGGCGGCATCAACATCGTCGACGACTACGCGCAGAACGGCGCGACGCTCGACTGCCCGCGCTGGGATTTCAGCGTCGAGATGACGGGGCCCGTCGTCTCCGACGTGCACGCCGCGTTCGAGCTGCAATGGCATCGGATCCAGTTCGGCCACAAGCCATACGCACAGTACGCGGCGGGGCTTGCCGGCGGCGACGCGTTTCCCGACATGTTCCGCCGCTGGATACGCAGCCACCGCTGGATCAAGGCCGGCGCGCTGCGGATCGTGACCGAGCCGAGCGTCGCGTTCGTCGCGCGCGACAACGTCGTGAATCGCCGCGCGATCGAGAAGGCGTACCTCGCGGCGATCGGCCAGGCGCGGCAGCAGATCCTGCTCGCGAATCCGTACTTCATGCCGGGCCGCAAGCTGCGCCGCGCGCTGACGGGCGCCGCCCGACGCGGCGTCGACGTGCGGATCCTGATCGGCCGCAAGGAATTCGCGGCGCTCGATACCGCGGTGCCGTTCCTCTATCACGCGCTGCTGCGCGCCGGCGTGCGCGTGGCGGAATACGACAAGACGATGCTGCACGGCAAGGTGGCCGTGATCGACGACAATTGGGCGACGGTCGGCTCGTCGAATCTGGACGCGCTGAGCCTGATGCTGAACAATGAGGCCAATGTCGTGCTGGTGCGGCACGACGCGGTGACGCACCAGCTGCGCGACGCGATCGCCGCAGCGTTCGCCGACGGCCGCGAGATCGACCCGGCGCGCTACGCGGCGCGCCCGCTGGTGGAACGCGTGCTGAACTGGCTCGCCTATACGACCTATCGCACCGTGATGAAGGCGCTGACGGTCGGCAGCTACGACTAAGCGTTCGCTTCATAACTAAGCGTTCGCTTCAAAAACTGTCCGCACGTTCGTGCGGAAAAGCCGCTCCGGCCAGCCCGGAATCGCGCAAAATAGCGGCTCGGTTAGACACCGGTTTCTAATAATTTCCTTGTTTCGCGGACGGTCGCACTCAATAATAGTACGGCCGTTCGATTTTATTCGAACCCCCGAACGGTGACAGAGAAAGCTATGCGAAAAGGCGAACAGACGCGTGCCGCGATACTCGAAGCTGCTTTGGACCTCGCCAGCCGTGACGGGCTGGAGGGGCTGACGATCGGCCTTCTGGCCGAGCGCATGCAGATGAGCAAGAGCGGCGTGTTCGCGCACTTCGGATCGCGCGAGGACTTGCAGGTGGAAGTCGTGCGCGAGTATCACCATCGTTTCGAAAACGAGGTGTTCTTTCCGAGCCTGCGCGAGCCGCGCGGTCTGCCGCGTCTGCGGGCGATGCTGGCGCGCTGGATCGAGAAGCGCATCCAGGAGGTGACGACTGGGTGCATCTACATCAGCGGCGCCGTCGAGTACGACGACCGGCCGGACAGCTCCGTGCGCGAGCAGTTGATCGCGAGCGTGACCGCCTGGCGTGCCGCGTTGCTGCGCGCCATTTCGCAGGCGATGGACGAAGGGCACCTGCGTGCGGATACCGATCCGGACCTGATGCTCTTCGAACTGTACAGCTTCACGCTCGGCCTGCATCACGACGCGCGCTTCCTGCACTCGCCGGACGCCGTGCGCCTCACGTGGGCCGCGCTGGAAAAGACGATCGTTTCGTATCAGAGCGAGAGCCGTTAGCGGCGCGTGATCCGCCCGCCAGGAGCTCGAGCCGTTTTGCCCACCTTTGGAGAGAGTCATGGGACAGTACGCCGCGCCGCTGCGCGACATGCAATTCGTGTTGCACGAGCTTCTGAACGTCGAAGCCGAGGTCAAGCAAATGCCGCGGCACGCGGACCTCGACGCCGACACGATCAACCAGGTCCTCGAAGAAGCGGGCAAGTTCTGCTCCGAGGTGCTGTTCCCGCTGAACCAGGTCGGCGACCGTGAAGGCTGCACGTACGTCGGCGACGGCGTCGTGAAGACCCCGACCGGCTTCAAGGAGGCGTACCAGCAATACGTCGAGGCCGGCTGGCCGGCACTCGGCTGCGATCCGGATTACGGCGGCCAGGGCCTGCCCGCGTTCGTGAACAACGCGCTCTACGAAATGCTGAACTCGGCGAACCAGGCATGGACGATGTATCCGGGCCTGTCGCACGGCGCCTACGAATGCCTGCACGCGCACGGCGCGCCGGAACTCCAGAAGCAATATCTGCCGAAGCTCGTGTCGGGCGAATGGACGGGCACGATGTGCCTGACCGAGCCGCACTGCGGCACCGACCTCGGCATCCTGCGCACCAAGGCCGAACCGAACGGCGACGGCTCGTACTCGATCAGCGGCACGAAGATCTTCATCTCGAGCGGCGAGCACGACATGTCGAAGAACATCGTCCACCTCGTGCTCGCGCGTCTGCCGGACGCGCCGCAAGGCACGAAGGGGATCTCGCTGTTCATCGTGCCGAAGTTCATCCCCGACGCAGCGGGCGAGCCGGGCGAGCGCAACGGCATCAAGTGCGGCTCGATCGAGCACAAGATGGGCATCCACGGCAACTCGACCTGCGTGATGAACCTCGACAACGCGAAGGGCTGGATGGTCGGCGAGCCGAACAAGGGCCTCAACGCGATGTTCGTGATGATGAACGCCGCGCGCCTCGGCGTCGGCATGCAGGGCCTCGGCCTCACGGAAGTCGCTTACCAGAACTCGCTGACGTACGCGAAGGAGCGCCTGCAGATGCGCTCGCTGACGGGCCCGAAGGCACCGGACAAGCCGGCCGACCCGATCATCGTGCATCCGGACGTGCGCCGCATGCTGCTCACGCAGAAGGCCTACGCGGAAGGCGCGCGCGCGTTCACGTACTGGTCGGCACTGCAGATCGACAAGGAGCTGTCGCATGCCGATGAAGCGGCGCGCAAGGAAGCAGCCGACCTCGTCGCGCTGCTCACGCCGATCATCAAGGCGTTCCTGACCGACAACGCATTCGAGTGCACGAACCACGCGATGCAGATCTACGGCGGTCACGGCTTCATCTCCGAGTGGGGCATGGAGCAGTACGTGCGCGACGCGCGGATCAACATGATCTACGAAGGCACGAACTCGATCCAGTCGCTCGACCTGCTGGGCCGCAAGGTGCTCGGCGACATGGGCGCGAAGCTGAAGAAGTTCGGCAAGCTCGTGTCGGACTTCGTCGAGGCGGAAGGCGTGAGGCCGGAGATGGGCGAGTTCGTCAACCCGCTCGCGGACATCGGCGACAAGGTGCAGAAGCTGACGATGGAAATCGGCATGAAGGCGATGCAGAACCCCGACGAAGTGGGGGCGGCTGCCGTGCCGTACCTGCGCACCGTCGGCCACCTCGTGTTCTCGTACTTCTGGGCCCGCATGGCGCGCCTCGCGCTCGACAAGGAAGCGTCGGGCGACCCATTCTACAAGTCGAAGCTCGCGACCGCACGCTTCTATTTCGCGCGTCTGCTGCCCGAGACGGCGTCGACGATCCGCGCCGCGCGCGCCGGCTCGAAGACGATGATGGAAGTCGACGAATCGCTGTTCTGATGTGACGCCGGGCGGCATGCGCCGCGTGCCGCCCGGCCGGTACGGTTCCTGGTACTCACTTCGCCGCGTAGCCGTCACTTCCCGCGCTACTCGGCATCATCCGGAGACATCCCGTGAGCAATTTCATCATTCGCAAGGTGGCCGTGCTGGGCGCCGGCGTGATGGGCGCGCAGATCGCCGCGCATCTCGTCAACGCGCGCGTGCCCGTGCTGCTGTTCGACCTGCCGGCCAAGGAAGGCCCGAAGAACGCGATCGCGCTGAAGGCGATCGAGAACCTGAAGAAGCTGTCGCCCGCGCCGTTCGGCGTGAAGGAAGACGCGAAATACCTCGAAGCGGCGAACTACGAGGACGACATCGCGAAGCTCGCCGAGTGTGACGTCGTGATCGAGGCGATCGCCGAGCGGATGGACTGGAAGCACGACCTGTACAAGAAGGTCGCGCCGCACATCGCGCCGAACGCGATCTTCGCGACCAACACGTCGGGCCTGTCGATCACGAAGCTGTCCGAAGGTTTCTCGGACGAGCTGAAGGCGCGCTTCTGCGGCGTGCACTTCTTCAACCCGCCGCGCTACATGCACCTCGTCGAGCTGATCCCGACCGCGCATACGCGTCCGGAAATCCTCGACCAGCTCGAGACGTTCCTGACGAGCGTCGTCGGCAAGGGCGTCGTGCGCGCGAAGGACACGCCGAACTTCATCGCGAACCGCGTCGGCATCTTCTCGATCCTCGCGGTGATCACCGAGGCCGCGAAGTTCGGCCTGCGCTTCGACGAAGTCGACGACCTGACGGGCAGCCGCCTCGGCCGCGCGAAGTCGGCGACGTTCCGCACCGCGGACGTGGTCGGCCTCGACACGATGGCGCACGTGATCAAGACGATGCAGGACAACCTCGCCGACGATCCGTTCTTCCCGGTCTACCAGACGCCTGCCGTGCTCGCCGAGCTGGTGAAGCAGGGCGCGCTCGGCCAGAAGACGGGCGGCGGCTTCTACAAGAAGGAAGGCAAGGCGATCAAGGTGCTCGACGCGAAGACGGGCACCTACGTCGACTCGGGCGCGAAGGCGGACGAGACCGTCGCCCGCATCCTGAAGCGTCCGCCGGCCGAGCGCCTGAAGCTGCTGCGTGACACGAACCATCCGCACGCGCAGTTCCTGTGGTCGATCTTCCGCGACGTGTTCCACTACATCGGCGTGCATCTCGAGTCGATCGCCGACAACGCGCGCGACGTCGACCTCGCGATCCGCTGGGGCTTCGGCTGGAACGAAGGCCCGTTCGAAGGCTGGCAGGCCGCCGGCTGGAAGCAGGTTGCCGAGTGGGTGCAGGAAGACATCGCTGAGGGCAAGGCGCTCGCGAACGTGCCGCTGCCGTCGTGGGTGCTCGAAGGCGCGGTCGCCGAGAAGGGCGGCGTGCACACGGCCGAAGGCTCGTGGGCGCCGGCGTCGCAGCGCTTCGTGCCGCGTTCGGACCTCGCCGTCTACGAGAAGCAGGTATTCCGCGCTCCGCTGCTCGGTGAAGCGGGAGCCGATCCGAAGACCTACGGCAAGACGCTGCTCGAGACCGACTCGGTGCGTGCATGGGTCGACGACCGCGCAGGCGAGGACGATGTCGTGATCGTGTCGTTCAAGTCGAAGATGAACACGATCGGCCCGGGCGTGATCGACGGCCTCGTGCAGGCGATCGAGCTCGCGGAGAAGGACTACAAGGGTGTCGTGATCTGGCAGCCGACGTCGCTGAAGCTCGGCGCGCCGGGCGGCCCGTTCTCGGCGGGCGCGAACCTCGAAGAGGCGATGCCGGCGTTCATGATGGGGGGAGCTGCGGGCATCGAGCCGTTCGTGAAGAAGTTCCAGGACGGGATGATGCGCGTGAAGTACGCGAACGTGCCGGTCGTCGCGGCCGTGTCGGGCATCGCGCTCGGCGGCGGGTGCGAGCTGATGCTGCACAGCGCGAAGCGCGTCGTGCACGTCGAGAGCTACGTCGGCCTCGTCGAAGTGGGCGTCGGTCTCGTGCCGGCCGGCGGCGGCCTGAAGGAAGCGGCGCTGCGCGCGGCTGACGCGGCGAATGCCGCGAACGCGACCACCGACATCCTGAAGTTCGTCACGAAGTCGTTCGAGAACGCGGCGATGGCGAAGGTCTCGGCGTCGGCGCACGATGCGCGCGCGATGGGCTACGTGAAGCCGTCCGACACGATCGTCTTCAACGTGTTCGAGCTGCTCGACACCGCGAAGAAGGAAGCGCGCGCGCTCGCCGACACGGGCTACCGCGCACCGCTGAAGGCGAAGGACGTGCCGGTCGCGGGGCGTTCGGCGATCGCGACGATCAAGGCATCGCTCGTCAACATGCGCGACGGCCGCTTCATCAGCGACCACGATTTCCTGATCGCGAGCCGCATCGCGGAAGCGGTGTGCGGCGGCGACGTCGAGGCGGGCAGCCTCGTCGACGAGGAATGGCTGCTGGCGCTCGAACGCCGCGCGTTCGTCGAGCTGCTCGGCACGCAGAAGACGCAGGAACGGATCATGGGCATGTTGCAAACCGGCAAGCCGGTGCGTAACTGAGCGAGCGGACAACTTTGCATGGGACCGGAGTCGGCGCCAAAGCGCTCGCTCCGGTCGACCGCCAGGGCATGGGACCGGAGCAAGCGCCAAAGCGCTCGCTCCGGTCGACACAGGAGTCTGAAATGAGCAAACAATTGCAAGACGCATACATCGTCGCCGCCAGCCGTACCCCGATCGGCAAGGCCCCGCGCGGTGTGTTCAAGAACACGCGCCCGGACGAACTGCTCGTCCACGCGATCAAGTCGGCGGTCGCGCAGGTGCCCGGACTCGACACGAAGCTGATCGAGGACGCGATCATCGGCTGCGCGATTCCGGAAGCCGAGCAGGGCCTGAACGTCGCGCGGATGGGCGCGCTGCTCGCGGGCCTGCCGCAGACGGTCGGCGGCGTGACGGTCAACCGCTTCTGCGCATCGGGCATCACCGCGCTCGCGATGGCGGCGGACCGCATCCGCGTCGGCGAATCGGACGCGCTGCTCGCAGGCGGCTGCGAATCGATGAGCATGGTGCCGATGATGGGCAACAAGCCGTCGATGTCGCCGCACATCTTCGATCGCAACGAAGACTTCGGCATCGCGTACGGGATGGGCCTGACCGCCGAGCGTGTTGCCGACCAGTGGAAGGTGAGCCGCGAAGACCAGGACGCGTTCTCGGTCGAGTCGCACCGGAAGGCGCTCGCCGCGCAGCAGGCCGGCGAGTTCAAGGACGAGATCGCGCCGTACACGCTCACCGAGCGCTTCCCGAACCTCGCGACCGGCGCGGTGGACGTGAAGACGCGCGAGATCGCGCTCGACGAAGGCCCGCGCGCGGAAACGTCGCTCGAAGGCCTCGCGAAGCTGCGCGCGGTGTTCGCGAACAAGGGCTCGGTGACGGCCGGCAACAGCTCGCAGACGTCGGATGGCGCTGGTGCGTTGCTCGTCGTGTCGGAGAAGGTGCTCAAGCAGTTCAACCTGACGCCGCTCGCGCGCTTCGTGAGCTTCGCGGTGCGCGGCGTGCCGCCGGAAATCATGGGCATCGGCCCGAAGGAAGCGATTCCGGCCGCGCTGAAGGCCGCCGGCCTGAAGCAGGACGATCTCGACTGGATCGAGTTGAACGAGGCGTTCGCCGCGCAGTCGCTGGCGGTGATCCGCGATCTCGGCCTCGACCCGTCGAAGGTCAACCCGATGGGCGGCGCGATCGCGCTCGGCCATCCGCTCGGCGCGACCGGCGCGATCCGCGCGGCGACCGTCGTGCACGGCCTGCGCCGCCGCAACCTGAAGTACGGGATGGTGACGATGTGCGTCGGCACCGGCATGGGCGCCGCCGGCATCATCGAACGCCTGTAAGCGGGGCGGGACGGTAACGGCGACGGTGCGCGGGCCACGAGCTCGCGCACCGTTTTTTCATTCCGATAGAGGAAAGTCAAAGGAGACGGTTGTGACGGATATCCAGGTGGAACGCGCCGATGGCGTGCTGACGATCACGATCGCGCGCCCGGCGAAGAAGAACGCGCTGACGGCGGCGATGTACCAGACGATGGCCGACGCGCTCGGCGAGGCCCAGGAGGACAAGGCGGTCCGCGCGATCCTGCTGCGCGGCAGCGACGGCAACTTCAGCGCGGGGAACGATCTCGAGGACTTCCTGAAATCGCCGCCGAAGGACGAGACCGCGTCCGTGTTCCAGTTTCTCGCGCGGATCAGCAGCGCGCAAAAGCCGATCGTCGCCGCGGTGCCGGGCATCGCGATCGGCGTCGGCGTGACGATGCTGCTGCACTGCGATCTCGTCTACGCGGCCGAAACCGCGACGTTCTCGCTGCCGTTCGCGCAGCTCGGGCTGTGCCCGGAAGCCGGGTCGAGCGTGCTGCTGCCGCGTCTGGCCGGCCATCAGGTCGCGGCCGAGAAGCTGCTGCTCGGCGAGGCCTTCGACGCGCTGGAAGCGCACCGGATCGGCATCGTCAATCGCGTGCTGCCGGCCGCCGAGCTCGACGCATTCGCGGCGAAGCAGGCGGCGAAGCTCGCGGCGCTGCCGGCTTCGTCGCTGCGCGTGACGAAGGCGCTGCTGAAGGATGCGGGCGGCATTGCCGTCGCCGCGCGGATGGCCGAAGAAGCGACGCATTTCGCCGCGATGCTGCGCGCGCCGGAAGCGCGCGAGGCGATGACGGCGTTCTTCGAGAAGCGCAAGCCGGATTTCCGTCAGTTCGACTGACGCCCGGCAAAAGCGCATTACCGCCTCGGTTTTCTTCGCCGTCCGAGGCGGCAACGCGCGCACCCGCGAGCCGCCAAGCGCGCGGCTTTCATTCGGGTTTCACGGCCGACGCGTCATTCGACGCGTCGGCTCGACCATGCGTCGCTACGCGTTCGCGTGGCGTTCCGCGTTCTCCTGCATCTGCTGCATCCCGCGCCGTTCTGTGGCCGTGACCGCACTCGCCACGCGCGTCGGTGTCGACGCTGGCGTCGCGCGATGCCGATTGCCGGCGCCTTTCATGCCGCGGTGCAACGCCGTCATGTTCCCCGTTCCGCCATCGCCGCCGGCTATCTGCGGGACTTGAGCGACGGCCCCGGATCCGTTGCTCCATAGGCCGCCGCGGGCAATCGCGGGTGACGGCATCCTGCCCCGCTTGGGGCGGTTTCAGCTCAAATCGGCGAAGTTTGTCCATCATCAAGTTGCACTGCCGCAACTTTCCGTACAGTTCGCGCACAGGTCGCCGCGGCCGGGATGCGTCGCGCGATGGCGGCGCGCGACCAGCAGTTCTTCTCAACGACAATCAGGCGAACGAACAATGATCGGACGAATCACCGGCGGAGCGCGTGCGGCGCCCGTCATCGGGCTGCTGGCGGCACTCGCCGGATGCAGCGACCTTCACGTGCTCGATCCGAAGGGCGCGGTGGGCGTCGCGGAGAAATCGCTGATCGCGACGGCAACGTGGACGATGCTGATCGTCGTCGTGCCGGTAATCCTGCTCACGCTGTACTTCGCGTGGCGCTATCGCGCATCGAACCGCAGCGCGACGTATGCACCGAACTGGTCGCACTCGGCCGCGATCGAGGTCGTGATCTGGACCGTGCCGACGCTGATCATCCTGTTCCTCGGCATCCTCACGTGGCGGACCACGCACGAGCTCGACCCGTACAAGCCGCTCGAATCGTCGGTCAAGCCGATCGACGTCGAAGTCGTCGCGCTCGACTGGAAGTGGCTGTTCATCTATCCGGAGCTCGGCATCGCGTCGGTCAACCAGCTCGCGATTCCGGTCGGCACGCCGGTGAATTTCCGCATCACGTCGGACTCGGTGATGAACTCGTTCTTCATCCCGCAGCTCGGCAGCCAGGTCTACGCGATGGCCGGCATGCAGACGCGCCTGCACCTGATCGCCGACGAGGCGGGCAACTACGCGGGCGTATCCGCCAACTACAGCGGCCGCGGCTTCTCCGACATGAAGTTCCGCACGCTCGCCGAGCCGCGCGAGCAGTTCGACGCGTGGGTGCAGAAGGTGAAGGCATCGTCGGACCGGCTCGACATGACGGCATACGGCACGGTCGCGCAGCCGAGCGAGAAGGCGCCCGTGCGCTACTTCTCGTCGGTCGATCCGAAGCTCTTTCACAACATCATCGCGAAGTACAACAACGGCCACGTCCTCGACCCGAAGGACGCCGCCTGCACGACGAAGGGGTAACGCATGTTCGGCAAACTGACACTTTCGGCGATCCCGTTCGACCAGCCCATCATCATGGGGGCGAGCGCCTTCATGGGGCTCGTCGTGCTGGGCATCGTCGCCGCGCTGACGGTCACCCGTCGATGGAAATGGCTGTGGAGCGAATGGCTGACGTCGGTCGACCACAAGAAGATCGGCGTGATGTACCTGATCGTCGCCGTGCTGATGCTGCTGCGTGGCTTCGCGGACGCGGTGATGATGCGCCTGCAGCTCGCGCTCGCATATAACGGCCCCGGCTACCTGCCGCCGCATCACTACGACCAGGTCTTCACCGCGCACGGCGTGATCATGATCTTCTTCATGGCGATGGCGCTGCTGGTCGCGTTCTTCAACCTGATCGTGCCGCTGCAGATCGGCGCGCGCGACGTCGCGTTCCCGTTCCTGAACTCGCTGAGTTTCTGGATGACGGCGGTCGCCGCGATCCTGATGAACATCTCGCTCGTGATCGGCGAATTCGCGCAGGTGGGCTGGCTCGCGTATCCGCCGCTGTCCGAGCTGCAGTTCAGCCCGGGCGTCGGCGTCGACTACTACCTGTGGGCGCTGCAGATCTCCGGCGTCGGCACGCTGATCACGTCGATCAACTTCTTCGTGACGATCATCAAGATGCGCGCGCCGGGCATGACGCTGATGAAGATGCCGGTGTTCACGTGGACGGCGCTGTGCTCGAACGTGCTGATCATGGCCACGTTCCCGATCCTGACGGTCGCGCTCGCGCTGCTCGGCCTCGACCGCTACCTCGACATGCATTTCTTCACGAACGATGCGGGCGGCAACGCGATGCTGTACCTGAACCTGATCTGGGCGTGGGGGCATCCGGAGGTGTACATCCTCGTGCTGCCTGCGTTCGGCATCTATTCGGAAGTCATCGCGACGTTCGCGAAGAAGCCGCTGTTCGGCTACAAGACGATGGTGTACGCATCGTGCGCGATCATGGTGCTGGCGTTCCTCGTGTGGCTGCATCACTTCTTCACGATGGGCTCGGGCGCCGACGTCAACGCGTTCTTCGGGATCATGACGATGGTCATCGCGATTCCGACCGGCGTGAAGATCTTCAACTGGCTGTTCACGATGTACCGCGGTCGTGTCGAGTTCACGGTGCCGGTACTGTGGACGATCGGCTTCATGGTGACGTTCACGCTCGGCGGCATGACGGGCGTGATGCTGGCGATTCCCGGCGCGGACTTCGTGCTGCACAACAGCCTGTTCCTGATCGCGCACTTCCATAACACGATCATCGGCGGTGTTGTGTTCGGCTATTTCGCGGGCGTCCATTTCTGGTTCCCGAAGGTGTTCGGCTTCAAGCTCGACGAGAAGCAAGGCAAGCGCGCGTTCTGGTGCTGGCTCACCGGCTTCTACGTCGCGTTCGTGCCGCTCTACGTGCTCGGCTTCATGGGCATGACGCGGCGCCTGAACCACTACGACAACCCGGCGTGGCATCCGTGGCTGATCGTCGCCGCATTCGGCGTGGCGCTGATCGCGCTCGGCGTGGTGTTCCAGGTCGCATCGGTGTGGGTCGGCTGGCGCAATCGCAACCAGCCGCAGTATCGCGACGCAACGGGCGACCCGTGGAACGGCCGCACGCTCGAATGGGCAACGTCGTCGCCGCCCGCCGTCTACAACTTCGCGGTGATCCCGAACGTGCATGAGCTCGACGAGCTTGCGTACCGGAAGGCGAAGGGTCTCGGGCTGGGCCTCGGCAAGAACGTCCGGTACCAGGACATCCACATGCCGTCGAACACGAGCGCGGGCTTCTTCGTCGGCCTCTTCAGCCTGCTGCTCGGCTTTGCGCTCGTCTGGCACATCTGGTGGCTCGCGATCGCTTCGCTCGTCGGCATCGTCGCGACGGTGGTGCTGTACAGCGCACAGGACAACGACGGCTATTACATCCCGGCGGATACCGTCCGCAAGATCGAGGAACAACGCGCGGGCGTGCGGATGACCACGCCGTCGCCGCAAGCCGAACTGGAGGCGAACTGATGTCGTATCAATCTCTCGCGGGCGCTGCCCCTCATCCGGCGGCACACCACCATCCGCCGTCGCATTCGGTATTCGGCTTCTGGCTGTACCTGATGACCGACTGCGTGATCTTCGCGTCGCTGTTCGCGACGTTCGCGGTGCTCGGCCACCAGTTCGCGGGCGGCCCGAGCGCGAAGGACCTGTTCGACATTCCGGGCGTCGCGCTCGAGACCGCCGCGCTGCTGCTCTCCAGCATCACGTACGGTTTCGCGATGCTCGGCGCACAGCGTCGCCGGCGCGGCACCGTGTTCGTCTGGCTCGCGGTGACGTTCGTGCTCGGCGCCGCGTTTCTCGCGATGGAGCTGCGCGAGTTCTCGCACCTGATCGCGGAAGGCGCGGGCCCGCAGCGCAGCGCGTTCCTGTCGGCGTTCTTCGCGCTCGTCGGCACGCACGGGCTGCACGTGGCGGTCGGCCTGTTGTGGATGGTCGTGCTCGTCGTGCAGATCGCGCGCGGCCCCGGCATGACGGAACGCGACTTCCGGCGCCTCGCCTGCCTGAGCCTGTTCTGGCACTTCCTCGACATCGTCTGGATCTGCGTGTTTTCCTTCGTTTATCTCGCGAGCGTGATCTAAATGGCCCATTCGGAACTCATTCACCACGATGAAGCGCACGGCACGGCCGGCGGCTACATCGTTGGCTTCGTGCTGTCGGTGCTGCTGACGGCCGCGTCGTTCGGCCTCGTGATGGGCGGCGTGCTGGCGCCGAAGGCGGCAATCATTGCGCTCGCCGTGCTCGCGTTCGCGCAGATCGTCGTGCATCTCGTGTGCTTCCTGCACATGAACGCGTCGTCCAGCCAGCGCTGGAACGTGATGGCGTTCAGCTATACGGTGCTCACCGCGTTGATCCTGATCGTCGGGACGCTGTGGGTGATGCACAACGTCAGCATGAACATGATGTCGCGGTAACCGGATCAGGGCCGCGGGTCGGCCCGCCCCTCTGCGCCGTGCCTGCCGCACGGCTCCTTTCCTTTCGGGCGTGCGGGTCGCGCGCCTTTCTGCATCATGGTCAACAACGATTCCCAGACGCCGGTTCGTCCCGGCGAACCCATTCCGCATCGCAAGGTCATCCGCGCGTGGCTCGTGCCGTTCGCCACGCGCGAGATCGTGCGCCCGATCCTGCTGCTCGTGCTCGACTACCTGCTGCTGTTCGCGGCGTTCGCCGGCGCGCTGCTGGTTCCGTCGATCGTCGGCAAGATCGTCTGCGGGATGGCCGCCGGTTTCATCACCGGGCGGCTCTTCATCATCGGGCACGACGCGTGCCACCAGAGCCTGACGCCCGATCGCCGGCTGAACCGCTGGCTCGGGCGCATCGCCTTCCTGCCGTCGCTGACGCCGTACAGCATGTGGGAAGTCGGGCACAACGTCGTGCACCACGGCTACACGAACCTGAAGGGCTTCGACTTCGTATGGGCGCCCCATACGCCGGCGGAATTCGCCGCGCTGTCGCCGGCGCGCCGCTTGCTGGATCGCATCTACCGGAGCGGCTGGGCGCCGGGGCTCTACTATCTCGTCGAGATCTGGTGGCTGCGGATGTATTTCCCGACCCGCACCTATATCGGCGCGTCGCGGCCCGTATTCCGGCGCGACTGCCTGCTCGTGACCGGCTTCGCGCTGGTGTGGATCGCCGCCGTCGTCCGGGTGGCGATCGCAACGCAGCAGCCCGTCGCGCTGCTGCTCGCGACCGCCGTGCTCGTGCCGTTCCTGTTCTGGTGCTCGATGATCGGGTTCGTCGTGTACGTTCACCACACCGATCCGCGCATTGCGTGGCACGCGAACCGGGCCGAATGGTCGAATGCCGCGCCGTTCGTGTCGACCACGCTGCACCTGACGTTTCCGCTCGGCATCGGCGGCCTGCTGCACCACATCATGGAGCACACGGCCCATCACGTCGACATGAGCGTGCCGCTATACCGGCTCAAGCCCGCGCAGGCGAAGCTGGAGGACATGCTGCCCGGGCGGATCGTCGTGCAGCGCTTCAGCTGGCGCTGGTATTTCGATACGGCCCGCCGCTGCAAGCTCTACGACACCGACCGCAAGCTGTGGACGGACTATCTCGGCAACCGGACGAGCGAAGCGGCGTGCGAATCGCTCCCGCCCGCCGCCGACGACGAACTGCCGGCCGCCGCTCGCGAACCGGCGGGCACGGTGCCCGCCGCGAGTGCTCACACGGTGCCGTAATCGACGTAACCCGATTCGCGGCAGAAGCTGACGAGCCGCAGGCCGGCCTGCTGCGCGATCGCGATCGCGAGCGACGACGGCGCCGAGATCGTCGCGACCATCGGCATGCCGACGCGCGCGGCCTTGCGGACCAGCTCGTAGCTCGCGCGGCTCGACAGGAACACGAAGCCGTCGGTCGTGTCCGCGCGCGCAAGCACGAGCGAGCCGATCAGCTTGTCGAGCGCGTTGTGGCGGCCGACATCTTCGAACGCCAGGCGAATCGCGCCTGTTGCGTCGCACCATGCGGCCGCGTGCAGGCCGCCCGTCAGCTTCGTCAGCGCCTGATGGGCCGGCAACTCGCGGGCGGCGCGTGCGAGCGCGCCGGGCGCGAGGCGGGCGAGGAAACCCGTGTCGGGCACGCGTTCCGGCGCCAGGTCGAGCAGGTCGATGCTTTCGATCCCGCATACGCCGCAGCCGGTGCGCCCGGCGAGCGCGCGCCGCTTGTCCTTCAGCGCGGCGAACGCCTGCTGCACGACTTCCAGGTGGACCTCGGCGTGCGGCAGCGGCGCGTCGGCGTGCAGCACCACCTCGATGTCCTTGATGTCGCTGCCGCGCGCGACGATTCCTTCCGATATCGCAAAGCCGACCGCGAACGCCTCGAGGTCGCGCGGCGTGCACATCATCACCGCGTGCGAGATGCCGTTGAAGACGAGCGCGACCGGCCATTCCTGGCCGACGTGGTCGATGGCGGCTTCGACGGCGCCGCCGCGCGTGCGGCGCACGGCCAGGTCGACAGCGCCGCGCGGCTCGGCGTGCAGTTCGTCTCGCCGTTCGTCTCGCAGTTGGTCTGTTTGGGTCGGATTCACCGAGACTCCCGTTGGGTTGACGCGCGTGCGGGGGGCGGACGACGATCGCGCCGCCGTGCGCACGCAGAGGTTCTAAAATACCTCAGGCAGGCCGGCCGCGCCGGCATCCGCCAAGGTAACGACCATGGGACTCAGCGACGCACCGTTGCTTTTCAATTTCGAACGCGAATCGTCGGAAAATTTCACGTACATCCCGATGATCGTGCGCTTCAATCTCGACCGCTTCGGCTTGCGGATCTCGCTCGAGCAGTGGCAACTGCTGCCGCTCGAGGATCGCAAGCTGCTCGCGCGCTTTCCGGCCGACGAGGACACCGCGATCGAACCCAATTTCGACCATGCGCTGTTCGAGATGCTGCGCACGCACGCCGATCTCGAACCGAGCTGGTTCCAGCCGGACGACCGGCCGACCTGGCGCAGCACCGAGCGGGTGCCGGACGCGCTGGTGCAGCAGAGCTTGCTGGCGGGGCTGCCGGCGCCCGATGTCGCGCAATGGCAGCGGCTCGCGCCGTTCCAGCGCTACGTGCTGGTGAAACTGTCCCGCAAGCCGAAGCTGAACCACGATTTCGTGCCGGCGATGCGGGAATTCGGGCTGACGGCCACGCACTGATGCGGCACCCGTGCCGGGCATTCGGCGGCGTGCCTGCGGCGGCGGCCCGGCCGCCGAACGGTTGCGGGCCGCGTCGGGCCCGCGCAGGCGTCACTCGAGCGGCGGGAGCGGCCGCGGCTTGCGGTCCGGGCCGGTCGCGACGTAGGTGAGCGTCGCTTCGGTCACCTTCACGACTTCGCCGGCGAGGCGCATGCGCTGCGCATAGACCTCGACGTCGACCGTGACCGACGTGTTGCCGGTGCGCGTGACGGTAGCGTAGAAGCTCAGCAGGTCGCCGACGAACACCGGCTGCTTGAACACGAACGAATTGACCGCGACGGTCGCGACCCGGCCGTTCGCGCGCTGGCTCGCGGGAATCGAGCCGGCGATGTCGACCTGGGACATGATCCAGCCGCCGAACACGTCGCCGTGGACGTTGGCATCGGACGGCTGCGGCACGACGCGCAGCGCGGGTTGTTTTTGAAGGGCGAGCGGGGTGTCGGTCATGGTGGAGGCTTTCATCCTGTAATAAACGCACCGGTCCGCGCGGGCGGCCGGCGAGGCCACGGACAGCGGCGCGAACCGGCTTCTGCGACAATACAACGTTCGCAAATTGTACGAGAAAGCGGGCGCACCGGCCGTCGAGACGTCCGGCCAGCACCGCTGCCGACCTGTTCCCCATGCGCCGATTTCCCGCTTCCGGCGAGCCCGCGCCGCTTCACACCGGGCCCCGCAACGACTGGCAGACCATCCGCTCGCTGCTGCCGTACCTCGCGACCTACAAATGGCGCGTGGCGCTCGCGCTCGGCTGCCTGATCGGCGCGAAGGTCGCGAACCTCGGCGTGCCGGTCGTGATGAAGCGGATCGTCGACCATCTCGCGTCGGTCCAGCATCTGACCGCGCTCGGCCGCGCCGATCAGTCGGCCGGGATCATCCTCGCGGGCGGCGTCGGGCTGCTCGTCGTCGCATATGCGCTCGTGCGGCTGTCGACGTCGATGTTCACCGAGCTGCGCGAGATCCTGTTCTCGAAAGTGACGGAAAGCGCGGTGCGCCGGCTCGCGCTGCAGGTGTTCCGGCACCTGCACGGGCTGTCGCTGCGGTTCCACCTCGAACGGCAGACGGGCGGCATGTCGCGCGACATCGAGCGCGGCACGCGCGGCATCCAGCAGCTGATCTCGTACTCGCTGTACAGCATCCTGCCGACGCTCGTCGAAGTCGGCCTCGTGCTCGGCTTCTTCGTCGTCAAGTACGAAGCGTTCTACGCGTACGTGACGTTCGCCGCGCTGGTCACGTACATCGTGTTCACCGTGAAGGTCACGAACTGGCGCACGCACTTCCGCCGCACGATGAACGAGCTCGATTCGCGCGCGAATTCCCGCGCGATCGATTCGCTGATCAACTACGAGACGGTCAAGTATTTCGGCAACGAGGACTGGGAGGCGCAGCGCTACGATGAGAACCTGCGGCGCTACCGCAAGGCCGCGATCCGTTCGCAGAACTCGCTGTCGGTGCTCAATTTCGGCCAGCAGGCGATCATCGGCACCGGGCTCGTGTTCATCCTGTGGCGCGCGACGCAGGGCGTGCTCGCCGGCAAGCTGACGCTCGGCGATCTCGTGCTGATCAACACGTTCATGCTGCAGCTCTACATTCCGCTGAACTTCCTCGGCGTCGTGTATCGCGAGCTGAAGCAGAGCCTCACCGACATGGACCGGATGTTCGGGCTGCTGTCGGCGCCGAAGGAAGTCGCGGACGCCCCCGATGCGCCGCCGCTCGCCGTCGCGGGCGCGCAGGTGCGTTTCGAGCACGTGAATTTCGCGTACGAAGCGTCGCGGCCGATCCTGCACGACGTGACGTTCACGATCGACGCGGGCACGACGACCGCGGTGGTCGGCCACAGCGGCTCGGGCAAGTCGACGCTGTCGCGCCTGCTGTTCCGCTTCTACGATCTCGACCGGCAGGCGGGCGGCGCGATCCGCATCGACGGGCAGGACATCCGCGACGTCACGCAGGATTCGCTGCGCGCATCGATCGGCATCGTGCCGCAGGACACCGTGCTGTTCAACGATTCGATCTACTACAACATCGCGTACGGGCGGCCGACGGCGTCCCGCGACGAGGTGATCGCGGCCGCGCGCGCCGCGCACATCCACGAGTTCATCGACAGCCTGCCGAAGGGGTATGACACGCCGGTCGGCGAGCGCGGCCTCAAGCTGTCGGGCGGCGAGAAGCAGCGCGTCGCGATCGCGCGCACGCTGCTGAAGAACCCGCCGATCCTGCTGTTCGACGAGGCGACGTCGGCGCTCGATTCGCGCTCGGAGCGCGCGATCCAGCACGAGCTCGACCAGATCGCGCGGCATCGCACGACGCTCGTGATCGCGCACCGGCTGTCGACGGTCGTGCATGCGCAGCAAATCCTCGTGATGGATCACGGGCGGATCGTCGAGCGCGGCACGCACGACGCACTCGTGCGCGCGGACGGGCTGTATGCGCAGATGTGGGCGCTGCAGCAGCAGCGCGCGGCGGCGGGCGGCGAGGAGGCCGAGGAGGTCTGAGCGCGGTGGCCGGGCGGCCGCTCCGTCAGGGCGCCCGGCCGGCGTCCCCGCCGCGAGGTGGAATCGGGCGGGCGACAGCGCGTCAGCGAGCGGCGCGCGTACGCCGCCGGTTTGCGCTCAGCGCGCGCCGCGCAGCCGGGCGTCCAGCTCGCCGAGCTGCGCAGGCGTGCCGACGTTTTCCCAGATCCCTTCGTACAGTTCGCCGCTTGCGCGGCCGGCTTCGATCGTTGCGCGGAAGTACGGCGTCAGCGCGCGCCGCGTGCCGGGCGCGAGGTCGCGGAACATCCGCGTGTCGTACAGGCCGATGCTGCCGAACGTGACCCGCGCGGCGCCGTCGAGCGACAGCCGGCCGTTGTCCAGCACGAAGTCGCCCGCCGGGTGAAACGGCGGGTTCGGCACCATCACGAGATGCATCGCGGGCGCGTCGAGCGCCGCCATCCGCGCCGCGTGCGCGGCGAGCGTCCGGTAGTCGAATTCGCAGAACACGTCGCCGGCCACCGCGACGAAGACCGTCGGCCGGCCGTCGCGTTCGATGAGCGGCAGCGCCTGCGCGATCCCGCCGGCCGTTTCGAGCGCTTCGCCTTCGGCCGAATAGACGAGCCGCACGCCCCAGCGCGCGCCGTCGCCGAGCGCGGCTTCGAGCACGTCGCCGAGCCATGCATGGTTGATCACGATCGTGTCGATGCCCGCCTGAGCGAGCCGCTCGATCTGCCACACGATCAGCGGCTTGCCGCCCGCTTCGAGCAGCGGTTTCGGGCAAGTGTCGGTGAGCGGGCGCATCCGTTCGCCGCGCCCGGCGGCGAAGATCATCGCCGTGGTGAGGGTTGCACTCATCTTCAGAACGTTCAGAACGTATAGCCGACGTCGGCCGCCTTGCCTTCGAGCTCGTCAAGCAGCTTCGCGAACGGTGCGAGCGGGCGGTAGCGGAGCGCGACCTTGCGCGCGTAGGTCAGGAAGCGCGGCAGGTCCGCAAGGTAATGCGGCTTGCCGTCGCGGTAGTTGATCCGCGCGAACAGGCCGAGGATCTTGATGTGGCGCTGCAGGCCCATCCATTCGAGCTGGCGGTAGAACTCGCCGAAATCGGGATCGACCGGCAGGCCGGCCTTCTTCGCCTTCTCCCAGTAGTACGCGAAGCAGTCGAGCTCGAATTCCTCGTCCCAGCTGATGAACGCGTCGCGCAGCAGCGACACGACGTCGTAGGTCAGCGGTCCAACGACTGCGTCCTGGAAGTCGAGCACGCCCGGGTTCGGCTCGCAGACCATCAGGTTGCGCGGCATGAAGTCGCGCAGCATGAAGCCCTGCGGCTGCGCGCGGGCGCTCGCGATCAGCAGCGCGAACGTGCGCTCGAGCGTGCCGCGCATCGCGTCGCTGACCGTCTGGCCAAGGTGCCGGCCGATGTACCACTCTGGCATCAGTTCCATCTCGCGGCGCAGGAACGCCTCGTCGAACGGCGGCAGCACGCCGGGCGCCGAGCTCAGCTGGAAGCGGATCAGCGCGTCGAGCGCGGCGCGCATCAGCGGCCGCGCGGCGAGCGGGTCGGCGGGGTCGAGCACCGAGATGTACGACGTCCGGCCGAGATCCGTCACGAGCATGAAGCCGGCATCGAAATCGTGGGCCAGCACCTGCGGTACGTGGACACCCGCGTCGGCGAGGAGCCGGGCGACCTGGACGAACTCCCGGCACTTCTCGGGCGGCGGCGCGTCGACGGCAATCAGCGAGCCGCCGGGCTGCGACGCCGAGGCGACGCGGAAGTAGCGGCGGAAGCTGGCGTCCGAGGACGCAGGCGCAAGGGTGGCGAGATCGAGCGCAAAGCGCTCGGCGAGCGGGCTCAGCCAGGCGGTGAGTGCTTCGAGGCGGACGTCAATGCGGGCGTCGGCGTGAGATGCGGCAGATGGGGGCGTCATGAAACTCGGGGGAGGGGGGAACGTCTTGCCATATAATACCCCACGACTTTTTTGACGCGCCCCGCGTCAGCTTCCGCCGCGCAGGCCCGCCGCCTGTCGCGCCGTTCGCCCGATCGCCTTCCCTGGTTTGCGCTTCGCCGCAGTCACGGTCCGATTGCGCGGGCCGCGATGCGCGAAGGCACGGGTTGACGAGGGGCGATTCGCCAAACGATAGATGCCGCCCAAACCGCTATTCCCGAATGTTTTCCCCGGTGACGGGGCGCCGCGCAAACGGCGGCTCGCGCTCGCGCTCCTGGCCGTGCCCGGCCTCGTGCCGGCCGTGTCGCACGCGCAGCTGGCGGGCGCAGCCGCGCAGCCGCAGCCGCTCGACTCGCCGTGGGATCTGCGTCTCGCGCCCCAGCTCGACGAGCACCCGCTGAAGGAGGGCTCGAAGCCGGCCACCTTCGTGATTGCCGACCACACGAGCGGCACGGCCGACCAGGACCTGGCCGCGAAGGGCTCCGCCGAGATCCGCCGCGGCGACGCGGTCGTGAAGGGCGACGCGATCCACTACGACCAGGACACGGACATGGCCGACGCGTACGGCCAGGTCAGGGTGGTCAACAGCGGCACGTCGTTCGCGGGCCCCGAGGCGCACCTGAAGGTCGAGGCGAACCAGGGCTTCATGACGGCGCCGAAGTACCACTTCAACGTGACGGGCGGCTCGGGCAGCGCGGAGCGCGTCGACCTGCTCGACAGCGAGCGCTCGGTGTTCATCAACGGCACCTACACCGCGTGCCAGTGCGCGACGGACCCGGCGTGGTACATCAAGGGCAGCCGCTTCGATTTCGACACCGGCGCCGACGAAGGCACGGCCCGCAACGGCGTGCTGTTCTTCCAGGGCGTGCCGATCTTCGCGAGCCCGTGGCTCACGTTCCCGCTGTCGGGCGAACGGCGCAGCGGCCTGCTGCCGCCGACGTTCTCGATGAACTCGAACAACGGGTTCGAGCTGTCGCTGCCGTACTACTTCAACATCGCGCCGAATCGCGACCTGACGATCACGCCGCGCATCATCTCGAAGCGCGGGGTGCAGACCGAGGCGACGTTCCGTTATCTGTCGCCGACGTATTCGGGCACGTTTACGGCCAATTACCTGCCGCACGACGCGCTCGCGAAACGCGACCGCTACGCGATCTACTGGCAGCACCAGCAGAACTTCGGCAACGGCTTCGGCGGCTACGTCTACTACAACAAGGTCTCGGACAACACGTTCCCGGAAGACCTTGGGTCGATGAACCAGTTCGTCAACGGCACGCAGACGCTGTATCAGCAGGAAGCGGGCCTGACGTACAACAACGGCCCATGGTCGGTGCTCGGGCGCTACCAGCACTGGCAGACGCTGCCGCCATCGATCGCGCCGTACAGCCGCGAGCCGCAGTTGAACGTGAAGTACACGAAGTACAACGTCGGCGGCTTCGACTTCGGCGCGGAAGCCGACTATTCGCGCTTTCGCATCACGACGGCCGATTCGACGGAAGGCGACCGGATCGTCTTCAACCCGTACATCGCGTACGGCGTCTACGGCCCCGGCTACTTCGTGGTGCCGAAGGTCCAGTACCACTTCGCGTCGTACGACCTGAGCCACCTGTCGTCGAGCACGCCGAACAACCCGAAGCGCTTCACCGAGTCGATCCCGACCGTGAGCTTCGACTCGGGCCTGATCTTCGACCGCTCGGTGCACCTGTTCGGCCAGGATTTCATCCAGACGCTCGAGCCGCGCCTGTACTACGTGTACACGCCCTACCGCGACCAGTCGAGCGCGCCGCTGTTCGACACCGCGGAATCGGACTTCGGGCTCGCGGAGATCTACCAGCCGAACACGTTCGTCGGCAACGACCGGATCGCCGATGCGAACCGCATCACGGCCGGGCTGACGTCGCGCTTCATCGATCCGCGCACCGGCGACGAGCGCGCGCGCTTCGTGATCGCGCAGCAGTATTACTTCGCGGACCAGCGTGTGACGCTGAACTCGGGGCAGGCCGCGTCGCAGGCTCGCCACTCGGACCTGATCGCGGGCGCCGCGCTCAAGCTGGGCGCCGGTTTCCAGTCGGAAACCGCGTTCCAGTACAACCAGAACAACAACCAGCTCGTGAAGTCGAGCATCGGCTTCGGCTACAGCCCCGACGTGCGCAAGGTGATCAACGTCGGCTACCGCTACACGCGCGCGAACACGACGCTCGACGGCCAGCCGATCAACCAGTTCCTGATCTCCGCGCAATGGCCGCTGACTCGCCGGCTGTATGCGATCGGCCGCTTCAACTACGACATCGCCGCCGATCGGGTGGTCGACGGCCTGCTCGGCTTACAATACGACGCGGATTGCTGGGCACTCGGGGTCGGTATCCAGCGGTACGCGAACGGTGTGAACTCGTCGGGACAGCAGAATTCCGCGACGCGGTTCATGGCGCAGCTCACGCTGAAGGGGCTGTCGAGCGTCGACAACGGCCTCGTCGCCGCGTTCCGCGCCGGGGTGGCGGGCTACACGCCGCTGCCGCCCGCACCGCCGCCGTTGTCCCGCTTCAGCAACTACGAGTAACGCCGGGGCGCAGAGAAGGCGCCCGCACCGGATGAGCCCGATTTCAATGGAGTATCAGTGGCAATGAAGAAAACCCTTCGCTTCGCGGCAGTCGTGTCCAGCCTCGCCGCGTCCGCCGCGCTGCTCGCCGCCGCGCCGGCTGCGGCGCAGGCGCTCGGTTCGCAAGGCGCGCAGCTCACCGACGAAGTCGTCGCGGTCGTCAACAACGACGTGATCACGGGCCGCGAACTCGACCAGCGCGTCGGCCTGATCTCGCGCCGGCTGCAGCAGCAGAACGCGCCGGTGCCGGCGCTCGACCAGCTGCGCGCGCAGGTGCTGAACCAGATGGTGCTCGAGCGCATCCAGGTGCAGAAGGCCAAGGACGACGGGATCCGCGTCGATGACGCGCAGGTGCAGACGACGCTGCAGCGGCTCGCGCAGGCGAACGGCATGACGCTCGACCAGTACCGCTCGCGGCTCGAGGCGCAAGGCGTGCCCTGGAGCATCTTCACGAGCGACGCACGCACCGAGCTGACGCTGTCGAAGCTGCGCGAGCGCGAGGTCGACGGCAAGATCACCGTGTCGGACGCCGAGGTCGCGAACTACATCGCGAGCCAGCGCGGGCCGAACGCGTCGCAGCAGCAGGACCTGCGCTTCCAGCACATCTTCATCAAGGCGCCGACCAACGCGCCGCAGCAGGACATCGAGGCCGCGCAGGCGAAGGCCGATGCGCTGCTGAAGCAGGCGCTGTCGGGCGGCGATTTCGAGCGGCTCGCGAAGAACAACTCGGAGGCGAACGACGCGAAGAAGGGCGGCGATCTCGGCTTCAAGGCGCCGGGCGCGTTGCCGTCCGAAGTCGTCGACGCCGCGTCGAAGCTGCGCCCGGGCCAGGTCAATCCGACGGTGATCCGCGTGCCTGACGGCTTCGAGATCGTGCGCCTCGTCGACCGGCGCCAGAGCCAGGGCACGTCGGCCGCCGCGCCGAAGATCGTGCAGACCCACGTGCGCCACATCCTGCTGCGCGTCGGCGAAGGCAAGTCCGAAGGCCAGGCGCGCCAGCAGCTGCTCGACATCCGCAACCAGGTCGCGGCCGGCGGCGACTTCGCGAAGTTCGCCCGCACCTATTCGCAGGACGGTTCCGCGTCGCAGGGCGGCGATCTCGGCTGGATCAGCCCGGGCGAGACCGTGCCGGAATTCGAGCGTGCGATGAACAACCTGCAGGACGGCCAGGTCAGCACCCCGGTGCGCACCGAGTACGGCTACCACCTGATCCAGGTGCTGGCCCGCCGCGACGCGGAAGGCTCGGTGCAGCAGCAGATGGACATCGCGCGTCAGGCGATCGGCCAGCGCAAGGCCGAGCAGGCGTATGCCGACTGGCTGCGCGAGCTGCGCGATTCGTCGTACGTGCAGTACAAGATCGGCGGCTTCGGCCAGCAAAACTGAGCGAGCCGCCGATGACGACGCCCGTGCTGCCCACGTTGCATATCGCGATCACGACCGGCGAGCCCGCGGGCGTCGGCCCGGAGCTGACCGTGCAGGCGCTGCGCGACGCCGGCCAGCGCTGGCCCGATGCGCGCTTTACCGTGCTCGGCGACGCGGCGCTGCTCGCCGAGCGGGCGGCGGCAGTCGGTGCGGACTGGGCGGCGCTTGCCGCCGGCGGGCAGGTTGCAGTCGAACACCACGCGCTCGCCGCGCCCGCGCGCGCGGGCGAGCTGAACGCGGCGAACGGCCGCTACGTGCTCGGGCTGCTCGACGCGGCGATCGACGGCGCGCTCGCGCGCGCATTCGATGCGATCGTCACCGCGCCGCTGCAGAAGAGCACGATCAATGACGCGGGCGTTCCGTTCACCGGCCATACCGAATACCTGGCGGAGCGCACCGGCACGCCGCGCGTCGTGATGATGCTGGCCGGCACCGGCGAGAAGCCGCTGCGCGTCGCGCTCGCGACCACGCACCTGCCACTGAAGGACGTGTCGGCCGCGCTGACGGTCGACGGGCTGCTCGAGACGCTCGCGATCGTCGATCACGACCTGCGGCGCGACTTCGGGCTTGCCGCGCCGCGCATTCTCGTGACGGGCCTGAACCCGCACGCCGGCGAGAACGGTTATCTCGGCCGCGAGGAAATCGACGTGATCGCGCCTGCGCTTGCGCGCGCGAACGCGCAGGGCATCGACGCGCGCGGCCCGTATCCGGCCGACACGCTGTTCCAGCCGCGCTACCTCGCCGATGCGGACTGCGTGCTCGCGATGTTCCACGATCAGGGTCTGCCGGTGCTCAAGTACGCGACGTTCGGCGAGGGCATCAACGTCACGCTCGGCCTGCCGATCATCCGCACGTCGGTCGATCACGGCACCGCGCTCGACCTCGCCGGCACCGGCCGCGCCGATCCGGGCAGCATGGTCGCCGCGCTCGACACGGCCGTCACGATGGCACGCCATCGCCGCGCGGCCTGACGACTCCTTTCATCGCGTTTTTTCGTTTTTTTCAGTCGATGTCGAACAGCAGACAGCACCAGGGCCATTTCGCGCGCAAGCGCTTCGGGCAGAACTTCCTCGTCGATCACGGCGTGATCGACTCGATCGTCTCGGCGATCGGTCCGGCGCGCGGCCAGCGGATGGTCGAGATCGGGCCGGGCCTCGGCGCGCTGACCGGGCCGCTGATCGAACGTCTTGCGACGCCCGAATCGCCGCTGCATGCGGTCGAGCTCGACCGGGACCTGATCGGCCGGCTGCAGCAGCGTTTCGGCCCGCTGCTCGAACTTCATGCGGGCGACGCGCTTGCGTTCGACTTCCGCACGCTCGCGGTGCCCGGCGACAAGCCGACGCTGCGCATCGTCGGCAACCTGCCGTACAACATTTCGAGTCCGCTGCTGTTTCACCTTATGACGTTCGCCGACGTGGTCGTCGACCAGCATTTCATGCTGCAGAACGAAGTCGTCGAGCGGATGGTCGCCGAGCCGGGCACGAAGGCGTTCTCGCGCCTGTCGGTGATGCTGCAGTACCGCTACGTGATGGACAAGCTGATCGACGTGCCGCCCGAATCGTTCCAGCCGCCGCCGAAAGTCGATTCGGCGATCGTGCGGATGATCCCGTACGAGCCGCACGAACTGCCGGACGTCAATCCCGTGCTGCTCGGCGAAGTCGTCACGGCCGCGTTCTCGCAGCGCCGCAAGATGCTGCGCAACACGCTCGGCGAGTATCGCGACACGATCGATTTCGACGCGCTCGGCTTCGATCTCGCACGCCGGGCGGAAGACGTGAGCGTGGCCGAGTATGTCGGCGTCGCGCAAGCGCTGGCCGCGGCTCGCCAGGCGGAGTGACGCGCGCGCCGCTGTTGCGGCGTTGACGCCGGATTGCTCGCCGCGCATCGAGGGCTGTCCTGAGGGGCAGCCTTTTTCGTTTCTGCGGCCGTGCGGCCGGATGAGCGTGTGCGGATGTGCGTGTGCGGATGTGCGGCGCAGGCACGGGTTTCGCGCGTGGCGCGGCGCGGCGCGAGGGGCGGGCGCGCAGGCATTCGGCGCACGCGCAGGCTGTGCGCGCCGGCATGCGTCATGTCCGCTTGCGCCCGGGTGCGTTGACGAGCCCGATGCCGGCCAGCACGAGCGCGGCGGCCGACATGAAGCGCCAGCCGACCGATTCGCCGAGCAGCAGCACGCCGAACGCCACGCCGAACAGCGGCGACAGGAACGTGAATACCGACAGCCGCGACGCGATGTAGCGGGTCAGCAACCAGAACCACGACAGGTAGCTGACGAACGCGACGATCACCGACTGGTACGCGAGGCTCGCGATCGCAACGGGCGTCACGTGCGCGAACGATACCTGGCCGAGCAGCGCGGCGAGCGCGAGCAGCACGACGGCCGACACCGCGAGCTGGTAGAACAGCGTCTTGCTCGCGCTTGCGTGCTGGAGGGACGTCGACCGCACGACGACGGTCGTCGCGGCCCACATCGCGCCGCCGAGGATGCCGAGCGCATCGCCGGCGAGCCCCGCGAGCACCGACGCGCCGGGGGCCGGCGGCTTCAGGAAGCCGTCGGCGAACGCGAGCGCGATGCCGGCGAACGCGAGCGCGACGCCGGTCCACTGGACGCGCTTCAGGCGTTCGCCCGGCGCGAACAGGTGCAGGCCGAGCGCGGTGAAGCACGGCGCCGTGTACAGGAAGATCGCCATGTGCGACGCGCTCGTCAGCGTCAGGCCGAAGAACACGCAGATGAATTCGCCGGCGAACAGCGCGCCGGCCGCGAGCCCGGGGCCGAACGTGCCGTCGGCGCGGAAGAGCACCGTGCCGCGCGCGCGGGCCCAGCCCCACAACAGGAGCGCTGCGATCAGCGAGCGCAGGCCGGCCTGGAACATCGGCGGGATCGCCGCGTTCGTGCTCTTGATCGCGACCTGCTGGAAGCCCCAGATCGCGCACAGCAGCAGCATCAATCCGACCGCGCGCGCATCGAGCGCGCGCCGCGCGTGGGCGACTACGCTCATCGGCATGCCTCGCTCGAGCGGCGGGATGGCAGCGGGGTTGGGCGGGGCGCGGGATCGGCGCGTTCGAAACGGAGGTTTTGCACGGCGGTCTGGCTGAGTGAGCGGACTGGCGAGCACGCCGCAAGTCGCGTGTCGTGCAGCGTTGCCGGAATCGGGAACGCCGGCCGTCGAACGAATATCCGAGGCCAGGGCCGGATGATGGTACACGATCGGCATGCCGCCGTGCGACGCGATTCGCGATGCGGGCCGCGCCGTTGTTCGGCCGGCGCGGCCCGTATTGCACGGCCGGGAGACGCGACGAGGATTCGATGCGGCGCGCACGGCGCCGCATCGTTTAGCGTCAGTCGGCGAGCTTGGCGGTCAGCGCGTCGACGCGACGCTGGTCGGCACCGAGCGCGGCGGTGACTTGACGCCCGTATTCCGCGTCTGCTTTCTGGAAGTACGACAGCATCGTGTATTTGACGTCGTCGTTCTTGACCTGCTTCAGGTCGGCGGCCAGGTTGCCTGCGAGGTTGGCGCGTTCGCCGGCCGTCAGCGAACGGTAGAACTCTCCTGCCTGCCGGAAGTTGAGCGTCTTCGCGATCCGGGCCTGTTGCGTCGTGCCGGCGAGTGGCAGGCGACTGGCCGGGAACGTCGGGTCTGCCGTCAGCGTGGCCTGCTGGCTCGGCTCATAGTTCACGCCGCCACGGGTATGGCCGCCGTTCATCGCACCGTCCTGGTTGACGTTTGCAACCGAAACGCGCGGGTGGTTCACCGGCAATTGCAGCGCATTCGTTCCGACGCGATGGAGCTGCGTGTCCGCGTAGGCGAAGAGACGGCCTTGCAGCAACCGATCCTCGGAAGGCTCGATGCCCGGCACGAGATTCGACGGCGCGAACGCCGCTTGCTCCGTTTCCTGGAACACGTTGTCAGGATTCTTGTTGAGCGTCATGGTGCCGATCTTCGTTTCGGGCACGCCGGTCCACACCTTCGTCGCGTCCAGCGGATCGAACGGGAAGCCGTCGAACTGATCGGGTTTCAGCACTTGAACGTACAGGTCCCATTGCGGGAATCGCCCTGCGTCGATCGCCGCGATCAGATCGCGGGACATGTGATTGAAGTCCTTGCCCTGAATCGATTCCGCCTGTTGTGCGGTCAGGTTCTTCTGGCCCTGCAGGCTTTTCCAGTGGAATTTGACGTAGACGACGTCGCGTTTCGCGTTGACGAATTTGTACGCGTGCACGCTATTGCCGTCCATTTCCCGATATGTCGCGGGCGTGCCCGAGTCGGAAAAGAGACGCGTGAGCATGTGCGTCGCTTCCGGCTGATGCGAGAAGAAATCGAAGAAGCGGCCCGGATCCTGAATGTTCGTGTTCGGCGCGGGCTTGAGCGAATGGACCATGTCCGGGAACTTGATCGCGTCGCGAATGAAGAAGACCGGCAGGTTGTTGCCGACCAGGTCCCAGTTGCCTTCCGACGTGTAGAACTTGGTCGCGAAGCCGCGCGGGTCGCGCAGCGTTTCCGGCGACGTCCCGCCGTGAATCACGCTGGAGAAGCGCACGAATACCGGCGTTTGCGTGCCGGGCGCGAACACCTTCGCCGTCGTGAGGCCAGAGATGTCGCGCGTTGCGACAAACACACCATATGCGCCGGTGCCGCGGGCATGAACGACGCGCTCGGGAATGCGCTCGCGATCGAAGCGCTGCAGCTTCTGGATCAGATAACCGTCCTGGAGCAGAACCGGCCCGTTCGCGCCAGCCGTCTGCGAATTCTGGTTGTCACCCACCGGTGCGCCGTTGTCGCGCGTGAGCGTCGACGCGTGAGCCGCGAATGCGCCCAGGACGGACGCGGCGACGATCAGACGACTCAATGGAATAGGGAGACGATAAGTTGCCATGAGTGGATTCCTCGATATGCCAAGTTGAAGCGGGAATCTAACAGGGCGCTTACATTGATAGAATTTCTATATTTCTATTGCATCGATTATCGCTTTTTATAAATACGAGATAATCAATGCGCCGCGATTTGTGCGGGAATCGGTGCATGCATTTTTTGTCGATTGCAGGCGCTTTCGCTGCAACGCACGGCGGTTGGCGCATGCGCATTCCGGCGCTGCGGCCAGATGCTCCGTATCGGCGTCCGCGCCGGGCCGCCGCCTGCGAGGTTCCCCCGACTCTGGTAGAGTTTCCGGTTCCGGAAAGTCCCCACAAGGAGTACAAGCCATGCGTATGCTGCATACGATGCTGCGAGTCGGCGATCTCGACCGCTCGATCAAGTTCTACACCGAATTGCTCGGCATGAAGCTGCTGCGTCGCGACGATTATCCGGAAGGCAGGTTCACGCTCGCGTTCGTCGGCTACGAAGAGGAAAGCAAGGGCACGGTGATCGAGCTGACCCACAACTGGGATACCGCGTCCTACGATCTTGGCACGGGCTTCGGCCATCTGGCGCTGGAAGTCGACGATGCGTACGCGGCCTGCGAGCGCATCAAGGCGCAGGGCGGCAAGGTCACGCGCGAAGCGGGCCCGATGAAGCACGGCACGACCGTGATCGCGTTCGTCGAGGATCCGGACGGCTACAAGATCGAGTTCATCCAGAAGAAGGCGCACTGAGCGCCGGATGAGCGAGCCGCGGCGCGCGATGCATGCCGCGCAGCGTGAAACGGGCGGCACGGGGAATCCCGCGCCGCCCGTTGTGTTTTTTGCAGCGACAGCAGTTAATACAACGTAGCAACTACGGCGCAGCAACTACAGCGCCGGCAGCAGCTCGGGCGGATGATGCTTGAGCGTGTGCCGTGCTTCGCGGAATTCCGGAAAGATCGATTCGACCGTCTGCCAGAAGCGCGGGCTGTGGTTCATCTCGCGCAGGTGCGACAGCTCGTGCGCGACGACGTAGTCGACGATCGACATCGGGAAATGGATCAGCCGCCAGTTCAGGCGGATCTTGCCGTCGCTCGAGCAGCTGCCCCAGCGCGTCGCGGCCGACGACAGCGCGTACATCGAATACGTGACGCCGAGCTTGTCCGCATAGAACGCGAGACGTTCGCCGAAGATCCGCTTCGCCTCGCCCTGCAGCCAGCCTTGCACGCGGTCCTTGATCTGCTGCGCGTCCGCTTGCGCGGGCAGCGGCAGCGCGAGCCGCTGCGCGTCGCCGTCGAACCCGACGGCGCCCGCGCCGAGCGCGATCGTCACCGTCTTGCCGAGATACGGGAGTTGCGCGCCGTCGCGCCAGTCGATCTGCGGCAGCGCGCGCTGCTCGGTGCGCGTCTTCCATTCCGCGAGTTTCGCGAAGATCCAGCGCTGTTTCTCGGCGATCGCCGCTTCGATGTCGGCGAGCGTGACCCAGCGCGGCGCGGTGATCGTGAGCCCGCTGCCGTCGATCGTGAAGCCGATCGTGCGGCGCGCGGAACGCTTCAGCCGGTATTCGAGCACGCGGCTGTCGAGCGCGAACGTGCGCACGCGCGAGCGGTGGGGTGCAGGATCGGGGGCGGGCACCGACGGAGCCGGTGCCGTGTCGCGCGGCGCCTGCGGCGCGGCGGGTGTGGAGGGCGCCGTGGGTGCGTCGGCGGGCGAGGACGGCGCGGCGGCCGGCCCGTCGAAGAGCGGCAGATCCAGCTGGCGATGATCGAGGGCCACGACGGCGGGTCGTGGCCGCGGACGCTTCTTCATCAATTCGCTTCGTCTTGTCGTACGCAACAACAGATGCAACCGGGGAGAATCAGACACGTGCGGCATTGCGCTTTTCCGCACCGCCGGACGCGCGGTACGCGTCCGGATCGATGCGACGCATTTCCGCTTCGATCCATGCTTCGACCTGGGAGTTCACGGCGTCGGGCGTGCGGCCCTGGGTGTCGATCGGCTTGCCGATCGACACGGTGACGACGCCCGGGTATTTCGTGAACGAATTGCGCGGCCACACATGGCCCGCGTTGTGCGCGATCGGCACGACCTGCGCGCCGGTCTCGATCGCGAAGCGCGCGCCGCCCGTCTTGTACTTGCCCTGCTTGCCGACCGGCGTGCGCGTGCCTTCCGGGAACATGATCACCCACGCGCCTTCCTCGAGCCGCTTCTTGCCCTGGCGGATCACCGAGACGAATGCGTTCTTGCCTTCCTTGCGGTTGATATGGACCATGTGCAGCATCCCGAGCGCCCAACCGAAGAACGGCACGTACAGCAGCTCGCGCTTGAACACGTAGCAGAGCGGCCTCGGCATCAGCGCGGGGAACGCGAGCGTTTCCCATGCGGACTGGTGCTTCGACAGCAGCACGGCCGGGCCGTCGGGCAGGTTCTCGATGCCCTCGATCCGGTAGCGGATGCCGTTCAGCCAGCGCACGACCCACAACGTGGACTTGCACCAGCCGGCCGCCATCCAGTAGCGTGCGTCGGGGCGCAGGAACGGGAACGCGATGAAGCACGCGGTCGCGTACGGCACCGTGTACAGGACGAAATAGATCAGCAGCAGCAGGGAGCGGACAAAGCGCATCGGCGTGTGTCTGGCGTAAGGGAGGATGCGCGCGGCGGCCGCATCACTCGTGTTCTTGTGAAAGGAAGTCGAGCGCAAACGCACGCAGGTCGTCGTGCACCTTCGTGCCGGGCGGAAGGTTGCCCGCGGCGAGCGTCTTCCTGCCCTTGCCGGTCAGCACGAGATGCGGCTGGAAGCCGAGCGCGACGCCTGCCTGCAGGTCGCGCAGCGAATCGCCGACGACCGGCGTGTGATCGGGATCGATCTCGAAGCGCTCGGCGATCATCTGCATCATGCCGGGCTTCGGCTTGCGGCAGTCGCAGTGGTCTTCCGCCGTGTGCGGGCAGAAGAACACCGCGTCGATGCGCGCGCCGACCGCCGCCGCCGCGCGGTGCATCTTCAGATGCATCTCGTTCAGCGTGGCCATGTCGAACAGGCCGCGGCCGATGCCCGACTGGTTGGTCGCGACCACCACGCGATACCCCGCGTGGTTGAGCCGGGCGATCGCCTCGAGGCTGCCGGGCAGCGGGATCCACTCGTCGGGCGTCTTGACGAACGCGTCGGAATCGACGTTGATCACGCCGTCCCGGTCAAGGACGACGAGCTTCCTGATGGGAGCGGTCGGCATCGTGCGGCCCTTATGCGGCGAGCTTCGAGATGTCCGCGACGCAGTTCATCTGCTGGTGCAGCGCGGCGAGCAGCGCGAGGCGGTTCGCCCGCAGCGCGGGATCCTCGACATTGACCATCACGTCGTCGAAGAACGCATCGACCGGCGCACGCAGCGCCGCGAGCGCCGACAGCGCGCCCGTGTACGCCCGGGCCTCGAGCTGCGACTGCACGCGCGGCGTCACGGTCGCGAGCTGTTCGTGCAGCGCCTTCTCGGCCGCTTCGACGAACAGCGTCGGCTGCACCGTGCCGTTCGCGCTGCTTTCCGACTTCTTCAGGATGTTCGAGATCCGCTTGTTCGCGGCCGCGAGCGCTTCGGCTTCCGCGAGGCGCGTGAATTCGCGCACCGCGTCAAGGCGCGCGACGATGTCGTCGAGGCGCGTCGGGTTCAGGCTCAGCACCGCGTCGACTTCGCCCGCCGTGTAGCCGCGTTCGCGCAGCAGGCCGCGCAGGCGGTCCATGAAGAACGCGAAGATCGCGTCGGTCGATTCGGCGACTTCCGGCACGTTCGCGAAGCGCGCGTACGCAATGCGCAGCAGCGACACGAGATCGAGCGGCAACTGCTTCTCGAGCAGCACGCGCAGCACGCCGAGCGCGTGACGGCGCAGCGCGAACGGATCCTTCTCGCCCGTCGGTGCGAGGCCGATGCCCCAGATGCCGACGATCGTCTCGAGCTTGTCGGCGAGCGCGACCGCGGTCGACACGGGTGTTGTCGGCAGCGTGTCGCCGGAGAAGCGCGGCTGGTAGTGTTCGGTGCACGCGATCGCGACGTCGTCCGGCTCGCCGTCGTGGCGCGCGTAGTACGTGCCCATCGTGCCCTGCAGCTCGGGGAACTCGCCGACCATGTCGGTCAGCAGGTCGGCCTTCGCGAGACGCGCGGCGCGCTTCGCGTGCGCGACGTCGGCGCCGATCTCGGGTGCGATCTCGCCGGCCAGCGCTTCGAGGCGCTCGACGCGTGCGAGCGCCGAGCCGAGCTTGTTGTGATAGACGACGTTCGCGAGCAGCGGCACGCGGTCGGCGAGCGGCTTCTTCTTGTCCTGCTCGAAGAAGAACTTCGCGTCGGCCAGACGCGGGCGCACGACGCGCTCGTTGCCTTCGATGATCTCGCCCGGCGTCTTCGTCTCGATGTTCGACACGATCAGGAAGCGCGAGCGCAGCTTGCCGGTGACGTCGGTCAGCGCGAAATACTTCTGGTTGGTCTGCATCGTCAGGATCAGGCATTCCTGCGGCACCTGCAGGAATTCGTCTTCGAAACGGCACGGATAGACGACCGGCCATTCGACGAGCGACGTCACTTCGTCGAGCAGCGCCTCGGGCATCACGACCGTGTCGCCGTTCGCATGTTCGTTCAGCTGCGTGCGAATCGTGTCCTTGCGATCGCCGAAGTGCGCGATCACGCGGCCCTTGTCGCGCAGCGTGGCCGCATAGGCGCCCGCGTGCGAGATCGCGACGAGGCCGTCGGACAGGAAGCGGTGGCCGAGCGTCGTGTCGCCGGCGTCGATGCCGAACGCGGTGACGGGCACGATGGTCGCGTCGTGCAGCGCGGTCAGGCGATGCACCGGCCGCACGAACTGCACGTCGGTGCCGTCCGGGCGCTGGTAGGTCATGACCTTCGGGATCGGCAGCTTCGCGAGGGTTTCGTCGAGCGCGGCCTGCAGGCCGTCGGCGAGCGTCGCGCCGGCTGCCGCGTAGTTGACGAAGAACGCTTCGGCCTTGCCGTCCTGCGCGCGCTCGAGATCGGCGATCGACAGGTTCGGGTGGCCGAGCGCCGCGAGCTTCTTCGCGAGCGGGGCGGTGGGCTTGCCTTCGGCGTCGAGTGCGACCGACACCGGCAGCACCTTTTCACGGACCTGCTTTTCCGGTGCGACGGCGCGCACGTTCTGCACGACGACGGCGAGGCGGCGCGGCGTCGCATAGCGTTCGAAAACAAGCTCGCCTTCGATCAGGTCGCGCGCCGCGAGGCGTTGCGCGAGGCCTTCGGCGAATGCGTCGCCGAGGCGCGCGAGGGCCTTCGGCGGCAGCTCTTCGGTCAGCAGTTCGACGAGCAGGGGGGCGGGATGATTGTGCGTCATGATGTGAGGAAATCTCGTCTCGTCAGTCCTGATCGATCTTGCGTTCGACCTTCAGCGGCGGCACCCAGGCCGGCTGTGCGGCTTCCTGGGCATCGGTGGTGAGGCCCGGCACGCCCGGCGGGTTGCCGAGCATCGGGAAGCCGAGCTTTTCGCGCGATTCGTAGTACGCCTGCGCGACGAGGCGCGACAGTGCGCGGATGCGGCCGATGTACGCCGCGCGCTCGGTCACCGAGATCGCGCCGCGCGCGTCGAGCAGGTTGAACGTGTGGCCGGCCTTCAGCACGAGTTCGTAAGCGGGCAGCGCGAGCTGCGCGTCGATCATCCGCTTCGCTTCCGCTTCATAGCTGTTGAAGAACGTGAACAGCAGGTCGACGTTCGCGTGCTCGAAGTTGTAGGTCGACTGCTCGACCTCGTTCTGGTGGTACACGTCGCCGTAGGTCAGGCGGCGCAGCTCGGGGCCGTCCGGGCCCTGCTCTTCCCATTCCGTCCAGATCAGGTCGTAGACGTTCTCGACCTTCTGCAGGTACATCGCGAGACGCTCGAGGCCGTACGTGATTTCGCCGAGCACCGGCTTGCAGTCGAGGCCGCCGACCTGCTGGAAGTACGTGAACTGCGTCACTTCCATGCCGTTCAGCCACACTTCCCAGCCGAGGCCCCATGCGCCGAGCGTCGGGTTCTCCCAGTCGTCCTCGACGAAGCGCACGTCGTTCTGCTTCAGGTCGAAGCCGAGCGCTTCCAGCGAGCCGAGGTAGAGATCGAGAATGTTCTCCGGCGCCGGCTTGAGCACGACCTGGTACTGGTAGTAGTGCTGCAGGCGGTTCGGGTTTTCGCCGTAGCGGCCGTCCTTCGGGCGGCGCGACGGTTGCACGTACGCGGCGCGCCACGGCTCGGGGCCGACCGCGCGCAGGAACGTGTGGACGTGCGACGTGCCTGCGCCGACTTCCATGTCGATGGGCTGGAGCAGAGCGCAACCCTGCTTGTCCCAGTAGGACTGCAGCGTCAGGATGATTTGCTGAAACGTAAGCATGAAGAGCCTTCGTGGCGCGGGCGCTCCGTTGCGGGCGGCATCCCGGGCGGTGACCGGGGGGCGGCTCGCGCGGCGGCGCGGCTTGTTAGTGTGCTGAAACGCGTAATTTTACCGGATCGGCGCGGCGATGCGGCCGGAACGGGGTCGAAGGGGGTGTCGAACCGCCGCTAGGATGCGCGTAACGTACTGCGCACGCGGCGCGCCGACGTGGGTGCTGCTCGACGTGAACCCGCACTGGCGGTGGCTGCTCGAGCGGCGCGGCAGTCCGTGGTATCCGAGCGCGACGTTGTATCGGCAGCCGGTGTTCGCGCAGGGGGGCGGTGATGGACGAGGTTGCAAGGGATTTGCAGCGTCGGATCGAGCAGGCAGCGGTGCCGGGCGCCGTAGCCTGGGAAGCTGCACTGGAAAAACCGTGCGCCGCGTGCACGGCAGCGTCAAGGCGACGACTGGGGCGCTCGTCCGTGCGCCACATCAGGCGGCCGGGAGACGGGCCGCCGATACCGCTTACTTCTGCTGCCCGTTGCGTCGCCGCAGCCCCGGCCCGAACGTGAACCCGAACGCGAGCAGGATGAACGACACCGCGAGCACGGCGGCGTTGCCGCTCGTCACATAGGGCGTGAAGCCGCTCGTACCTTCGATGCGCACGTCGAGCGAGCCGATCGTGAACGGCTTGAGCTGGCCGAGCACGCGGCCGTGCGCGTCGATCGCGGCCGTCATCCCGGTGTTGGTCGCGCGCAGCATCGGCCGGCCCGTCTCGAGCGCACGCATCCGCGCGATCTGCAGGTGCTGGTCGAGCGCGATCGTGTCGCCGAACCACGCGAGGTTGGTAACGTTGACGAGCACGCCGGGCGGCTGCGGATTGTCGCGGATCGTCGCGGCGATTTCCTCGCCGAAGATGTCCTCGTAGCAGATGTCGGCCATCACCGGCTGGTTGCGCACGAGGAACGGCTTCTGCACCGGCGCGCCGCGCGCGAAATCGCCGAGCGGCATCTTCATCAGGTCGACGAACCAGCGGAAGCCCCACGGGATGAATTCGCCGAAAGGCACGAGGTGGTGCTTGTCGTAGTGGTAAATGTCGCGCGAGTTCGGCGTCACGCCGTACAGGCTGTTCGTGTAGTCGACATAGCGCCCGTCTTCGGTCACCGACGCACCGACCGCGCCGAACAGCACGGCCGAGCCCGTCGTGTCGCTGAACTTGCGGATCGCGACGGCGAACGGCTCGGGCAGCTCCTGGATCATCACCGCGATCGCCGTTTCCGGCGTGACGATCAGGTCGGCGGGCTTCTCGACGATCATCTGCTGGTACATCTTGATCGCCGCGTCGATGCCTTCCTGCTCGAACTTGATGTCCTGCTTCACGTTGCCCTGCAGCAGCCGGACCGTGAGCGGCGCGTTCGCGGGCACGGTCCAGGTGGCCTGCGACAGCGCGAGGCCGGCCGCGACCAGCGCGACGGCGACGCCGGCCGGCGCCGCGATGCGCACGCGCGCATTGCCGCCGGCGTTGCCAGCGTTGCCGGCACCGCCCGCGTGCGCGGGCGACGGCCGCGTGGCGGCCAGCGCCTGCACGACGAGTGCGGCGAACAGCGCGAGCACCCAGCCGATCCCGTACACGCCGACGATCGCAGCGAATCCCGCGAACGGGCCGTCGACCTGCGGATAGCCGCTCGCGAGCCACGGAAAGCCGGTGAAGACCGTGCCGCGCAGCCATTCGCCGAGCGCCCACGCGCTCGCGAAGGCGAACGCGCCGTGCCAGGTCGGCGAGAACGGCCGCGGGTCGGGCGTGCGCCGGTGCCACGCATGGCCCGCGCAGAACGACCACAGCCCGGCCGAGAACGCCGGGTACAGCGACAGGTACAGCGAGAACAGCACCAGCGCGCCGCCGGCAAGCGGCGCGGCCATTTCGCCGTACACGTGCATGCTGATGTACAGCCACCAGATGCCGGTGATGAAGTTGCCGAAGCCGAACGCGCCACCCGTCAGCGCGGCGCTCTTCCAGCTCGCGGTGCGCGTGAGCTGCGCGAAAAACCAGACGAATACGACGAGCTGCAGCCAGCCGCCGTGCGGCGTCGGCGCGAAGGTGAAGGTATTGGCCGCGCCGGCGAGCAGCGCGGCCGGGTAGTGCCAGCGCGGCAGCGTGAGGCCGGGCGCCGGCGCGAGAAGGCCGCCTGCCGGGCGGGACGGGATCGGATCGTCCATGTGAAGCGGGAGTGGGCGAGGCGGTTGAACGGGTTGAAAGGGCGCCGCCGGGCAGCGTGGGGGACGCCGCCAGGCGGCGAGGCGGTCAGTCCTCGTGCGACGTCTGCGCCCGGCGGCTCGTGAGCGGGCTGCGGCGCACGAGCAGCACGTGGACCTGGCGCGCATCGCCGCGCTGGATCTCGAACACGAGGTTGCCGAGCTGCAGCTTCTCGCCACGGTGCGGCACGCGCCCGAAATGGTGCGTGATCAGGCCGCCGATCGTGTCGACCTCGTCGTCGGAGAAATCGGTGCCGAACGTCTCGTTGAACTGTTCGATTTCCGTCAGCGCGCGTACACGGTAGCGGCCGTCAGGCGCCGCGATGATGTTGCCGGCTTCCTCGTCGAAATCGTATTCGTCCTCGATGTCGCCGACGATCTGCTCGAGCACGTCCTCGATCGTGATCAGGCCCGCGACGCCGCCGTATTCGTCGACGACGATCGCCAGGTGGTTACGGTTGACCCGGAAGTCGTGCAGCAGCACGTTCAGGCGCTTCGATTCCGGAATGAACACGACCGGACGCAGCATCCCGCGCACGTCGAACTCGTCTTCCGCGTAGAAGCGCAGCAGATCCTTCGCGAGCAGTACGCCGATCACGTTGTCGCGGTTGTCTTCGTAGACGGGGTAGCGCGAGTGCGCCTTCTCGAGAACGAACGGGATGAAATCCTCGGGCTTGTCGGCGATGTTGATCGCGTCCATCTGCGCGCGCGGCACCATGATGTCGCGCGCGCACAGGTCGGAGACCTGGAAGACGCCCTCGATCATCGACAGCGAATCGGCGTCGATCAGGTTGCGTTCGTGGGCGTCCTGGAGGATTTCCAGCAGCTCGCCGCGAGATTCGGGCTCGGGCGAAATGAAGTCGGTCAGGCGCTCGAGCAACGAGCGCTTTTCTTGCGGTTTGTCGGTTGGCTTTCGACTGGGATACGAATCGTTCATGGTGGTGCGCCCGGTTCACATCGGAGCGCGCTGTCACGGAGTAGGCAAGGATACACCAAGGGCATGGCACGGCCGTGTCACCCCGGCCGGACGGCCGGGGCGGCGGCCGTGCAGGCCCCGCTTGGGGACAGGCGGGCGAGGGCGCCGAGCCGTCCTTCGGTTTCCATCCTATCGCAGAAAGGCGCGGCAGGGCAGCGGCGGTCAAAATCCGGGCCCGGCCGGTTGGCCGGTTGGCCGGTTGGCAGATTGGCCGGTGGGACAGTCGGACGGTGGGACGGTGGGACGGTCGGACGGTCGGACGGTCGGACGGGCGGACGGGCGGACGGGCGGACGCCGGGCGGCGCGCCGCGACGATTCGCCGCGACGCGCGGCAAACGCGGCCGCGCTCAGAACCGCACGCCGGCCGAGCAGCCGCCGGCGGCTACCCCGTTCGACGCAGCGCCGCCGCAGCCGAGCACGCCGCAGCCGGACAGCGACAGGCCCGTGACGAGGAGCAGGATCGACAAGGCGGTCCTGCGGCGCAGCCAAGCGGGCAGCTTCATGTCTGGCGTCCTTTGGAGATCGGAATGCAGCGGTTTGCGTCGGGGTGCGTTCGTTTGCGTCCAGCGCAGCAGGCCCGCCGAAAGGATGGGGGAATGCGGCGCGGGCGTCACCGGCAGCGCGCGAGCAGCGCTTCCAGCGCGCGATCCGGGATGCCGCTTGCGCGCAGCGCGTCGACCGTGCGGCTCACGTAGTCGAGCGTCGTGCCATAGCGCCCGCATGCGCAGCCGAACACTTCCTTCACGACGCGATCGGGCAGCTTGCCCGTGTAGGTCGGCACGTCGCGGCGCATCACGAACGCGAGCGCGTTCACACGTTCGCCGTTCTCGAGCGAGCACGGCAGCCACGCGGGCCGGTACGAACCCATCGGCATCTCGCGTTTCCACAGCGTCTCGAGGTGCGGCTGCGCGGTCGGGCCGGCAAGCCGGAACGCGATGCCGCTGCACGAGCCGCCGCGATCGAGCGCCAGCACGAGGCCCGGCTGCTCCGGTGTGCCGCGGTTCACGCGCGACCACAGATAAAGGCCGCGATGATAGCCGTGCACCTTGCCGCGCACCGCGTCGACGGTCGGCAGGCCGGGGTTCCAGATCAGCGACCCATAGCCGAACAGCCACAGATCCTGCTGCCCGTCCCAGTCGCGCATCGTGTGCGCGAGCGACGCCGCGAGCTCGTCTTCCGTCAGCAGCCGCCCGGCGCCGAGCGATGGCGGGTACGCGGGCAGGATCGTGGCGGCGTCGCGCATCGGGGGAAGGGGGAGCAGCTTACCGGTACGGGTTCGGGAAGCCGAGTTTCGCGAGGATGTCGACTTCGAGCGCTTCCATTTCGGCGGCGTCCTCGTCGCTCGTCTCATGGTCGTAGCCCTGCGCGTGCAGTGCGCCGTGCACGAGCAGGTGCGCGTAGTGTGCGTCGAGCGGCTTGCCCTGCTCGCGCGCTTCCTTCTCGACGACCGGGCAGCACAGCACGAGGTCGCCGATTACGGTGCCGTCCGGCGCGTCGTCGTACGCGAAGGTGAGCACGTTGGTCGGGTAGTCCTTGTGGCGGTAGCTGTCGTTCAGCGTGCGGCCTTCCGCGTCGCCGACGAAGCGCACGGTCAGCTGCGCGTCGGCGAACAGCGCGGGCGCGATCCACTCGGCGATCAGCTTGCGCTTGGGGCACGCCTTGCGCACGTCGCCGGTGATCTCGTCGCCGTACTGGACGGCGAGGTCGAGCTCGGGTTCGCGGATCGCTTCGCCGTCGAGGCCGACGTCGCGCGGCGCGGGCTCGGCGCCGACGTGCAACGTCACGCTGTCGTAGTGCTCGGGCTGCAGCGCGAGCTTCGCACGCATCGCCGGATCGGCGTGCTGCGCGACGATCGCGACGGCGGCTTCACCGGAGCTGCCGGACAGGTCGAACATCAGGCTGCGGCCGTCGGGAAAATCGATCCGCAGCCCCTGCGCATCGACTGACTTGACCTTGCCCTTCGCGTCGAACAGCGAAAGACGGAGCGTTTCGGACGTCGCCTTTTCGGCGCGGGCGGACTTGCGGGAGCGGGACGATTTCATGACGCGGCAGGCAATTGGAACGCGATGAGCATACACCAAACGGCCGATCCCACCCGAATTGGACGGTGCGGCACGATGCCCGTCGAATTCGGGTGGGATCGGACGAAAAAAAGCCCGGCGCGCTGTCGGGCGGGCCGGGCCGGGATGGCGTGGGGAGCTCGGGGGGCGTCACGCGTCCTGGTGCTGCGCGTGGAACTCGTCGTACGCCTCGACGATCCGCGCGACGAGCGGATGGCGGACCACGTCGACGCTCGTGAAGCGCGTGAGCGCGATCCCGCGCACGCCGCCGAGCACCTGCTGCGCCTCGATCAGCCCGCTCTTTTGCGCGCGCGGCAGGTCGACCTGGCTCGTGTCGCCGGTGACGACCGCCTTCGAGCCGAAGCCGATCCGCGTGAGGAACATCTTCATCTGCTCGGGCGTCGTGTTCTGCGCCTCGTCGAGGATGATGAACGCGTGGTTCAGCGTGCGGCCGCGCATGTACGCGAGCGGCGCGATCTCGATCATCTGGCGCTCGAACATCTTCGCGGTCTTGTCGAAGCCGAGCAGGTCATACAGCGCGTCGTACAGCGGCCGCAGGTACGGATCGACCTTCTGCGCGAGGTCGCCCGGCAGGAAGCCGAGCCGCTCGCCGGCTTCCACGGCCGGGCGCGTCAGCACGATGCGCTTGACCTGGTCGCGCTCGAGCGCGTCGACCGCGCACGCGACCGCGAGATAGGTCTTGCCGGTGCCGGCCGGGCCGATCCCGAACGTGACGTCGTGCGACAGGATCTGCTTCAGGTACTCGCGCTGCGCGGGCGTGCGGCCGCGCAGGTCGGCGCGGCGCGTGTAGAGCTTCGGGGCGGGTTCGTCGAGCTCTTCGTCGTCGACGCGCATCACGGGCTCGTCGAACGGATGGTCGGGGTCGCCGCGGAACCGCACGTCGAGCGTGTCTTCGACGCGGCCGTTGCCGCCCGTGTGACGCACCTCGACGAGCGCGAGCTGGATGTCGTCGACCGACAGCGGATCGCGTGCGCGGTTGTAGAAGTTTTCGAGCGCGGTGAGCGCGAGCTTGGCGCCGCGCCCGCGGATCGTGATCCGGTGGCCGCGCCGCTGCATCGTGACGTCGAGCGCCTGTTCGATCTGCCGCAGGTTCTCGTCGAGCGGGCCGCAGAGATTCGCGAGGCGCGCGTTGTCGTCGCGCGGCGCGGTGAATTCCAGTGCTTGGGCGGTTTTCAAAGTGGCGTCGGGCTCCTCTGGGAGGTCAGTGCGTGGCCGTGCTTGCGTCGTCGTGCGCGAGCACGAGTTCGCCGCGCAGCGAGTGCGGATACGCGTGATTGATCTTCACGTCGATCATCTGGCCGATCAGGCGCGGGTGCGACGCGAGCGGCGCCGGGAAATTCACGACCCGGTTGTTCTCGGTGCGGCCCGCGAGTTCGTTCGGGTCCTTGCGCGACGGCCCCTCGACGAGGATGCGCTCGACCTTGCCGACCATCGACTGGCTGATGCGTGCGACGTTCTCCTCGATCGTCGCCTGCAGATGTTGCAGGCGTTTGAGCTTGAGCTCGCGCGGCGTGTCGTCGTGCAGGTTCGCGGCCGGCGTGCCGGGGCGCGGGCTGTAGATGAACGAGAAGCTCGTGTCGTAGCTCATCTCGTGCACGAGCGCCATCATCTTGTCGAAGTCGGCCTCGGTCTCGCCGGGGAAGCCGACGATCAGGTCGGTCGACAGCGACAGGTCGGGGCGGATCGCGCGCAGCTTGCGGATCACCGACTTGTACTCGAGCACCGTATAGCCGCGCTTCATCGCCATCAGGATCCGGTCGGAGCCGTGCTGGACCGGCAGGTGCAGATGGCTCACGAGCTTCGGCACCTTCGCGTACATGTCGATCAGGCGCTGCGTGAATTCCTTCGGGTGCGACGTCGTAAAGCGGATCCGCTCGATGCCGGGGATGTCGGCCACGTATTCGATCAGCGTCGCGAAATCGGCAATCTCGGTCGAGCCCGCCGTCAGCGCGCCCCGGTAGGCGTTCACGTTCTGGCCGAGCAGCGTGACTTCGCGCACGCCCTGGTCGGCGAGGCCGGCCACTTCGGTCAGCACGTCGTCGAGCGGGCGCGACACCTCATCGCCGCGCGTGTACGGCACCACGCAGTAGCTGCAGTACTTCGAGCAGCCTTCCATGATCGACACGAACGCGCTCGGACCCTCGACGCGCGCGGGCGGCAGATGGTCGAACTTCTCGATTTCGGGGAACGTGATGTCGACCTGCGCGCGGCCGCTCGATCGGCGCTGGTCGATCATCTGCGGCAGGCGGTGCAGCGTCTGCGGGCCGAACACGAGGTCGACGTACGGTGCGCGCGATACGATCGACGCGCCTTCCTGGCTCGCGACGCAGCCGCCGACACCGATCAGCAGGTCGGGCTTCGCTTCCTTCAGCTCGCGCACGCGACCGAGGTCGGAGAACACCTTCTCCTGCGCTTTCTCGCGCACCGAGCAGGTGTTGAACAGGATGATGTCCGCGTCCTCGGGGGAGTCGGTCTTTTCGAGGCCTTCGGCGGCATTGAGCACGTCCACCATCTTGTCCGAGTCGTACTCGTTCATCTGGCAGCCGAAGGTCTTTACGTAAACTTTCTTGGTCATGGGGATTCGCCGTTCGCAGTGGTTGACCTGGGGGCGTCGTCTAGGGTGAATCGGGACGGCCGTCGTCCGGGCCGCGCAGCGGGCCGGTGCGTGCACTCGGTGCACGCGAAGAAGAAGCCGTCGGGAAAGCTTTTCATTATAGCTTTTCGTGCCGCCCCGGACGGCTGGCCGGTTGCGGCGGCCCTGCGGGCGGCGCCGGCCGCCCGGGTTCGGACCCCGCAGAAACGCATTCCTCCGCGATGCTGATAACGGTGTGAAGATAACTTCGTTTGCCCGCATGGGGCCCGGTGATACGGTCTCGACACGCGCTCGATCGATGCGCAACCTCGATTCCCATCCGGCTCCAACCCATTCGCAGGGCCGCGTCGCGGCCCGGAGGCAATGCAATGTCTTCACCCCTGGCGCTCGTGCGCGATGTGTCTTCCTTCGAGTCCGGCGACGCGGCCGACGTCCGGGCGCAAGCGTCGTTCGACGTCCTCGAGCGGGTCGTCGGCGTCAATCTCGCGCGGCTGCGCGCCGAGCGGCAGCTGTCGCTCGATGCGCTCGCGCGGCTGTCCGGCGTGTCGCGCGCGATGCTCGCGCAGATCGAATCCGCGCGCAGCGTGCCGTCGATCAAGGTGCTGTGCAAGATCGCCGCCGCGCTGAAAGTGTCGGTCGCCGCGTTCCTGCGCCGCCACGCAGTGAACGGCTTCGAGCATCTCGCGGCCGACCGCTCGGCGCGCGTCGTCAGCTCGGGCGGACGCTTCTCGGCGCGCGCGCTTTATCCGGAAGCCGAGCCGGCCGCGGCCGAGTTTCACGAGCTGCGAATCGCGCCGCTGCACACGGAGCCCGGTGCGCGCCGCGCGCCGGGCACGACGGTCAACCTCGTCGTCAGCGAGGGCACGCTCGAGGTGAGCGTGCACGACCGCCGCCAGTTGCTCGCGACGGGCGACGCGATCGTGTTCGACGCCGACCAGCCGTACAGCCTGCGCAATCCGGGAGACAGCGAAGCGCGCGCGTTCCGTGTGACGGTGAGCCCCGAGGTGCCGCCCCGCTGGCTCGTGCCGGAGGCGGCGCGCGTGGCGGGCCAGGGTCCGTTATCGGCGTGATTCCGTGGACGAAATGCGGCGGGCCGGTGCGGTCCGCGCGGCCCCGGAATCGGCTACTGAGCCTGCTACTGAGTCGGCCCGCGAACTGGCCGACTCAGTGGCCGCCGGCGACGGCGGATTCCCGATGGATGCATGCGCCGGCCAGCCGCAGCCAGTCCGTTCGGACGATTTCGTTAGACGGCTTCTTCAGTAGGGTTATAGGTGTTGTTCGCTGCGCCGCGCGCGCAGCTGTTGTATGCTTTGCCGGCCGGTTTTCCCGGCAATCAGTGCGTCTTCAGGGCGGGGCGAAATTCCCCACCGGCGGTAGGCTGGCGTAAGCCGGCGAGCCCGCGAGCGCCCGCGCAGCCTGCGCGGGGTCAGCAGATCTGGTCGAATGCCAGAGCCGACGGTCACAGTCCGGATGAGAGAAGATGTGCAGATAGTCATGTCCGTCAGGGCCGCTTCGCCGTGCGTGCGAAGCGGGTTGTCGTTCTGTCTGTTTGCAATGCCCTGAAACGTTTTTCGCCCATATCGTTTTGCGAGGAGCGTTTCACATGTCCTTTACGTCTTACACGTCCCGTTCGTCGGCGCCCGCCGACGCCTTTGCCGATCTCCCGTTGCTCGATTCCGAACCGGTGCCGCCGCGCATTGCCGCCGCGCTCGACGCATTGCGCGCAGGCCGCGCGGTCGTGCTGCAGGACGATCACGACCGCGAGAACGAGGCCGACCTGATCGTCGCCGCCGAGCGGATCACGCCGGAAACGATGGCGCTGCTGATCCGCGAATGCAGCGGGATCGTGTGCCTGTGCCTGACCGACGACAAGGTGCGCGCGCTCGCGCTGCCGCCGATGGTGCAGACCAACGAGAGCCGCAACGGCACCGCGTTCACCGTGTCGATCGAGGCGCGCGAAGGCGTGCATACGGGCGTGTCGGCGGCCGACCGCGTGACGACGATCCGCGCGGCGATCGCCGACGACGCGACGCCGCACGACATCGTCCGCCCCGGGCACGTGTTCCCGCTGCGCGCGCAGCCGGGCGGCGTGCTCGCGCGCCGCGGCCACACCGAAGGGACCGTCGACCTGACGATCCTCGCGGGGCTGAAGCCGGCCGGCGTGCTGTGCGAGCTGATGAATCCGGATGGCACGATGACGCGCGGCGACGACGTCGCGCGTTTCGCGCAACAGCATGGCCTGCCGATGCTGACGATCGCGGAGCTGGTCGAATTCCGCGAGGCGCTCGCGACCGCGCGAGAGCGGAGCTGCGAACCGGCCTGACCGGGCGCTAGGACTGTACGTCGCCGAATTCGCCGCGCATGCCGGCGGCGACGAGCGACGGCAGTTCGTCCATGTTGCGCATGATCCGCGTGATGCCCATCGCGCGCAGCGCATCCGCGTAGTTGTCGGGGATGTGGCTCGCGCCGACGAACGCGATCGTCTTCATCCCGGCCGCGCGCGCGGCGTTCAGGCCCGAAATACTGTCCTCGACGACGATGCAGCGCCCGGGTTCGACGCCGAGCGTGCTCGCCGCATGCAGGTAGACGTCCGGGTAGGGCTTCGGCCGTGCGACCTGCTCGGAGCTGAACACGCGGTCGCCGAAGATTTCGGTGAGCGCCGCGCGCTTCAGCGAGCTGCGCACGCGCACGAGGCGGCTGTTCGACACGACCGCCGCAGGCAGGCTCACCTTCAGCAGCGCATCGCGTACGCCGGTGATCGGTGCGAGCGACTGCGCGAGACCCACCTCGATGTTGTGTTCGATCGTCTCGATGAAGTTGTCGGGCATCGTGATCCCATAGCGCGTTTCGAGCCCCGCGAGGAAGCGCGACGTCTGCTGGCCGAACGCGGTTTTCGCGGCGGCTTCGAAATCGATGTGCGGGAACGTGGCGGACAGCGTGTCGAGCAGCACGCGGTCGGCGATGACTTCGCTGTCGACGAGCACGCCGTCGCAGTCGCAGATGAGGTGATCGAGCATGATGGTGAAGAAGCGGGGCGTCGGCGACGCCTGATTGCCGCCATGATACGTGCTTTCATGCACGCGCCGCCAACGGCGGCGCACCCTCCGCGCGATCGTGCGGTGAACCCGCAGTGGCGGGCGGCTCGCGCTGCCCGCCGCAGTCGTTTCCGCCGTCAGACCTCGACCTCGATCTCCACCGGCGGCTAGCGCGCACTCACCATGAAAAACAGCCCGCGGCCTTCCGGCACACGGGCTGTATTGCGTCGATGGTGCGACGGGCCGCGTCAGTGCGGCACGTGCAGCTGCAGATAAAGCACGGCCGCGAGCGAGCCGCCGATCAGCGGGCCGACCACCGGAATCCACGCATAGCGCCAGTCGCTGTCACGCTTGCCGGGAATCGGCAGCAGCGCGTGCATGAGGCGCGGCGCGAGGTCGCGCGCGGGGCTCATCGCGTAGCCGGTCGGGCCGCCGAGCGAGATGCCGATGCCGAGCACGAGCAGGCCGACGGGCAGCGCGTCGAGCGCGCCGAGGCCGACCTGCGGCGACGCGAGATACAGCACGCCGAGGATCAGCACGAACGTGCAGATCGCCTCGGTCAGCACGTTGTGCCGGACGCTGCGGATCGCGGGCGCCGTGCAGAACACCGCGAGCTTCAGGTCCGGATCGGCCTCCTTCGCGAAGTGCTGGCGATACGCGAGCCACACGAGCAGCGCGCCCGCCATCCCGCCGAGCATCTGCGCGAGGATGTAGCCGCCGACTTTCGACCACGCGAACTTGCCCGCGAGCGCGAGGCTGATCGTCACGATCGGGTTCAGGTGCGCGCCGCTGAAAGACGCGGTCACGTAGACGGCGACGAATACGGCCATCGCCCAGCCCCACACGATCACGATCAGGTCTGCGCCCCGGCCCTTGGTCTTGGCGAGGAGCACGTTCGCAACCGCGCCGTTGCCGAGCAGCACGAGGATCGCGGTGCCGATGAATTCTGCGAAATAAGGTGACATGGTTGTCTCTCGTATGTCGCGGCGGACTCGCGCGTCGCGCGGTCCGCCGGTGTTGTTGTATTCGCTTCGGATGTCGAACGGTTACTGGGTGTCGTCGGCCCACGCCTTCGCGGCGCGCACCGCGCGCTGCCAGCCGGACATGCAGCGTTCGACCTGCTCCTTCGGCATTTGCGGCGAGAAGCGGCGGTCGAGCTGCCACTGGCTGCGCAGTTCGTCGAGGTTCTTCCAGTAGCCGATCGCGAGACCCGCGAGGTACGCCGCGCCGAGCGCGGTCGTCTCGGTGATCTGCGGACGCACCGCGTCGACGCCGAGCAGGTCCGCCTGGAACTGCATCAGCAGGTTGTTCGCGCTCGCGCCGCCGTCGACGCGCAGCTCGCCGATGCTGATGCCGGAGTCGGCCTCCATCGCCGCGAGCACGTCGAGCGACTGGTAGGCGATCGCGTCGAGCGCAGCGCGCGCAAGGTGCGCGGACGTCGTGCCGCGCGTGACGCCGAACAGCGAGCCGCGCGCGCGGGCGTTCCAGTGCGGTGCGCCGAGGCCCGCGAACGCGGGAACGAGATAGACGCCGTCGGTATGCGGCACGCTCTCCGCGAGCGCCTCGATTTCCGCCGCGCTCTTGATGATGCCCATGCCGTCGCGCAGCCACTGCACGACCGCGCCCGCGATGAAGATGCTGCCTTCGAGCGCGTACTGCACGTCGTCGCCGATCTGCCACGCGATCGTCGTCACGAGGTTGTTCTTCGATTCGATCGGCTTGGCGCCGGTGTTCATCATCAGGAAGCAGCCGGTGCCGTAGGTGTTCTTCACCATCCCCGACGTCGTGCACATCTGGCCGAACAGGGCGGCCTGCTGGTCGCCCGCGATGCCCGCGAGCGGGATCTTCGACGCGAACACGGTCGTCTTCGTGTAGCCGTAGATTTCCGACGACGCCTTCACTTCCGGCAGCATGCTGCGCGGGATGTCGAGCAGCTCGAGCAGCTCGTCGTCCCACTGGCGCGTATGGATGTTGAACAGCATCGTGCGCGACGCGTTGGTCACGTCGGTCACGTGCAGCTCATGCTTCGTGAAGTTCCACACCAGCCAGCTGTCGACGGTGCCGAACGCGAGCTTGCCCCGCCGCGCCTTGTCGCGCGCGCCGGGCACGTTGTCGAGGATCCAGCGGATCTTGGTCGCGGAGAAGTACGCATCGATCGGCAGGCCCGTCTTCGCGCGCACCTTCGCCTCGAGGCCCTGCGCCTTCAGCGTGTCGCAGAAGTCGGCGGTGCGGCGGTCCTGCCAGACGATCGCGTTGTAGACGGGCTGGCCCGTCTCGCGATCCCAGACGATCGTCGTCTCGCGCTGGTTGGTGATGCCGATCGCGGCGATCGACGTGCCGTTCAGGCCCGTGCGGGTGACGGCTTCGGCGGCGACGCCGGCCTGCGTCGACCAGATTTCCTGCGGGTCGTGTTCGACCCAGCCCGGTTGCGGGTAGATCTGCTCGAATTCTTTCTGCGCGATCGACACGATGTTGCCCTGGCGATCGAACAGCATCGCGCGGGAGCTCGTCGTGCCCTGGTCGAGCGCGAGGATGTACTGATCCTGCATGTCTCTCATCTCCATCCGTGATTGGCTTAGTTGTGATGCGCGCCGCACGAAGGCGGCGCGTCTGGGTGAGTCGTGAATCGGTCAGGCGTGATGCGCGTGCCTGGCGGAAAACCATGCGGCGAACCACGCGTCGAGCGCGGCCGTCACCGCGTCGAGCGTGCCCGGCGCGACGTGCAGGCCGAGCTTCGAGCGGCGCCACAGCACGTCCTGCGCGCAGGTCGCCCATTCGACGTCCCGCAGGTAGCGCAGTTCGGCTTCGTGGATGCCCGGCGCGACCGCCGCGCCGAGCTCGGCGAGCGACGTCGCATTGCCGACCACGCGTTCGGCTCGCGTGCCGTACGCACGCGCATAGCGGCGCGCGAGCGCGGCCGGCAGCCATGGATGACGCTTCGCGAACTGCTCGGCGAACGCGTCGAATTTCGCATTGGCGATGTCGCCGCCCGGCAGCGGCGCGCCGGCGGTCCACGGCACCGCATCACGGCCGAGCGCACGGCACAGCATGTCGCCGGCTTCCTCGGCGAGCTTGCGGAACGTCGTGATCTTGCCGCCGAACACCGACAGCAGCGGCGCACCGGCGCCGTTGTCCATCTCGAGCCGATAGTCGCGCGTGACGGCCGACGCGCTCGCCGCGTTCTCGTCCTCGAGCAGCGGGCGCACGCCCGAATACGTCCAGTGGACGTCGGCCGGCGCGATCTTGCGCTTGAAGTAGCGGTTGATCGAGTCGCACAGGTATTGCGTCTCGTCGCGGTCGATCGCGACCTTGGCCGGATCGTTCGTGTATTCGACGTCGGTCGTGCCGATCAGCGTGAAGTCGCGCTCGTACGGAATCGCGAAGATGATCCGCTTGTCCGGGTTCTGGAAGATGTACGCGTGGTCGTGGTCGAACAGGCGGCGCGTGATGATGTGGCTGCCTTTCACGAGCCGCACGCTATGCTGCGCGCCGCGGCCGAGCGCGCCGTGCAGCACGTCGCCGACCCACGGGCCGGCCGCATTCGCGATCGCGCGGGCGTGCACGACGCGAATCGAGCCGTCGGCCTGCTGGAGCCGCGCTTCCCATTCGTTGCCGGTCCGCTCGGCGGACACGAGTTTCGTGCGCGTCAGGATGTCGGCGCCGCGCTCCTTCGCGTCGAGCGCGTTCAGCACGACGAGGCGCGCGTCGTCGACCCAGCCGTCGGAATACACGAAGCCGCGCTTGATCGAGTCGATCAGCGGCGCGCCGGCCGGATGGCGGCGCATGTCGATGCCGCGCGAGCCGGGCAGCAGCTCGCGCTTCGCGAGGTGATCGTAAAGGAACAGGCCGATGCGGATCAGCCACGCCGGCCGCAGGTTCGGCATGTGCGGCATCACGAAGCGCAGCGGCCACATGATGTGCGGCGCCGCGCGCAGCAGCGTCTCGCGTTCCTGCAGCGCCTTGCGCACGAGCCCGAATTCCTTGTACTCGAGATAGCGCAGGCCGCCGTGAATCAGCTTCGTGCTGGCCGACGACGTGTGCGACGCGAGGTCGTCCTGTTCGCACAGGAGCACCGACAGGCCGCGGCCGGCTGCATCGCGCGCGATGCCCGCGCCATTGATGCCGCCGCCGACGACGAGCAGATCGTAGCGATTCGGTTGGGTCACTGCAGTCCTTATCGTCTGAGGGAAATGAGCGAACACAAAATGTTCGAATTCGAAATTTAACGAACGGATTCGAAAAAGTAAAGTTCGAAAAAGAGGGCGGGTGGCGCGGCGCGCGATCCCGGACGATACTAGGGCCTGTTCTCGCTAATAACGGGCTTGCGAACGTACCTTGCCGGCTGCAGTGCAAGGAGCAAGGAGCGCCGTTTGGCCGCGCCAAACAAGTGACGCGCGACGCCGCAATGCGGCCGGCAAGGTACGTTCCCGTGATTAAAAAATTCCTGTGTGGGGCTGGCCGCCAGAAGGGCCGATCGCCGCGTCATGCTCCTTGCGAATACGTTGAGTATTCGCTTCGTCGCAATCCTTGCGCTCGGCCCTTCTGGCGGCCAGCGCAAGCCCGTAATTAGCGAGAACAGGCCCTGGCATCGACCGTTTCGCGAGGTGAATCATGCGTATTGGGATGTGGGCCGGCGCGCTGGCCGTCATGCTGGCCGGGTGCAGCGGCACGCCGCCGCTCGGGGGCAACTGGCGTGCGCCGTCATTCGCGGATCTGCAGACGTCGTGCGGCGGCACGGCGCGCGACTGGGGCGCGGACGCGCAGCCCGTCTATTCGGCGATGTACGACGCGTATGTCGCGAAACGGTACCGTGGGCTGTCGGAGCCGAACTACTGCACGTTCGTAAACGAACTCTCGACGCGCTATGCGGCGCCGAACGCGCCGGCGCGGGCCGGCTGGGTCGCGTATTTCAACGATGCGCGCGCGCAGGCGGTCAGCTGGCGCGCAGCCGTCGACCCGACGCTGCGCGGCGGTTAACGCCGGCGCAAGCCTGCAATTAGCGTGAGCAGGCGCTAAACGTCGTCGAACGAACGAGGCGGGAATCGGTGCGCGCGGCCGTGAGGCGGCCGGCGCGGTCAGGTCAGGAAAAGCGGTATTTGATGGAGCGCAGCGCCGCGTCGCCCGTCTCGGTGACGCAGTATTTGCGTCCCGATCCGAGGCCTTCCAGGCGGACGAGCTGCTGTTCGAGCAGCGCGTCGAGTTCATCGCGTTCCATGTCGGCCTGATCGGGAGCATCCTTCACAAGCAGTAGCGTGGCGAATTCATGCGGACTCAGCATCGTTCTCTCCATGGCAATCGGAATGCCCACGCGTCCGGCCGGAAGACCGGTGCGTGATACCCCGCGGGGTATGGCTTGGGGGGAAAGCTGTATTCGCCGGTCCTGCGTCACGCCTGCACTGTGGCACGAGCGCGGCGGGCAAACGGGCCGGGGAACTGGAGTCTAGTCGAGCGCGCGGGCAACGCCAAATCGCGCCCCATTAATTTTCCGTTTGACAGCCGTGTGTTCCGGAAGCGGTCTTGCCGTGCCGCCAACTTCTTGATTTCACTTGAGGTTTTGGGTGCGGCGCAGCATCGTGGAAACAGCTTCCTTACTCCGCGACGTACACCTGGGTGCCTGCGGCGGCGACCGTCTCTGCCATTTCGGGCGGCAGCGGCTTGTCGGTGAAGAGCGCGTGCACCTGGCTCAGGTGGCCCTGGCGCACGAGCGCCGGCCGGCCGACCTTCGAGTGGTCGGCCACGAGGTAGACGGTGCGCGCATGCTGCATGATCGCCTCGGCCACCCGCACTTCGCGGGTGTCGAAGTCGCGCAGCGTGCCGTCGGTCTCGATCGCCGACGTGCCGATGATCGCGTAGTCGACCTTGAACTGGCGGATGAAGTCGATCGCGAGCTCGCCGACGATCCCCTTGTCCCACGGTCGCACGATGCCGCCCGTGATCAGCACCTCGCAGTCCGGGTAGCCGCTCATCATCGACGCGACGTTCAGGTTGTTCGTGATCACGTGCAGCCCGTGATGGCGGTTCAGCGCGCGCGCGACTTCCTCGGTCGTCGTGCCGAGGTTGATGAACAGCGACGCCTGGTCGGGGATGTGCGACGCGGCGAGTGCCGCGATGCGCCGCTTCTCGTCGTGGAACATCCGCTGCCGCGCGGTGTACGACACGTTCTCCGAACTCGTCGGCAGGCTCGCGCCGCCGTGGTAGCGGCGCAGCAGGTTCAGGTCGGCGAGCCAGTTGACGTCGCGGCGGATCGTCTGCGGCGTCACCGCGAAGTGCGCGGCGAGATCGTCGACGGTCACGAAGCCGTCGCGCTGCACCCATTCGAGCAGTTCCTGCTGGCGCGCGTTGAGGGTGAGGCGGGGGTCTCGGGTCATGTCGTCGGCGAAGTCGTGAAGACGGAGCCGGTATTGTAAGGGCGTTCGGCCGGCGTGCCGGGCGTGGCTGGACATGGCCGGTCGGGGCGGCCGCACAATTCATGCGGACTGCGCATGGATTCATGTGACAAATGAATTTGCGTGATCGCGCCGATCGCGCTGCAATGGCGGATTGTCCGCGTTCGCGCGCAACCCCGCTCAACCCGTTTCCGACGAGGTGGAATCGATGACCGGCTTCAACTGGCACAACCCGTATCCGACGACGCGCATCCCCGTGTTCGCGCGCAATGTCGTGTCGACGTCGCATCCGCTGGCCGCGCAGGCAGGCTTGCGGATGCTGTGGAAAGGCGGCAACGCGGTCGACGCGGCACTGGCCGCCGCGGCCGCGATCACCGTCGTCGAGCCCGTGTCGTGCGGGCTCGGCGGCGATGCGTTTGCGCTCGTCTGGGACGGTGCGAAGCTGCATGGGTTGAATGCATCGGGCGTCGCGCCGGCAGCGTGGAACGTCGACTACTTCCGCAAGCGTCACGGCGAGGATGCGCACGGCTTCGCGCGCAAGCCGACGCGCGGCTGGGACACCGTTACCGTGCCGGGCGTCGTCGCAGGCTGGGAGGCGCTGCACGCGAATTTCGGCTCGCTGCCGTTCGCCGACCTGCTCGAGCCCGCGATCGAGATCGCCGAGCGCGGCTATGCGGTGCCGCCGATCGTCGCGCACAAGTGGGCAGCCGCGGTGCCCGAGCTGCAAGGACTGCCGGGCTTCGCCGATACCTTCATGCCGCGCGGCCGCGCGCCCGAGGTCGGCGAGCGCGTGTGCCTGCCCGGGCATGCGCAGACGCTGCGCACGCTCGCGAAGGACGGCGCGCGCGCCTTCTACGAGGGCGAACTCGCCGAGCGGATCGCCGCGTTCGCGCGCGATGGCGGCGGCGCGCTGACCGAAGCGGACCTGCGCGCGTACCGTCCGGAATGGGTCGAGCCGATCGGCAAGCGCTTTCGCGGCCGCACGATTCACGAGATCCCGCCGAACGGGCAGGGCATCGCCGCACTGATCGCGCTCGGCATCGCCGAGCATGCGGGTGCCGCCGAATGGCCGGTCGATTCGCCGGAATCGCAGCACCTGCAGATCGAGGCGATGAAGCTCGCGTTCGCGGACGTCTACCGCTACGTAGCCGACCCGCGCGCGATGGACGTGACGCCCGCGCAGATGCTCGACGACTGCTACCTCGCCGCGCGCGCGAAGCTGATCGACCCCGCGCGCGCAACGCACTTCGCCGCGGGCCGGCCGCATTCGGGCGGCACGATCTATCTGTCGGCGGCCGACGAGCGCGGGATGATGGTGAGCTTCATCCAGTCGAACTACATGGGCTTCGGCTCCGGTCTCGTCGTGCCGGGCGCGGGGATCGCGCTGCAGAACCGCGGGCACGGCTTCTCGATGGACCCTGCGTCGCCGAACGTCGTCGCGGGTGGCAAGCGCCCGTTCCACACGATCATTCCGGCGTTCGTCACCGAGCAGATCGACGGCCGCACCGAGGCCGTGATGAGCTTCGGCGTGATGGGCGGCGACATGCAGCCGCAAGGCCATCTGCAGACCATCGTGCGGATGCTCGGTCATGGCCAGCAGCCGCAGGCTGCGTGCGACGCGCCGCGCTGGAAGGTCAACCGCGACTTCACGCTCGACGTCGAATCGAGCATGGATCGCGCGACGGTCGACGCGCTCGCCGCGCGCGGCCATACGATCAAGTCGATCGACGATCCTTACATGGATTTCGGCTCCGGCCAGTTTGTGTGGCGGCTCGATCGCACCGATCCCGAGCACGGCTACGTGGCGGCGAGCGACAGCCGGCGCGACGGTCTGGCGGCCGGTTTCTGACGGTTCGCTTCCAGTTGCATGCCCGACGGGCGGCCGCACGGCCGCCCGTTTTGTCTGTGCTGTCCGCGTTTGAATGACTCGTCTAACGAACGGCAATTTGAGATGCGGAACTGCGCCTGTCAGGTATGGTCAGTGCTCTGAAGCATGAACATCAAAGTCCGGCTAAGATGCAAGAATGGTTCGGCCGGACCGATTCTTACAACGTCAAGCAACAAGCCGCATTCGAGACGGCCGCAGCCCACGCCGCTTGCGTGGGGCGGTTGACGGATGGGGCGCCTGGGAGCGCAACACCATGCAGACTGAAACCATGCATGTCATGCCGTGGCGAATCGAGGACATCGACCTGACCCGAATCGATCGTCAACGCGCCGCCGCGAACGAGGATTTGCTGCTGCTGCTGTGCGCGGCGTCGTTCATCGAAAGCGGTTCGGATCTCTACACGAGCAACCTGAGCGAGTTCTTCAACGACGATCCGGAAGTGTCGGCGTGGCTCAACAATGCATGGGAGCACGAAGAGTTGCAGCACGGCCGCGCGCTGAAGGCCTATGTCGCGCACGTGTGGCCCGAGTTCGATTGGGACACCGCGTTCGCGAACTTCTTCGACGAGTATTCGAAGACCTGCTCGGTCGACGCGTTCGAGAAGACCCGCGCGCTCGAGATGGTCGCGCGCTGCGTCGTCGAGACGGGCACGGCCACGCTCTATCGCGCGATCAACGAGTGCTCGGACGAGCCCGTGCTGAAGGAAATCACCGACAACATCCGCACGGACGAAGTGCGCCACTACAAGCACTTCTTCAAATATTTCAAGAAGTACAACCAGCTCGAAGGCAACGGCCGGCTCGCGGTGCTCGGCGCGCTGATGCGCCGCGTGATGGAGATCAAGAACGAGGATTCGGAGATCGCGCTGCGCCACGTGTTCGCGATGCGCTACCCGGGCCGCATCGGCGACACCGAATACAATCGCGCGCGCGCCGCGCGCATCAACGCGCTCGTGCGGCACAACCTGTCCGCGGACATGTGCGTGAAGATGCTGCTGAAGCCGCTCGACCTGCCCGCGAAGATCCAGCCGGGCGTCCATTACCCGCTCGTGAAGCTCACGCAGCACGTGTTCTTCCGTTGATGTTCCGCCGCTGAAGCGCGTCCTGCGAGCGCGCCGCACCCGCGGTCCGCTGCGCATCATCCGCCGTTCCACGAGGCCGCACCACCATGACCGATTCGCATCGCCACGCACTCGAGCAATGGACGTTCGACGCGTGGCCGCCTGCCGTCGTATCGCTGTTCGACGGCACCGCGCTCGACCGCAAGGCCGATGTCGCGGTGTCGCTGATCGTCGCGACCGACGACGGCCAGCTGCGCACGACGCTGTTGAGCGTCGGGGAAATCTACGCGCGCGATGCACGCGTGCTGCTGCTCGCGCTGTGGCCGCAGTCGCGTGCGGCGCGCGCGCTCGCGCAGCGGCGCAAGGCCGCGCTGACCCTCGTCGCCGACGGCGCGTTCCATCAGGCTCAACTGGAGATCGAGCCGCTCGAAGGCGACTTCGGCGGGCTCGCGGGATTCGCGGCGACGATCGCGCACGGCGATGCGCAGCGCGTCGGCTATGCGCGTCTGGCGACGGGCATCACGTTCGGGCTGGAAGGGGAGGAGGCGCGCGCCGCGGTGCTCGCTCGCTGGCAGCGCCAGGTCGAGCACCTGCGGCACGCAGCCGCGCGGCTTCAGTGACCGCGCTGGCCGCTGCGCGACGAACGGTTGCGGTTCGCATGCGCGGCATTGCCGCTGGCCGGGCGTGCCGCGTTGCCGGCTGCCGGGCGTGCGCCGCCACCGCCACCCGCGCTACCCGAGTTGCGGGGCTTCGCGGCCTTCGGCTGAGCCGCCTTGGGCTGAGCCGCTTTCGGCGCGCCGCCGTCGCGCTTCGCGGCCGGCTGGCCTGACCCGCCGGCGCGCGGCGCACGGTTGCCGCCACCACCACCACCGCCACCGCCACCGCGCGGCTGCTGGCCGCGGCGCTGCTGGATCGGCTCCGGCTTCGCATTCGGATCGGGCTCGAAGCCCGCAATCACTTCCTGCGGAATCTCGCGCTTGATCAGCCGCTCGATGTCGCGCAGCAACTGCTTTTCGTCCACGCACACGAGCGACACGGCTTCGCCCGTCGCACCCGCGCGGCCCGTGCGGCCGATCCGGTGCACGTAGTCTTCCGGCACGTTCGGCAGGTCGAAGTTGACGACGTGCGGCAACTGGTCGATGTCGATCCCGCGCGCGGCGATGTCGGTGGCAACAAGCACCTGCAGCGTGCTGTTCTTGAACTCCGACAGCGCGCGCGTGCGCGCCGACTGGCTCTTGTTGCCGTGGATCGCCATCGCGCTGATGCCGTCCTTCGTCAGTTGCTCGGCGAGCCGGTTCGCGCCGTGCTTCGTACGCGTGAACACGAGCACCTGGAACCAGTTGTGCTCGCGGACGAGGTGCGTGAGCAGTTCGCGCTTGCGGTCGCGGTCGACCGGGTGGATCTTCTGCGCGACGGTCTCGGCGGTCGTGTTGCGGCGCGCGACCTCGATCAGCGCCGGCGAGTCGAGCAGGTTGTCGGCGAGCGTCTTGATCTCGTCGGAGAAGGTCGCCGAGAACAGCAGGTTCTGGCGGCGCGGCGGCAGCTTCGCGAGCACGCGCTTGATGTCGTGGATGAAGCCCATGTCGAGCATCCGGTCGGCTTCGTCGAGCACGAGGATGTCGAGTTGCGACAGGTCGATCGTCTTCTGCTGCATGTGGTCGAGCAGGCGGCCTGGCGTCGCGACGACGATGTCGACGCCGCGCTTGAGCGCATCGATCTGCGGATTGATGCTGACGCCGCCGAACATCACGGTCGAGCGCAGCTTCAGGTACTTGCTGTACGCGCGCACGCTTTCCTCGACCTGGGCGGCGAGTTCGCGCGTCGGCGTGAGGATCAGCGCACGCACCGCGCGCTTCGCGTTGTGGTGCTCCGCGTAGAACGTATGCAGGCGCTGCAGGATCGGCAGCGTGAAGCCGGCGGTCTTGCCGGTGCCGGTCTGCGCGCCGGCGAGCAGGTCGCCGCCGCCGAGCACGGCGGGGATCGCCTGTTGCTGGATCGGGGTGGGCGACGTGTAGCCAAGCTCATTGACCGCCTTGACGAGCGGTTCGGCCAGGCCGAGAGATTCGAAAGACATAGATACGGCTCTTGAGTTTTATGATCGGCGACGCATCGCGCGGCCCGCGCGGGGAAAGCGTCGCAAAAAGACAAAAGGGCGCGGCCGCGGTTTCCCGCAGCCGCGCCCCGTTTGCGTCACGCGTTATTTAGTCAAGCGGCGCGGAACGCAGGTCGCTCACCTGTTGCGGCGAGATCGGCGCACCGTTGTTGCCCCACGACGCGCGGATGTACGTGACGACCGCCGCGACTTCCTGGTTCGACAGCGACTGCGCGAACGGCGGCATCCCGTACGGACGCGGATTCTTGTGCGTGCTCGGCGGATAGCCGCCGTTCAGCACCATGCGGATCGGGTTCACGGCCGATTCCATCATGATCGAACGGTTCTGCGCGAGCGGCGGATACGCCGGCGGCTTGCCTTCGCCGTTGGCGGCGTGACAGGTCGCGCAGTTGTCCGCGTAGATCTTCTTGCCCTGGTCGAACAGCGTGTTGCCGAACTGCTTCGACGGCTCGTACTGCATGTTCTTCGGCGCTTCAGCCTTCTGCGGGATCGACTTCAGGTACGTCGACATCGCGCGCGTATCGTCGTCGCTCATGTACTGCAGGCTGTTGTGAACCACGTCCGCCATCGGGCCGAACACCGCGCCCTTGTTCGCCACGCCGGCTTGCAGCAGGTCGGACAGCTCCTGCACGTGCCAGTCGCCGAGGCCGAGTTCCTTGTCGTTCGTCAGCGACGGCGCATACCAGTTCTGCAGCGGGATCAGGCCGCCTGCGAACGCCGACGAGCTCACCGGGCCGCCCATCATGTTGATCGACGTGTGGCACATCGAGCAGTGGCCGAGGCCTTCGACCAGATACGCGCCGCGGTTCCATTCGACCGACTTGGTCGGATCCGGCTTGTACTCGCCTTCCTTGAAGAACAGCGTGCGCCAGCCGATCAGCAGGTTGCGGTTGTTGAACGGGAACTTCAGTTCGTGCGGACGGCTCGGCACCGATACCGGCGCAACCGAGCGCAGGTACGCGTAGATCGCGTCCGAATCCGCGCGCGTGACCTTCGTGTAGCTCGCGAACGGGAAGCCCGGGTAGAGCAGGCTGCCGTCCTTCGAGCGGCCCGTGTGCATCGCGCGGTAGAAGTCGTCCGACGTCCACTTGCCGATGCCGGCCTGGTCGTCCGGCGTGATGTTCGGCGTGTACATCGTGCCGAACGGCGTCGCCATCGGCAGGCCGCCCGCGAACGGCTTGCCGCCGCGCACGGTGTGGCACGCGATACAGTCGCCGACGCGCGCGAGGTATTCGCCCTTCTTGATCAGCGCGGCCTGGTCGGCCGGCGTGGCCGCGACGGCGGCGTTGCCGTGCAGGGTGTCGTTGCCCGGCCACAGGACCGGCACGAGAGCCGCTGCCGCGACGATCGCGACAGCCGAGAGTGCAAACAGGGACTTGCGTTTCATGTCGTGTGTCTCCCTTGCCTTATTGCGGTTCGCTGCCGCAGGCGAGCGGAGTCTTCATCGAGCGGGCCGGGGCCGGCACGGGGTTGGCGGGCGCCGGTTGGGCGGCGAGCCATGCCGTCACGGCGGTCACGTCTTCGTCGGAAAGCTTCGACGCGATGTCGTGCATGCAGTCCGGCGCCTTCGCGTGGCGGTTGCCGGAACGCCATGCGCCGAGCTGCGCGCTCAGGTAGTCGGCGTGCAGGCCGACGAGACCCGGGATCGCCGGCTGCATGCCGGTCAGCGTCGCGCCGTGGCAGGCCACGCAGGCCGGCAGCTTGCGCGACGGATCGCCCTGCGTGACGAGCTGCTTGCCGCGCGCGAGGGTCGCTGCCGGCAGCGATGGCTTCGCCGGCGCCGGGTACGGCGGACGCTCGGCCGAGAAGTGCTCGGCGATCTCGCGCAGGTAGTCGTCGTTCAGGTACGTCAGCAGATAGTTCATCGGCGGGTACTTGCGCCGGCCGTCACGGAAGTTGACGAGCTGGTTGTACAAGTACTCGGCCGGCTTGCCGGCGAGACGCGGGAAGTAATCGTTGTCCGTACCCTGGCCGTGGACGCCATGGCAGGCCGTACAGCCGCGCACGCGCTCGGCCATGGTATCGGGTGCCTTGAGCGGCGCCTGTTGGGCCTGGGCTTGCTCCGTGGGCTTGGTCTGCGCTTGGGCAGTGCTCATGAGGCCCGCGCCACCGATCATCAGAACGGCGAGCAACGGACGGAAGAGGCGTCTTGAAGACACACGAGACTCCATGTTTATTCGTCGGGGACCTGTCCGGGCTACGATCGGCTCGGCATGACGGCAGGACAGCCGGGCTGCTGCGACGCGGCATTCTATCATCGATGGGTAATGACGGCTATTTGACAAATGGACATAGGTTCATGCCTGTATCCGACTTGCGACAATTTGACGCGCGCCCGATAAAGCCGCCGTGAACCCGCGTGCGCTTTGCCCATCGAAGACCGTACACTCGCGGGTCGCGCGGCGCCGCCTCCGCCGCAGATCGTGTCATTTCTCCTGTTTCCGGATTCATCGATGACGTTTTCTACCGTGCCGTTGCCCGATTCTTCCTGTCCGTTCCATCGCCGCGCCGCCGGCCTGCCGTCCCGTGGCGGCCGCTGCGAAGGGGGCGCGCAATGAGGATCGACAGCTTGTGGATCGGGCAGGTGGCGCTCGCCGCATTGATGGACGCCGCGTTCGCGATGGCGGTCGGCTCGGCGCTGCTCAAGGGATGGCTCGCGAAGGACGGCGCGCGGCCGGTCATCGCGCCGTCGCATCCCGCATGGCTGCGCGCGCAACATTCGCTCGCGGCGGCGGCCGCGGCACTCGTGCTCGCGGATCTCGGCTGGCTCGTCTACGAAGCCGCGACGATGAGCGGCGCGGGGTTCGCGGGCGCCTTCGGCGCGATCCCGACCGTGCTTGCGCAAACCCACGTCGGGTTCGCGTGGTGTGTCGCGTTCGGCGGCGCGGTGCTGCTCGCGATCGTCGCGCTGCTGCGGCCGGACGGCCCGCTCGCCTATGCGCTGCTATGGCTCGCGGTGATCGTCGTCGCGGCCGGCAAGGCGTCGATCGGGCATGCGGCCGACACGGGGCTGCTGTCGGCGGCAGTCGGTGTGCAGACGGTGCATCTGCTCGTCACCGCCGTGTGGGGCGGCCTCGTGCTGGCGGGTGGGCTCGCGGTGCTGCCGGCGCTCGGCTCGTCGGTTGCGCGCGGTGCGCTGATCCGCGTCGGGCAAAGGCTGTCGCAGATGTCGATCGTCGCGGTCGTGTTCGTGCTTGCGACCGGCGCGCTCAATGCGGAGCGCGGGCTCGGCGGCTCGCTCGCGCCGCTCGACGGCAGCACCTGGGGCCGCGTGTTGCTGCTGAAGCTGATGCTCGTCGCGCTCGCGCTGGTGCTCGGCGGGCTGAACCGCCTCTCCGCGCTGCCGCGCCTGCGCCGCACCGCGTCGACCGAGGATGCGCACACGTTCCGCAACATCCTGCATCTCGAAGCGCTGACGATGATCGGCGTGATCGTAGCGGCATCGGTGCTGTCGTTCAGCGTGCCGGGCTTCGTCGCGCTCGGCCGGATGTGAAGCGTCGAGAGGACGTTTCCTGACGCCAGGCCCGGCGTCTCGCCATCGGGGCCGTGCCGCCGATGGCGCCGGGCGCGAGGCGGCCGGTGCCGTGCCGGGTGCCGCGACGTTGCCGGCTTGCCGGAACCTCGCGGACGAACGCGTCGTGCGAACGAACGCCGCGCGCGCCGCGTCCGGCCGGCATCAAGTTCACCACTCGGCGACGCTGCCGTCCGCGTGACGCCACACCGGGTTGCGCCAGCGGTGGCCGGTCTTCGCCATCTCGCGCACCTTCTCCTCGTTGACGTCGATGCCGAGGCCCGGGCCTTGCGGGATCGCGACGAAGCCGTCCTCGTAGCGGAACACCTCGGGGTTGCGCAGGTAGTCGAGCAGGTCGTTGCCCTGGTTGTAGTGGATCCCGAGGCTCTGTTCCTGGATGAACGCGTTGTAGCTGACCGCATCGAGCTGCAGGCACGCGGCGAGCGCGATCGGCCCGAGCGGGCAATGCAGCGCGAGCGCGACGTCGTAACTTTCCGCGAGCGTCGCGATCTTCCGGCATTCGGTGATGCCGCCCGCGTGCGATGCGTCCGGCTGGATGATGTCGACGTAGCCGCCTGCGAGGATGTGCTTGAAGTCCCAGCGCGAGTACAGCCGCTCGCCGAGCGCGATCGGCGTGCTGGTCTGGTTGACGATGTCGCGCAGTGCCTCGGCGTTCTCCGACAGCACGGGCTCCTCGATGAACATCAGCTTGTACGGGTCGAGCTCCTTCGCGAGCACCTTCGCCATCGGCTTGTGCACGCGGCCGTGGAAATCGACGCCGATGCCGACGTGTGGCCCGACCGCATCGCGCACCGCCGCGACGTTCGCGATCACCTGCTCGACCTTGTCGTAGGTATCGACGATCTGCAGCTCCTCGGAGCCGTTCATCTTGACGGCCTTGAAGCCGCGCTCGACGACCGCGCGCGCGTTGTTCGCGACGTCGCTCGGCCGGTCGCCGCCGATCCACGAATACACCTTGATGCGGTCGCGCACCTGGCCGCCGAGCAACGCATGGACGGGCACGCCGTGATGCTTGCCCAAGATGTCCCAAAGGGCCTGGTCGATGCCCGCGATCGCGCTCATCGTGATCGGGCCGCCGCGATAGAAGCCCGCGCGGTACATCACCTGCCAGTGATCCTCGATCAGGCGCGGATCCTTGCCGACGAGGTAGTCGGCAAGCTCGTGCACGGCAGCTTCGACCGTGTGCGCGCGGCCCTCGACGACCGGCTCGCCCCAGCCGACGATGCCCTCGTCGGTTTCGATCTTGAGGAACAGCCAGCGCGGCGGGACGACGAAGGTTTCGAGGCGGGTGATCTTCATGACGCGTGTCTCCAGGGGAAGGCCTTGCGGCTATCCTAGTGGACGCGATCAAAAAATAGTATTAATAGCACTATTGTGCAGATAGTGGGCGGTCCGGCCTCGATGCAGAGCCAAGGAGCCCGCGTTCCGGGAGAACCACCATTCAACACGACCTGCATGGACAAACGGCGTTCCGGCTTGCGACGGCGATCCTGCGCGGCGACTATCCGCCCGAATCGCTGCTGCCGAGGGAGCCCGACCTGATGGAGATGTTCGGCGTGAGCCGCACGGTGCTGCGCGAAGCGCTGCGCACGCTGACGTCGAAGGGGCTCGTCGAATCGCGGCCGAAGGTCGGCACGCGGGTGCGGCCAAGGCGCGCGTGGAACCTGCTCGACGCGGACCTGCTCGACTGGTACGCGCGCGTCGCGCCGCCGCTCGCGTTCGCGTTGAAGCTGCAGGAGATGCGCGAGATGGTCGAGCCGCACGCGGCGGCGCTGGCCGCACAGGCGCATACGCCACAGACGTTCGACGGGATAGATGCGGCCGCGCGCGCGATGGCCGACGCGCGCAACGTCGACGAATGGGTGCGTGCCGATTTGCGGTTCCACCTGAGCGTGCTCGAGGCGGGCGGCAACGAGCTGCTGGTGCCGCTCGGCGCGCTGATCGATCGCACGCTCGAAGCGCAGCTGCACCTGAATGCGCGGCGCGCGGACGTGTTCAACGCGTCGCTTGCCGAGCATCTGGCCGTGTGCGACGCGATCCGCGCGCGCGACGCGGACGGCGCGCGCCGCGCGATGGCGGCGCTGCTCGCCGTCACGCGCGCGCGGATCGAGGTGGGCTGACGGGGCAACCCGAAAGCGCCGAGCGAGGGTGTAGTTTGAAGGCGCCGTGCGAAAGCGTGGTTTGAATGGACGTCAGGACGGGCGTCAGGAAGGGCGTCAGGAAGGGCGCCGGGCACGGCGCCCGCACGCGCAATCATGCGGCCGCGCAGCCGCCCGGTTTGACGACGCGCTGGGTCGACGCCGGGTACTTCGCGAGCAGCTTCGCCGGCCGGCGCGGGCGCGTGACGAGTTCGCCGCCGCAGTTCGGGCACTGGCCTTTCAGCACATCGTCCGCGCAGGTCGCGCAAAACGTGCACTCAAAGGTGCAAATTCGCGCATCGGCGGAATCGGGCGGCAGGTCCTTGTCGCAGCATTCGCAGCCGGGGCGGAGTTCGAGCATGGCAGTCTCCTTGATTGTGGGTATGGGTATGGAGGGCCGACGTTGCAGGCGCGTCGCCGGCAGGCTACTGTAAGCGCAGCATCGTAACCGCTTCACGCATGCCCGTCGATGCGGTGCTGCATCAAGCGGGCCAGACCAGGAGACGACCATGCTTTACCGAGGAAGCTGTCATTGCGGCGACGTGCAGTTCGAGGTGGACGGCGAACTGAACGGCGTGATGGCGTGCAATTGTTCGATTTGCCAGCGCAAGGGCGCGCTGATGTGGTTCGTGCCGCGCGCGAACCTGTACCTGATGACGCCCGAAGACAATCTCGCGACCTACACGTTCAACAAGCACGTGATCCAGCATCGCTTCTGCAAGCGCTGCGGGATCCATACGTTCGGCGAGGGCACCGATCCGAAGGGCAACAAGATGGCCGCGATCAACGTGCGCTGCCTCGAGGACGTCGACATCGACGCGTTGCCGGTCACGCATTACGACGGGCGTTCGCACTGACCGCCGATCGCCGGCAGGCGGCGCAGCGAAGCTCAGGGGGCGCAAAGGCACGCAAGCGCCCCGCATGCAAAGCGGCACGCTTGCGGCGTGCCGCCCGGGTCACGACGGATGGGACTCGCGGGCTGCAGACGGCGCAGCCACCTCGGCTTGCGGGCCGACCGCGGCCGGCCGCTCGATCAGCGGCGCGAGCGCCGGCGCCATCGATTTCAGCAGCTGCACGGCCATCGCGCTCGTGAAGTCGTAGCGCGCCGCGTACGGCTCGTGTGCCGTAGCAGTCAGGACGCCGAAGAAGCGGTCGCCGAGCACGAACACGAACGTGCCGCTGCGGTTCACCTTGCGCGACTCGATCAGCCGCGCGCCGCGCGCATAGACGTTGAAGCGCTGGTCGCCGGTGCCGGTCTTGCCATACACCTCGAGCGTCTTGCCGTCGGGCAGCGTCATCCCGTCGGCGAGCCGCTTGCCGGTGCCGGTGAGCACGACGTCGCGCAGCAGCCGGTGCGCAACGCTGACGATTTCCGGCGACAGCGTCGGCTGCGGCTGCGCGGCCGCGCGCACGAAGCGCGTTTCATACGGCGTGCCCTTCGCGAAGTCGAGCCGCGTGATCGTCTCGGTCGGCGCCTTGTCGCCGCCGTTCGCGATCAGGCCGATCAGCTTCGCGAGCGCGTCCGGCTGGTCGCCCGAGGCGCCGATCGCGGCCGCATACGACGGCGTGACCTCCGCGAACGGATAGCCGAGCGCACGCCACGACTTGCTGATCGCCGCATACGCGCGCAGCTCGACCATGCGGCGGATCCGCCGGTCCTGCGTGCCGTGATAGCGGGTCTTGTACAGCCACGTGTACGTATAGAAGCGCGCGTCGTGGCTCGCTCGTTCAACCTCGTCGAGCGGCGCGTCCGGATGCGCGCGCAGGTAGTTGAGCGTCCACAGCGCGAGCGGGTGAACACTCGCGATGTAGCCGCGGTCGTTCAGGTTGAAGCGGTCGATCGCGTACTTCGCGTAGAGCGCCGCGAGATCGTCGTCAGACAGCGTCGCGGCCGGCGTGCCCTTCAGTTGCACGCGCATCTGCGCGTCGAACCACGCGAGCGATTCGTGCGGCGCGACGCTGCGCAGCACGGTCGCGATCTTCGGTGGCGACTTGCGCACGTCCTTCAGCATCAGCGCGAGCGCGTCGTCCCCGGGCTTGCCTGCGTAGCGCGTGTAGAAGCGCTTCACGTAGACCTTGCTTTCGCCGTCGACGAATTGCTGCAGATAATGGCTGCGCTGCTCGGGATCGTCGAGCCACGACGTCGACGGACCGGATGTCTGGATCATCTCGTAGTGGACGATGTCGCGCATCAGCCGCACGAACACGAGGTTGACCGAGTGCGCGAACGCCTGGTGCAGCGTCAGGATGCGGTGGTTGTCCGACTTCTCGAAGTTGCTGAACACCTGCGCGCCGCCGCCCGTGTAGAACACGTCAGGGCTCGCCGAGTACTTGCGCTCGACGGCCGCGTCGAGCATCGCCTGCAGCGAGCGGTCCTGCGTATGCGACAGGTAGTCGAGCGCCCACAGCGACAGCCCGTCCATCGGGTCGGGCTTCACGTGCGCGAGTTCGGCCTTCGACAGCATGCCGTAGCGCGCATGCAGGTCGGACACGATCTGCAGGTACGTGACGAGCGTGCGCAGCTTCGCGGTCGAGCCGAGGTTGATGCGTCCGCCGCGGTTGATGTCGAACGGCTCGTTCACGCTGTCGGTCTGCACGCGCAGCACGTTCGCGCCATTGCGCCGTTCATACAGCGTGAAGCTGTAGGTCAGGTGCGACGGGTCGTCCTTCGGCGCGAGCATCTCGAAGCCGTACAGGCCCGCGGCCTGCGCGCCGGCACGCGTCGACGCCTCGGCAAGCCGTTCGGCGACCGCCTGCTGCACGCTGTTGTCGAGCGTGCTCGTCGCCTGCAGGTCGAACTGGTCGAGCTGGTACACATCGGTGATGCCGAGCGCGGCGAGCAGCGACGCGCGCGCGGACGTGACGGCCTTGCGCGACACGAACGACTGCACGCGTGCGGCTTCGGGCGGCTTCGCGCGGTCGATGTGCGCGGCGAGCGAAGCATCGCGCAGCGCGGGCGAGATCACGCCGCCGGTCGAGAGCAGCCGCAGGTAGCTGTCGGTCAGCCGCTGCAGCGTCGGGTAGCCGCTGTTCAGGAAATACGACGGCGCGCGCTGCGCGATCGTCAGCGACAGCACTTCGCGGAATGCGACGCCCTGTTCGTCGATGTTCTCGGCCGTCGTCGGCGCCGACAGGATGCGATTCACGTCGTTGAAGTCGCGGCCGTACCACGCGGCGAGCCCGTCGCCGATGCCGGTGATTTCGCCGATGTGCGGCCGGGCCGCGAGCGGCACCGAGTTCAGGTAGTGGACGACGATCTCCCTGCGGGCGGCCATCGTTTGCGGGCCGTTCAGGTATGCGCGCACGGACGCCGACGCGATCTGCCGCAGCTTCTCGGGCGGCGTCGCCGTGCGGCCGTCGGGCGAGTGGCGGAATTTCTCGATCTGCGTCGCGAGCGTGCTGCCGCCTGGGCGCGCCTGATGACGGTTGATCACGTGCAGGCCCTGGTCGGCGATCGCACGGCCGAAGCGGCCCCAGTCGATCGCCGGGTTGCGGTTCGGCTGGTTCGCGTCGAGCAGGTAGCGGTCCTCGATGAACAGCAGCGAATTCGCGACGACGGGCGGGATCGCGTCGAAGTCGCGGTAGACGCGCTGCGGGAACGTGGTGGCAAAGAGCGGCGCGCCCGTCGAATCGAACAGCATCAGGCCCGTCTGGTCTTTCTCTTCGTAAGGCAGGAACAGCCCGCGTTCGGCGAGCGACAGCATCCGCTCGGAATCGCGCGCCTGTTTGCTGACGACGAAGCCGCGCGCGAGCAGCCGCTGCTGGAACGCCGGAATCATCGCGTAGCCGAACCGTACGTCGTACGGGCCGTTGGCGGGAAAGCGGATGTGGTCGCTCGCACCGGCCTCGACCGTATAGCCGACGTCGCGGGTCAGTTCCGACAAATAGCGGGCCTGCAGCCGCGAGGTCTCGATTTCGACCTGCACGAGCCGTGCAACGATCGCGATCGCGATCAGCAGCGTGGCGACCAGCGACCATTTGATCCACGTCCAGACCGATGCGGCACCGGTCACGCGTGGCAGATTGCGATTCAACGGCCGATTCATGGCGGCGTCTCCCTGCAGGGGGGCGGGCTCCGGCCGCACCCCATTAAGGATTAGTTTAGTCCTCAACCGCGTGCTGCCAAGGACGGTTCGACATGGAGATGCAACCGCGCAACGCGCGTTTCCCCGTGTCGCGCGCGATGCGCAAACGCGCACGGCAAGCCTGCACCGGCGTGGCGCATGCACCGCACATTCCGTACCCGTGGCACGCGGGTTTGGGCGGTCGCATTCGAAACAGGCATGGCAACGGTTGTCCCGGAATCGCCAGTGCGCGCGGCACGTCGGCCATTCGGTGCCAAGCGGTGCGACATGCACGCAAATCGTGCCGGATCGGAAGCGGCTGATGGCGCGTCCTGGCGACGATTCGGGTGATTTTGTGCGATGCACCGTCAAGCCGGCGAGCGCGCTCCTCCAGTCATTCCCGCCGCGCTCGCCGAGTATCGCGATTTGTCATGCAAAAGAAACCCGGCCGCCCGTCGATCGTCGCGCGCGCGGCGATCGCAGCCGCGCGGTTGCCGCGGCTCACGGCGTTTTTACCGGCCCGCAGGCCGTGCGGCAAACAGGCAGCGAAATATCGCCGTTGTCCGGTCTGTTTTTGTGTATCGAGATGTGTCGTCGGTGTGATCGGCACGTCGCTCGCATGGTCGACGCCGGTCGCGGGCACGACAAATGCGCGCGGCCGATGTGTGCACAACCGGATCCGCGGTGCGTGCCGTCTCACCTGCGATGGCCGCGCGACGGTCATGCCGAGGTCATGCGTCGCATGTCGCCAGCGCAGTGTGGCTGGCGGAACGGGGCTGCCGCGAGTAGGATCGCCGAAGGTTGCAGCGCCTTTCACTCCAGCCCGGTATCCCATACACATGAACCCCATCGCACTCGTCTGCGCAGCGATTCTCGGGCTGCTGCTGTTCGGGCTCGGGCTTGCCGTTTCGGTCACGCGGTTTCGTGAAACCACCGGGTCCGGCTGCGCATCCGATCCGACGAACCTGCTGCACAAGATCGTGCGCGCGCACGGCAACACGGCCGAATACGCGCCGTTCCTCGCACTGCTGTTTCTCTACCATGGCGCGCACGCGCCTTCGAGCGCGGTCGTGTCGCTGATCGTCGCCGCGACCGTCTGCCGGTGCCTGCTCGTGATCGGCCTGCTCGCGTGGCCGACGATGGCGAAGCCGAACCCCGCGCGCTTCGTCGGCGCGCTCGGCACGTACCTGTGCGGCGCGGCGCTGTGCGTTGCGCTCGTCGCGTGAGCGGCACGCGTCAGGTGGCGTGCATCGCGCCGGTGCGCGCGGCGCCGTGAGGCGCGAGCGGGCGGTGCGCAAGAAACTGCGGTGGCCGCCGCCGCTCCGGCTTGCCGCGCGCTAGACGCTCCCTTCGGTTTCGACGACGAGAATGCGCGCTTCGCCGACCGGGTGCGCGACGTGCTCGGTGCCTGCCGGCGCATGAAACACGTCGCCGGCCGCGAGCAGCACCGAACGTTCGACGCCCGCTTCGCGGTAGTGCATGTCGACGCGGCCGTCGAGCACGGCGAACACTTCGTCGCCGTCGTTCACGTGCCATCGGTACGGCTGGTCGGTCCAGTGCAGGCGGACCGTGATGCCGTGCAGGTTGGCGATGTCCAGCGCGCCCCACGGGCGATCCGCGGTGAACGCGGTGCTGCGGATGATCTTCATGGTCGAGTCTCGATGAACGGATGTAGACCGCGGCGACGGTCGTTTGCGGCGCGTTCGTCGACGCAGGCCGCAACCGGAATGAGGCCCGCGCCGTTTCGCGCAGGCGCTGGACCTATCGCCTGCGGATTCGCGGCAGCGGCTGTTTGCTCGGTCACCAGCCTGTCGAACGTTTGCTGCCGCACTTCGCGAACCGCACGTGCCGCCTACCGGTTCGCGGCGGCGACCGCCTGCTCGATCGCGTGCCGGCGTCTCGCGAGGCCGGCCGCCGATTGTTCCGTGACCCGCTTCACGATCCGTTCCGGCGCGGTGTCGGGCGAGCCCGATTCGAACGGCGGCGCGGGCGCGTATTCGAGCTCGAGCTGGATCGCCTGCGCTTCGTCGTCGCCGGCCAGCTCGGCCGCGATCGTCAGCGCGAAGTCGATGCCGGCCGTCACGCCGCCGCCGGTGATCAGGTTGCCGTCGCGCACGACGCGCGCGTGAACCGGCACCGCACCGAGCGGCTCGAGCAGCGCATGGAATGCCCAGTGGGTCGTCGCGCGTCGGCCGCGCAGCAGGCCCGCCACGCCGAGCAGCAGCGCGCCGGTGCAGACGGACGTCACGTAGCGGGCGGTGGCCGAGCGCTCCCGCACGAACGCGATCGTGTCCGGATCGAGCAGCAGGTCCGTGATCCCGCTGCCGCCCGGAATGCAGATGACGTCGAGCGGCGGGCAATCGGCGAACGTGCGGGTCGGCGTCAGCAGGAGCCCGCTGCTCGACGCGACCGGCTCGCGCGTCTTCCATACCAGATGCACGGCCGCATCCGGCAGCGACGCGAGCACGTCGTGCGGCCCCGTCAGGTCGAGTTGCTGGACGCCCGGAAACACGAGAAAGCCGATATGCAGAGTCATGTGAAATCCCCGAAACGATGGTGAAGCGCCGTCGCCGACGCGCATTGGACAGATCGATTCTAGGCAGGTAGTGTTTGGCGAAATTGCCATATCACCCACGTTTTCAGCCAATCGACATGTCCGACCAACCGCGTTCGATCCTGGTGCTGGCGTTTCCCGGCGCGCAACTGCTGGACGTATCCGGGCCGTTGCAGGTGTTCGCGTCCGTCAACGAGCTCGCGCGCGAGCGCGGGCGGGCCGCACCGTACGCGCCGCGCGTCGTGGCCGCCGACGCGGGCCCGGTCGCGACGTCGGCGGGACTCGTCGTGGTTGCCGATTCGCTGCGCTCGGCCGGGCGGCATCCCGATACGGTGATTGTCGCCGGCGGCAAAGGCGTGCATGCGGCGTCGCGCGATCCGCGGCTGGTCCGCTGGGTCCGGCTGCAGGCCGAGCGGGCGCGGCGCGTCGCATCGGTCTGCACCGGCGCGTTCCTGTTGGCCGAGGCCGGCCTGCTCGACGGCCGCCGCGCGGTCACGCACTGGACGCGCTGCGATGAACTTGCGTCGCGCTATCCGAAGGTCCGCGTGGAAGCCGATCCGATCTTCATCCGCGAGGGGGCGCTGTGGACGTCGGCCGGCGTGACGGCGGGGATCGATCTCGCGCTTGCGCTCGTCGAGGAGGATCTCGGGCGCGCGATCGCGCTCGACGTCGCGCGCGAGCTCGTCGTGTTCCTGAAGCGTCCGGGCGGCCAGGCGCAATTCAGCGCGGCGCTGTCGATGCAGCGCACGGACGACCGCTTCGGCGACCTGCATGCGTGGATCACCGAGCATCTGAACGCGGATCTGTCGGTGCCTGCGTTGGCCGAGCGCGTGCGGATGAGCGAGCGCAGCTTCGTGCGCCACTATCGCGCCGAAACCGGGCGCACCCCCGCACGCGCCGTCGAGCAGATCCGGATCGAGGCTGCGCAGCGCCTGCTCGGTGAGACGTCGTGGCCGCTCAAACGGATCGCCGCCCGCTGCGGGTTCGGTTCCGAGGAGACGCTGCGGCGCAGTTTCGTGCGGATGCTGGGCGTATCGCCGCAGGCGTACCGGGAGCGGTTTGCGGGCTGAGCGGCGCTTGGCGTGCGACGTGCGTGATCCGCTACGGTGCTGCGGCGCGCCCGAGTGCCTGCGACGCGACGCATCGAATCCGGTCGCGCTGCGCCGCGCGTGCATCAAACCGGTGCGCATGGCCGGCGCCGCGTGTAACGGCCGGGAAGCGGATGCTCGCCGGCTGGACGAATTGCTGTCGTTTTCGACTGCGAAGCGTTCGACTATTCGGCGGAGTTGAACAATGGGGCGGGGCTTGTGCCGGCCCTTCCGCGCGCTCTATCCTGTCCTGTTGGCGATTCGAAGGGGGATAGCATGGACCGTATCCAGGCAATGGAAGTTTTCACCCGCGTGGTGGACGCGAACAGCTTCACGCGCGCCGCGGACACGCTCGGGATGCCGCGCGCGTCGGTGACGACCATCATCCAGAATCTCGAGGCGCTGCTCGGCGTGCGGCTGATGCACCGGACGACGCGGCGCCTGTCGCTGACGCCGGAAGGCGCCGCGTACTACGAACATTGCGTGAAGATCATTGCGGAGATCGCGGAAACCGACGCGAGCTTCCAGACCGGCAACCGCAAGCCGAGCGGCGTGCTGCGCGTGCACATGCCGAACGCGCTCGGGCGGCGGCTCGTGATTCCGGCACTGCCGGTGTTCCGGCAGCGCTATCCGGACATCACGCTCGATCTCGGGCTGTCCGACCGGCCGGTGGATCCGGTCGAGGAGGGCATTGACTGCATGATCCGGGTCGGGCCGCTCGAGGATTCGTCGATGGTCGCGCGGCGGATCGGGATGCTCAAGCGCGTGACCTGCGCGTCACCCGATTACCTGAAGCGTCACGGCGATCCGCACGAGATCGCCGATCTCGCCGAGCACCTCGCGGTGAATTTCCGGTCGAGCCACGGCGCGCGGCCGATACCCTGGGTGTTCGTGATCGACGGCAAGCCGGTCGAGATCAGGCTGAAGTCGACCGTCACGGTCAACGATTCGGACGCCTATGTGACTTGCGGCCTCGAGGGTTTCGGGATGATCCAGCCGACACTGTTCATGGTGTTGCCGCATCTGCTCGACGGCTCGCTGCTGGAGGTGCTGCCGGGCTGCAACCCGAAGCCGAAGCCGATTTCGATCGTCTATCCGCACAACCGGCATTTGTCCGCGAAGGTGCGCGTGTTCGCCGACTGGATCGCGGAGCTGTTCGAGTCGACGCCGGCGATGGAGGGCGGGGAGGACTGGCGTCGCAGGTTGCAGGCGCATGCGAGCGACGTGAGTCGCGGGTCGGTGGCGGCGTAACGACGAAAATGAGGCGCCGGCGTGACGGGTGCGGCAGATGAAATCGTGGTGGTGGGGCGGGCATCTTCAGGGCATCGGTCGCTATCATCTCGCGAGTCGGCGCGCGCGCGTGCCGCTCGTTGGTCGGTGCCGGAGTGTGCAGGGGGTGTACGTGGTGGCGATGCACTCGCGCGTTACGCTGGCAGCGGCAGTCGATCGGCTGGTGAGCGAGGCGGTGATGCAGGGCGGGACGCCCGATGAGCTGGCTGCGCTTGCGCCGCCAGAGCGGCGGTAAATGAACAGGATTCGCGGAAAAACGCAGAGCAGAAATGAAAAACCCCTGCAGGTCAAAGACCTGCAGGGGTTTCGCATTTGGTGGCGAATCAGGGATTCGAACCCCGGACCTGCGGATTATGATTCCGTCGCTCTAACCGACTGAGCTAATTCGCCGAAGACTTGAATTATGCTGATGTCCCTTTGGGGTGTCAACACCTTTTTTCATATTTCTCGAAAAAAGTTGCAGGCACCCCGTTCCGAGCCTGCCGGGAGGGGGCTGGGCCGGGTGCCTGCATCCCATGTCCGCCACCCGGCCCGGCGCCCGAAAGGCGGCGTCCACCGCCGCCCGGCACCCGCTACGTCAATCCTGCGCGTAGATATTCGAGTCCTTCGTCTCCTTGACGAACAGCAGCCCGATCACGAACGTGACCAGCGCGATCACGATCGGATACCACAGCCCGGAATAGATATCGCCCTTCGCCGCGACGATCGCGAACGCAGTCGCCGGCAGGAACCCGCCGAACCAGCCGTTGCCGATGTGATACGGCAGCGACATCGACGTGTAGCGGATCCGCGTCGGGAACATCTCGACCAGCATCGCGGCGATCGGGCCGTAGACCATCGTCACGTAGATCACGAGGATCGTCAGGATCACGATCGTCATCGGCCAGTTGAGCTGCGCCGGATCGGCCTTCGCCGGGTAGCCGGCCGCCTTCAGCGTGGTCGCGAGCGTCTTGTCGAACGCGGCACCCTTTGCCTTCGCGTCGGCCGCCTTGCCGTCATACGTGTCGATCACGGTGTCGCCGACCTTGATCTGCGCGGCCGTGCCCGCCGGCGCCGCGACGTTTTCATAGTTCAGGCCGGCCTTCGCGAGCGCGCTCTTCGCGATGTCGCACGAGCTCGTGAACTTCGACGTGCCCACCGGGTTGAACTGGAACGAGCAGCTGCCCGGATCGGCGACGACGGTGATCGGCGCCTTCTGCGTCGCGAGCTCGAGTTGCGGATTCGCGTAGTGGGTGAGCGCCTTGAACAGCGGGAAGTAGGTCAGCGCGGCGATCAGGCAGCCCGCGAGGATGATCGGCTTGCGGCCGATCTTGTCCGACAGCGAGCCGAAGAACAGGAAGAACGGCGTGCCGATCAGCAGCGCGATCGCGATCAGGATGTTCGCGCTGGCGCCGTCGACCTTCAGCGTCTGCGTGAGGAAGAACAGCGCATAGAACTGGCCCGTGTACCACACGACGGCCTGGCCGGCCGTCAGGCCGACGAGCGCGAGGATCACGATCTTCAGGTTCTTCCACTGGCCGAACGCTTCGGTCAGCGGCGCCTTCGACGTCTTGCCTTCAGCCTTGATGCGCAGGAACACCGGCGATTCGTTCAGCTGCAGCCGGATCCACACCGACACCGCGAGCAGCAGGATGGACGCGACGAACGGCACGCGCCAGCCCCAGGTGCCGAACGCTTCCTCGCCGATGGAGGTGCGCACGCCGAGGATCACGAGCAGCGACAGGAACAGGCCGAGCGTCGCGGTCGTCTGGATCCATGCGGTGTAGAAGCCGCGCCGGTGCGCCGGTGCGTGTTCGGCGACGTAGGTCGCCGCGCCGCCGTATTCGCCGCCGAGCGCGAGGCCCTGCAAGAGCCGCATCGCGATGAAGGTCACGGGTGCTGCGATGCCGATCGACGCATAGCCGGGCAGGAAGCCGACCACGAACGTCGAGATGCCCATGATCACGATCGTCACGAGGAACGTGTGCTTGCGTCCGACGAGGTCGCCGAGCCGGCCGAACACGATCGCGCCGAACGGACGCACCGCGAAGCCGGCGGCGAAGCCGAGCAGCGTGAAGATGAACGCGGCCGTCGGGTTGACGCCGGAGAAGAAGGTCTTGCTGATGTAGGCCGCGAGGGAACCGGCCAGGTAGAAGTCATACCACTCGAACACGGTCCCGAGCGACGACGCGAAGATCACCTTCTTCTCTTCGCCCGTCATCGGCGCGTGCGCAATTTGCCCGCCTAACGTTGCCATGAATCGTCTCCAAGTCTCTTGATATTGATGTACGGCCGCCTTGGGGGCGAACCTGTCGACGATTATTGGCGGGCAAACTTACGGCGCACTGACTCGCGCGGACAAAATCGTTCCATGTTAACCCGCGGTGAATGGCGGGCTTCGCGTCGCGATCGCTGTCCGAACGGTGCGCAAATGCGCGCAATTCGCGCCGTCGCGACGCGATGCTGCGGCGCACGTCAGGGTTACTCCGGAGCGGGTTCGTGCAACGGAAGCGTCACGCGCACGAGCGTGCCCGCTAGACGCGGCATCGCCTGGTACACGTGATCGTCGAGCGTCAGCGTGCCGCCGTGCTGTGCGACGATCTCGCGCACGATCGCGAGCCCGAGGCCGCTGCCGTCGCCTTCGCGGCCGAGAATCCGGTAGAAGCGCTCGAGCACGCGCTCGCGCTCGGCGGCCGGGATGCCGGGGCCGGTGTCCTCGACCTCGACGTATGCAAGCCGCGCCGCCCGATCCGCGCGCACGCGCACGGTGACGCGCCCGCCGTCGGGCGTGTAGCGGATCGCGTTGTCGATCAGGTTGCCGAGCATCTCGCGCAGCATCAGCGGGTTGCCGTCGACATCGAGCGGCACGCCGTCGTCCGGGCCTTCGTAGCCGAGGTCCATCCGCTTCGCGAGCGCGGCCTGCACCCAGTCGCGCACCGCGCGCCGCGCAAGCGGCGCGACGTCGACGGGCTCGAACATCAGCCCGCTCGCGCGGTTCTCGGCGCGCGCGAGCGCGAGCAGCTGCGTGACGAGCCGCGCGGCCTGCTCGGAGCTCGTCGCGATCTGTTCGAGCGAGCGCTGCACGTCCGCGGACACTTCATGGCGCAGCGCGAACTCGGCCTGCGTGCGCAGCCCGGCGAGCGGCGTCTTCATCTGGTGTGCGGCGTCGGCGATGAAGCGCTTCTGCAGCGCCATGTTCTGTTCCAGGCGTGCGAGCAGGTCGTTGAACGACGTGACGAGCGGCTCGATCTCCGGCGGCGCGCGCTGCGCCTCGACCGGCGACAGGTCGTCGGGGCGCCGCGCGCGGATGTGCGCCTGCAGCGCGTTGAGCGGCGCGAGCCCGCGCGACAGCCCGAACCACACGAGCAGGATCGCGAGCGGCAGAATCACGAACTGCGGCAGGATCACGCCCTTGATGATGTCGTTCGCGAGTGCGTTGCGCTTGTCGAGCGTCTCGCCGACCTGCACGAGCACCGGCTGCGTGCCGCTCGCCTGCGGCAGCGCGACGGTCGTATAGGCGACGCGCACGTCGTTGCCGCGCAGCAGGTCGTCGCGGAACACGACGACGCCCGGCGGCGGCCGGTCCTCGTCGCGCGGCAGCGGCAGGTCGGCCTCGCCCGCGACCAGCTCGCCGCGCGTGCCGAGCACCTGGAAATAGACGCTGTCGACGTTGTCCGCGCGCAGGAAGTCGCGCGTCGCCTGCGGCAGCGACAGCTCGGCGACGCCGTTGACGGGATGGATCTGCCGCGCGAGCACGTAGGCGTTGGTCTCCAGCGCGCGGTCGAACGGGCCGTTTGCGATCGTCTTCGCGACGAGATACGTGACGGCGATGCTCATCGGCCACAGCAGCAGCAGCGGCGCGAGCATCCAGTCGAGGATCTCGCCGAACAGCGAACGCGGGCGCGCGGTTTCGGGGGTGTCGGTTTCGTCGGGCGGCGCGAACGGGTTTTCATAGCGCGCATCGCGCGCGTCGTCGGCGGCGGACGCGGGCTCGCCGACCGAATGGCGGGAGTGGACCGGCGTGGCCATGGCGGCGACGGCCGGCCGTCAGCGCGGCGTGCCGGCGGCCGCGGGCTGGGACGCCGCCGGGTCCGGCGCGGGGGCGGTTTTCTCGAGGCAGTAGCCGAGGCCGCGCACGGTCGCGATTCGCACGCCGCTCGGCTCGATCTTCTTGCGCAAGCGGTGCACGTAGACTTCGATCGCGTTGTTGCTGACTTCCTCGCCCCATTCGCACAGGTGGTCGACGAGCTGTTCCTTCGACACGAGCCGGCCGATCCGCTGCAGCAGCACCTCGAGCAGGCCGAGCTCGCGCGCGGACAGGTCGAGCACGCGGTCGTTCGCGTACGCGATGCGGCCGACCTGGTCGAACGCCAGCGAGCCGTGGCGCACGACGGTCGGGCCGCCGCCCGCGCCGCGCCGGGTCAGCGCGCGCACGCGCGCTTCGAGCTCGTTGAGCGCGAACGGCTTGGCCATGTAGTCGTCGGCGCCGAGGTCGAGACCCTTCACGCGCTCGTCGACGCTGTCGGCGGCGGTCAGGATCAGCACGGGCAGGTTGGAGTTGCGCGCGCGCAGGCGCTTCAGGACCTCGAGGCCGGACAGCTTCGGCAGGCCGAGATCGAGGATCAGCAGGTCGAACGCCTGCATCGACAGGGCCGTGTCGGCCTCGACGCCGTTCTTCACGTGGTCGACGGCATAGCCCGACTGGCGGAGTGACCGGGTGAGGCCGTCCGCGAGTATGCTGTCATCTTCGGCGATGAGAATTCGCATGTTGCGTAACCGGGGGCCGGCAGGGCGCTTGCGCCGGCGCGGCTGTCTCCGAAGGGGTTCGTGTGTTGTGCGGCCCACATCGCGGGCTTGCATAAAACACTGTTTTTTTATACAGTGTCTGCATTCGTGCGCAGCGGCTTGAAAACCGGCGCGCCTATATCAGACGCTGCTCATCATAGCAAAGGACGATTCATGGAAGATAGCAAGAAAGGCTCCGGGCTGACTGCCGAGAAGAGCAAGGCGCTGGCCGCCGCGCTCGCGCAGATCGAGAAGCAGTTCGGCAAAGGGTCGATCATGCGCATGGGCGACGGCGAGGCGGCCGAGGACATCCAGGTCGTGTCCACGGGCTCGCTGGGCCTTGATATCGCACTCGGCGTCGGCGGCCTGCCGCGCGGCCGGGTGGTCGAGATCTACGGTCCGGAATCGTCAGGCAAGACCACGCTCACGCTGCAGGTCATTGCCGAGCTGCAGAAGCTCGGCGGCACCGCGGCGTTCATCGACGCCGAGCACGCGCTCGACGTCCAGTACGCGGCCAAGCTCGGCGTCAACGTGCCGGAGCTGCTGATCTCGCAGCCGGACACCGGCGAGCAGGCGCTGGAAATCACCGACGCGCTGGTGCGCTCGGGCTCGATCGACATGATCGTCATCGACTCGGTCGCGGCGCTCGTGCCGAAGGCCGAAATCGAAGGCGAGATGGGCGATTCGCTGCCGGGCCTGCAGGCCCGCCTGATGTCGCAGGCGCTGCGCAAGCTGACGGGCACGATCAAGCGCACGAACTGCCTCGTGATCTTCATCAACCAGATCCGGATGAAGATCGGCGTGATGTTCGGCAACCCGGAAACCACGACGGGCGGCAACGCGCTGAAGTTCTATTCGTCGGTGCGTCTCGACATCCGCCGGATCGGCTCGATCAAGAAGAACGACGAGGTGATCGGCAACGAAACCCGCGTGAAGGTCGTGAAGAACAAGGTGTCGCCGCCGTTCCGCGAAGCGATCTTCGACATCCTGTATGGCGAAGGCATTTCGCGTCAGGGCGAGATCATCGATCTCGGCGTGCAGGCGAAGATCGTCGACAAGGCGGGCGCCTGGTACAGCTACAACGGCGAGAAGATCGGTCAGGGCAAGGACAACGCGCGTGAATTCCTGCGCGAGAATCCGGAAATCGCACGCGAGATCGAGAACCGCATTCGCGAATCGCTCGGCGTCGCCGCGATGCCGCAAGGCGCGGATAACGAAGCCGAGGCGATGGACGAAGAAGAGTGATGGTCAGGCGCCGGGATGACACGGGCAAGCCGGCGGAGCACGACGCGCGCGATGCGCCGGGCGGCTCCGGGCGGCGTGCCGTGTCCTCCGGCGCCAGCCGGCGGCCCGCAGCGCATCCCGCGAGCCGCACCGCGACGAGGGTATCCGACGATGCCCTCGTTTCGTTTCAGGTGAGCGCACCGGACGATCCGTTCGATAACGACGAATCGTTCGATGCACACGACCGGGCGCGCCGTCGCGTGTCCGGCATCGGCTTCCCGCGCGATCGCGCGTCTGCGGCGGCGTCTGCCGCGGCTCCGGAAGACGTCTATACCCGCACGAGCCAGAACCCGCGTCGCACGCGCCGATCGTCCGGCGCCGCTGCCGATGCGGAGACCGGCGCATCTGCGCGCGCGTCATCATCGTCATCGTCGAAGCCCGCCCGTTCGCTGAAGGGTCGCGCGCTCGGCTACCTGTCCCGGCGCGAATACAGCCGCGCCGAACTCGCGCGCAAGCTCGCGCCGTACGCCGGCGAGGACGAATCCGTCGAGCCGGTGCTCGACGCGCTGGAACAGGACGGCTGGCTGTCCGACGCGCGCTTCGCCGAGAGCCTCGTGCATCGCCGCGCGTCGCGCGTCGGTGCCGCACGGATCGTCAACGAGCTGAAGCGCCACGCGGTCGGCGACGCGCTCGTCGAAGAGGTGAATGCACAGCTGCGCGAGACCGAATGGGCACGTGCGCAGGCGGTCTGGCGCAAGAAATTCGGTGCACTGCCGCAAACGCCCGCCGAGCGCGCGAAGCAGGCGCGCTTCCTCGCGGCGCGCGGCTTCTCGAGCGCGACCATCGTGAAGTTGCTCAAGTGCGGCGACGAATTGTTCGGCGACGACTGACCGCACCGGGTGCGCGCGCAACGCGCGATTTTGCTGCAACGCAACCGCATCCTGACAGGCGGGAATACCCGTCGTCGCGTCAGGCTGTCTCAAATACTCAATATGCTAAAATCCACGGGTTTTCCTCTTCGGCCTCAACCTCCAGCATGCCGCTATCCGAGCCCGTGCCCCGTCAGTTGCGACATCGACGCGCAATCCGAGCGGAAGCCTACGAGCGCGGCGACGGCTTGTGGGACATCGAAGCCTGCCTGACCGATCACAAGCCGCGCGACGTCGCGCTTGCGTCGGGCATCCGGCCCAACGGCCTGCCGATCCACGAACTCTGGCTGCGCGTGACCATCGATCGTGACCTCAATGTCGTCGACGCCGAGTCGTCGTCGGAATGGGTGCCATATCCCGGTCATTGCCAATCCGCCAATCCCGCCTACCGGGCCCTCGTCGGGCTCAATCTCTTCCGCAATTTCCGCCGCGATGCGACCCGGCTTCTGTCCGGTGTCGCGGGCTGTTCCCATCTCACCGAGCTGTGCGCCGTGCTGCCGACGGCGGCGATCCAGGCGTTCGCCGGCGACGTGTGGAACGTGCGGGAGGAGGGCGGCGAAGGGCCGGATCATGACGGCGCGCAGGCGGAGCCGCCGTTCCAGCTCGGCCGCTGCCAGGCGCTGCGGTTCGACGGCGACGTGGTGCAGCAGTTCTACCCGCGCTGGTATGGCGCGAGTCGGCTGGAGCCGGACATGCCCGTCCGGGACATGCCCGTCCGGGACATGCCCGTCCGGGATGGCACGAAGGAATGAACGGAAATCATTCGAAGAAGCGTCTTAAGCGACTTTTCATCCAACTCTCAGACTGAAGGGAATCACGCATGAAGATTCACGAGTACCAGGGTAAGGAAATCCTGCGGAAATTCGGAGTCGCGGTACCGCGCGGCAAGCCGGCGTTCTCGGTTGACGAGGCCGTCAAGGTGGCAGAAGAGCTCGGCGGCCCGGTTTGGGTCGTGAAGGCTCAGATTCACGCGGGTGGCCGTGGTAAGGGCGGCGGCGTGAAGGTGGCGAAGTCGATCGAGCAGGTTCGCGAATACGCGAACCAGATCCTCGGCATGCAGCTCGTCACCCACCAGACCGGTCCGGAAGGCCAGAAGGTCAACCGTCTGATGATCGAAGAAGGCGCCGACATCAAGCAGGAACTGTATGTCAGTCTCGTCGTTGATCGCGTGTCGCAAAAGATCGTTCTGATGGGTTCGAGCGAAGGCGGCATGGACATCGAAGAAGTTGCCGAAAAGCACCCGGAACTGATCCACAAGGTCATCGTCGAGCCGTCGACCGGCCTGCTCGACGCCCAGGCCGACGACCTCGCCGCGAAGATCGGCGTGCCGGCTGCTTCGATTCCGCAAGCGCGTGCCATCCTGCAAGGCCTGTACAAGGCATTCTGGGAAACCGACGCGTCGCTGGCTGAAATCAACCCGCTGAACGTCTCCGGCGACGGCAAGGTCATCGCACTCGACGCGAAGTTCAACTTCGACTCGAACGCGCTGTTCCGCCATCCGGAAATCGTCGCATACCGCGATCTGGACGAAGAAGATCCGGCTGAAATCGAAGCGTCGAAGTTCGACCTCGCGTACATCTCGCTCGACGGCAACATCGGCTGTCTCGTGAACGGCGCGGGCCTCGCGATGGCGACGATGGACACGATCAAGCTGTTCGGCGGCGAGCCGGCGAACTTCCTGGACGTCGGCGGTGGCGCGACGACCGAGAAGGTCACCGAAGCGTTCAAGCTGATGCTGAAGAACCCGGACCTGAAGGCGATCCTCGTGAACATCTTCGGCGGCATCATGCGCTGCGACGTGATCGCGGAAGGCGTGATCGCCGGTTCGAAGGCCGTGAACCTGAACGTGCCGCTCGTCGTGCGCATGAAGGGCACGAACGAAGACCTCGGCAAGAAGATGCTGGCCGATTCGGGCCTGCCGATCATCTCGGCTGACAGCATGGAAGAGGCTGCGCAGAAGGTCGTCGCGGCTGCCGAAGGCAAGTAAGCGCGCTATTGAACACGCATGGCGGCGCGGCTTGCACGCGACGCCAATCGAACAGAGGTCAAAATACATGTCGATTCTGATCAACAAGGACACGAAGGTCATCACGCAGGGCATTACCGGCAAGACCGGTCAGTTCCATACGCGCGCCTGCCGTGAATACGCAAACGGCCGCGAAGCATTCGTCGCGGGCGTGAACCCGAAGAAGGCCGGCGAAGATTTCGAAGGCATTCCGATCTACGCAAGCGTCAAGGAAGCGAAGGAAGAAACCGGCGCGACCGTGTCGGTCATCTACGTTCCGCCGGCAGGCGCAGCTGCTGCGATCTGGGAAGCGGTCGAAGCCGATCTGGATCTCGCGATCTGCATCACGGAAGGCATTCCCGTCCGCGACATGATCGAAGTGAAGGACCGCATGCGCCGCGAAGGCCGCAAGACGCTGCTGCTCGGGCCGAACTGCCCGGGCACGATCACGCCGGACGAGCTGAAGATCGGCATCATGCCGGGTCACATCCACCGCAAGGGCCGCATCGGCGTCGTGTCGCGTTCGGGCACGCTGACGTATGAAGCGGTTGCTCAGCTGACGGCACTCGGCCTCGGCCAGTCGTCGGCAGTCGGCATCGGCGGCGACCCGATCAACGGTCTGAAGCACATCGACGTGATGAAGATGTTCAACGACGATCCGGATACGGATGCGGTCGTGATGATCGGCGAAATCGGTGGTCCGGACGAAGCCAACGCCGCTCAGTGGATCAAGGACAACATGAAGAAGCCGGTCGTCGGCTTCATCGCGGGCGTCACGGCGCCCCCGGGCAAGCGCATGGGCCACGCCGGCGCGCTGATCTCGGGCGGTGCGGATACGGCCGAAGCGAAGCTGGAAATCATGGAGGCGTGCGGCATCACCGTCACGCGCAACCCGTCGGAAATGGGGCGCCTGCTGAAGAAGGCGCTGTAAATTCCGCCTGGGTTCGTCCTGCAGAAAACGCCGGCCCAGCCGGCGTTTTTTGTTATGCTCGCGCAATATTTTCGTAAGACTCGGCGCGCATCATGCGTGGGGCCGCGTATCCGCGCCCGTACCCGAATCCGTACCCGCGTCCGGCGGGCCGATTCTCCTGCCTGCTCCCGCCCATGCTCGAATACCTGACGTCGCTCCACTGGGGGGCCGTGTTCCAGATCGTCGTGATCGACATCCTGCTCGGCGGCGACAACGCGGTCGTGATCGCGCTCGCGTGCCGCAACCTGCCGGCAAGCCAGCGCCTGCGCGGCGTGATCTGGGGCACCGCTGGCGCGATCATGCTGCGGGTCGTGCTGATCGTGTTCGCGGTCGTGCTGCTCGGCGTGCCGTTCCTGAAGTTCGCGGGCGGCGTGCTGCTGCTGTGGATCGGCATCAAGCTGATGGCGCCTGCTACCGACGCGCACGACGACATCAAGCCGGCCGACAAGCTGTGGGCGGCCGTGAAGACGATCGTGATCGCCGATGCGGTGATGAGCCTCGACAACGTGATCGCGATCGCCGGCGCCGCGGAGCAGGCCGATCCCGCACACCGGCTCACGCTCGTGATCTTCGGGCTCGTCGTCAGCGTGCCGATCATCGTGTGGGGCAGCACGCTGGTGCTGAAGCTGCTCGATCGTTTTCCGATCGTCGTCACGTTCGGTGCGGGCCTGCTCGGCTGGATCGCGGGCGGGCTGATGGTGAACGACCCGGCCGGCGACCGCTGGCCGCTGCTCGACACGCCGGCCGCGATCTACGGCGCGAGCGTCGCCGGCGCGCTGCTCGTCGTGGCGGCCGGCACTGCGCTGAAAAAGCGCCACCGTGCATCGGGGGCCTCCGGCTCGCACTGATACATCGACGCGTTGGCCATCCGGCCGACTGCCGGCCGCGCGGCCCGCTGGCTACGATCGAAGCGCCTGCCTTTCCGGCAGGCGTTTTTCGTTTCCGGAGCCTGTCATGTTCGAAGCCTTTTCCATATCCCTGTTCCGCCGTTTCGCCGCCGACCTGCAGCGAACGCGCCGCCCGCCGCGCTGGCGCCCGTGCGGATTCACGCTGATCGAGTTGATGATCGTGCTCGCGATCGTCGGCGTCGTCGCCGCGTATGCGATTCCCGCGTACCAGGATTACCTCGCGCGTTCGCGGGTCGGCGAAGGGCTCGCGCTCGCGTCGTCCGCGCGGCTTGCGGTCGCGGACAACGCGGCGAGCGGCGCGGGGCTCGGCGGCGGCTACAGCGCGCCGGCTGCGACCCGCAACGTCGAGTCGGTGCGGATCGACGACGACACGGGCCAGATTTCGGTCGCCTTTAGCGCGCGCGTCGCAGCCGCCGGCACGAACACGCTCGTGCTGGTGCCGTCAGCGCCTGACAAGGCCGACTCGCCGACCGCGCGCGTGGCGCTCAAGAAGGGGGCGACGCAGGCTGGTGCGATCACGTGGGAGTGCTTTGCGGCGGGCAAGTCGGCGTCATCGCTGCCGGCGCCCGGGGCCGGGCCGGTGCCGACCGACGGCGCGACGCTGCCGGCGAAGTACGCACCGGCCGAGTGCCGCGCCTAGCGGGTGAACGCGGATGAACGCGGGCGAATGGCGGGCATAGCGGGTCTAGCGGGTATAGCGCGTATAGCGGGTATAGCGGGCGAAAAGCCGGATGAGCAGGGCCGGGCGGCAGGTGGGCGGCGGGGTGGCCGTTGCGGCTGCCGCCCGGCTTGCCGGGCCGGTCACATCGCGCTGCGGTGGCACGTCCGGCGCGCATGCGCCGCACAGAGCGGGCAAAGTTTTGTATAGTGCGCCGGTTGCTGACATCCGGTTTGCTCATGCCTTCTTCTTTTTCCCGCTCGTTGCCGCTCGTCGCGCTGGCTGTCGCGTTGATCGTGCCCTACGCGATCACGAATCACACGTACCCGATCCCGACCTTCTATTCCGAGTTTTCCGCGCTGGTGCTGTATCTGCTGCTCGGCGCGACGGTGGTCCTGCTCGCGCGGACGGGCCGTCAGGCGGCGCCGTTCGCCGCGCCGGCCGCGTTCGTCGCGCCGCTCGGCTTCGCCGCGGTGCTGTTCGTGCAGATCGCGCTGATGCCGCTGCGGGTGCCGTCGATGAACTGGCTGGCCATCGGCTATCTCGGCGCGGCGCTGGTCGCGATGCAGGCGGGCTACGTGCTCGCGCGCGAGGGGCTCGCGGAATCGGTCGCGCGGATGATGGCGGGCGCGCTGCTGATCGGTGGCGTGTTCGCCGTGTTCTGCCAGATCGTTCAGCTGTTCCGGCTCGAATCGGCGCTGTCGCCGTTCGTCGTGGTGTACAACATCGCGGTGGAGCGCCGGCCGTACGGCAACATGGCGCAGGCGAACCATCTGGCGACCTATATCGCGTTCGCGCTGGCCGGCGCGTTGTATCTCGTGCAGACACGCCGCCTCGCGGTGTGGGCGTGGCTCGCGTTGTCCGTCGTGCTGTCCACGGGGCTCGCGCTGACCGTGTCGCGCGGGCCGTGGCTGCAGGTTGCGGTAATGGTGGTCGCCGGCTTCTGGATGGCACGGGTCGAAGCGCGCCGCGAACCGGGCGTGCCGGGCAATGCGCGTGCGTGGCTGATGCCGGTCTTGCTCGTCGCCGTGTTCGTTGCGGTGAACGGCGGCGTGCGCTGGGCGAACGTGCATTTCCACCTGAATCTCGCGGAGTCGGCGGCCGACCGGATGCGCGACGCCGGACAGATCGCGCCGCGTCTCGCGCTGTGGAAATACGGGCTCGCGATGTTCCGCGAGCATCCGGTGCTCGGCGTCGGCTGGGGCGAATTCCCGTCGCATCAGCTCGCGCTCGCCCGCACGCTCGGCGGCGTCGAGATCGCGAACAATTCGCACGACATCTTCATCGACCTGCTCGCGAAGTCCGGCGCGATCGGCCTCGGCGTGCTGGTCGTCGCGCTCGTGCTCTGGTTCGTGCGCGCGCTGCGCGCGCCGCAGTCGAGCGTGCGCGTGTTCGGCTTCGCGCTGATCGGCATCCTGCTGATGCATGCGCTCGTCGAGTATCCGCAGCAGTACATGTTCTTCCTGCTGCCGGCGATGTTCGTGATCGGCCTGCTCGAAGTGAAGCCGCTGCGCATCGTGCCGGCGGGCGGTGCGGCGTTCGGGCTGTTCGCGCTGCTGTCGTTCGGCGGGCTCGTCGCGATGCTGCCGGTGCTGCGCGATTACCAGCGCGCGGAAGTGCTGTATTACGGCAGCAATCCGGCCGCGCAGTATCGCGACGCGCCGTCGATGCTGTTCGGTGCGTGGGGCGACTATGGCGCGGCGACGCTGCTCACGATCTCGCACGACGGGCTGCCGGCGAAGCTCGCCGCGCACGAGCGCGCGATCGCGCTGTTGCCCGGTGAAACGGTGCTGCGCCGCTATGCGGTGCTGCAGGCGCTGGACGGCCGCGAAGCCGACGCGCTCGATACGGTCGCACGCCTCGCCGTGTTCGCGAAGGAGCTGAAGGACTGGCCGCAGCAGCTCGCAGCGCTGTACAAGCTGTGCGACGAGCAGCCGTCGCTGAAGGCGTTCAAGGCGGCCGTGGTCGCGAAGTACGGAGAAGTGTCGGCAGACGCGCTCGACGAATCGGACGACGACGACGACGCGGAGTGACTCACCCGGGCCATCGCGGTCCGCAATGATCGCCGAGCCGGTTCGCGACGACCGGGAGTGATCCGCGCGGGCCGCCATGGCCTGCGCCGACGCATGCCGCAGACGCCAGACACCGGGCCGGCGGCGGCGATTACGTCGCGTATCGTACGGATTCCGTGCGGCCGGCCGCGCATTCACCGTCAAGCACTGTCAAATCGCCGCCGTCACCGGGGAAGGGCGTGCACAATGCGCGCAAGCGTCCGTATTCCGCGCGCGTCCTTTCGTCGATGCGCGTCCTGACGGAACGCCGAATAACGACCTTCGACCATGGCTATTCGCTCGACCTATCTGATCCTGCCCGCTGTTGCCGCACTGTTCGCCGGTTGCGCAATGTTGTCGTCGTCGCAGGAAAGCAGCCTGACGTGCCGCATTCCGCGCGCCGTCTATCCGAATACCGCGAAGCCGCTCACACGTCCCGCGACGGTGCTCGTGCGGGCATTGATGACGACGTCGGGCGACGCGCAGAACGTCACGGTGACGACAAGCAGCCGCAATGCCGTAGCGGATCGCGCCGCGATCGACGCGATGTCCCGGGCAACCTGCACGCAGACGGGGACCGCCGCGAATCCGTTGCTGCTGACGCAGCCGTTCGTGTTCGAGCCTCGCCGCAGCCAGTGACGCTCAGTGCTTTGCCGTCCGGTTGGCGCCGCGACAGGTCGGCTCCGGCGCGTCGCGCAACGCGAGCAGCGTGAAGCCGTTGGGTTGCTGGCAAATCAAGGCGTAACGTTTCCCGACGTTTCGCCCTGACTTGCCGGTCAACCCGATCTCGATGCGGGTTGAGGCCGTTACTGCGGTTGCGCGTCGGTGTCCTCGGCCTTCCAGTCACCCGACTTCCCGCCGCGTTTTTCCCGGACGCTCACGTCGGTGATCACCATCCCGCGATCCACCGCCTTGCACATGTCGTACACGGTCAGCAGCCCGACCTGCACCGCGGTGAGCGCTTCCATCTCGACGCCCGTGCGCCCGAACGTCTCGACCTGCGCGACGCAGCGCACGCCCGGCAGCGTGTCGTCGAGCTCGAAATCGACGGCGACGCGGGTCAGCGCGAGCGGATGGCACAGCGGGATCAGGTCGGCGGTGCGCTTGGCGCCCTGGATCGCCGCGATCCGCGCGACGCCGAGCACGTCGCCTTTTTTCGCCTTGCCGTCGCGAATCAGTTCGAACGTTGCCGGCAGCATGCGGATCGTGCCGCGCGCGATGGCGATGCGCTGCGTTTCCTGCTTGCCGCCGACGTCGACCATGTGCGCGTGGCCGGCGGCATCGAAGTGGGTCAGTCCTGACATGTCGTGCTCCTGTCGATCGAACCCGGCGCTTCGGCGCTCGGTTCGGTCGCATGCATGGCTTTAACGGGCGCCTATCATAGCAGTGGCGTTCGCGGCGGCGGAGCGCAGATCATGATCGATCCGTGCGGGACAGCCGGAACGTCGCCGGTACAATGGCCACGATATTCATACCAATCGCCGCGATGCGTGCGCTGCGCGCGGGACGGCGTCGCGATCATCCTGCCATGCGTGTCAAACAGTTGCTTGCTGCTGTGCTGTCGGTTGCGCTCGCGCTGCCGTCCGGCGGTTTCGCGCAACGCACGGCTGCTGCGCCGCTCGAGGCGGCGCCTGCCGGCTCCCCGTCGATCTCCACCGTGCCGTCCGGCATTGCACCCGGCGTGTTCGGCACGTATGGCGGCGCCGAGAGCCGGTTCTCCGGCAACGACGGCGCGTCGAGCGCGGCGCCGAGCCTGCGTGCGCCGCTGAGGGCGCTGCAGCTGCCCGATCTCGGCGACGGCTCCGGCGGCGCGCTCACGCCGCAGGCCGAGCGCAAGCTCGGCGAGCGCGTGATGCGCGAGGTTCGGCGCGATCCCGACTATCTCGACGACTGGCTCGTGCGCGACTACCTGAACGCGATGGCCGAGCGGCTTGCGGCCGCGGCGGCCGCGCGCTTCATCGGCGGCTACATGCCGGACTTCGACCTGTTCCCGGTGCGCGACCCGCAGATCAACGCGTTCTCGATGCCGGGCGGTTTCATCGGCATCAACAGCGGGCTCGTCGTCACGACGCAGACGGAATCCGAGCTTGCGTCGGTCGTCGGCCACGAGATGGGCCACGTGCTGCAGCGGCATATCGCGCGGATGATCGGCGCGAGCGAGAAGACCGGCTACACGGCGCTCGCGACGATGCTGCTCGGCGTGCTGGCCGGCGTGCTCGCGCGCAGCGGCGACCTCGGCAGCGCGATCGCGCTGGGCGGGCAGGCGTACGCCGTCGACAACCAGCTGCGCTTCTCGCGCACGGCGGAGCGCGAGGCCGATCGCGTCGGCTTCCAGCTGCTCGCGGGCGCGGGCTACGACCCGTACGGGATGCCGGGCTTCTTCGAGCGGCTCGAGCGGGCGTCGATGGGCGACGCGGGCGTGCCGGCCTATGCGCGCACCCACCCGCTGACAGGCGAGCGGATCGCCGACATGGAGGACCGCGCGCGGCGCGCGCCGTACCGCCAGCCGCGCCAGTCGCCGGAATACGGCTTCGTGCGCGCACGGCTGAGGATCCTGCAGAATCGCGCGCCGACCGACATCGCGGCCGAGGCGCGCCGGATGCAGCTCGAGATCGACGACCGCACCGCGCCGAACGTCGCGGCGAACTGGTATGGGATCGCGCTCGCGGATACGCTGGTCGGCCTGTACGACGCGGCGGGCCAGGCGCTCGCGGCGGCGCGCGCCGCGTTCGACGCGCGGGCGCGTCGTGACGAAGACTCCGCGACGAGCTCGCCGAGCCTCGACGTGCTGGCCGTGGACCTCGCGCGCCGCGCAGGCCGGACCGACGACGCGGTGCGGCTCGCGGCGCTCGCGCAGCGGCGCTGGCCCGCGTCGCACGCGGCGATCGTCGCGCACCTTCAGGCGCTGCTGGCCGCGCGCCGCTTCGCGGACGCGCAGACGCTGGCCCGCACGCAGACGAAGGCCGATCCGGAGCAACCGGACTGGTGGGATTACCTCGCGAAGGCGAGCGACGGGATGGGCGACGTGCCCGCGCGGCGCCGCGCGCTGGCGGAGAAGTTCGCGCTCGACGGCGCGTGGCCGTCGGCCATCCGCCAGCTGAAGGAAGCGCGCGACGCGAAGGACGTGTCGTTCTACGACCAGTCGATGATCAACGCGCGCCTGCTCGAATTCGAGGCGCGCTACAAGGAAGAGCGCGAGGACGACAAGAACGGCCGGAGCTGACGGCCGCTCGCGCGCGGGCACGGCTTGCACCTGCCGCACGACGGTCGGGCCAGCCGCCGCACGTCGCGGATACCGGACGCCGGCGCGGCCGGCGGCCGAGTCAGTGCGCGTCGCGCGTGGCCGCGAGGGTGTGCGCGGCCGGGCTCGCGACGAAGCCGAAGCGTGCGGGCACGTCGGCATGCGCGATGTCGAGCAGCGGCAGCACCCGTCCGTCGCGCCACTGCAGCACGGGCGGCGACGCGTCGAGATCCGCGTGGTCGGCGAACAGCCCGAGGTCGTGGTCGTGCAGCACGGCCACGCGCGGTGTCGTGCCGGTGTCGCGAAACAGCACGCCGCCCGCATCGTCGAGCCACGCTTCGTGCGGCTCGAACGGCTGGCCGGCGTGGTCGGCGAGCGTGAGGCGCCCGTCGCGTTCGGCGAGCCGCACGACCCACGGCGTATACGCGAGTTCGACGTATACGCGCTGCGGCCCGTTTTGGAAGAACCACTGGCCGTGCTCGTCGGCTTCGTAATTGCGGTTGATGAACGCGATCAGCGCGGTGTGGCGGATCGGCGAGCCGAGCTCGCCGGCGGCCTGCGCGGCGTCGTCGCGCAGGCGCCAGTCGCCGCGCCGGTCGAGCAGCAGCCAGCCGGTGCAGTGCGGCACGTTCGGCCACTTGGCGAGCGCCTGTTTGACGATGTCATCCATGGTCGACGAATTTGGAGCAGTAACCGAACACGCGCACCGACAGCCAGTCGAGCCGGCCGGGGAACGGCCCGGTCATGAATCCCGCATGGCCGCCGTCCGCGGGCTGGTCGAGCTCGACGGCGGGCGACACGTCCGCCGGGCCGGGCAGCGCCGACGCGGGCAGGAACGGGTCGTTGCGGGCGTTGAGGATCAGCGTGGGCACATCGATCGCGGGCAGCAGCGGGCGGGTCGTCGCCTTCGTCCAGTAGTCGTTCGCGTCGGCGAAGCCGTGCAGCGGCGCGGTGACGATGTCGTCGAAGTCGTGCATCGTCACGGCCTTCAGCATCGCTTCGCGATCGAACAGGCCCGGAAACTGCTCGAGTTTCACGAGCGCCTTGCGCTTGAGCGTCTTCAGGAAGCTGCGCGTGTAGATCATCGCGAAGCCCTGCGACAGCGCGCGGCCGCCCGCGTGCACGTCGAGCGGCGTCGAGATCGCGGCGGCGGCGCGCACGATCGACGTGTCGCTGCGGTGCTCGCCGAGCCAGCGCAACAGCACGTTGCCGCCGAGCGACACGCCGGCCACGACGAGCGGCCCGCGATGCTGCGCGGCAAGGCGCCTGAGGATCCAGTCGACCTCGGCGCTATCGGCGAGGTGATAGAAGCGCGGCTTGCGATTCATCTCGCCGCTGCAGCTGCGGAAGTGCGGGACGACGCCGTGCCAGCCCTTCGCGCGCGCGGCGGCCATCAGCGCGAGCGCGTAGTGCGAGCCGGAACTGCCTTCGAGGCCGTGGAACAGCACGAACAGCGGCGCGTCGGGCGGCGGTGCCGCGCTGTCGAGATGCGCGATCCAGTCGAGATCGATGAAGTCGTGGTCGGGCGTTTCCCATCGCTCCCGCCGGTAGGCGACGACCGGTCGTCGCGCGAACAGCGCCGGCACGATGGTTTGCACATGGCTGTTCGGCAGCCAGTAGGGTGCGCGATAGCGCAGTGTGTCGTCGTCAGGGGCGTGAGCCCCGGCAAGCGATGTGGGCGGAGAAGCCGTACTCATGATCGCCCCGCGTCTTCGTCAAATCATTCAATGCAGCGGGCCTTGCCCGTGGCGGATCTTGGCGGCGAACTGCCCGGCCGCCTGTTCGGGAATCGGGCTCGCATGGATGTGCGCGATGCGCCATTCGCCGCGTTCGTGAATCATCACGTACGTCGCGAACACCATGTCGGGCTCGGCAGTGAGATCGGCCTGCTGATGCGCTTCGGCAATCGTGTAGACGACGGTGCCGAGACTGTCGTAAACACGGATGTCGAGCGGCTCGATCGTCACGGGCTGCGTGGACAGCCGTGCGCCGAGCCCGCTGCGGATCTGGTCGAGGCCATGCAGATGCGCGCCGTCCGCCCAGATGCAGCTGGCGAAATCCTCGTCGATCCACAGCGCCATCAGCGCGTCGAGATTGGCATCCGCGACGGCCTGGTAGTAGGCGTTGAGCGTATCGGCAGCGGCTTCGAAGAGGCGGGCAAAACGTGGCATCGGGTTTGTCTCTCGCGCGCGTCGCGCGCCGTATTCAGCACGGCGGCCAACAGGCCGCCGCACACCGGTGAATCGGATTGCCCGGCGCGCGTCGTGCGACGCTGCCGGAAAGGGTCAGCGCTGCCCGACGAGCATGCCGCGCAAATCGCCGAATACCTGCTCCGGGCCGAGTTCGCGCAGGCACTTCAGGTGGCCGAGCGGGCACTCGCGCTCGAAGCAGGGACTGCATTCGAGATGCAACCATTGTACCTTCGCCAGCTCCGACAGCGGAGGGGTGTGACGCGGATCCGTCGATCCGTACAGCGCGACGAGCGGCCGGCGCAGCGCGGCGGCGACGTGCATCAGCCCCGAATCGTTGGTGACGACCGCGTTCGCGCGCGCGATCAGCGCGCACGCTTCGGACAGCGATGTCTGCCCGCACAGGTTGCGCACGTGCGGCGCGTGCTCGGCGATCGCCTGCGCGGCAGCGGCGTCCTTCTGCGAGCCGAGCGCGACGATCTGCGTATACGGGAAAGACTGATGGACGATCTTCGCGAGCGACGCGAAATGCTCGGGCGGCCAGCGCTTCGCCGGGCCGTATTCGGCGCCCGGGCAGAACACGACGAGCGGCATTCGTGTATCGAGATTGAAACGTGCGGACACGCGCGCCGTTTCATTCAGGTCGGCGTCGAGGCGCGGCGGGGGCAGGGTTTTCATCGACTCGGGCAGCTTCGCGCCCGGCGCGTACGCCAGTGCCGCGTAGTGGCCCGTCATCGGCGGACGTTCGCCGTGCGCCTTGTCCGGATTCGCATGCCGCACGTTCAACAGCCCATAGCGGTGCTCGCCCGTGTAGCCGATTCGCAGCGGGATGTTCGCGAGCCACGGGATCACCGCGGACTTCAGCGAATTCGGCAGCACGTAGGCCGCGTCGTAGCCGTTGTCGCGCAGGTCGCTCGCGAGCTGCCAGCGGCGCAGCAACTGCAGCTTGCCGTGTGCGAGGTCGGTCGCGTAGACATCGTGGATCTCCGGCATGCGCTCGAGCACCGGCGCGACCCATGAGGGCGCGACGGCATCGATCGCGATGCGGGGATGGAGTTTCTTCAGCAGCGCAAAGAGCGGCTGCGCCATCAATGCGTCACCGATCCAGTTCGGTGCGATAACCAGCGCTCGACGCATCAGGTCGATTTCCGATGTCGTAATGAAACACGGCGCACAGGCGCCGCGTTCGGGTTGCCAGAATGGGAAACGGCAGCGCGCCGGTCAGCCGGCCGCGCCGCCATGCAGGACGATGGTCCGGTCAGCCGGGCCGCGCGGGTCGATCCGCGCGAGGCCAGGCCACCCGGGCTCAGTGGCCCTTGACGACTTCGCCGTCGCGCAGCTTGTAGCGCGTGCCGCAGTACGGGCAGCGCGCCTCGCCGTGCGACACGTCGATGAAGACGCGCGGGTGCGCGCTCCAGCGGGCCATCGCCGGGTTCGGGCAGTAGGCGGGAAGATCCTTGGCCGTCAGCTCGACCAGCGGCATTTCCTTGATTTCACTCATGAGTCTTTCTCTTGTTCACTCTTTTGTGGGGCATTCGCGTGTGGCGCGCGCTCAGATCTTCGTCAGCCAGTGCGCGTACTTCGGGTTCTTGCCCGACACGATATCGAAAAACGCCGATTGCAGCTTTTCCGTGACCGGGCCGCGCACGCCGCTGCCGATCGTCCGGTTGTCGAGCTCGCGGATCGGCGTGACTTCAGCGGCGGTGCCGGTGAAGAACGCCTCGTCGGCCGTGTAGACCTCGTCGCGCGTGATGCGCTTCTCGATCACCTCGATGCCGGCATCCTTCGCGAGCGTGATGATCGTGTCGCGCGTGATGCCGTCGAGGCACGACGACAGGTCCGGCGTGAACAGCTTGCCGCGGTTCACGAGGAAGAAGTTCTCGCCCGAGCCTTCCGACACGTAGCCGTCGACGTCGAGCAGCAGTGCCTCGTCGTAGCCGTCGGCCGTCGCTTCCTGGTTCGCGAGGATCGAGTTCACGTACCAGCCCGACGCCTTCGCGCGCACCATCGACACGTTCACGTGGTGACGCGTGAACGACGACGTCTTCACGCGGATGCCCTTCGCGAGGCCTTCCTCGCCGAGGTACGCGCCCCACGGCCACGCGGCGATCGCGACGTGGATCGTGTTGCCCTTCGCGGACACGCCGAGCTTTTCCGAACCGACCCAGATGATCGGGCGCAGGTAGCACGACTCGAGCTTGTTCTCGCGCACGACGTCGCGCTGCGCGCCTTCGAGCGTTTCCTGGTCGAACGGCACGTCCATCTGGAAGATCTTCGCGGAGTTCAGCAGGCGCTTCGTGTGTTCGTGCAGGCGGAAGATCGCGGTGCTGCCGTCGGCCGTCTTGTATGCGCGCACGCCTTCGAAGACGCCCATGCCGTAGTGCAGCGTATGGGTCAGCACGTGGATCTTGGCATCGCGCCAGTCGATCAGCTTGCCGTCCATCCAGATCTTGCCGTCGCGGTCGGCCATTGACATAGGATTCTCCTGTCGGTGCGGTTGTGTGCAGCGTTGAGCCGGAAAGACGCATATTTTAGCGTCTTTTGGCGACATCCCGGTCGGTCGGCGAGGGGGCAGGGCTATAATCGTCCGGCACCGATTCCAATGACGACGGGGCAGGCCGGCAGGAGGCGCCGGCGCCCCGGCAATCCGCCCGCCGCGGCGCTTTCCCATGCTCGCTCGATTGTCCGCCACCGACCGCTTCGCGCTGATCCAGGGCGCCCGCGATTATTCACCCACGCTGATGGCCATCCTGTCCTGGGGGCTCGTCACCGGCATCGCGATGAGCAAGTCGGTGATGACGATCGGGCAGGCGAGCGCGATGTCGCTCCTCGTCTACGCGGGCTCGTCGCAGCTCGCGGTGCTGCCGCTCCTTGCGGCGAAGCTGCCGATCTGGACCGTGCTGCTCACGGCCGCGATGGTCAACACGCGCTTCGTGATCTTCAGCGCCGGGCTCGCGCCCCATTTCTCCTACCTGCCGCTGTGGCGGCGCCTCGCGATCGGCTACTTCAACGGCGACGTGATCTACCTGCTGTTCCAGAAACAGGGCTTCGCGAACGGCCACGTGCCCGGCAAGGAGGCGTATTTCTGGGGGATGGCGCTGTCGAGCTGGCTGTCGTGGCAGGTGTCGTCGCTCGCCGGAATCCTGCTCGCGAGCTTCTTTCCCGTGAGCTGGGGGCTCGAACTCGCCGGCACGCTCGCGCTGATCCCGATCATGGTATCGGCGGTCGCGAACCGCTCGACGCTCGCCGCCGTCGCGGTGGCCGGCGTCGTATCGCTGGTCGCGTTCGACCTGCCGTACCGGCTCGCGCTGCCGCTTGCCGTGCTGGCCGCGCTCGCGGCCGGCTGCACCGCCGACTTCTTCGTCGAGCGGGCCGACTGGCGGCGCATCCGCACCGAGACCGTGCAGCAGAAGGAGGTCGAATGAGCGCCGCAGCCATCTGGATCGTCATCGTCGGGATGACGGTCGTCACGGCCGTCACGCGCGCGCTGTTCCTGATCGGCGGCGAGCGCACCGTGCTGCCCGAGCGCGTGCAACGCGCGCTGCGCTACGCGCCCGCGGCGGCACTCGCCGCCGTCGTGCTGCCCGACGTGCTCGAAACCCCGGCCGGGCTGTCGTTCTCGCTCGCCAATCATCAGTTCTATGCGGCGCTCGCCGGCTTCGGCTGGTTCATGTGGCGGCGCAGCATGCTCGGCACGATCGTCGTCGGAATGGTCGTATTTACCGTGCTGCGGCTGATCGCCTGACATGAAAACAGGCCATTGTTGCATCGCGGTAATCCACGCCATCCCAAATAGGCGGAATTCGCCGCCGCGCGGGCAGTCGGCCGGACGGATCGGCTAGAATGCCCGTTCCAGATTTTTTACCCGTGCGCGTCATGCGGAACCGCCAGCCACGGCCCGCACCCGGCGCCCCCGCGGCAGCCCGCGCACGTGTTGCGTCATCCCCCTTTCCCCATCCACTACTTCAATCTGTCCAACATGAGCCAAGTCAAGCGTCTTACCGACCTGATCGCCGCGGGCCAGCTCGCCGGCAAACGCGTTTTCATCCGCGCTGACCTGAACGTCCCGCAGGATGACCACGGCAACATCACCGAAGACACCCGCGTGCGCGCGTCGGTGCCGGCCATCCAGGCCGCGCTCGACGCCGGCGCGGCGGTGATGGTCACGTCGCACCTCGGCCGCCCGACCGAAGGCGAGTTCAAGCCGGAAGATTCGCTCGCGCCGGTCGCGAAGCGCCTCGCCGAGCTGCTCGGCCGCGACGTGCCGCTCGTCGCGAACTGGGTCGAGAACGGCGTGAGCGTCGCGCCGGGCCAGGTCGTGCTGCTCGAGAACTGCCGCGTGAACAAGGGCGAGAAGAAGAACTCGGACGAGCTCGCGCAGAAGATGGCGAAGCTCTGCGACGTGTACGTGAACGACGCGTTCGGCACCGCGCACCGCGCGGAAGCGACGACCCACGGCATCGCGAAGTACGCGCCGGTCGCGTGCGCGGGCCCGCTGCTCGCCGCTGAACTCGACGCGCTCGGCAAGGCGCTCGGCAACCCGGCGCGCCCGCTGGTGGCGATCGTCGCCGGCTCGAAGGTGTCGACCAAGCTGACGATCCTCAAGTCGCTCGCGGAGAAGGTCGACCAGCTGATCGTCGGCGGCGGCATCGCGAACACGTTCATGCTCGCGGCGGGCCTGCCGATCGGCAAGTCGCTCGCGGAAGCCGACCTCGTCGGCGAGGCGAAGGCGATCATCGACGAAGCGCGCAAGCGCGGCGCGTCGGTGCCGATCCCGACCGACGTCGTCACCGCGAAGGAATTCTCGCCGACGGCCGCCGCGACCGTGAAGAAGGTCGCCGACATCGAAGCCGATGACATGATCCTCGACATCGGGCCCGAGACGGCCAAGGCGCTCGCGAGCCAGCTCGAGAAGGCCGGCACGGTCGTGTGGAACGGCCCGGTCGGCGTGTTCGAGTTCGACCAGTTCGGCAACGGCACCAAGACGCTCGCGGACGCGATCGCCAAATCGTCCGCGTTCTCGATCGCGGGCGGCGGCGACACGCTCGCGGCCATCGCGAAGTACGGCATCCACGACCAGGTCAGCTACATCTCGACGGGCGGCGGCGCCTTCCTCGAGTTCCTCGAAGGGAAGAAGCTGCCGGCGGTGGAAGTGCTGGAAACGCGGGCGGCCTGAGCGTGGCGGCGCGCGCAGGGGTGACGAAGGCCGCGCGCTCCGCGAAAGCGGAGCCGACGGCCGGCGCGGGCAAGCGCAAACGCGCGCCCGCGCGGGCGAACACAGCCCCGCGCGCACCGGCGGCTGCTGGCGACGCAGCCGTGCTGCAACACGAGATTCAGAACAAAGCGACGCCGGGCGCAAGCACCGGCGCGCCCCCCGGAGCGGCCGCCGCTGGGCCTGCCGCATCCGGCTCTCGCAGCGTTTCACCCAGCGCATCCACCTTGATCCAGATGAGGAGTTTCATGCAGCGCGCCACCAAGATAGTCGCCACGATCGGCCCGGCTTCCAGTTCGCCGGAGATTCTGCTGCAGATGATGCAGGCGGGCCTCGACGTCGTGCGGCTCAATTTTTCGCACGGCACCGCCGATGATCACCGCCAGCGCGCCGAGATGGTACGCGAGGCCGCCCGCAAGATCGGGCGCGAGATCGCGATCATGGCCGACCTCCAGGGCCCGAAGATTCGCGTCGGCAAGTTCGAGAACGGCAAGACGACGCTCGTGCCGGGCCAGCCGTTCATCCTCGATGCGGGCTGCGAGCTCGGCAACGACGATCGCGTCGGCCTCGACTACAAGGAGCTGCCGCGCGACCTGAAGCCGGGCGACGTGCTGCTGCTGAACGACGGCCTGATCGTGCTGACTGTCGAGCGCGTGCTCGGCGAGGAGATCCACACGACCGTCAAGGTGGGTGGCGAGCTGTCGAACAACAAGGGGATCAACCGGCAGGGCGGCGGGCTGTCGGCGCCCGCGCTGACCGCGAAGGACATGGAGGACATCCGCACCGCGATGTCGCTCGGCGCGGACCTGGTCGCGGTGTCGTTCCCGAAGAACGCAACCGACATGGAAATGGCGCGCCAGCTCGCGAACATCGCGGGCGCGCCGTACGGCATCAAGCCGAAGATGATCGCGAAGATCGAGCGCGCGGAGGCGATCCCGGCGCTGCAGAGCATCCTCGACGCGTCCGACGGTATCATGGTCGCGCGCGGCGACCTCGCGGTGGAGGTCGGCAACGCGGCCGTGCCGGCGCTGCAGAAGCGCATGATCCGGATGGCGCGCGAGTCGAACAAGCTCGTGATCACCGCGACGCAGATGATGGAATCGATGATCCACGCGCCGGTGCCGACCCGCGCGGAAGTGTCGGACGTCGCGAACGCGGTGCTCGATGGCACCGACGCGGTGATGCTGTCGGCCGAGACGGCTGCCGGCAAGTTCCCGGTGGTGACGATCGAGGCGATGGCGGCCGTCTGCGTCGAGGCCGAGAAGTCCGAGCACGTCGAGCTCGACAAGGATTTCCTCGACCGCACGTTCACGCGGATCGACCAGTCGATCGCGATGGGCGCGCTGTTCACCGCGTACCACCTCGGTGCGAAGGCGATCGTCGCGCTGACCGAATCGGGCGCGACCGCGCTGTGGATGTCGCGCCACTACACGCACGTGCCGATCTTCGCGCTGACGCCGCGGGTCGGCAGCGAGCGCGCGATGTCGCTGTTCCGCAACGTCACGCCGCTGCACGTCGACTTCAACAGCGACCGCGACGCGGCGCTGCAGCAGGCAATCGAGCTGATCGTCCAGCGCGGGCTCGTCGCGCGCGGCGACATGGTCGTGCTGACCGTCGGCGAGCCGATGGGGCAGGCGGGCGGCACCAACACGCTGAAGATCGTCCGGGTCGGCGAGCATTACTGAGTCGGCTGGCGGCCCGATCCGATCGGGTACTGTTTTTTGCTGAAAACCGCACGGGGTCGATTCCCCGCGCGGTTTTTTTCTTTATTTTGTCCGTATTGTGCCGTGCGAACGTAACAAAATGCGAGTGAGCGCCGCCGGGCGGTCGGAATCGGAGGCGCTTCGCGATAAAATGCCGCTATTCGACGCCCGGCCGCGCCGGTCTGCCCCAGGGTTCCACGGGCCCGGGCGCGGGCCGTGCCGGCGCACAGGGCGCACCGGTTTTCATTCCAAGGAGTTCCACAATGCCTCTCGTATCAATGCGTCAATTGCTGGACCACGCGGCAGAGCACGGCTACGGCCTGCCGGCCTTCAACGTGAACAACCTGGAACAGGTCCAGGCGATCATGGCGGCGGCGGACCAGGTCGGCGCACCCGTGATCATGCAGGCGTCGGCCGGCGCGCGTAAGTACGCGGGCGAGCCGTTCCTGCGGCACCTGATCGAAGCGGCGGTCGAGTCGTACCCGCACATCCCGGTCGTGATGCACCAGGATCACGGCCAGTCGCCGGCGGTCTGCATGGCGGCGATCCGCAGCGGCTTCACCAGCGTGATGATGGACGGTTCGCTCGAGGCGGACGGCAAGACGGTTGCGTCGTACGAGTACAACGTCGACGTGTCGCGCAAGGTCGTCGAGATGGCACACTCGATCGGCGTGACGGTCGAGGCGGAACTCGGCGTGCTCGGCTCGCTCGAGACGATGAAGGGCGACAAGGAAGACGGCCACGGCGCCGAGGGCACGATGACCCGCGAGCAGCTGCTGACCGATCCGGAGCAGGCCGCCGACTTCGTGAAGCTCACGCAGTGCGATGCGCTCGCGATCGCGATCGGCACGTCGCACGGCGCGTACAAGTTCTCGAAGAAGCCGACGGGCGACATCCTGTCGATCCAGCGCATCAAGGAAATCCACGCGCGCATTCCGAACACGCACCTCGTGATGCACGGCTCGTCGTCGGTGCCGCAGGAGCTGCTGGAAGAAATCCGCCAGTTCGGCGGCGACATGAAGGAAACCTACGGCGTGCCGGTCGAGGAAATCCAGGAAGGCATCAAGCACGGCGTGCGCAAGATCAACATCGACACCGACCTGCGTCTCGCGATCACCGGTGCGATCCGCCGCTACCTGTTCGAAAACCCGGGCAAGTTCGATCCGCGCGACTACCTGAAGCCCGCGCGCGAAGCGGCGAAGAAGGTTTGCGTCGACCGCTACCTCGCATTCGGCTGCGAAGGCCAGGCCGCGAAGATCAAGCCGGTTTCGCTCGACAAGATCGCCGAGAAGTACAAGGCCGGCGAGCTCGCGCAAGTCGTGCGCTGAGACTGTAGTACGATCCGGGGCAGCTGGCCGGCGGATGTCCGCCGGTCGTGACCGTCCCGCCGGCCGAAAAAGGGCCGGCCGGCGCCGCCCGGGCCTTGCCGCCCGGCCGGCCGCCGAAGTATCGCAAGGCCGCCGTTCCCGCCAGCCGCGGGGAACGGCGTTTCCCTTTTTGTTTGGCTCCTTATCTGCGAAAAGACGATGTCTACCCTCTACGAATCCACGCTCCGCTCGCTGCCGCTCCTCGGTCGCGGCAAGGTCCGCGACAACTACGCGGTCGGCAACGACAAGCTCCTGATCGTCACGACCGACCGCCTGTCGGCTTTCGACGTGATCATGGGCGAGCCGATTCCGAACAAGGGCCGCGTGCTGAACCAGATGGCAAACTTCTGGTTCGACAAGCTCGCGCACATCGTGCCGAACCACCTGACGGGCGACGCGCCGGAAGCGGTCGTCGCGGCCGACGAGGTCGAGCAGGTCAAGGGCCGCGGCGTGGTGGTCAAGCGCCTCGAGCCGATCATGATCGAGGCCGTCGTGCGCGGCTACCTGGCCGGCAGCGGCTGGAAGGAATACCAGGCGTCGGGCGCCGTGTGCGGCGTCAAGCTGCCGGAAGGCCTGCAGAACGCAGAGAAGCTGCCCGAGCCGATCTTCACGCCGGCCGCGAAGGCCGAGATGGGCGAGCACGACGAGAACATCACGTTCGAGGAAACCGAGCGCCGCATCGGCACCGAGCTGGCTGCGACGATCCGCGACATCTCGATCAAGCTGTACAAGGAAGCGGCCGACTACGCGGCGACGCGCGGCATCATCATCGCCGACACGAAATTCGAATTCGGCCTCGACAACCACGGCAAGCTGTACCTGATGGACGAAGTGCTGACGGCCGATTCGTCGCGCTTCTGGCCGGCCGACCAGTACCAGGTCGGCACCAACCCGCCGTCGTTCGACAAGCAGTTCGTGCGCGACTGGCTCGAGGCGCAGCCGTGGGGCAAGACCGCGCCGGCGCCGGCGCTGCCGGCCGACGTCGTCGAGAAGACGGCCGCGAAGTACCAGGAAGCGCTCGAGCGCATCACCGGCCAGCCGCTCGCCTGAGCATCCACGGGAACACGAAATGAGTGAAGTCCAGACCGCCCACACGCACAGCGCGCCGCTCGTCGGCGTGCTGATGGGTTCGAGTTCCGACTGGGACGTGATGAAACACGCCGTGGCTATCCTGCAGGAGTTCGGCGTGCCGTACGAGGCGAAGGTCGTGTCCGCGCACCGGATGCCCGACGAGATGTTCGACTATGCGGAGAAGGCGCGCGAGCGCGGCCTGCGCGCGATCATCGCGGGCGCGGGCGGCGCCGCGCACCTGCCCGGCATGCTCGCCGCGAAGACGACGGTGCCCGTGCTCGGCGTGCCGGTCGCGAGCAAGTACCTGAAGGGCGTCGATTCGCTGCACTCGATCGTGCAGATGCCGAAGGGCGTGCCCGTCGCGACCTTCGCGATCGGCGAGGCCGGCGCGGCGAACGCGGCGCTGTTCGCGGTATCGATCCTGTCCGGCACGTCGGTCGATTACGCGAACCGGCTCGCCGCGTTCCGCGTGCGCCAGAACGAAGCAGCGCACGCGATGGTGCTGCCGCCGCTGGAATGATGGGACGGCCCCATCCGGGGCGGCCGCCGCGGTCGGCCTCCCGGTGGTGCTCCCTTCCCCGAACGCGCGGCCCGGGAAACGGCCGCCGAGCTTAGGACCGTCGATCCGCATTGTCCTCACTGCGGCGGGCGCGACGCCCGCCGTGACCGACCACTGACATGACCACTCCTGAATCCACTTCCCCGATCCTGCCTGGCGCCTGGCTGGGCATGGTCGGCGGCGGCCAGCTCGGCCGCATGTTCTGCTTCGCCGCGCAATCGATGGGCTATCGCGTCGCCGTGCTCGATCCCGATCCGACGAGCCCCGCCGGCGCGGTCGCCGATCGTCACCTGCGCGCGGCGTACGACGACGAAGCCGCGCTCGCCGAACTGGCGGAGCTGTGCGATGCGGTGTCGACCGAGTTCGAGAACGTCCCGGCCGCAAGCCTCGATTTCCTCGCGCGCTCGACGTTCGTCGCGCCGGCCGGCCGCTGCGTCGCGGTCGCGCAGGACCGGATCGCGGAGAAGCGGTTCATCGAGGCGTCCGGCGTGCCGGTCGCGCCGCACGTCGTGATCGAATCGGCGGCGGCGCTCGTCGCGCTCGACGATGCCGCGCTCGACGCGGTGTTGCCGGGCATCCTGAAGACCGCGCGCCTCGGCTACGACGGCAAGGGGCAGGTGCGGGTGCGCACCGCGCAGGAGGCGCGCGATGCGCACGCGGCGCTCGGCGGCGTGGCGTGCGTGCTCGAAAAGCGCCTGCCGCTGAAGTACGAGGTGTCGGCGCTGATCGCGCGCGGCGCCGACGGCCGTTCGGCCGCGTTCCCGCTTGCGCAGAACACCCACCACAACGGCATCCTGTCGCTGACGGTCGTCCCCGCGCCGGCCGCGGACGCGACGCTCGTCGAAAAGGCGCAGCAGGCCGCGGTGCGGATCGCCGACACGCTTGGCTACGTCGGCGTGCTGTGCGTCGAATTTTTCGTGCTCGAAGATGGCTCGTTCGTCGCGAACGAGATGGCGCCGCGCCCGCACAATTCCGGCCACTACACGGTCGATGCGTGCGCAACGAGCCAGTTCGAGCAGCAGGTGCGCGCGATGACGCGCATGCCGCTCGGCAACCCGCGCCAGCATTCGCCGGCCGCGATGCTGAACATCCTCGGCGACGTGTGGTTCCCGGACGGCGGCGCGAATGCTTCCGTCACGCCGCCGTGGGACGAGGTCGCGGCGATGCCGGCCGCGCATCTGCACCTGTACGGCAAGGAGGACGCACGCGTCGGCCGCAAGATGGGTCACGTGAACTTCACGGCCGCGACGCGCGACGAAGCGCTCGGCGCGGCCACCGCATGCGCACAGCTGCTGCGCGTGCCGCTCGACTGAGAGCCGTGCCGATGTCCACCGACCTTCCGAAGTCCGTGACGCGCGAGCAGATCGACGCAGCCGCCGCGCTGCTCGATGCGGGGCAGCTCGTCGCGTTTCCGACCGAAACCGTCTACGGGCTCGGCGGCGACGCGGCGAATCCCGACGCCGTCGCGCGCATCTACGCGGCGAAAGGCCGGCCGGCGAATCATCCGGTGATCGTGCACCTTCCGCCGGGCGGCGATCCCGGCTACTGGGTCGAGCAATTGCCCGACGATGCGCAGAAGCTGATCGATGCGTTCTGGCCCGGCCCGCTGACGCTGATCCTGAAGCGCCATCCGCGCATTCCGGACGCGGTGAGCGGCGGGCAGGACTCGGTCGGCCTGCGCTGTCCGTCGCATCCGGTCGCGCAGGCGCTGCTGGCCGCGTTCAGCGCGCTGCGCGGCGGGCACGGCGGGGTCGCCGCGCCGTCCGCGAACCGCTTCGGGCACGTGAGCCCGACGACTGCGCAGCACGTGCGCGACGAATTCGGCGACACGGTGCACGTGCTCGACGGCGGGCCGTCGGAAGTCGGCATCGAATCGACGATCCTCGACCTGTCGCGCGGCTTCCCGGCGCTGCTGCGCCCCGGCCACGTGACGCCGCAGCAGATCGCCGACGTGCTCGGCCGCGCGCCGCGGCTGCCGGACGGCAGCGACGCCACCGCGCCGCGCGCGTCGGGCACGCTGAAGGCGCATTACGCGCCGCGCACGCCGCTCGCGCTGCTGCCGTTCGACGCACTGGAGCCGCTGCTCGCGGCCGCGCAGGCGGCGGGCGAGCGGGTCGCGCTCGTCGCCCGCGCATCGCGCGCGGGCCGCTGGGCACAGGCCGCCGGCGTGTACTTCGTCGCTGCGCCGGAAGATCCGCAGGCCTATGCGCGCGATCTGTACGGGATGCTGCGCACGCTCGACCGCGCGGACGTCGCGCGGATCCTTGTCGAGAAGCTGCCGGATACCGTCGAATGGATCGCGGTCAACGATCGCCTCGGCCGCGCGGCGGCGGCGTTCGAAGCGCAGGGGTGATCGCGGTAGCGACACACGTTGCGATGCCGTGGGTCGTCACTTGTCTGCGCTGGCCGGCGAACGCGTAGCGCACGGCAAGTCAGGATCGGACACCCGGAAACACAAACACCCGACCGGTGAACCCGGTCGGGCGTTTTCGTTTTCGTTTGCGTTCGCAGGCGCGAAGCGTCTGTCGTCCGGTCCGCAGCAGCTGCGCGGACCGGACGCGGAGCTTACTTGCCGACGCCGGTCGCCGCGATCTGCTTCTCGACGAACTGTGCGGTCAACTGACCCAAGTGCGTCGACGGGTGCACCGTGTCGGCGAACATGTAGGTCTGGTCCGCGTTCGCCGTCGTGTAGGTCTGCGGGGAGCAGAACAGCGACGAACCGAATGCCGACGGCATCGGCGCGCCGAACGCCTTCGCCGCGTTGATCATCGCCTGCAGGTTGCACGCGGTGCCCGTATTCGACACGGTGAAGCCGTTCGCCTGGTAATTGGCCGTGATGCCGTCCTGCCACGTGAAAACGTCCATCAGCACGTACTTGGTCGTGTCGACCTTGAGCGCCTGCAGCGCCGCGACGAGCGTCTGGTTGAACAGCCCCGACAACTGCGTGAAGGTGGCCTGCGTACCGCTCGAGACCGCGAGCGGCGTGCCGCCGATGTCCGGCATGTTCGACACGAACACGTGCGTGCCGCCCGCCGCGACGATCTGCTGGACGATGCCTGCGTACTGCTGCGCGGCGAGCCCGATCGCCTGGGCCGCCGCGAGCTGCGCGGCTGGCGTGTTGCCTTGTGCCTGCGCGACCTGCGCCTGATAGAAGATGTCGTTCGCGCCACCGTTGAGCAGCACGATCTGGCCTGCGTTGAAGCTGCCGTGCTGCGTCAGGTACTGCTTGAGCTGGTCGGCGATCGGCATCGTCGTGGCTTGCGCATAATCCGAGTTCGGCACGCTTGCGTCCGCGTGGCCGATGCCCGGCTGCTGCGTGACGCGCGCGCCGCCCTGCGCGTAGCCGAGGCCGCCCGTTGCCTGCAGCGGCACGCCGAAGCCGCCCTGGTTGGCCGGCTGCAGCGTGTCGCCGTAATAGGTCGCGACGAGCTGCGGCCAGACCTGGCCCGGGTTGGTCGTGAAGCGGCCGCCGCCGAAGCCGAGCAGGATCTGCGAATACGTGCCGGCGTCGGACAGGCTGTCGCCGAACGACACGATCTGCATCTTCACGCCGGACGGCGGCGTACTGGACGCGCTGCTGTTGTTGTCGTCGCCGCCGCCGCATGCGGCGAGCAGCGCGAACGCGGCGCCGGCGATCGCGAGTTGCGCGGTGCGCAGCAGGCGGTGGCGGGTGCGGGACGGTGCGCGTCGTTGTTGTTGCATGGATCGATCTCCTCGTAGATATGGCCTGATGTCTGTCATCTGCCGCGCCCGCTCAGGTTCGGGTCACGCGGCGGCCGTTGGCTGAAATGGTTCTATTTGCCCCGGTTCGCGGCCATCGGGGCCGCGGCTCGCGGATCGTCCAGCACGGCATCGGCGATCCGTGCATGATAGGCGCTCGCCCATTCGGGCGGACCGAAAACCGCCCGCAGCTTGTTGCGCCACCCCGCGACGCGCCACGCATCGGCGGCCATCGACCCCCATTCGTGGAACGTCGCGACGAGCGGATTGTTCGAGCCGAGCCGCTCGACGATCCCGTATTGCGGCGGATCGTCCGCGGTCTCCTCGACATAGCTGCCGAACAGGCGATCCCAGATCACGAGCACGCCTGCGTAATTGCGGTCGATGTAGCGCGCGTTGCGCGCATGGTGCGCACGGTGGATCGACGGCGTGTTGAACACGTATTCGAGCCAGCCGAGCTTGCCGAACGCCTGCGTGTGGACGAAGAACTGGAACGCGAGGTTGATCAGCACGATGCCGACGATCTGCTGCGACGGGAAGCCGAGGAACGCGAGCGGCAGCCAGAACAGCCACATGCCCGCGACCGGGTACATCAGGCTCTGGCGAAACGCGGTCGAGAAGTTCATCCGCTCGGACGAGTGGTGCACGACGTGTGCGGCCCACAGCCAGCGCACGCGATGGCTCGCGCGATGGAACACATAGTAGAGCAGGTCCTGCCCGACGAACAGTACGGCGAACGACAGCCAGCCGTCCTGCCAGGTGAACAGGCGGAAATGCCGGTAACAGTACGCATACACGGGAATGACGAACAGCCATGCGAGCTTGTCCGCGCCCTGGTGCATCAGCGCGAGCGCCGCGTTGCACAGCGTGTCGCGCCAGCCGTAGACGGCGTCCTGCGGACGGGTGCGGGCGAGGTGCCAGGCTTCCCAGCCGATGCAGAGCAGGAAGACGGGCGCCAGCGCGAGCAGTAGCAATTCGACGTCGAATCGCATGGGCGTGTCTCCTCCTTTCCCCTGCAAGCCTCGAGGCCGGGCGTTCGGCCCGATTTTCAATATTGGTCAGGCCAACAGCCTACGCAATCGGGTCGCGCTAGGCGAGGGGGGAGCGTAGAGGGTTCCCTCTGAGGACAGGGTTTCTACCGAAGCCGCGCCGCGCGGGGTTGCGCGGTGCGGCCCTGTTTTTTGGGGGAGTCCGGTCGCGTGCGACCGCCTCAGGTCAGTGCGCGCCCGCGTACACCCATTCGAGCAGGCTGTCGTGCGCGACGCGCGCGGCTTCCGCGTGTTCGTCGTTGATGAAGCTGACGACGACGTAGCTCTGGCCGTCCGCGCCTGCGACGTAGCCCGCGATCGCGCGCACGTCGCGCAGCGTGCCGGTCTTGATGTGCGCGTTGCCGAGCACGCCTGCGTTGGTGAGCCGGTTCTTCATCGTCCCGTCGATGCCGGCGATCGGCAGCGAATCGATGAACGCCTGTGCGACCGGGCTCGCGTTCGCGGCCTGCAGCAGCGCGGCGAGCGACTGCGCGCTTACGTGCTCGTCGCGCGACAGCCCGGAGCCGTTGTCGAGCACGAGCTCCGGCATCGCGATGCCGCTCTTCTGCAGGAATGCGCGGATCGCGCGGCTCGACTGGTCGGGCGTCGCGGGCGGCTTGCCGGTCACCGCGCCGATCGTCAGGAACAGGTTGCGCGCCATCACGTTGTTGCTGAACTTGTTGATGTCGTAGACGATGCTGCCGAGCACGGGGCTCTGGTGCACGGCGAGCGGCCGCGCGGTCGTCGGCACCTTGCCTTCGCTGACCGGGCCCGCGATGGTGCCGCCGTCCTGCTGCCACAGCGCGAGGAAGCCGCGCGCGAAGAACGTCGTGTGGTCGAGGATCGCGAGGTTCGTCGTGCGTGCGCCGCAGCGCAGCGGGACGTCGCCCGCGAACGACGCGGTCAGCATGCCGTCGCCCGCCGTCAGCGTCGGGCGCGCGGCCGACGCCGCCGCGCCGCACGAGCCGCTGCCCTCGTAAAGCTGGTTGTCGATCGACAGGTTCGCGAGCGGCGGCAGCACGTCGACCGCGACCTTGCCGTCGTCGCCGGGTGTCACCGTGAACGACACCGCCTTGAATGCGTACAGCAGCGGGTCCGGGCCGACGTTGTACGGCGCGCTCGTATCGTCGTCGAACGCCGGCAGGTCGCGCGTCGACGCCGCGAAGTAGGTCTTGTCGAGCACGAGGCCGCCGTTCACGCGCTTGATGCCGGCCTTGCGGATCTTGTCGACGAGGTCGATCAGCTCCTCGGGCACGAGCTTCGGGTCGCCCGTGCCCTTCACGTAGAGGTTGCCCTGCAGCGTGCCGTCCGGGTCGACCGGGCCGTCCGCATACGCGGTCGTGCGCCAGCGGAAGTCGGGGCCGAGGATCGACAGGCCCGAATACGTGGTGACGAGCTTCATCGTCGACGCGGGCAGCATCGGGCGGCTTGCGTTCCATGCGACGAGCGGCTCCGGATCGCCGACCCGCTCGACGACGACGCTCATCGCCGATGCGGGCACCTTCGCGCGCTGCAGCGCGACGAGCACGGACGGCGGCAGGCCGGCCGCGCGCGCGGCGGGAGACACGACGGCCGTTTTGTGCGGTGCCTGGTGCGGCTTCTTGCGGGCTTGCGCGGGCGGCGCGAAGGTGAGGGCGGTGCAGGTGGCGAGGACGGCGGCTGCACGCGCGCAGAGGCGGGCGCGCGGCGCGAGCCGGGCGGAAAGGGCGAAAATCGGCATGGACGAATACGGAAAAGCGGGGGTACGGGCAAGCCGCGCGCGGCGCCAAAGCGCACATTGTAGAGACAAGTGCGCACCGGTCCGACGAAATCGTCTTCAGCGTGGCCGGGCGGGCGGGTTCCCCGGGCCGGCCGTCCCGCTCACGTCCGCTCGGCCCGCGCTTTGTCGTCCGCGTGCCGCCCGCATGCCCCCGCGCGCCGCCCATGTGCCACCCACGTGCCGCGTGCGCGATGCGCGGCGCTACAATGGTCGGCATGTTTCACTCGTCCCATGGATGCCGACCCAGATGCGGATATTGCTTGTCGAAGACGACCGGATGATCGCCGAAGGCGTGCGCAAGGCGCTGCGCTCGGACGGTTTCGCTGTCGACTGGGTGCAGGACGGCGACGCGGCGCTCACCGCGCTCGGCGGCGAAACGTACGACCTGCTGCTGCTCGACCTCGGGTTGCCGAAGCGCGACGGCATCGACGTGCTGCGCACGCTGCGCGCGCGCGGGCTGGCGCTGCCGGTGCTGATCGTCACCGCGCGCGATGCGGTTGCCGATCGCGTGAAGGGCCTCGACGCGGGCGCCGACGACTACCTCGTCAAGCCGTTCGACCTCGACGAACTGGGCGCGCGGATGCGCGCGCTGATCCGCCGCCAGGCGGGGCGCAGCGAGTCGCTGATCCGCCACGGCGCGCTGACGCTCGATCCCGCTTCGCACCAGGTGACGCTCGACGGCGCGCCCGTCGCGCTGTCGGCGCGCGAGTTCGCGCTGCTCGAAGCGCTGCTCGCGCGGCCGGGCGCGGTGCTGTCGAAGAGCCAGCTGGAGGAGAAGATGTACGGCTGGGGCGAGGAGATCGGCAGCAACACGGTCGAGGTCTATATCCACGCGCTGCGCAAGAAGCTCGGCTCGGACCTGATCCGCAACGTGCGCGGGCTCGGCTACATGGTCGTCAAGGAAAGCTGACGCGTGAGGTCGATCCGTCATCAATTGCTGATCTGGCTGCTGGCGATCGTCGTCGCGGGCGTCGGTCTCGCCGGCTGGCTGATCTACCGGCAGGCGCTCGCCGAGGCGAACGAGCTGTTCGACTACCAGCTGCAGGAAATTGCCGCGGCGCTGCCGTCCGAGCCGTTTTCGCAGGTGTTCGGCTCGCGCACCAACGGCGACGAAGGCATCGTGATCCAGATCTGGAACCGCAACGGCGTGCTCATGTACTTCTCGCATCCGCGCGCGCCGATCGCGCCGCGCGCCGAGCTCGGCTTCTCGACCGAGCGCACCGACCGCGGCGAATGGCGCGTGTACGGCGCGATCGTCGGCGACAACGTCGTGCAGCTCGCGCAGCCGGTGTCGGTGCGCAACCGGCTCGCGGCGAACGTCGCGCTGCGCACGCTGTGGCCGCTGATCGTGCTGCTGCCGTTCCTCGGCGCGGCCGTGTGGATGATCGTCGGGCGCGGGCTCGCGCCGCTGCGCCGCGTGACCCGCGCGGTCGAGGCGCGCCAGCCCGAGGCGCTCGATCCGCTGCCCGATTCGCCACTGCCGCTCGAGGTGCAGCCGCTCGTGCAGGCGCTGAACCGGCTGCTTGCGCGGCTGTCGGCCGCGCTCGACACGCAGAAGGCGTTCGTCGCCGATGCCGCGCACGAACTGCGCACGCCGCTCGCGGCCGTGCAGATCCAGGCGCAGCTCGTCGCCCGTGCACGGGACGACGACGCGCGCCGCGAGGCGCTCGTCGACCTGCAGGACGGCGTGACACGCGCGACGCGCCTTGCCGAGCAACTGCTCGCGCTGGCCCGCGCGGAGCCGGACGGCGGCACCGTGCGCGAGGCGATCGACCTGCAGGCGCTGCTTGTCGAGTGCGTGGCCGCGCACGCGCCGCTCGCGCAGCGGCGCCACATCGACCTCGGCTTCGAAGATGCGCAGCCGGCAAAGGTCGTCGCCGACGTCGCCGCGCTGCGCGTGATGTTCGGCAACCTGCTCGACAACGCGGTCAAGTACACGCCGGACGGCGGCCGCATCGACGTGTCGCTCGCGCGCGATGCGGCCGGCCGCGCATGCGTGCAGATCGGCGACAGCGGGCCGGGCATCCCGGCCGACGAGCGCGAGCGCGTGTTCGACCGCTTCTACCGGGACAGCGCCGCGCGCGCCCGCACCGACGTGTCGGGCAGCGGGCTCGGGCTCGCGATCGTCAAGCGGGTCGCGATGCAGCAGGGCGCGACGGTGTCGCTCGGCGACGCGGCGGCGGGCGGCCTGCTCGTCAGCGTCGTGTTCCGCGACGCCGAGGTGCCGGTGGAGGCGCCCGCGGCCGTCTGAGGCCGGCTGGCCGGGGATCCCGGATCGATCCCCGGGTGGCGGGCGCCGGCCGCAGGCCGGCGCGTCGATGCCGTGCAAACGGGCCGATCAAGCGGGTCAGGCCCTGCTTGGTCCCCGCTCGAGGCCGATTAAGCCTCCTTTAAGTCAGTGCCGTTACGCTGCGTTGTAACGAAAGAGGAGGTCCTACGATGAACACCCGATTCCTTGCGCGCGGTGCCGTTGCGGTCGCCGTGGCGGCCGCGCTGTCCGCCGGCTATGTCGCGGGCACCCGGCATGCCGATCCGCAGATCATCTCGCCCGCGCAGGCGGCCGCGCTGATGCCGGCCGAAGCGGCCGCGAAAACCGGCATCCCGGACTTCTCCGGTCTGGTGGAGACCTATGGCCCGGCGGTCGTGAACATCAGCGCGAAGCACGTGGTGAAGCAGGTGTCGCGGCGCGTGCCGCAGCTGCCGGTCGACCCCAGCGACCCGTTCTACCAGTTCTTCAAGCACTTCTACGGCCAGGTGCCGGGCATGGGCGGTGACGCGCAGCCGGACGACCAGCCGAGCGCGAGCCTCGGCTCGGGGTTCGTCATCAGCCCGGACGGCTACATCCTCACCAACGCGCACGTGATCGACGGCGCGAACGTCGTGACCGTGAAGCTGACCGACAAGCGCGAATACAAGGCGAAGGTCGTCGGCGCCGACAAGCAGTCCGACGTCGCGGTGCTGAAGATCGACGCGAGCGGGCTGCCGACGGTGAAGATCGGCGATCCGGCGCAGAGCAAGGTCGGCCAGTGGGTGGTCGCGATCGGCTCGCCGTACGGCTTCGACAACACGGTGACCTCCGGCATCATCAGCGCGAAGTCGCGTGCGCTGCCCGACGAGAACTACACGCCGTTCATCCAGACCGACGTGCCGGTGAACCCCGGCAACTCGGGCGGGCCGCTGTTCAACCTGAAGGGCGAGGTGATCGGCATCAACTCGATGATCTATTCGCAGACGGGTGGCTTCCAGGGGCTGTCGTTCGCGATCCCGATCAACGAGGCGATCAAGGTCAAGGACGAGCTCGTGAAGACCGGCCACGTGAGCCGCGGCCGCCTCGGCGTCGCGGTGCAGGGGCTGAACCAGACGCTGGCCAGCTCGTTCGGGCTGCCGAAGCCGGACGGCGCGCTCGTCAGCTCGGTCGACCCGAGCGGCCCGGCCGCGAAGTCGGGCCTGCAGCCGGGCGACGTGATTCTGTCGGTCAACGGTTCGCCCGTCGCCGATTCGACGACGCTGCCGTCGCAGATCGCGGGCCTGAAGCCCGGCTCGAAGGCCGAGCTGCAGATCTGGCGCGACAAGTCGAAGAAGACGGTCAGCGTGACGCTCGGCTCGATGACGGACGCCAAGGTCGCGTCGAACGATGGCGGTCCGGTCGAGCAGGGGCGTCTCGGCGTCGCGGTGCGGCCGCTCACGCCGCAGGAGCGCAATGCAACGCAGCTGTCGCACGGGCTGATCGTGCAGCAGGCCGGCGGCCCTGCGGCGAGCGCGGGCATCCAGCCGGGCGACGTGATCCTCGCGGTGAACGGCCGGCCGGTCACGAGCCCCGAGCAGCTGCGCGACGCGGTGAAGAACGCCGGCAACAGCCTGGCGCTGCTGATCCAGCGCGATAATGCGCAGATCTTCGTGCCGGTCGACCTGAGCTGACCGGCGCTTTCCAGCGCCTTTCGGCACCTTGCCGGCGCGAACAGGCCTCAGGCCGGGCGCGGCGGCGCCGTCCGCTTCGCGCACCGTGGTGCCCGGCATCGCTTCCGACCCAAGAGGAGAGAGCCATGCAACATCCACGCAGACTGTCCCGATTCGCGATCGCCGCGGCGCTGGCCGCCGGCATCGCGGCCGGCGCAACCGGCGCGTACGCGCAGTCGGACGGCTTGCCCGCCGCACATCAACAGGGCGACGTCACCTTCGTGTCGGGCGGCATCGGACAGGACGAGTCGACCGCATTCCAGCGCAACGAATCGGCGTGGCCGCTCGCGTTGCGCTTCACGGGCGCGGGCGGCGAATTCGTCGCCGACGTTCACGTGCGGATTACCGACGCGAAGGGCACCGAAGTGCTGAAGACCGACGCGCACGGGCCGTACATGCTCGTGAAACTGCCGCCGGGCCGCTATACGGTGAATGCGTCGTACCAAGGCAAGGACGAGGCGCACGACGTGACGGTCGGCGCGAAGGGCGGCACGAAGCAGGCATTCACGTGGAGCGCGAAATAATCGATATCGTGCGGCGATAGCCGCGGTCGCGCAATTCGTGCGACTTTCGCCCATAATGGAAAGCCACGGCGCTCGTGCCGTGGCTTTTTCGTTTGTGGTGCCCGCCCTGGCCAGCCTGCCGGGCCGTCCGCAGGGGAGAACGATGTCCGATCCAGCCGATCCTCGCTTCGAAATCGTGCCGAACCGCCATCGCGTGCGCGTGATCCATCGGGGGATTACGTACGCCGATTCCGTCGGCGCGCTGACCGTGCGCGAGGCCGGCATGCCGGACGTCCATTACCTGCCCCGCACCGACGTCAACATGCGTCGGCTCGTGCGGTCGGCCTCGACGGCCGTCGGCGGCATCAAGGGTTACGCGAGCTACTTCGATTTGCAGACGGAAGACGGCGTCATCGAAAACGCCGCATGGAGTTACGAGGAACCGGAGGAGGGGGCAAGGGCGCTCGCGCGCTATGTCGCCTTCGACGCCGCACGGGTCGACAGTCTGGTCGAAACGTCCTGATGCGGCGAGCGTTCATCGGGGAGGCATCATGGAACTGAACGACGCATTACGCATTCCGCTTGCGCCGTCGGTCGTCACGGAGGCGCTGGAGGACATCGCGCTGTTGCGCGCGAGCTTCGACCATTGCGAATCGTTCGCGTTGCTCGCGCACGGCGAGTACGCGCTGGCGCTGACGGTGCCGCTCGGTCCGCTGCGGGCGCGCTACGACGTACGTGCGCATGTCGCGGGCGAGCAGGGCGATGCGGAAGGGCAGCCGCGCCGGGTCCTGAGCTTCAAGGCGCGCGCGGACGGCATCGGCGCGCTGCGTGGCCAGATCGAGCTCGTGCTGTTTCCCGAGTCGGACGATGCGGACGCCACCCGCATCGAGTACGTGGTGTGGGCGACGGCGACCGGGCCGCTTGCCGAACTGCCGGTGCGGCAGATCGAGAACGCGCTGCGCGAATGGGCCGACGATTTCTTCAGCGAATTCTGCGCGGTCGTGCAGGCCAAGCACGGTCTCGCGCCGAACCGTGCGCGCACGAGCCCGCAGCGGCGCCAGTACGTGTTCCTGCGGCCCGCGTCGCTGGCGGGTGCGATGAAGCGTTCATCGTTGCAGCATCTCGGCAGCGCGCTGACCGGGCGCGCGGCCAGCGCGCTCCCTCATCGCGGGTCGGGCCCGTTGCCCGTGTGGGCATGGGCGGCGATGATCGTGTTCGTCGCGTTGCTGCTCTACGCGGCACGCTGGTTCAACGGCGGCTGAACGTCCGTCCGGCCCCGGCCCCGGCCCCGGCCGCTGTCGGCGGCGGCCCGGCGGCGGTTCGATCAATCCTCGTCCTTCAGCATCGCCGGGCTGTACCGCAGCATGTCGAAACAGCCGTCGACGAGCTTTTCCGCGTGCCGTTCCGCGTCGATTTCGCCGGGCAGCATCAGCATGTCGCGCACGAAACCGCTGACGAGCGTATGCAGCATCAGCGTCGCGCGCCAGGTGTCGAGCCGCTCGGGCAGCAGCTTCTGCCGCACGGCCACCGCGAGATCGGCGTCGATCGCGTGCAGCGCCTCGCTCATCCCGGCGCGGTTGCGCTGCAGCAGCGGCTCCATGTCCGCGACGTATTCGCACTTCATGAACAGGATGCTGAACACGCGGCGCAGCTGCGAGTCGCGCTGCACGCCCAGCAGGCACCAGATCAGGATCTTGCGGATCTTGTCGAGCGGATTGCCGCCCGGCGCGTCGGCGGGCATCGTCTTCAGCTCGTCGATCGGCAGGAAGACGCGGTCGAACATTGCGTCGAACAGTTCGGCCTTGTTCGCGAAATGCCAGTAGATCGCGCCGCGCGTGACGCCGGCGTGGTGCGCGATGTCGGCGAGCGAAGTATGCGACACGCCTTTCTCAAAAAAGACGTGTTCGGCGGCGTCGAGGATGCTGTTGCGTGTCGCAAGCGCTTCCTCCTTGGTGCGTCTGACCATGTGCAGGCCTGAATGGATCGATCAGTGGGACGGAACAATAAGGTTTGCACCCTCGCCGCAGCCGCGCAAACGGGCTATTCTTGCGGCTGGTAACAATTCGTAAGACTTGGCGGTCCTGACAGCGAGAGGGGCATTTTACATACATTCGTGAATGTATATACAATGCCACCCTACGATCGAATGACCAATGTGGCAATCAGTTAATATCCCACTCTGCTGATTCCCGCCAAAGTTCCTGTCCGCAGTTCGCGGCGTCTCGTCGGCACGGAGGTTTCGTGCCGCTTGCTGTATCTAGCAGTCCAGTAATTCAGGTGTTCGATCTGCGCCGTGAGGCGCATCCGTGTTGCGCTCCTGTCGGGCGCTGCACTCATTCCATTGGTTACACACAGAGGTCGCTCCATGCGCGTCGAACGGGTTCCATACCGCTTAATCACTGTCGCGACGGCTGCCGTTTTCCTGGCCGCGTGCGGGAAAAAAGATGCGGCGCCGCCGCCGCAAACGCCGGAAGTCGGCGTCGTCACCGTCCAGCCGCAAACCGTACCGGTGTTCACCGAACTGCCGGGCCGCACCAATGCATTCCTCGTCGCGCAGGTGCGCGCGCGGGTCGACGGCATCGTGCTGCGCCGCGAATTCACCGAGGGCAGCGACGTCAAGGCCGGCCAACGGCTCTACAAGATCGATCCGGCGCCGTACATCGCGGCGCTGAACAGCGCGAAGGCGACGCTCGCGAAGGCGCAGGCGAACCTCGCGACGCAGAACGCGCTCGTGGCGCGCTACAAGGTGCTCGTCGCCGCGAACGCGGTCAGCAAGCAGGACTACGACAACGCGGTGGCCACGCAAGGGCAGGCCGCGGCGGACGTCGCCGCCGGCAAGGCAGCGGTCGACACCGCGCAGATCAACCTCGGCTACACGGACGTCGTCTCGCCGATCACGGGCCGCGTCGGCATCTCGCAGGTCACGCCGGGCGCCTACGTGCAGGCGAGCCAGGCGACGCTGATGTCGACCGTGCAGCAGCTCGACCCGGTCTATGTGGACCTGACGCAATCGAGCCTCGACGGGCTGAAGCTGCGCCAGGACGTGAAGAGCGGCCGGATCAAGACGAGCGGCCCGGGTGCGGCGAAAGTGTCGCTGATCCTGGAAGACGGCAAGACGTATTCGGAGCCGGGCAAGCTGCAGTTCTCGGACGTGACGGTCGATCAGGCGACGGGCTCGGTGACGATCCGCGCGATCTTCCCGAACGCGGGCCGCGTGCTGCTGCCGGGGATGTTCGTGCGCGCACGGATCGAGGAAGGCGTGAACGAGAACGCGTTCCTGGTGCCGCAGATCGGCGTCACGCATGACCAGAAGGGTCAGGCGGTGGCGATGGTGGTCGGGGCGGACAACAAGGTCGCGCCGCGCCAGCTGACGACGACCGGCATGCAGGGCCAGAACTGGGTGGTCGAAGGCGGGCTGCAGGCGGGCGACCGCGTGATCGTGCAAGGGATCGACAAGGTGCGTCCGGGCGCGACCGTGAAGACCGTGCCGGCGACGCTCGCGGCGGCGCCTGGCGCCGCGTCGGGTGCTCCGGCTGCGGGATCGTCCGCTGAAGCGTCGTCGGGTGCGCCCGCTGCCGCATCGAATGCCGCCGCATCGGGTGCCGCGCCTGCAAGCGCCACCGCGGCTTCGTCCGCCGCTGCGTCGGGCGCGCAATAACAGGGAGCCTGTTTCATGGCAAAGTTTTTTATCGATCGCCCGATTTTTGCATGGGTGATCGCCATCATCCTGATGCTGGCCGGCGTCGCGGCGATCTTCACGCTGCCGATCGCGCAGTATCCGACGATCGCGCCGCCATCGATCCAGATCAGCGCGAACTACCCGGGCGCTTCCGCGAAGACGGTGGAAGACACGGTGACGCAGGTGATCGAGCAGCAGATGAGCGGCCTCGACAACTTCCTGTACATGTCGTCGACGAGTGACGACTCGGGCACGGCGACGATCACGCTGACGTTCGCGCCGGGCACCAACGCCGACATCGCGCAGGTCCAGGTGCAGAACAAGCTGTCGCTCGCGACGCCGATTCTGCCGCAGGTCGTGCAGCAGCTCGGCCTGTCGGTGACGAAGTCGAGCAGCAGCTTCCTGCTGGTGCTCGCCTTCACGTCCGAAGACGGCAGCATGAACAAGTACGACCTCGCGAACTACGTGGCGTCGCACGTGAAGGATCCGATCAGCCGGCTCAACGGCGTCGGCACCGTCACGCTGTTCGGCTCGCAGTATGCGATGCGGATCTGGCTCGACCCGACCCGACTGAACAACTACGGCCTCACGCCGTCGGACGTCTCGTCGGCGATCAGCGCGCAGAACGTGCAGATCGCGGGCGGCCAGATCGGCGGCACGCCGGCCGTGCCGGGCACCGTGCTGCAGGCGACGATCACCGAGTCGACGCTGCTGCAGACGCCCGAGCAGTTCGGCAACATCCTGCTGAAGGTCAACCAGGACGGCTCGCAGGTGCGCCTGAAGGACGTCGCGAAGATCGGCCTCGGCGGCGAGAACTACAACTTCGACACGAAGTTCAACGGCCGTCCGTCCGCCGCGCTGGGTATCCAGCTCGCGACCAACGCGAACGCGCTCGCGACCGCGAAGGCGGTGCGCGCGAAGATCGACGAGCTGTCGAAGTACTACCCGCACGGCCTGGTCGTTTCGTATCCGTATGACACGACGCCGTTCGTGCGCCTGTCGATCGAGGAAGTGGTCAAGACGCTGCTCGAAGGGATCGTGCTCGTGTTCCTCGTGATGTATCTGTTCCTGCAGAACCTGCGGGCGACGATCATCCCGACGATCGCGGTGCCGGTCGTGCTGCTCGGCACGTTCGCGATCATGTCGCTCGTGGGCTTCTCGATCAACACGCTGTCGATGTTCGGTCTCGTGCTCGCGATCGGTCTGCTGGTGGACGATGCGATCGTGGTCGTGGAGAACGTCGAGCGGGTGATGGCCGAGGAAGGCTTGTCGCCCAAGGAGGCGACGAAGAAGGCGATGGGCCAGATCACCGGTGCACTCGTCGGCGTCGCGCTCGTGCTGTCGGCGGTGTTCGTGCCGGTGGCGTTCTCGGGCGGCTCGGTCGGCGCGATCTATCGTCAGTTCTCGCTGACGATCGTGTCGGCGATGGTGCTGTCGGTGCTCGTCGCGTTGATTCTGACGCCGGCACTGTGCGCGACGATCCTGAAGCCGATCCCGCAGGGGCACCACGAAGAGAAGAAAGGCTTCTTCGGCTGGTTCAACCGCACGTTCAACCAGAGCCGCGACAAGTATCACGTCGGCGTGCACCACGTGATCAAGCGTTCGGGCCGCTGGCTCATCATCTACCTGGTCGTGATCGTCGCGGTCGGCCTGCTGTTCGTGCGCCTGCCGAAGTCGTTCCTGCCGGATGAAGACCAGGGCCTGATGTTCGTGATCGTGCAGACGCCGTCCGGCTCGACGCAGGAAACCACCGGCAGGACGCTCGAGAACATCTCGAACTACCTGCTGAACGACGAGAAGGACATCGTCGAATCCGCGTTCACGGTGAACGGCTTCAGCTTCGCGGGCCGCGGCCAGAACTCGGGCCTCGTGTTCGTCCGCCTGAAGGACTACGCGCAGCGTCAGCATGCGAACCAGAAGGTCCAGGCGTTGATCGGCCGGATGTTCGGCCGCTACTCGCGCTACAAGGACGCGATCGTTATTCCGTTCAATCCGCCGTCGATTCCTGAACTCGGCACTGCCGCCGGCTTCGACTTCGAGCTGACGGACAACGCGGGGGTCGGCCACGATGCGCTGATGGCGGCACGTAACCAGCTGCTCGGGATGGCGGCGAAGGATCCGACGCTGCAGGGCGTGCGTCCGAACGGCCTGAACGACACGCCGCAGTACAAGGTGGATATCGACCGCGAGAAGGCAAACGCGCTCGGCGTGACGGCTGATGCGATCGACCAGACGTTCTCGATTGCTTGGGCGTCGAAGTACGTGAACAACTTCCTCGACGTCGATGGCCGGATCAAGAAGGTGTATGTGCAGGCCGACGCGCCGTTCCGCATGACGCCGGAAGACCTGAACATCTGGTATGTGCGCAACGGCTCGGGCGGGATGGTGCCGTTCGGCGCGTTCGCGACCGGCCGCTGGACCTACGGTTCGCCGAAGCTCGAGCGCTACAACGGTATCTCGGCAATGGAAATCCAGGGCCAGGCCGCACCGGGCAAGTCGACCGGCCAGGCGATGGCCGCGATGGAAACGATCGCGAAGAAGCTGCCGGCCGGCGTCGGCTATTCGTGGACGGGCCTGTCGTACCAGGAAATCCAGTCGGGTTCGCAGGCGCCGATCCTGTATGCGATCTCGATCCTCGTCGTGTTCCTGTGTCTCGCGGCGCTGTATGAAAGCTGGTCGATTCCGTTCTCGGTGATCATGGTGGTGCCGCTCGGCGTGATCGGCGCGCTGCTCGCGGCAACGATGCGCGGCCTCGAGAACGACGTGTTCTTCCAGGTCGGCCTGCTGACGACGGTGGGTCTGTCCGCGAAGAACGCGATTCTGATCGTCGAGTTCGCGCGCGAACTGCAGCAAACGGAGAAGATGGGGCCGATCGAGGCCGCGCTGGAAGCGGCGCGCCTGCGGCTGCGTCCGATCCTGATGACGTCGCTCGCGTTCATTCTCGGCGTGATGCCGCTCGCGGTCAGCAACGGCGCGGGTTCGGCGAGCCAGCACGCGATCGGCACGGGCGTGATCGGCGGGATGATCACGGCGACGTTCCTCGCGATCTTCATGATCCCGATGTTCTTCGTGAAGATCCGCGCGATCTTCAGCGGCGAGAAGGAAGACGTCGACGAGGCGCTGCGTCTTGCGCAGGATCACCTGCATCAGGCGGAAAAGGGCGACCACGGCGACGACGACAAGAAGGGGCAGTGATGATGCAAAAACATGCTTTGACTGCAATCGCGGTCGCACTGGCCGCCGCGCTCTTCGCCACGGGCTGCACGATGGCGCCGCATTACAAGCGGCCCGATGCGCCCGTCGCGGGTGCGTTCCCGTCGGGCGGCGTCTATGCGACGCAGCCGGCCACCGCGGCCGGCGCGCGCAGCGCGAACGGCCAGGCGGCGACCGACATCGGCTGGCGTGAATTCTTCGTCGATCCGCGCCTGCAGCGGCTGATCGAGATCGCGCTGAAGAACAACCGCAATCTGCGGGTCGCGGTGCTGAACATCGAGGCGTCGCGCGCGCAATACCAGATCACGCGCGCGGGCCTGTTCCCGACGCTCGACGCCACCGGCAGCGGCAGCATCCAGCGCGTGCCGCAGAGTGTTTCGCAGTTCAACGCGCCGTACATCTCGCGCACCTACAACGTCGGGCTGTCGGCGTCGTGGGAGCTCGACCTGTTCGGCCGCGTGCAGAGCCTGAAAGATCAGGCGCTCGCGCAGTACCTCGCAACCTCGTATGCGCGCCAGGCGACGGAAATCTCGCTCGTGTCGCAAGTCGCGGACCAGTACCTGACGCTGCTGTCGACCGACGACCTGCTGAAGGTCACGGAAAACACGCTGAAGACCGCGCAGGCGTCGTACGACCTGACGAAGCTGCAGTTCGACAACGGCACCGGCACGGAACTCGATTTGCGCCAGGCGCAGACGGTCGTCGAGACGGCGCTCGCGAACCAGCAGGCGCAGGCGCGAGCCCGCGCGCAGGCCGTGAACGCGCTGACGCTGCTGATCGGGGAGCCGCTGCCGGACGATCTGCCGCCGGGCCTGCCGCTCGACGGGCAGAACGTGCTGGCCGACGTGCCGGCGGGCCTGCCGTCGGATCTGCTGACGCGCCGTCCGGACATCATGCAGGCCGAGCAGACCCTGCTGGCCGCGAACGCGAACATCGGCGCCGCGCGCGCGGCGTTCTTCCCGCGCATCTCGCTGACGGGCGCGTTCGGCACCGCGAGCCCGACGCTCGGAGGGCTGTTCAAGGCCGGCACCGCGGCGTGGTCGTTCGCGCCGCAGATCACGATGCCGATCTTCGAGGGCGGGCAGAACATCGCGAACCTGAATCTCGCGAATGTGCAGAAGCGCATCGAGATCGCGAACTACGAGAAGGCGATCCAGTCGGCGTTCCGCGAAGTGTCGGACGGGCTCGCCGCGCGCGGCACGTACGACCAGCAGATCGCCGCGCTCGAGCGCAACGAGCACGCACAGCAGCGCCGCTTCGACCTGTCGGACCTGCGTTACAAGAACGGCGTCGACAGCTACCTGTCGGTGCTGACCGCGCAGACCGACCTGTACTCGGCGCAGCAGACGTTGATCAACGCGCGGCTCGCGCGCTGGACCAACCTTGTCGACCTGTACCGCGCACTGGGCGGCGGCTGGATCGAGCGGGCCGGCGAGACGCCGCGTCCGGCCGATCAGCCGGTCGACTACGACAAGGCGGCGGCGCCTGCGCCGGCGTCGGCCGCTGCGACGAACGGGTAAGCGCGACGGATCACCGCCACGGTCGTCGACCGTCGGCGTCGATCCTGCTGGTGTCGGGCGCGCGGGATGTCACGCGGCACGCACGCCATGCACGGCAAGCAACAACGCCACGGACGAAAGTTCGTGGCGTTTTTCTTTTTGCGCGCGCATCGTCGCGAATTCGTTGTCCACGCAACGTGATGCCGTCGTTTGCATGACCGCCGGTTCGATGCCGAACGTCACGCCGGGCGCACACAACGAAAAACGCCACGGGATGCCCGTGGCGTTTTCATCGATCGAACGAAGCACCGTCAAGCGGCGCGATGCGCGCGTCAGTGATCAGTGCATGTCGACCGGCCGCCCGTCAAAATCGTGGCCGGCGCGGCGGATGTCGCACTTCGCCTCCTTCTCGCCCTTCACGCCGTTGAACACGATGTTCAGGATCACGGCCGTGACCGACGCAAGCAGGATGCCGCTGTGCAGGATCGGTGCGAGCGCGGCGGGCAGCTTCGAGAAGAAGTGCGGCGACACGACCGGCACGAGGCCCATGCCGATGCTCACGGCGACGATGAACAGGTTGTGATGGTTGTTCACGAAGTCGACCTTCGACAGCACCTTCACGCCGTTCGCGGCGACCATCCCGAACATCACGATCCCCGCGCCGCCGAGCACGAACGGCGGCACCGACGCGACGACCTGCGCCATCTTCGGGAACAGGCCGAGCAGCACCAGGATCACGCCGCCCGTCGCGCAGACGTAGCGGCTCTTCACGCCCGTCACGCCGATCAGGCCGACGTTCTGCGAGAACGACGTATGCGGGAACGAGTTGAAGATGCCGCCGATCAGCGTGCCGAGGCCGTCGACGCGCAGGCCGCGCACGAGCGTCTGCTGGTCGACCGGACGCTCGACCATGTCGCCGACCGCCAGGAACATCCCGGTCGATTCGATGAACGTGACGAACATCACCGTGACCATCGTCGCGATCGACAGCGGATCGAAATGCGGGAATCCGAAGTGGAACGGCATCACGAACCCGACCCACGGCGCGACAGCGACGCCGTCCGTGTTCACGCGGCCGATGGCGAACGCGATCGCGAAGCCCGCGACGATGCCGAGCAGCACCGAGATGTTCGCGATGAAGCCGCGGCCGAACTTGTTGATCAGCAGGATCAGCGTGAGCACGAGCAGCGACAGGCCGAGGTATACGGGGTTGCCGTATTCGGGATTGCCGACGCCGCCCGCGGCCCAGTTGATCCCGACCTCCATCAGCGACAGGCCAATCACCGAGATCACCGTGCCGACGACGACCGGCGGGAAGAAGCGCAGCAGCTTGCCGATCATCGGCGCGAGCACGATGCCGATGATGCCGGCCGCGATCGTCGAGCCGAAGATGTCGAGAATGCCGAGGCCGGGGTTCGTGCCGATCGCGACCATCGGGCCGACCGCCGCGAACGTGCAGCCCATGATCACGGGCAGGCGGATGCCGAAGATCCACAGGCCGAGCGTCTGGATCAGCGTGGCGATGCCGCATGAAAACAGATCGGCGCTGATCAGGAACGCGATCTGGTCTTTCGGCAGCTTGAGCGCGCCGCCAACGATGAGCGGCACGGCGACCGCGCCGGCGTACATGACGAGGACGTGCTGAAGACCAAGCGTTACAAGCTTGCCGGTCGGCAACACTTCATCGCACGGATGGACCGTGTTCGATTGCATCTGTCTCACTCCATGATCTTGTTTTCAGGGTGGTACGAAGTTATGCGTAATGCCACCTCCCAACAAGAGCACTGGGTTCTATTCCGTTCTTTGCAGGTTCGATATGCCAATTCGGCATGCTGAAGGGTGTCGTGCATCGGGGATCTGCCGCAGGAGTGACGTTTCCCGGTTTTATAGCCCTCCAAAATAGCGTCGGCCCCCCTGTCAAATATAGGCGGCCTTATGGTGTGTATCGCACTTCGGGAATAATGGGCATTTCGGGTCGCGGAAAATCGCAACGGGTTAACCCGCGAACGCGGATTTTCGACGGCATGTGCAACCGCGTTGGCGCCGGCCGTCGTCATCGTTAATGTCGTGATCGGAATTAATGGGGCGCGACGGCCGATCCCGCTATCATCAGACTCCTTTACTTCGTATCGTCGCTTCGTCATGCGCTTGCTCGGAATCGATCTCGGCACCGGCTCGGTGAAACTCGTCACGCTCGATGCCGACGGCGTCGAACGCTCGGTCGCGAGCGAACCTTATGCGTTGTCGTCGCCGCAGCCGGGCTGGGCGGAAATCGCGCCGGACACCTGGTGGCAGGCGCTCGTGCGCGCGGCCGCGCGGCTGCCTGCGGACGAGCGCGCGCAGGTGCGGGCGATCGGTTTCTCCGGACAAATGCACGGCGTCGTGCTGATCGACGCGGCCGGCCATCCCGTGCGGCCGGCGCTGCTTTGGCCCGATACACGCGCGATCCGCGATGCCGACCCGCGCGACTGGCCCGACGCGTCGAACCCTGTCGCGCCTGGGATGGCGGGCCCGCTGCTGCGCTGGGTCGCCGCGCACGAACCGGCGGCGTTGCGCGCTGCGCGCTGGGCCGTGCAGCCGAAGGACTGGCTGCGCATCGCGCTGGGCGGCGACGTCGCGGCCGATCCGAGCGATGCGTGCGCGACCGCGCTCGCGACGCCGGACGGCGCATGGGACACCGAGCGGCTCGATGCATTCGGCCTGCCGCACGCGCTGTTCGCGCCGGTGCGCGCGTCGGGCGCGCAGTGCGGCGTGATCGGCGCCGCCGCGGCCGCCGCGCTCGGCCTGCCGGCCGGCGTGCCGCTTGCCACTGGCGCGGCCGACACCGCGTGTGCGGCGCTCGGCAGCGGCCTCGTCGCGGATGGCGACGCCCTGCTGACGACCGGCAGCGGCGGGCAGATCGTCGTGCTCGCGGACCGTCTGCCGGCCACGCGGCGCGGCCTGCATCGCTACCGCGCGGCGGCAGGCGACGGGTACTACACGATGGCGGCGATGCAGAACGTCGGGCTCGCGCTCGAAGCCGTGCGCGGCTGGCTCGGCTACGCGAACTGGCCGGCCGCGTACGACGACGCGTTCGCGCAGCCCGCTTCGGAACGGCTGTGCTTTCTGCCGTACCTGACCGGCGAACGCTCGCCGTGGATGAATCCGGATGCGCGCGGCGGCTGGCTTGGTCTCGGGCTCGGCGACACGCGCGGTGCGATGATGCGCGCGGCGTTCGAAGGTGTTGCATTTGCGTTGCGCGCGGGGCTCGATGCGATTCGGGGGGCTGGCCATCGGGGGGCCGACCATCCGGAGTACGGCCATCTGGGGGCCGACCATCCGGGGTACGGCGATCTGGGATCCGGCCATCCGGGGTATGGCCATCCGGGATCCAATCATCCGGGGGCGGTCGATCTGTCCGGCGGCGGCGACGCGTCGGCCGCGCGTGCAGCGGGCGATCCGAGGTTCGCTGCTTCCCGTTCGGGATCGGGGTCCGACAGCGCGTCGGGACTGGCGGAACCCGAGACCGCCGCGCGTGTGCCGGTTGCATCGCTGCGGCTCGCCGGCGGCGGTTCGGTCGATCCGCGCTGGCGCCAGTTGCTCGCGGACGCGCTCGACGCGTCGCTCGACGCCGTTGACTGCCCGAATGCGGCGACTCGCGGCGCGGCGCTGCTGGGTGGCGTCGCGATCGGTCACTGGCGAGAGGACGAACTGCGCACGCTGGCGCCCGCCGCTTCGCCGGCCGCCGCGCCATCAGGCGACCGCGCGCTGGCGGGGCGCTACGCGCGGTTCGTCGATCTGTACGCGCGAACGGATGCGTGGTTCGTGACAGATCTTTAAACTCGGGCACTTGTCGTTTTGCGTCATCGATGACGCATGCAGGCAACCCGACGGCCGTTTCCCGCACGCGGCGCGCGCGGCGATCGGCCATCATGGCGAGCACGTTTTTCTTTCGCCGTGCTGCGCGCTACGATGCGCGGCGCGGCCAGTTCAGCTTTGCATGGAGCCCGAGCGCGCTTTGCGCGGGGCCGGAGCGAGTGCTAAAGCACTCACTCCGGTCGACAGGCGCAAAAGCGCCAACTCGGGCCCGACCGCGAAGCATGGGACCTGAGTAAGCACTAAAGGGCTAACTCAGGCCGACCGCGAAGCATGGGGCCTGAGTAAGCGCTAAAGCGCTAACTCAGGCCGACACACTTGATAGGAGTCACACGATGAAGACGAAAGCCGCGATTGCGTGGAAAGCCGGGGCCCCGCTGACGATCGAGGAAGTCGATCTGGAAGGGCCGCGCGCGGGCGAAGTGCTGATCGAGGTGAAGGCGACGGGCATCTGCCACACCGACTACTACACGCTGTCGGGCGCGGATCCGGAGGGGC
>NZ_JBSAXC010000051.1:0-1248 GCF_053427725.1 Burkholderia sp. PU8-34
CTGCCGACAGGGCAACACGCGGCCGTCGGCGCGAACCTCGATGCGCCCATCCGGGTACTCCCATACGTCGATATACCGGTGAATCAGCTTCCGGTTCGTCGGCGTGTCGGCCAGCAAATACAGCACCCGGTCGTACAGCACCGTCAGCGCCTTCGAGACGCGGCGCGTTTCACGCCAGGTCAGCAACTGATCCAGATCCTCGTCGTCCCGCAGCGGCCGGTGTGCATTGAAGTCGCTCTTCGGCGGTTTCGCGAAGCGCGCGTTATACGCCGCCATGAAGGAGGGCGCATACGCGTTGGCGTCGGCCACCGTGCTGATGCCGCGCAGCCGCAGTTCCTTCACCAATCGATCCTGCAAGGTCAGATGCGCGCGCTCGACGCGCCCCTTGGCCGGGCTGCTGTTTGCGCAGAATGTGTCGATGTTCAGCTCGTACATCGCCCGGCCGAAATGCGTCACGTTGCTGCCGGTCTTGCTCGCATTCGTGCTGCGGAACACGCTCGCCTTGTCGCTGTAGAACGCCACCGGCTTGCCGTACCGCTCCAGATACGCGCGCGTGGCCTCGAAGTAACTAAAGGTCGATTCCGTCGCCGTGAAGTGCAGCATCATCAGCCGGCTCGTTGCGTCGTCCACGTACACCAGCAGCGTGCACTGCGGCGCCCGCGCCTCGAACCACCGATGCTCGCTGCCATCGATCTGGATCAGTTCGCCCAGACACGCGCGTCGTGCCCGTGGCTGGTAGACCTTCGGCGGGCGCTGCCGGCGCGGAATCCATAGCCCGGCTTCCGTCATCAGCTTGCGGACCGTTTCCTTCGATAACTGCAGCCCGTGGCATTCCCAGAGCTTCTCGCAGGCCAGCGTCGGCCCGAAATCGGCGTAGCGCTCGCGAATCACGCTCAAAGCTCGATGCGCCAAATCCTCGGGCAGTTGATGGTTGCTCGGTTGGCCGCGTCGCTGCGAAACCAGACCGACCGGCCCCGAGGCACGATACCGGGCGACGAGCCGCTCAATCTGCCGCCGACTGACGCCAAGTCGCTCCGCGGCTCGCCACGGCATCAGCCGTCCTTCGACGACTGCTTCGACAACTTTGAGTCGATCCAGCTCGCGCATGCTCATGGTGATCGTCTTGGTGTTGTTGGCCACGAGAGACTCCGGGTTGACCATCAGGAGCCGCTCAGGATGAACCAATCAGCCGCCAACTACGACATTTCAACTTTGCCCAGCTACGACATTACAACTTTGCTCTTACAT
>NZ_JBSAXC010000052.1:0-1218 GCF_053427725.1 Burkholderia sp. PU8-34
GCAAATTGCCGATAATTGAGATTATGTCAAATTACCTAGGCACCCGAGTCCCCGACCTTCCCGCCTCGAAACCCTTGCGATGCGCGAGGTAAAATTTTCCGTCCGCATGCCTGTCGATCAATGAAACGACACACGGCACCTCGTTTCCCGATGCAACCGTCACGCTGCCTCCATTTGATTTCGTTGCTTTGTACCGCGAACCGCCAAGCTGGCGTCCGACTGCGAGTCCGCGCGCGGGATTACGCACTCACTTCGATGCGATTCACGACACCCCCGATCGCATCCAGGCACCAGGCGTCCTGTTCGGCCAGCAGCCTTTCCGCATTCGTTGCGACCCAGCCCGCCAGGGTGATCTGGTGATTCTTCACGTTGACGGTGATCTGATCGGCACGCACTCGAGGATCCGTCTCCAGCACGAGATGCATCACTTCGGAAATCTCGTCGTCGCCGTCGGCTTCGGCGGGCACCAGTTCCAGCAGGTTCACCACATCGCGGCAGCCGCCTGTCCACCACGCAAGCACGCCTGCAAGGCGCCGGTGCGACAGGCTGATCACCTGCCCTGTCAGCCTCACGACGCCGTTTTCGACCGTTACCTCGATGGCGCCGCTGCCCTCGTTGCCCGCCTGATCCATGGTGCCGCGCAGCACCTCGAGCTGCCCTTTGACGCGCGCGCAGATCACACAGTTGCGAAAGTCGACCGCCTGCGCGAGCCGTTCGCAAATGCGCGTGCGTAGTTCGCCATCGCCCATCGGTGGATTGGCCGCCACGAGAAGCCGATCGACAACCGGCATCCCGTCGCTATGCATCTGGGTCAGCGAGAAAAGGCGTTTCTTCGATGCAACATCCGGCACCTCGCCCGACACGGTCAACGCGTTGCCGTCAGAACTGATGTGAATGGGATGATTGTGTAGCTTCAGATGAGATTCGCGCTCAAAGGCCGCCATCACCTGCTTCAAGACCGTATCGCTGCGTTGCATGATCTGCCTCGCGCAAAGGTTGAAGGAAGTAGCGCCGCCGGTCCCGGATTGCAGAGGCGTTTGCTGCGTCCGGCGGTCACTGTATCGTCAATTATAGGAACTGTGCCGGCATGACAAGCGCCGGGCGGGACGCGTCGCGTACTGGCCTCGTACCGTCACGATATAAGCGGCCAAGTCTGCGGCGCGACCGGCCGGAGGATGCAACATGAAGTCCCGCCCCGATTCGCGAGAAGTCAAACCG
>NZ_JBSAXC010000053.1:0-1218 GCF_053427725.1 Burkholderia sp. PU8-34
CACGTGCTGCTCGACCTGTCGCACATCGGCGCCGAGACGATCATGAAGCGTCTGCCGTCGATCCGCGAGATCGCGCTGAAGTTCGCGAACGTCGACTGCATCAAGGAACCGATCCCGGTCGTCCCGACGATCCACTACCAGATGGGCGGCATCCCGACCAACATCCACGGTCAGGTCGTCGGCACGTCGCGCGATCACAAGGAGCCGATCAACGGCTTCTACGCAGTGGGCGAGTGCTCGTGCGTGTCCGTGCACGGCGCGAACCGCCTCGGCACGAACTCGCTGCTCGACCTCGTGGTGTTCGGCCGCGCGGCGGGCAACCACATCGTCGAGCACGTGAAGAACCAGCGCGACCACAAGCCGCTGCCGGCCGATGCGGCCGACCGTGCGCTCGAGCGCCTGAACAAGCTGGAGAAGTCGTCGTCGGGCGAATACACGCAGGACATCGCGAACGACATCCGCGCGACGATGCAGAAGCACGCAGGCGTGTTCCGCACGTCGGCGCTGCTGAAGGAAGGCGTCGAACAGATGGCCGGCCTGAAGGAACGGGTTGCCAACATCCACCTGAAGGACAAGTCGAAGGTGTTCAACACCGCGCGCGTCGAAGCGCTCGAGCTGGAGAACCTGATCGAGGTCGCGCGCGCGACGATGGTGTCGGCGGAAGCGCGCAAGGAAAGCCGCGGCGCGCACGCGCAAAGCGACTACGAGCACCGCGACGACGAGAACTGGCTGCGCCACACGCTGTGGTACAGCGAGGGCGATCGCCTCGACTACAAGCCGGTCCAAATGAAGCCGCTGACGGTCGACTCCGTGCCGCCGAAGCCGCGCACGTTCTAAGCCGAGTCCAAAGGAATCTGAAATGGCAAAACGCATTTTTGAAATCTACCGCTACGATCCGGACAAGGACGCCGCGCCGCGCATGCAGTCGTACGAGCTCGAGATCAAGCACGAGCGCATGCTGCTGGACGCGCTGGTGAAGCTGAAGGCGCTGGACGAGACGCTGTCGTTCCGCCGTTCGTGCCGCGAAGGCGTGTGCGGTTCGGACGCGATGAACATCAACGGCAAGAACGGCCTGGCGTGCCTGACGAACCTGAACGATCTGCCGCAGAAGATCGTGCTGCGCCCGCTGCCGGGGCTGCCGGTCGTGCGCGACCTGATCGTCGACATGACGCACTTCTTCAACCAGTACCACTCGATCAAGCCGTACCTGATCAACGA
>NZ_JBSAXC010000054.1:0-1076 GCF_053427725.1 Burkholderia sp. PU8-34
CGGTGCGGTGTAACTCATGTTGCTCCTCCGTCTTCTGCTTATGGCGAAAAAAAAGGGGCGCTCGTCGCGCCCCTCGTGTCGTGTGCTTATCGCTGCAGCATCATGCACAGCGCGTCGCGCCGCGTCAGCCCAGTTCGTTCACGAGTTCCGGAACGAGCGTGAACAGATCGCCGACGAGACCGTAGTCTGCGACGCTGAAGATCGGTGCTTCGGGATCCTTGTTGATCGCGACGATTACCTTCGAATCCTTCATGCCGGCCAGATGCTGGATCGCGCCCGAGATGCCGACCGCGATGTATAGCTGCGGTGCGACGATCTTGCCGGTTTGACCCACCTGGTAATCGTTCGGCACGTAGCCCGCGTCGACGGCCGCGCGCGATGCGCCGAGTGCAGCCTGCAGCTTGTCCGCCAGCGGCTCCAGCACCTTCGTGTAGTTCTCGCCGCTGCCCAGGCCACGACCACCCGACACGATGATGCTCGCGCTGGTGAGTTCCGGACGGTCCAGCTTCGTCACTTCACGGCTCACGAACTGCGAAATGCCGGCATCTGCCGCCGCTTCGATCTTCTCGACCGCTGCGCTGCCGCCTTCCGCTGCAACCGGATCGAAGCCCGTCGAACGCACCGTGATCACCTTGATCGCGTCGCTCGACTGCACCGTCGCAATCGCATTGCCCGCGTAGATCGGGCGCTCGAACGTGTCGGCCGAATCGACCGCCGTGATGTCCGAGATCTGCGCAACGTCCAGCTTCGCAGCGATGCGCGGCGCGATGTTCTTGCCGTAGGCCGTCGCCGGCGCCAGGATGTGCGAGTAATCCTTCGCGATGTTCAGCGCGGTGGCCTCGACGTTTTCCGCGAGGCCCGCGGCCAGTTGCGGCGCGTCGGCCAGCAGGACCTTGCTGACACCTGCAATCTTCGCCGCTGCATCCGCAGCCGCTTGCGCATTGTGACCCGCGACCAGCACGTGAATGTCGCCGCCGATCTTCTGAGCAGCAGCGACCGTGTTCAGCGTCGCTGCCTTGATCGACGCGTTGTCGTGTTCGGCAATAACCAGAATCGTCATTTTCTTTCCGCTCCCT
>NZ_JBSAXC010000055.1:0-892 GCF_053427725.1 Burkholderia sp. PU8-34
CGGCGCGATCCTGGTGTGCTCGGCAGCAGACGGCCCGATGCCGCAAACGCGTGAGCACATCCTGCTGGCGCGCCAGGTTGGCGTTCCGTACATCATCGTGTTCCTGAACAAGTGCGACATGGTGGACGACGCTGAACTGCTCGAGCTGGTCGAGATGGAAGTTCGCGAACTGCTGTCGAAGTACGACTTCCCGGGCGACGACACGCCGATCGTGAAGGGTTCGGCGAAGCTGGCGCTGGAAGGCGACACGGGCGAGCTGGGCGAAGTGGCGATCATGAACCTGGCCGACGCGCTGGACACGTACATCCCGACGCCGGAGCGCGCGGTTGACGGTGCGTTCCTGATGCCGGTGGAAGACGTGTTCTCGATCTCGGGTCGTGGCACGGTGGTGACGGGCCGCGTCGAGCGTGGCGTGGTCAAGGTCGGCGAAGAAATCGAAATCGTCGGTATCAAGCCGACGGTGAAGACGACCTGCACGGGCGTGGAAATGTTCCGCAAGCTGCTGGACCAGGGTCAGGCAGGCGACAACGTCGGTATCCTGCTGCGCGGCACGAAGCGTGAAGACGTGGAGCGTGGCCAGGTTCTGGCGAAGCCGGGTTCGATCACGCCGCACACGCACTTCACGGCTGAAGTGTACGTGCTGAGCAAGGACGAAGGCGGCCGTCACACGCCGTTCTTCAACAACTACCGTCCGCAGTTCTACTTCCGTACGACGGACGTGACGGGCTCGATCGAGCTGCCGAAGGACAAGGAAATGGTGATGCCGGGCGACAACGTGTCGATCACGGTGAAGCTGATTGCGCCGATCGCGATGGAAGAAGGTCTGCGCTTCGCAATCCGCGAAGGCGGCCGCACCGTCGGTGCTGGCGTCGTCGCCAAGATCATCGAGTAA
>NZ_JBSAXC010000056.1:0-850 GCF_053427725.1 Burkholderia sp. PU8-34
TCGTCGATGTTGATCTTGCCTTCCATGTACCAGTCGACGATCTTCGGCACGTCCGTGCGGCCGCGTGCGCCGCCGAATGCCGAGCCCTTCCATTCGCGGCCCGTCACCAGCTGGAACGGCCGCGTGCCGATCTCCTCGCCCGCCGCCGCCACGCCGATGATGAACGACTGGCCCCAGCCCTTGTGCGTGCACTCGAGCGCCTGGCGCATCAGCTTCACGTTGCCCACGCATTCGAACGAGTAGTCGGCACCGCCGTCCGTCAGCTGCACGATATGGTCGACCACGTTCTCGACCTCGTTCGGGTTGATGAAGTGCGTCATCCCGAACTTCTTCGCGAGCTCGACGCGCTTCGGGTTGATGTCGACGCCGATGATCTTGTCCGCGCCGACCATCTTCGCGCCCTGGATCACGTTCAGCCCGATCCCGCCGAGACCGAACACGACGACGTTCGCGCCCGCCTCGACCTTCGCCGAGTACACCACCGCGCCGACGCCCGTCGTCACGCCGCAGCCGATGTAGCAGATCTTGTCGAACGGCGCGTCCTCGCGCACCTTCGCGACCGCAATCTCCGGCACCACGATGTAGTTCGAGAACGTCGACGTGCCCATGTAGTGGAAGAGCGGCTTGCCGTCGAGCGAGAAGCGCGACGTCGCGTCGGGCATCAGGCCCTTGCCCTGCGTCGCGCGGATCTTCTGGCACAGGTTCGTCTTGCGCGACAGGCAGAACTTGCACTCGCGGCATTCGGGCGTGTACAGCGGAATCACGTGATCGCCCTTGCGCACCGTGCCGACGCCGGGGCCGACGTCGACCACGACGCCCGCGCCCTCATGGCCGAGGATCGCCGGGAAGA
>NZ_JBSAXC010000057.1:0-742 GCF_053427725.1 Burkholderia sp. PU8-34
TACCACCGCCAGCGACGTCAGATTGCCCGACTCATCCTTGCCGACCAGGCCAACGTCCTTCAGCTGCGCCACGTTCACTGCGTCCGTGTCGTCCTTGCCGGCCGCCACGTTCTTCAGTTGCACTGCCGTGCCCGCTTTGCCCAGCGTCACCTTGTTCTTCGAGGCGCTGTCGTACACCACCGCCAGCGATTCGCCCGTCGTCGGGTCGATCACCCCGCCGTCCGTCAGCGATTCCTTCAGGTCGCCCAGGCTTTCGTTCGTTGCAAACAGTTGCGCACCGTTGATCGCGTCCGTGCTCGTCGCGCTGACGTCGCCCTTCGCCACCTTCGTGATCTTCGTGCCATTCGCACCGCCCAGCGTGATCGAGCCGTGGTTCGTCGTGCCATCCTTGTTACGGTCGTACGTCACCGCAGCAATCGACTTGCCGTCCGTACCAATCAGGCCCGCGTCCTTCAGCTGGCTCACATTCACCGCGTCCGTATTGGCAACACCCGCCTTCACGTTCGACAGGGTCGTGCCGTCCTTGCCGCCCAGCGCCACCTTGTCCTTCTTCGCGCTTTCGTACACCACCGCCAGCGATTCACCCGTCTTCGAGTCGATCACGCCGCCGTCCGTCAGCGATTCCTTCAGGTTGCCGAGGCTCTCGTTCGTCGCGAACAGCTGCGCACCGTTGATCGCGTCCGTGCTCGTCGCGCTGACGTCGCCCTTCGCCACCTTCGTGATCTTCGTGCCATTCGCACCG
>NZ_JBSAXC010000058.1:0-707 GCF_053427725.1 Burkholderia sp. PU8-34
GGAAACGGCGATGTGACGCTCACCGCGCAAACGCTCACGAATTCGCAAGGCGCCCAGACGGTTGCCGGACACGACCTCAAACTGAACGTTGGCAGCAACGTGAACAATGCCGGCGGTGTGTTGTCGGCCGCGAACAATCTGACGGTGAACGGCACAAACGCTGCTCTTTCGAATCGGGGTGGTTCTGTTCATGCGAACGGCGCGCTTGGATTGCAAACGGCATCCATCGATAACACGTCGGGAAAAATCGGCAATGACGCAGACAGTGGCGGCAGCGTTTCGATTCAAACTGGCACGCTTTCGAACCAGAACGGCGCGATCGGCAGCGATCGAGACCTGACGTTGACGACGGGCTTGTTGACTGGCGATGGTTCGATTATCGCGGGCCGCAACGGCTCGGTTACGCTCGCGGGCGACTACACGCAGACGGCAGCAAACAAGCTTCATGCGAACGGCGACTTTACGTTTACCACCTCGGGCAAGCTGACGAACCAAGGTGTGCTGGATGCGAACGGCGCGCTCACGGTGAATGCGGCGAACGTCGAAAACCAGCGCGGCGCGGATTTGAATTCGGCGGCGACGACGGTCAACGCGAACAACGGCACGATCGATAACGCAGGCCGAATCGAAGGCGATGCGGTCGCAACCAATAGCGCGACGTTGAACAACACGGGAACCGTGGTCGGCAGCAACGTTACGGCAAACGC
>NZ_JBSAXC010000059.1:0-703 GCF_053427725.1 Burkholderia sp. PU8-34
GGCGGGCCGCGATATCGTCAACACGACGCTGGTCGATGCAGTCGGCGCAACCGGCTCTTCCGGCGCAAGCAAGGTCAATACAAGCTTGATCGGCCAGCAGGGCACGATCGCGTCGACCGGCGATCTGTCGGTTCAGGCTGGTCGCGACCTCACGCTTCATGGTGCGAATCTGTCGGCCGGTGGTGATGCGCTCGTGACGGCGGGCCGAAACATCAACGTCGATACGGTGCAGGCGACGACGAACCAGTCGCTGTATCTGAATGATCAGCATCATTGGGAAGAATCGAAGACGACGAACGTGACGAGCGGTATCGCCGCAGGCGGCAGCTTGGGGATGCAAAGCGGCAACGATACGACGCTCAAGGGGGCGGCCGTTTCTGCCGGTAAGGATTTGTCGGCGATTGCGGGCGGCAATCTGACGGCCACGACGGTCACGGATACCGCGAAGCTCGACAACGTGGCAGCGGACAGCAAGACGCGGCAAGAAATCGATCACGTTTATGACGAACGCGCCGTCGGCACGCAATTTACGGCGGGCGGCAATGCGACCCTTGCGGCAGCGAGTACCGACGCGTCGAAAGGCAACGTAGTACTGACGGGCTCGTCGCTCACGGCGGGCGTGACGAATGGCGTTGAAAACGGTACGGGTGCCGCAAACATCGTAGCGACGGGCAACGTCACGGTGAACGAAGCCCGTGAGGAT
>NZ_JBSAXC010000006.1:0-393877 GCF_053427725.1 Burkholderia sp. PU8-34
TCTGATCACGCACACGCTGCCGCTCGAGAAGATCAACGACGGCTTCGACCTGATGAAGAAGGGCGAGTCGATCCGCTCGGTCGTGCTGTACTGAACGCGAGGCGACGACAATGCTCGAACTCGTTTCGTCACACGCATGCCACGGCGGCGAGCAGCGCTTCTATCGCCATGACTCGAAGGCGACCGGCCTGCCGATGAAGTTCTCGGTGTACCTGCCGCCGCAGGCCGCGCACGGCCGCGTGCCGGCGCTGTTCTATCTCGCGGGGTTGACCTGCACCGAGGAGACGTTCGCGATCAAGGCCGGCGCGCAGCAGTACGCGGCGCAGCACGGGATCGCGCTTATCGCGCCCGACACGAGCCCGCGCAGCGCGGGCGTGCCGGGCGAGGCCGACGCTTGGGACTTCGGCGTGGGTGCGGGCTTCTATGTCGATGCGACCGAGGCGCCGTGGTCTGCGCATTACCGGATGGAGTCGTACGTCACCGGCGAGCTGCGCGAGATCGTGACGGCGGAGTTGCCGATCGACGGCGCGCGGCTCGGGATCTTCGGCCATTCGATGGGCGGGCACGGTGCGCTCACGCTCGCGCTGCGTCATCCGGACCTGTACAAGTCGGTGTCGGCGTTCGCGCCGATCGCGGCGCCGACGCGCTGTCCGTGGGGCGAGAAGGCGTTCTCGGGCTACCTGGGCACCGACCGCGAAGCATGGAAGCAGCACGACGCGAGCGAACTCGTTGCGCGTGCGGATGCGCCGAAGTTCGCGGACGGGATCCTGGTCGATCAGGGGCTCGCCGACCAGTTTCTGGCGACCCAGCTGAACCCCGACGTGTTCGAGGCGGCCTGCGCGAAGGCGGGCCAGCCGCTGACGCTACGGCGCCATGCGGGCTACGACCACGGCTACTACTTCATCTCGACGTTCATCGCCGATCACATCGCGCATCATGCGCGGGTGCTGGCAGGCTAGGGTAGGGGGAGGGCCAGGCCGCTCCGTATTAGCGGGCGGTCTGGCGACTCGTTATGCGCCACCAGCGCAGGCACAGCCACGTCACCGGGATCACGACGGCAAACGCGATTAGCAGATGCACGATGATAACGAGGTCATCGCCAGCCTCGCCGTCCCAAAAACCAGGTACGTGGGTGAAGAGCCAGATCCAGGTGTTTTCCGTGATCGGCAACGCAAACGCTTCTTGCGTCAAGCTCAGTCTTGCGAGTGACATCGAGGCGGCAACGACCCATGTGGTTACTGCCGCAAAGTACAGGGCGCGCTTCATTTCACTGTGATCACGCCGTAGGCGCGCAAAGCAGTTCCCGGGATTGAAACGGGCTCTTGCTCGATCAGCAAATCTCGCAACCTGTAAAAGTCCACGGTTGACTCTATGGTCACGCACCCTCTGCTGATGCCCTGAACGCATTTGGGATGCAGTCGAAAATTGCCTCGGCGGACGTCGTCACAAAGAACGTAATCGTCGATTTCTGAATCGGCGGCATAGAGGGCAAACCAGTCTCGCTTGTCATTGAACAAATCGCGCAATGGGCCAAGCATGCCCCCGGTCGGTCGATCGACAATGTAGTAGCGACCGACCGGAATCGGGCCTTCGCTTGCGCGGCATGAGGAGGTGCGGCGATTGCGGTGGGCCGAGGCGCCGGAGAACGCAGGGAAATTCAGCGCACCGCAACGGACGGCGCTCATGTCCTTGTCGTTCAGTTCAAAAGTGCATTCGAGCATGGCGGTGACATCGCGGAAAAGACAGGATTGCATGAAATCCTGCCACGCCTCACACGGGACACTCAATGCGACAGGTACGAAAAAAGCGCGCGTAAGAAAATGAAGTTGCGATTGAACCTCTCGCCGACTCGACCTGAATTTCAGCTATGCCGGGGTCTCGCGAGACTCGCACCATATACCACCGCCGACAGCGCGGTGATCCAGAAGCTCGTCGGCCAGTCGGTGTGATACGCGAGCGCGATGCCGGCCCACGCTTCGAACAGCGCGAACAGCGCGGCGAGCAGCACGCCCGTCGACAGTCGCGTCGACACGTTCTGCGCGGCGGCGGCCGGGCCGACCAGCAGCGTGAACACGAGCAGCACGCCGACGATCTGCGTCGCCGCCGCGACCGCGAGCGCGCACACCGCGAGGAACAGCACCGACACCGTGCGCAGCGATACGCCCTTCGCTTCGGCAAGCTCCGGCTGCAGCGACGCGAACATCAGTGGCCGCGCCATCAGCGCGAGCGCGCCGAGGCTCACCGCGCCGATTCCGGCGAGCACCGCGAGCGTGTCGTGGCTGACCGCGAGCACGTTGCCGAACAGCAGCGCCGTCACCTGCGTCGCGAACGACGTGTAGAAATGCAGGAACAGCAGCCCGCAGCCGAGCGCGACCGACAGCGTCACGCCGATCGCGACGTCGCGGCCCGCGAGCCGTTCGCCGAGCGCGCCCATGCCGATCCCGGCCGCGAGCGTGAAGCCGACCATCCCCCAGATCGGCGAGATGCCGAGCAGCACCGCGCCCGTCGCGCCGGTGAAGCCGACGTGCGACAGCGCGTGGCCCGCGAAGGTCTGCCCGCGCAGCACCAGGAAATAGCCGACGATGCCCGCGAGCACCGCGACGATTCCCGACGCCGCGAAGGCGTTGATCATGAAATCGTATTCAAACATCGTGTGATTGCCCGCTCGCGTGAGGATGCGCGTGTCCGTGATGGTGATGGCCTTCGCCGCCGTGCGCGTGGCTGTGGCCGTCGTCGTCGCCTTCATGCTCGTGGTCGTGCTTTTCGACTTCCACGTCGCCGGACATCACGAAGATCTTGCCGTTCACGCGCATCACGTCGATCGGCGAGCCGTACAGCCGCGACAGCACCGGCTTCGTGATCACTTCGTCGACGGTGCCGAGCGCTGCGACGCCGTTGCCGAGATACAGCACGCGGTCGAGCGCGTTGAGGAGCGGGTTCAGTTCGTGCGCGGAGAACAGCACCGTGATGCCGAGCTCGCGCTGCACGCGGCGCACGAGTTCGACCACGCCGCGCTGGTGATTCGGGTCGAGGCTGATCAGCGGCTCGTCGAGCAGCAGCAGCTTCGGGCTGCCGAGCAGGCACTGCGCGAGCAGCAGGCGCTGCCGCTCGCCGCCCGACAGCTCGGACAGCGGCCGGCGCGCGAGCGCGCGGCCGTCGACGAGGCCGAGCACGCGGTCGACGTCGCGCCGCGTCGCGGCGTTCGTGTGCGGCAGGCCCCAGCGATGCCCGTCGGCCGCCATCGCGACGAAATCGTAGCCGCGCATCCGGCGGTTCGCGAGGCCGCTCCGGATCTGCGGCATGTAGCCGATCGACGGGTTGCCGCGCGCAACCGGCTCGGCGCCGACGCGCAGCGTGCCGCCCGCGACCGGCACGAGGCCGAGCACCGCGCGCATCAGCGTCGTCTTGCCGGCGCCGTTCGGCCCGAGCACGCCGACGAATTCGCCGGGTTCGATCGAGAAGCTGACGTCGCGCAGGATCGTGCGTCCGCCCAGTTCGAGCGTGACGCGATCGAGTTCGAGTGCGTGTGGATTGCGGGTCATTTGCTGCCGGTGGAAAGTGCCTTGGCGAGCGCGTCGAGCTGGCCCGCCATCCATTGCTGGAAGGTCTTGCCGGCCGGCTGTGTCTCGGTGACGCTGACGGTCGGCACGCCGCCGTCGCGCGCAATCTTCAGCATGCGCTTCGTCATCGGCTCCTCGGCCTGGCTGTTGTAGATGAGCACGCGCACCTGCTTCTTGCGCAGGTCGTTCTCGAACGCGGCGACGTCCTGCGCGCTGGCCTCGGTGTTGTTCATCGTCGCGAGCTGGAAGCGCTGGTTGCGCATGTCGAGGCCGATCGCGTCGGACATGTAGCCGAACACGGGCTCGGTGGCCGTCACGGGCATGCCCTTGTACTGCGCGCGCAGCGCGGCAACCTTGTCGTCGACCGGCTTCAGCGACGCGACGAACTTCTGCAGGTTCGCATCGTATTCGGCCTTGTTCGCCGGGTCCGCGCGGCCGAGTTCGGTCGCGATCGCGCGTGCGGCGGCCGGCATCGTCGCCGGGTCGTACCACAGGTGCGGGTTGTCGCCGGCCTTCTTGCCGACGAGGTCCGCGACGACGATCGTCGTGCGCTTCGGCTGCTTCGACGCCGCGAGCAGCTTGCCCATCCACGGATCGTAGTCGGCGCCGTTGTAGACCACGAGCTGCGCCTGCTGCAGCGCGCGTGCGGTCTTCGGGCTTGCCTCGAACAGGTGCGGGTCCTGGTCGGGATTGCTGAGGATGCTCGTCACGGCGACGTGGCGGCCGCCGATCTGCGATACGACGTCGCCATAGAAATTCTCGGCTGCGACGACGTTGACGGTTGCCGCCTGCGCAAGCGCAGGCACCGCGAGCGACAGTGCGGCGAGGCCGGCGGCGAGCCAGCGCAGCGGGCGCGTAACGCGAGGCAACGGGCCAGGCAACGGAGCGCGCAGCGATGCGCGCGTCAGGGCAATGGGCATGAAACTCCTCGTCGGGAAGGGGCGGCAGGAGGCCGCGCGATCGGTATCAGCGTGACGCCGGCTTGGTCTTGCAATGTCCGCACAGGCCGCTCAATTCGACGACCTGGTGGTGAACCTCGAAACCGTGTGCGGGCGGGCTCGCGGACAACTGCTTTGCAAGGTCGCCGCCCGGAATCTCGGTGGTCTCGCCGCAGGATTCGCAGATCAGGAACTGGCCTTCGTGCGGCACGCCGATCTCGCAGCAGGCGAAGAACGCGTTCTTCGATTCGATCCGGTGGATGAAGCCGTGCTCGACGAGGAAATCCAGCGCGCGATACACGGTCGTGGGCGGCACGCGGCCGCGTTGCGGCTCGAGTTCGGCGAGCAGGTCGTACGCGCCGATCGGGCGCTGCGCGGCGAGCACACGTTCGTAGACTTGCCGGCGCAGCGGCGTCCACGCGAGCCCGTGCTCGGCGGCGAACGCGTCGGCACGGGACAGCCGGGCGGCGATTGACGATGAAGTGGCCATGGCGCAGTGCAGGCGATGAAACGAAGATATCGCGATGATATAACGTATCGGCCGGCCGCGCATGCGGCCGCCCGTCACGATTGTGTCTATCCGCGCCGCATCCAGTCCCGCTACCGTTGTCCCGCCGGCCTTTGCGCGCGTTCGTCCGGCACCGTTCTGCCGCACTGCATCATCGAAACCGGCCCGATCCGCCTTGACAGCCCCGGTTCCGTATCCGATCATTTGATCGCAATCAGAGCAATTATTCGTGTCGCGAGCATTCGCTCACCTGGCGGCACGTCGAACAATGCAGAACGAACCGGAGACAGCCAGTGAGATTGCAGGACAAGGTCGCGATCCTGACGGGCGCCGCGAGCGGCATCGGCGAAGCGGTCGCGCAGCGCTATCTGGAAGAGGGCGCGCGCTGCGTGCTCGTCGATGTGAAACCGGCCGGCGGCTCGCTTGCGCGGCTGATCGAGGCGAACCCGGGCCGCGCGGTCGCCGTCACCGCGGACGTCACGCGTCACGAAGACATTGCGCGCATCGTCGCGACGGCGCTCGATCGGTTCGGCGGCGTCGACATCCTGTTCAACAACGCGGCGCTGTTCGACATGCGCCCGCTCCTCGACGAATCCTGGGACGTGTTCGACCGCCTGTTCGCCGTCAACGTGAAAGGCATGTTCTTCCTGATGCAGGCGGTTGCGCAGCGGATGGTGGAGCAGGGGCGCGGCGGCAAGGTCATCAACATGTCGTCGCAGGCCGGCCGGCGCGGCGAGGCACTCGTTTCGCACTACTGCGCGACCAAGGCCGCGGTGATCAGCTACACGCAGTCGGCCGCGCTCGCGCTCGCGCCGCACCGGATCAACGTGAACGGGATCGCGCCGGGCGTCGTCGACACGCCGATGTGGGAGCAGGTCGATGCGCTCTTCGCGCGCTACGAGAACCGGCCGCTCGGCGAGAAGAAGCGGCTCGTCGGCGAAGCGGTGCCGCTCGGCCGGATGGGCGTGCCCGCCGACCTGACGGGCGCCGCGCTGTTCCTCGCATCGGCCGATGCCGACTACGTCACCGCGCAGACGCTGAACGTCGACGGCGGCAACTGGATGAGCTGACCGGGCCCGCGCGCGGAACGGCGCGACAGCCGCGACCGTCCGCGTGCCGTCCGGCGGCAACCTGACATCAACAAGACAAGGAGACACGCCATGCAACGAAAGATGCCCGCTGCCGCACGCCTCGCCGCGTGCGCGGCGCTCGCGACGGCGGCCTGCGCCGCGCAGGCCGGCACGCTGACCATCGCGACACTGAACAACCCGGACATGATCGAGCTGAAAAAGCTGTCGCCGGCGTTCGAGAAGGCCAATCCCGACGTGAAGCTGAACTGGGTGATCCTCGAGGAGAACGTGCTGCGGCAGCGTGCGACGACGGACATCGCAACCGGCAGCGGCCAGTTCGACGTGCTGATGATCGGCACCTACGAGGCGCCGCAATGGGGCAAGCGCGGCTGGCTCGCGCCGGTCGCGAACCTGCCGGCCGACTACGACCTGAACGACATCGTGAAGACCGCGCGCGACAGCCTGTCGTACAACGGCCAGCTGTACGCGCTGCCGTTCTACGTCGAAAGCTCGATGACGTTCTACCGCAAGGACCTGTTCGCGGCGAAGGGGCTCAAGATGCCCGACCAGCCGACCTACGACCAGATCGCCGAGTTCGCGGACAAGCTCACCGACAAGTCGAAGGGGATCTACGGCATCTGCCTGCGTGGCAAGGCCGGCTGGGGCGAGAACATGGCGTACGTGTCGACGGTCGTGAACACGTTCGGCGGGCGCTGGTTCGACGAGAAGTGGAACGCGCAGCTCACGTCGCCGGAATGGAAGAAGGCAGTCACGTTCTACGTGAACCTCCTGAAGAAGGACGGCCCGCCCGGAGCGAGCTCGAACGGCTTCAACGAGAACCTGACGCTGACCGCGTCCGGCAAGTGCGCGATGTGGATCGACGCGACGGTTGCGGCGGGGATCCTCTACAACAAGCAGCAGTCGCAGGTGTCCGACAAGATCGGCTATGCGGCAGCGCCGGTCGCGGCGACGCCGAAGGGCTCGCACTGGCTGTGGGCATGGGCGCTCGCGATCCCGAAGACGTCGAAGCAGCAGGACGCGGCGAAGAAGTTCATCGCGTGGGCGACGTCGAAGCAGTACATCGAGATGGTCGGCAAGGATGAAGGCTGGGCATCGGTGCCGCCGGGCACGCGCACGTCGACCTACCAGCGCCCCGAGTACAAGGCAGCCGCGCCATTCTCCGACTTCGTGCTGAAGGCAATCGAGACGGCCGACCCGAACGATCCGTCGGCGAAGAAGGTGCCGTACACGGGCGTGCAGTATGTCGGGATTCCTGAGTTCCAGTCGTTCGGCACCGTCGTCGGGCAGGGCATCGCGGGCGCGGTGGCCGGGCAGATGACGGTCGACCAGGCGCTCGCGGCCGGGCAGGCCGCGGCCGATCGTGCGGTGCGGCAGGCCGGGTATCAGAAGTAATGCGGAGCTGTAACGCGGAGCAGTAACGAAGCGCATGCCGCGCGTTCGCGCGCGGCACGTGTGCCGAAGCGGCAAGGCGGGCAGGCGGTCGCGCCCGCGTTTCAATCGGAGGTGGTCCCGATCATGCGTCACTTACGTCTTCCCCTGAGCCATGCGGCATCGGCCGGCGACACGTCGCCGCCGCCCGCACCGGGCCGCCCGCGCGGCGGCGCGAGCTGGCTCGTCTCGCCGTCCGTCGCGGTGCTGGTGCTATGGATGTCGATCCCGCTCGCGATGACGATCTGGTTCTCGTTCTCGCGCTACAACCTGCTCAATCCGGACCAGAAGGGCTTCGCCGGACTCGACAACTACCGGTTCCTCGCGACCGATCCGTCGTTCCTGCCGGCGATCTGGCACACGCTCGTGCTGATCGGCGCGGTGCTCGCGATCACCGTGGTCGGCGGCGTGCTGATGGCCGTGCTGTTCGACCGCAAGTTCTACGGGCAGGGCATCGCGCGGCTCTTTGCGATCGCGCCGTTCTTCGTGATGCCGACGGTGTCCGCGCTGATCTGGAAGAACATGATCCTGCACCCCGTGTACGGGCTCGTCGCGACCGCGATGCGCGCGCTCGGGATGACGCCGATCGACTGGTTCGCCGACTATCCGCTGACCGCGGTGGTGATCATCGTCGCGTGGCAGTGGCTGCCGTTCGCGTTCCTGATCCTGTTCACCGCGATCCAGTCGCTCGACCAGGAGCAGAAGGAAGCGGCGCGCATCGACGGCGCGGGCCCGTTCGCGATGTTCTTCTACATCACGCTGCCGCACCTGAAGCGCGCGATCGCGGTCGTCGTGATGATGGAGACGATCTTCCTGCTGTCGATCTTTGCGGAGATCTACACGACGACGGGCGGCGGCCCCGGCAACGCGACGACCAACCTGTCGTACCTGATCTATGCGCTCGGCCTGCAGCAGTTCGACGTCGGCCTCGCATCCGCGGGCGGGATTCTCGCCGTCGTGGTTGCGAACGTCGTGTCGTTCTTCCTCGTGCGGATGCTCGCGCGCAACCTGAAGGGGGAGTACGAGAAATGAGCGACCTGACTCTCGAAACCCGGCGCACGCCGGCCGTGCTCGACCTGCTGCGGCGCGCGTTGCCCGGCGCGCTCGCGTGGCTGATCGCGCTGCTGCTGTTCTTCCCGATCTTCTGGATGGCGATCACCGCGTTCAAGACCGAGCAGCAGGCGTATGCGTCGACGCTGTTCTTCATGCCGACGCTCGACAGCTTCCGCGAGGTGTTTGCGCGCAGCAACTACTTCGGGTTCGCGTGGAACTCGGTGCTGATCTCGGCGGGCGTCACGGTGATCTGCCTGCTGCTGGCGGTGCCAGCCGCGTACGCGATGGCGTTCTTCCCGAACCGCCGCACGCAGAAGGTGCTGCTGTGGATGCTGTCGACGAAGATGATGCCGTCCGTCGGTGTGCTCGTGCCGATCTACCTGCTGTGGAAGAACGCGGGGCTGCTCGACACCGTGTCGGGGCTCGTGATCGTCTACACGCTGATCAACCTGCCGATCGCGGTGTGGATGACGTTCACGTACTTCAACGAGATCCCGAAGGACATTCTCGAGGCGGGGCGCATCGACGGCGCGTCGACGTGGCAGGAGATCGTCTACCTGCTGATGCCGATGGCGCTGCCGGGGCTCGCGTCCACGGCGCTGCTGCTCGTGATCCTGTCGTGGAACGAGGCGTTCTGGAGCATCAACCTGTCGAGCTCGAACGCGGCGCCGCTGACCGTGTTCATCGCGTCGTACTCGAGCCCGGAAGGCCTGTTCTGGGCGAAGTTGTCCGCCGCGTCGCTGCTCGCGGTCGCGCCGATCCTGATCGTCGGCTGGCTGTCGCAGAAGCAGCTCGTGCGCGGGCTCACATTCGGGGCGGTCAAATGAGCGCGGCCGGCGAAGGTGCTACCGGCGAAGGCGCGGCCGGCGAAGGCGGCGGCGTGCTGATCTGCGATTGCGACGGCGTGCTGATCGACAGCGAGGCGGTGGCCGCCGACGTGCTGGTGCACGAGCTCGAAGCGCGCTGGCCCGGCTTCGACGTGCGGCCGGCCGTGATGCCGCTGCTCGGGCTGCGGATCGAGCGCGTGCTCGCCGGCGCGAGCGAAGCGGCCGGCCGTGCGCTGACCGCGGCCGACGTCGACGCGATCCGCCGCACGGTCGAAGCCGCGGCGGTGAACGCGCCGGCCGTCGAAGGCATCGCGGCGGCGCTCGATGCGCTCACGCTGACGATCGCATGCGCGAGCAACAGCTACCGCGCGTACGTCGAGGCGGCGCTTGCGCGCACGGGGCTCAAGCGCTTCTTCGGCGAGCGGCTGTTCTGCGCGGACGCCGTCGCGCGTCCGAAGCCCGCGCCGGACGTCTATCTCGCGGCTGCGCACGCGCTGCGCGTCACACCCGCGCAATGCCTGGTCGTCGAGGACAGCGCGACCGGCATCAGCGCGGCGGCCGCGGCCGGCATGACCGTGCTCGGCTTCGTCGGCGCGGGGCACGCGTCGCCCGCGCAGGTCGACGCGCTGCGCGGGATCGGCGCCCGCCACGTATTCGCGGACATGCACGAGCTGCCCGGCTATGTCGCGCGCTGGCAGGCGACCGGTGCGGTGCTGCCGAACTGATCGACGCGCCGCGCGTGCGCGGCGCATGAAACGAACTCAACGGAGACAAATCATGGCAAGCGTGCTCCTGCGCAACATCGCGAAGCGCTACGAAGACAACGAAGTGCTGCGCAACGTGAATCTCGACATCGCCGACGGCGAATTCGTCGTGTTCGTCGGGCCGAGCGGCTGCGGCAAATCCACACTGATGCGGATGATCGCGGGCCTCGAGGACATTTCGAGCGGCGACCTGCTGATCGACGGCGCGAAGGTCAACGACGTGCCGAGCGCGAAGCGCGGCATCGCGATGGTGTTCCAGTCGTATGCGCTGTATCCGCACATGACCCTGTACGACAACATGGCGTTCGGCCTGAAGCTCGCCGGCGCGAAGAAGCCCGAGATCGACCAGGCGGTGAGGCAGGCCGCGAAGATCCTGCACATCGACCACCTGCTCGAGCGCAAGCCGAAGCAGCTTTCCGGCGGCCAGCGGCAGCGCGTCGCGATCGGCCGCGCGATCACGAGAAAGCCGAAGGTGTTCCTGTTCGACGAGCCGCTGTCGAACCTCGATGCGGCGCTGCGCGTGAAGATGCGGCTCGAGTTCGCACGGCTGCACGACGAGCTGAAGACGACGATGATCTACGTGACGCACGACCAGGTCGAGGCGATGACGCTCGCGGACAAGATCGTCGTGCTGTCGGGCGGCAGCGTTCAGCAGGTCGGCACGCCGAACACGCTGTACCACGCGCCGGCGAACCAGTTCGTCGCGGGTTTCATCGGCTCGCCGAAGATGAACTTCCTGCGCGGCACGGCCGAGTCGGTGGATGCCGGCGGCGTGCTCGTGCGCTTCGACAGCGGCGCGACGCAGCGCGTGTCGGTCGACGCGGCGGGACTGCAGCGCGGCGCGGCGGTGACGGTCGGCGTCCGGCCCGAGCACCTGAAGGTCGGGCCGAACGCATTCGGCGTCGATGCGAAGACGATGGCCGTCGAATCGCTCGGCGATGCCGCGTATCTGTACGCGGAGTCGCCGGCCGCGCCGGACGGCCTGATCGCGCGGATCCCGCCGCTCGATACGTACCGCACGGGCGAGGGGCTTCATGTGTACACGGAACCGGAGCATTGCCACCTGTTCGACGAACAGGGGCAGGCGTTCCGGCGCCTGAGCCCGCACGCGAAGGCCGCGTGAGCGCGCGCGCGTCAGAAGTGCAGGCGGCTTGCGACGTGATCGACGAACGCGCGCAGCTTCGGCGTCGGATGCCGGCCTGACGGCCACAGCACATAGAACGGCGTGCGGCTCGCGACGTGCTCGTCGAGCACCGCGCGCAGCGTGCCGCTGTCGAGCGCGTCGCGGACAAAAAATTCGGGCAGGCACGCGATGCCGAGCCCGCGCAGCGCGAAGCACTGGCGCGTCTCCGCGTTGTTGCTGACCATCGACACGGGGACGACGGGCGGCGTGTCCGCAGGCGTGTGCAGCGGCCAGGTCTCGAGCTTGCCGCTGCTCGGGAACCGATAGTGCAGGCAGCGGTGCGCCGCGAGGTCGGCCGGCGTGCGCGGCGTGCCGTGCCGTTCGAGGTAGCCGGGCGACGCGACGAGGTACTGGCGGAAATGGCCGAGCAGTCGCGACGACAGCCGTGAATCCGACGGCCGGCCCGTGCGCAGCACCGCGTCGAAGCCTTCGTCGACGACGTCGACGAGCCGGTCGCTGAAATCGAGGTCGAGCTCGATCTCCGGATACGCAGCCATGAAGTCGGCGAGCATCGGCAGCATCAGCGAACCGATCGTCGGCAGGCTCACGCGCAGCCGTCCGCGCGGCGCTTCGGCGCTGTGCGTCAGTTCCCGCTCGGCGGCGTCGATCTCCGCGAGCACGCGCCGGCAGCGCTCGAGAAAGCGCGTGCCTTCCGCCGTCAGCGTGATGCTGCGCGTGCTGCGATGAAAGAGGCGCACATTCAGGCGCGTCTCGAGCCGCGCGATCCGCTTGCCGACCGCCGACGCCGACAGCCCGAGCGCGCGCCCGGCCGCGACGAAGCTGCGCGTTTCCGCGACCTGCACGAACACCACGAAGCCGCTCAGACTTTCCATTCACGGTTCCCGATTGCGGACATCGATGTCCGGATTGTCAGGAACTCTAGCCCAGTTTTTCTTGTTTCGCTGGCCATCCTACGATGGGCGCTCGTTCATCTTGCGAGGTCATCCCATGTCATCCCTGCCTGCCGTCCTGCACGAACGCGGACACGAATCGGCCGCCGCGCTGCGCGCGCGGCTCGACGCGGCGCTCGAGCGCGCGCTCGCCGACCAGCGCGTGGTCGGCACGGTCGTGCTGGTCGCCCGTCACGGCGAACTGCACTATGCGCGCGCCGCCGGGCTTGCCGATCGGGAAGCGGGCACGCCGATGCGCGAGGACACGCTGTTCCGGCTTGCATCGGTGTCGAAGCCGATCGTGACCGCGGCGGCGATGCGGCTCGTCGCGGCCGGCCGGATCGGGCTCGACGAGCCGGTCACGCGCTGGCTGCCCGAGTTCCGTCCGCCGCTGCCCGGCCGGATCGGCAGCGGCGGCGGCCCCGCGCGCATCACGTTGCGCCATCTGCTGTCGCACACGGCCGGGCTCGGCTACCGCTTCCTTGAAGCCGACAGCGACGGCCCGTATGCGCGCGCCGGCGTCTCCGACGGGATGGACCGCGTGGGCCTCACGCTCGCCGAAAACTTGCGGCGCATCGCCAGCGTGCCGCTGCAATTCGCGCCCGGCACCTCGTGGGCGTATTCGCTGGCGACGGACGTGGTCGGCGCGCTGATCGAGGCGGTCGACGGGCGGCCGCTCGGCGAAGCGGTCGCAGCGCTCGTGACGACGCCGCTCGGCATGACCGACACCGCGTTCGTCGCGCGCGACGCCGCACGGCTCGCGACACCCTACGTCAGCACGGCCGGTGCGCCGCGCCGGATGGAACCGTTCGATATCGCGCAGGTGTACGAAGGCACGGTGGGCATTCGCTACGAGCCGGCCCGCGCGTTCGACGCGGATGCCTTTCAGTCGGGCGGCGCGGGGATGGTCGGCACCGCGCGCGACTGCCTGGCGCTGCTCGATGCGCTGCGCACCGGCCGCGCGGGTTGGCTGGACGCCGCGTGGACCGACGAGATGGGCCGCGTGCAGCCGGGCGCGCACGACTTGCCGGCCGCGCCGGGGTTCGGCTTCGGGCTCGGCTTCTCGGTGCTGCGCGATCCGGTGGCCGCGCAGTCGCCGGAGCCGGCCGGCACGTGGCGCTGGGGCGGCGCGTACGGGCATGCGTGGTTCGTCGACCGGGCGGCCGGGCTGACGGTCGTTGCGTTGACCAACACGCTGTACGAAGGGATGCACGGACGCTTCGTCGCCGACGTGCGCGATGCGGTCTACGGCGTAGGCGAACGGGAGGCGGCATGAGCGACGCGACGTCCGCACCGCCCCGGCTCGCGCGCGCGCACGGGCGCGGCGAGCGTGACGAGCGCCTGCCTGTCGCGAACCTGCTGGCGCTCGCGACGGCCGGTTTCATCACGATCCTCACCGAGGCGCTGCCCGCCGGCCTGCTGCCGCTGATGAGCCGCGACCTGCGCGTGCCGGAGGCGCTGGTCGGCCAGCTCGTGACGATCTACGCGCTCGGCTCGATCGTCGCGGCAATTCCGCTCGTCGCCGCGACACGCGGGATGCGCCGGCGCAAGCTGCTGCTCGCGGCGCTCGCCGGCTTCGTCGTGTCGAACGCGCTGACGGCCGCGTCGCCGTACTACGCGCTCACGCTCGCCGCACGCTTCGTCGCGGGGATGTCGGCGGGCCTGCTGTGGGCGCTGCTGGCCGGCTATGCGAGCCGGATGGTCGGCGACGCGCTGCGCGGCCGCGCAATCGCGGTCGCGATGCTCGGCGCGCCGGTCGCGATGTCGATCGGCATTCCTGCCGGCACCGCGCTCGGATCGACGTTCGGCTGGCGGGTCGCGTTCGGCGGCATCACGGTGGCGGCACTCGTGCTGATGGTGTGGGTGCGCGCGCGGCTGCCCGATCATCCGGGGCAGCCTGCCGGCGCGCGCCAGCCCGTGCTGGACGTGCTGCGGCTGCCCGGCGTGCAGCCGGTGCTCGCCGTGATGTTCGCTTACGTGCTCGCGCACAACATCCTCTATACGTACGTGGCGCCGTTTCTCGCGGGCGTGCGGATGAGCGGGCAGGTCGACGCGGTGCTGTTCGCGTTCGGCGTCGCGTCGCTGGTCGGCATTGCGCTGACGGGCGCGTGGATCGGCCATGCGTTGCGGCGCCTGACGCTCGCGAGCATCGCGCTGTTCGCGCTGGCGGCACTGATGCTCGGCGTCGGCGGCGGCCGGACTGTCGTCTATGCAGGCGTCGTGCTCTGGGGGCTCGCGTTCGGCGGTGCGGCGACGCTGTTCCAGACGGCGTCGGCGAACGCGGCGGGGGAGGCCGCCGACGTCGCACAATCGATGATCGTGACCGTGTGGAACCTCGCGATCGCGGGCGGCGGCATCGTCGGTGGCCTGCTGCTCGATGGGCCTGGGGCGGGCGTGATGCCGTGGGTGCTCGTCGTGCTGCTCGTGTCGGCCTGGATCGGCGCGTGGCGTGCGCGGCGGCATGGGTTCGCGGGGCCGCGAATGGCTGCGTGAGCGCACTGGCCGCGCGTCCGGATGCGAGAGTGTCCGGCGCCGCCGTGCCAGCCTTGCCGGTGGCGGCCTGACGGACTGCCGCCGTGCGCATCCCTTGCTCTTTTCAGATCGTCCACGTCGGCAGCGTGTCGCCTGCGGCGATCCTTCCTGATTCTTCAGGATTCCTTCCCCTGTCTCCCCGCAGCCGTCCCGCGCCATCGGCGTTTGCCCGTCGCGCCGATCGGAAACAATCGCGTCCAGCGACACGTTTCTTGTCGACAATGCCTACCCGAAAGGACAGCTATCGCGCGGGAAGCGTTTGCTTTGTAATTTCAGCCGACGTTTGATTGGTGAATTCGCCTATATCGCGTCCCACACACTAGGACGCGGCGCATCGGGCGAGTCGATCGCGCAATCGCCAGCGCGCGGCCACCGGCGAAGGCAGCCGGATGGGCCGCGCGATGTCAAAAACAACGAGGAGGGCAGCGGCTGCGCAACCGTCCGCCGCTGCCGGGCTAACCACATCCTCAGCCATTCACGAGAGGGCCGAAATGTCGTGCGATCTATACGGGACCCAAGCGAGCGTGGTGGAGTGCGACGCGCTTTCGATCGCTCGCGCGATCGTGCGCGAAGCGTTCAAGCTTCGCAAGCTGCATCCGACGGAGGACAGTCGCCCCGGCGACATCGAAGCCGAGATGGACTGGCACGTCGAGGCGATCCTGCCTGTCGTCGCGTGCGATCGTCAGGTCAGATTGATCCTGCCCGCGTTTCCGGGCAAGTCACCGAACCGGATGAAGACGCTCGGCGCGTTGCCCGATCTGGCGGAGAAGCATGCACTGAAGAACCTCGCCGCACTGAGCAATCGCATCGGCAAGATCTACAGGCCGGGTGCGAAGCTCGTCATCTGCTCGGACGGCTACTGCTTCTCGGATGTCGTCAGCATCGGCGACGACGAGGTCGCGCAATACCTGAAGAGCCTCGAAGCGCATGCGGACGCGCATTTCGAAGGCAGCTTCGAGTTCTTCGACCTGAAAGGCCACTTCAGCTATCTCGACGATCTCACGTCGAAACGCGAGGAATTGCTGATCGCCTATAGCGATCCTGTCGAGCGGATCCGGCGGCAATGCCAGGACGATCCGGCGATGGGTGCGATGTATCGCGGCATCACGCGCTTCCTGTACGAAGACTCGCTCGGCATCGAGCAGTTCCGGACCTGGAGCAACACGGCGATCCAGAAGATGAGCCGCTGCAACGCGTATCGCGTGATCCAGCGCAGCAATGCGTGGAGCCGGCTGATCGAGGAGGTGTTTCCGAACAGCCTGCGCTTGTCCATTCATCCGCAGTTCCGCATGTCGAAGAAGATCGGCATCCGCCTCGTTGACTGCGACGACGTGTGGCTCACGCCGTGGCATTCGGTGGCAGTGCGCGAGAACAACCGGATCGTGCTGAAGAAGCGCTCCGAGGTCGACGAGCGCAATTCGGTGCTGGTGTTCTCGGATGGCGTGCCCTGCCATTTCGTCCATCACCCGCAACTGTTCGCCGGTGCCGCCGAAGCTGTTTCTCCTTGAGCGGTCGCGGCGCGTATACCCCCCATCGGTATTCGTCGGCAGCCGCGTCGCGCTGCGGGCGACGAACCCGTCCCATCTGCAATGGAGGCACAACGTGAATCTTTCCGACATGCTCAACGCGAAATGGATCGATACGCATACGCTGACGGCCGGCCAGCCGACCGAGGCGCAGTTTGCCGAGCTGGCGCAGGACGGCGTGACGACGGTCATCAACCTCGCGCCGTTCGACACGCGCTATTCGATCGACGACGAGGAGGGCTGCGTGCGGCGCAACGGCATGCAGTATCACTTCCTGCCGGTCGATTTCAAGCAGCCCGCGCTCGAGGACTTCGACCGGTTCGCCGACATCTTCCGGCAACTGGCGGGCGGCAGGACGCTCGTGCATTGCGCAGCGAACTACAGGGTTTCGGTGTTCGTGTCGCACTACAAGATGATGCATGACGGCTGGTCCGCCGGGCAGGCTGACGAATGGATCGCCGGCATCTGGAATACCGCGGAGTTTCCCGTCTGGCAAACCTTCATCCAGGCACTGCGTGTGAACCTGAGCGCGCGCCGTGCGTCATGAGCGACGCATCGGTCGTGGCCGAATTCCGGCGCGCGTTCGGACAACTGTGCCGCAGCGGGGACGTTGACCACCTGTCCGCCCCGCAGCGCGACGCGCTTGACGCGCAGGTCGGCGCGTGCGTGGCGCGCGGACAGCCGATCCGGCTGACCTTGCCGGGCTTTCCGCTCAAGTCGCCGGACCGGCGCGGCAAGGTGCTCGGCATGCTGCCGGACCGCGGCGAACGGCTCGCGCTCGGCTATCTCGATGCGTTCTGCGAGACCGTGCGCCGGTTCTATGCGCCGGGATGCGTGATCGACCTGTTCAGCGACGGGCTGACGTTCTTCGATCTGCTGGACGTGAGCCGGGCCGACGCGAATGCGTATCACCGTGCGCTGCGGAAGCTGATCGTGTCGCGCAACATCGTCTGGCATTCGTATTCGACGGTGGATCCGTCGTTCGATCGCGACGCGTCCGATGTTGACGCAGCGCTTGCACCGTACTGGCCGACCGACGACGACCAGCGTCGCGACGCCCGCGGCGAACGCGTGGCCGAACTGACGGCACTGCTCGCCAGCGAATGGCAGATCGTGCTGGCCGAAGCGGACACCGCGACGCGCGTGCGGCTTGCGCGGGCCGCGCAACGGATGGCGGAGCGCGGCGTCGCGCTGGACGGCTTTCTCGACGCGAAGCTGCCTGCCGGCCTGCGGCTGACGGTCCATGCGGCACCGCCGGGGAGCAAGAAGATTCCGATCAGGTTGCATGCTGCGGGCGGCAACGGTGCGCTGCCCTGGCGCAACGTACTACTTCAAAAAAAGAATGGAGAATTTGCCATGCTGAGCAAATCGCAGGTCAACCGGACCGTCAACGCCGCGCTCGTCACGAAAGGCGGCGAGCCGTGGTATTTCGCGGAAGGTGACGATCCGGTCCTGAATCGATGTGCGATCAGTGTCGTGCATCGCGACGACTTCGGCTTGCTGGTCGAGCCGAACGCCGACGAGGGCGGCCGGATCGATTGCTGCGCTTTGTCGAAGGATGCGCTCGCAACGATGCTGCGACGTCACGGCTTCGTCGTGCTCCGCAGTTTTCGTGTCGACGACGAGGTTGCGCTCGTAAAGTTCACCGAGCAGTTCGGCAAGCTGTACGTCTGGCAGTTCGGACCGGTGCACAAGGTGAAGCCCGAGGAGGACGCGAACGGCTACGTGCACTCGTTCGAGGCGGTGCCGCTGCACTGGGACCTGAGCATGCTGCCGCTCACGCATCCGCTCGTGCAGCAGGACGAACACTTCTCCGCGAAGATGTTTGCGCTTTACTGCAAGACCGCGCCGAAACGGGGCGAGGGCATGACGACGCTGGTCGACGCGCGCCGCATCGTCCGTCAGCTCGATGCCGGCGAGCTGGCTGCGTGGGAGCGGACGAGCCTGACCTACAACACGAAGATGACCTACTTCGGCGGCGTGCCGCGGACGTTCCCGCTGATCGCGACGCACCCGGACACGGGCGAAAAAGTGCTGCGGTATCAGGAGGGCAGCGAATCGACGCTGCAGCGCTTCGAGGTCAGCATCGCGACGCCGGGCACCGTGCCCGACGACAGCGTTCAGCAGATCAATGCGCTCGCGTACGCGAGCGAGAACCTTGTCGAGCACGACTGGATGGACGGCGATATCGTGCTGGTCGACAACTACAGCGTGCTGCACGGCCGTCGTGCAATGTCGCGCGAATCGGCGGCGCGCGAGTTGTGGCGGGTGCAGGTGTATTGAGCGCGCCGTCGCGCGTCGGCCGGTCCGGCGCTCGCCGGCGGCCGGCACGCTGCATTGGCGCGGGCCCTGCCTGACCGGCCGGCACGCAATACGTCAGCACGGAAATGCCGTGGCGCAAGCCGCGGCATTCGTTTGTCCGGGGGGCCGGACGCGGGATGCGCGCCGGCGTCGCGCAGCGCGCGGGTGGCTCGAGCGTTCGGCACATGACGACGCTGCAGTCAGCGTGCGGAGACCTCCAGCGGCGTGTCGGTTCGCGCGTTCTGCGCAGCTTTCCAGCCGCCACCCAGTGCGCGGAACGACGCGATGGACGCCCGGGCTGCCTCGGCCTGCGCCTGTGCCTTCGCATCGCGCGTCTGCAGCAGGTCGCTGTCGGCGTCGAGCACTTCGATCAGGCTCACGACGCCGCTCTGGTACGCCGCGAACGATGTTTCCCGCGCGCGCGCCAGCGCGGCTTCGCCCTGCTCGAGCGTCCGCGTCTGGGCCTCGCGCTTCACAAGCGCCGAAAACGCGTCCTCGACATCTTCCGATGCGCGCAATGCGGCCTGCCGATAGGCGGCGAGCGCCTCGGCGGTCTGCCCGCGCGCAGCCACGATCTGCGCGTCGATGCGCCCGAAATCGAACAGGCGCCAGCGCAGGCCGAGGATCCCTTGCGCTTGCGTCGCCCCATGCGTGAACAGGTCGCCGGACGCGGTGGCGGCCGTGCCGATCAGGCCGCTCAGCGACAGCTTCGGATAGTACTCGGCGATCGCCGCGCCGATACGCGCATTCGCGGCCGCGAGCCGGCGTTCGGCGACGATCAGGTCCGGGCGGCGGCGGAGCAGTTCGCCCGGCGTGCCGGCATCCGCGAGACGCGGGGCGACCGGAATCGGTGCGGCTGCGTCCAGTTCGGGCCGATGGGTGCCGGGCTGCGCGCCGACCAGCACGTCGAGCGCGTTCAGCGCCGCATCGAGCCCGGCTTCGAGCACCGGCACGGTGGCCTCGACCTGGGCCAGCGCGCCTTCCGCCTGGCGAACCTGCAATTCGGCCGCAACGCCATTGCGGTGCTGCATCCGCACGGTGGTCAGCAGGCGCCGGCGGGTGTCGACCTGCTGCCGTGCGACAGCGAGGCGCGCCTGCAGCCCGCGGATCGTCACGAAGGTATCCGCGGCCTGCGCGGCGACGGCAAGCCGGGTGGCGACCGCAGCCGCGGCCGACGCCTCGTATTCGGCGCGCACGGCCTCGCGGGTGCGCCGCAAGCCGCCGAACAGGTCGATTTCCCAGCTGGCGCCGACGTCGCCCTCGTAATAGGCGGCATTGCGGGAGAAGCCGGGTGTCGGGTCGAGCAGCCGGCCGAGCGGCGTATCGACCGACTGGTAGACCTTCTGGCCCTGCGCGGTCACGCCGCCGCTCGGCAGCAGTGCCGCGTTGGCGGCGCCCAGCGCGGCGCGCGCCTGCGAGACGCGCGCGGTCGCCTGGGCGATGTCCAGGTTCTGTTCCAGCGCGAGATTGACGAAGCGCGTCATCAGGGGATCGTCGAAGCCCGTCCACCACTCGCCGAGGTCCGCGACCATCGCGACGGGACGCTGTTCGACGGCGGCTTGCCCGATGAAGCGATCGGGTGCGGCAATGGCCGGCCGTTGATAATCGGGGCCGACCGCGCAGCCGGCCAGCGCGCCGACGGCGAGAAACAATGCAAAAAATCGATGGGAAACCGGCATGACGACCCTTCAGGGTAGAGAATAGAGGCGGTGTTTCGAGTGTGACTATTGTACGAATTGGTCACATGGTGTCAATTGCGTCCTGATGCTCCAGATTTCCAACCATGACTGAAAGCGTGTCTCTCCCCGCAGGCCGGCGTGGCCCGGCGGACCACGCCGTCCGCGACCAGATCGTGAATGCGGCGAACGAACATTTCCGGCATTACGGGTACGGCAAGACGACGGTGTCCGATCTCGCGAAGGCGATCGGCTTCTCGAAGGCGTACATCTACAAGTTCTTCGATTCAAAGCGCGCGATCGGCGAGGCGATCTGTGCGACGAGCCTCGGCACGATCATGGCGGCAGCCGACCAGGCGATCGCCGGCGGCGAGTCCGCGACCGACAGGCTACGCGGGATGTTCCAGGCGATGACCGCCGCCTGCGTGGGGTTCTTCTTCACCGACCGCAAGCTGTACGACATTGCCGCGTATGCGATCGAGGAAGGCTGGCAGACCACGATCGAGCACGAAGAGAGGATCAGGAGTGCGATCGTGCAGATCGTCCGCGAAGGGCGGGAAAGCGGCGAATTCGAGCGCAAGACGCCGCTCGACGAGACTTGCCGCGCGATCTTCTTCGTCATGCAGCCGTTCGTGAATCCGGTGATGCTGCAGTACCACCTCGACCACGCCGAGGACGCGTCGAAGGCCGTCTGCAACCTCGTGCTGCGCAGCCTGTCTCCCTGACCCGTCCCAGATGTGACCATTGACGATATTGGTCACGTGATTCACACTTGGGCCTCCTTCAATGTGGAGATTGCCCATGTTGCACATTCGCGCGGCCGCGCCGGCTGTTCTCGCCGCTTCGATTTCATTCGGCCTCGTCGCCTGCGGTCCCGCGAAACAGGACGATCCGCGCGCCGCGACACCGCTCGTCCGGACTGACATCGCGCGGGACGCGGGGAACGTCGGCCGGACCTTCACGGGTACCGTCGTCGCGCGCGTGCAGAGCGACCTCGGTTTCCGGGTGCCGGGCAAGATCGTCGAGCGGCTGGTGGATGCCGGTCAGACGGTGCGGCGCGGGCAGCCGCTGATGCGGATCGACGCAACCGACCTGCAGCTCGCGACGCGTGCCGAGGACGACGCCGTGGCGGCAGCGAAGGCGCGTGCGAACCAGACCGCGGCCGACGAGCTGCGCTACCGCGGGCTCGTTTCCGCCGGCGCCGTGTCGGCCTCCGCGTACGACCAGATGCGAGCGGCCGCCGACACGGCGCGGGCGCAGCTTCGTGCCGCGCAGGCGCGCGCGAACGTCGCGCGCAACGCGGCCGGTTATGCGGTGCTGGTCGCCGATGCGGACGGTGTCGTGATGAGCACGCTCGGCGAGCCCGGGCAGGTGGTGGCGGCGGGGCAGACGGTCGTGCGGCTCGCGCGTTCCGGCCCGCGTGAAGCGGTCGTCGACCTGCCCGAGACGTTCCGGCCCGCGCTCGGCTCCACGGGCCGCGCGACGTTATACGGCGGCGGCGACCTGTCGGGTGACGCGCGCCTGCGCCAGCTTTCCGACGCGGCCAACCCGCAGACGCGGACGTTCGAGGCGCGCTACGTGCTCGAGGGGCCGATCGCGCGCGCGCCGCTTGGCGCGACGGTGACGGTGCACGTGCCCGACGCGCGCGCCGCGACCGGCGACACCGCGATGCGGGTGCCGCTCGCGGCTGTCTACGACCGCGGCAACGGCCCGGGCGTCTGGATCGTCGATGGGGCAAAGCCGCGGGTCGTCTGGCGGCGCGTGCGGCTGGCCGCGGTCGGCGACGAGACCGCCACCGTCGCGGAAGGGCTCAAGGCAGGGGAGCGCTTCGTCGCGCTCGGCGCGCACCTGCTGCACGACGGGGAGAGCGTGCGCATCGCGGGGGCGCTGCAATGAGCCGCTTCAATCTCTCCGCGCTCGCGGTGCGCGAACGCGCGGTCACGCTGTTCCTGATCATCGCGGTGTCCGTCGCCGGCGCGCTCGCATTCCTGAAGCTCGGGCGCGCGGAGGATCCCGCGTTTACCGTCAAGGAGCTGACCTTCATGTCTGCGTGGCCCGGCGCGACCGCGCAGGAGATGCAGGACCAGGTCGCCGAGCGGCTCGAGAAGCGGATGCAGGAGCTGAAGTGGTACGACCGCACGGAAACCTTCACGCGGCCCGGGCTTGCTTTCACGACGGTCACGCTGCGCGACGACACACCGCCGTCGGCCGTGCAGCAGGAGTTTTACCAGGCGCGCAAGAAGCTGGGCGACGAGGCGGCGAAGCTGCCGCAGGGCGTGGCCGGCCCGTTCGTCAACGACGAGTACGCGGACGTGACGTTCGCGCTTTACGCGCTCAAGGCGCGCGACGAGCCGCCGCGCGTGCTGGCGCGCGAGGCGGAAGCGTTGCGCCAGCGGCTGCTTCACGTGCCGGGCGTGAAAAAGATCGATATCGTCGGCGAGCGGCCCGAGCGCATTTTCGTCGAGTTCTCGTATGCACGGCTCGCGAATCTCGGCATCTCGCCGCGCGACATCTTTGCCGCGCTGAACGACCGGAATCTCGTGACGCCCGCCGGCTCGATCGACACGGCCGGACCGCAGGTGCTGATTCGCCTCGACGGCGCGTTCGACGACCTGCAGAAGATCCGCGACACGCCGATCGTCGCCGGCGGCCGGACGCTCAGGCTGTCCGACATCGCGGACGTCAGGCGCGGCTACGAGGATCCCGCGACCTTCCTGATCCGCAACCAGGGCGAGCCGGCGCTGCTGCTCGGCATCGTGATGAAGGACCGCTACAACGGCTTGCAGCTCGGCAAGGATCTCGACAAGGCGGTGGCGGCGATATCGGCGGAGATGCCGCTCGGCCTGTCGCTGACGAAGGTTACCGATCAGGCGGTCAACATCGAGGAAGCGTACGACGAGTTCATGCTGAAGTTCTTCGTCGCGCTGGCCGTCGTGATCGCCGTGTGCCTGATCAGCCTCGGCTTGCGCGTGGGGATCGTCGTCGCGGCCGCGGTGCCGCTCACGCTCGCGGGCGTCTTCATCATCATGCTCGCGACCGGACGCGATTTCGATCGCATCACGCTCGGCGCGCTGATCCTGTCGCTCGGGCTGCTCGTCGACGACGCGATCATCGTGATCGAGACGATGGTCGTGAAGATGGAGGAGGGGTTCGACCGGATCGCGGCCTCCACGTATGCGTGGAGCCATACCGCCGCGCCGATGCTCGCGGGTACGCTCGTGACCGCGATCGGGCTGATGCCGGTCGGCTTCGCGAAGTCGAGCGCAGGCGAATACGCGGGCAACATCTTCTGGGTCGTGGCCTTTGCGCTGCTGACGTCCTGGGTCGTCGCGGTCGCCTTCACGCCTTACCTCGGCGTCAAGCTGCTGCCGCGTATTCGGCCGGTCGCGGGCGGGCACGCCGCCGTCTACGATACGCCGGCCTATCGCCGGTTGCGCGCGCTGCTCGCATGGACGGTCGCGCACAAGAAGCGCGTGGTGTTGGCGGTTGCGTTTTTGTTCGCAGCCGCCGTGCTCGGCCTGGGTCTCGTCAAGCAGCAGTTCTTCCCGATCTCGAACCGGCCGGAAGTGCTGGTCGAGGTGCGGATGAGCGAAGGAACCGGCATCGCGGCCACCAGCGCGGCGGTCGGCAAGGTGGAGGCATGGCTGCGGAAGCAGCCCGAGGCCCGGCTGGTCACGAGCTACATCGGCCAGGGGGCACCGCGCTTTTTTATCGCGATGTCGCCTGAGCTGCCCGACCCGTCGTTTGCGAAGATCGTCGTGCTGACGCGGGACGAGAAGGCGCGCGAGGCGCTGAAGCTGAAGTTGCGCGCCGCCGTCGCGCAGGGCCTCGCGCCCGACGCGCAGGTGCGTGCGACGCAGATCGTGTTCGGGCCGTATTCACCGTTCCCCGTCGCGTTTCGCGTGATGGGGCCGGACGAGGGCAAGGTCCGCGAAATCGCCGGTCAGGTGGAGCGCGTGATGCGCGCGAACCCGTCGATGCGACAGGTGAACACCGACTGGGGGCCGCGCGTGCCGACTATCCATATCTCGCTCGATCAGGACCGGCTGCGCGCGATCGGCCTGAGCACGCACGATGCGTCGCAGCAGCTTCAGTTCCTGCTGACGGGCGCCCCTGTCACGCAGGTGCGCGAGGACATCCGCTCGGTCCAAGTGGTGGCGCGCAGCGCAGGCACCGACCGGCTCGATCCTGCGAAGCTCGGTGCGTTCACGTTGACGGGCGGCGCCGGCCAGAAAGTGCCGCTCGACCAGCTGGGCGAGGTCGGGGTCCGCATGGAAGACCCGATCCTGCGGCGCCGCGACCGCCTGACGACGATGACCGTGCGCGGCGACATCGGCGAGGAATTCCAGTCGCCCGAGATCTCGAACGAAATCATTCAGGCGATCCGGCCGATCGTCGCCGCGTTGCCGCCGGGGTACCGGATCGAGACGGGGGCGGCCCTCGAGGAAGCGAACAAGGCGAATGCCGCGCTTGCCGCCGTGTTTCCGATCATGTTGATCCTGATGATGATCGTCGTGATTTTCCAGGTGCGCTCGATCGCGGCGATGGCGATGGTGCTGCTCACCGCACCGCTCGCGCTGGTGGGCGTCGTGCCGATCCTGCTGCTGTTTCGCCAGCCGTTCGGCTTCAATGCGATCCTCGGGCTGATCGGACTCGCCGGCATCATCATGCGCAACACACTGATCCTGATCGGGCAGATCCATCAGAACGAGGCCGACGGCCTCGATCCTTACGACGCGATCATCGAAGCGACTGTGCAGCGCGCGCGGCCGGTGATCCTGACGGCGCTTGCGGCTGCGCTCGCATTCATTCCGCTGACGTTCTCGGTGTTCTGGGGCGCGCTCGCGTTCACGCTGATCGGCGGCACGATCGGCGGCACTGCGCTGACACTCGTGTTCCTCCCGGCGCTGTATGCGATCTGGTTCCGCATCGCTCCGAAGGCGAGCGACGCAGCGGCACAAGCGTCGCCCCCGGCATATCGGCGCGAAGAGACGTCCGTCAGTTCCTGACCGTGCACGTGCGAACCGGAAAACAGGGAGGCGAGAAAATGACGAGCAACTGGAGCATGTGCTACGGAAACATGTTTTCCGACCTGAATTCCGAATCGGAGCTGATCGAGCGCATGACGTGCGTGACGCGCGAACTCGGCTTCGAGCACTTCTACTATGTGATGCGCATTCCGCTGCCGATCTCGAACCCGAGGAACTATATCTTTTCCAATTGCCCGGACACATGGATCCGGAGCTACGTCGAGCGCGACGGCTTCAGGACCGATCCTGCCGTGCAGCGCGGGTTGCGGGAAACCGTTCCGTTCCTGTGGTCCGCCGTCAGCGGGGAACCGGCGGATTTCTGGGTCGACCCGTCGCAGCAGCGCTTTCGTCACGCGTGGAGCATGCCGTCGCGCGGTCAGTTCGGCACGATCGGCTTGCTGTCGCTGCTGAGAAAATCCGCGCCGATCCTCCAGGGCGAGCTCCTGTCCAAGGAGCCGTATGTGTTGTGGCTGACGACGCTGGCCCACCGGGCGATGACGCGTCTCGTCGTCGCGACGGCGATGCCCGAGGTATGCCAGACGCTGACAGCCCGCGAGAAGGAAGTGCTGAAATGGACGGCTGCGGGTAAGACGTACGCCGACATCGGGCTGATTCTGTCGATCTATGATCGGACTGTGAAGTTTCACTTGATGAACGTGATGCGGAAACTTCGCGCGGCCAACAAGGCGGAGGCCGTGATGAAGGCCACGATGCTCGGCTTTCTTCAGTGATGTCCGGTTGGTCCGGCGGCGGCGGCGATCCGGCGTGCCGTGACCGCACGTGGCGGGGTGAAGCCCGCCTGTCGGCTACGCGTCGAGCGCCGCCTGCGCGCAGGTCTCGTCGGTGACGAGCCCCGACAGCCAGCCGCCGCGCAGCGCGGCGATCACCGCGTCGCGCTTCTTCGGGCCGCCAGCGAACGCGATCGTCGGGCGTTTCGGCGGCGCATCGAGCGACACGCTCGTCGCGCGCGCACTCGTCGACACGTCGACGAGGCGGCCCTGCGCGTCGATCGGCACGCCGAGCAGCTCGGCGACCGCGCCGCGCGCGATCATCTCGTCGCGTTCCTGTTCGGTGATGAAGCCGTCCTCGTAGAGCGGGCAGTGCGGCCCGATGTTGCCGATGCCGACGAACGCGACGTCGGCTTCGCCCGACAGCGCCTCGACGATCCGGTACAGCCGGTGATTGCACCACTGCGCGCGTTCCGCGTCGCTGTCCGCAAACAGCGGCGCCGGCAGCAGGAAGTGCTTGCCGCCCGTCTTCTCGGAGATGTACTGCGCGACGTCGTAGCGGTTCGACGAGCCGTCGGCGGCGATCGCGCCGACCATCGACACGAGCCGATGCTGCGGCCGGTCGAGCTGCGCGATCTGCGCGACCGCGGCTTTCAGCGTGCGGCCGCTGCTGACCGCGATCACCATCGGCCGCGTCTCGTTCAGGTAGCGCTCCATCACCTGCGCGCCGGCGACCGCGAGCTTGCGGTCGATCGCGTCGGGCGCGTCGGCATCGACAGGCACGACCTCGCACATCGACAGGCCGTAGCGTTTGGACAGTTGCGCGCCGAGGTCGAGGCAGTCGGCGAGCTGGTGATCGACACGCACGCGGATCAGGTTCTTCTCGACCGCGAACGCGACGAGGCGCTGCGCGACCGGGCGCGACACCTGCAGTTTCTCGGCGATTTCGTTCTGCGTGTCGCCCGCGACGTAGTAGAGCCACGCGGCGCGCGTGGCGAGATCGAGTTTTTCTGAGGACTTGGGCACGATAGCGATTGAATTCGGATCCTGGCGAGCCGCCCGGCGGCGTATCGGTATGCACTGTACCGCAGTCGCGGCAGCCGGCCGGTTCGCGTGTCGTTCAAGGACAGGTTGCGCGGTGCGACGTCACTCAGGCAAGCCGCGCACGCGACGGTTCGTACAGCGGACGCACGTGCCGGTAAAGCGCGCGGAACGCGGCCAGGCGCTCGCGCAGCGCCGCATGGCGTGCGGCGTCGGGTGCATATTCGGCACGCACGGGCGGCTTGGTCAGCACCGTGTGCGGATCGCCGCCGACCGCGAGCCAGCCGAGCCGCGCGGCTCCGAGCGCCGCGCCCGTCTCGCCGCCGCCGTGCTGGCGAGTGCGCACGTTCAGCGCGTCGGCGATCAGCTGCGCCCAGTACGCGCTGCGCGCGCCGCCGCCGATCAGCGACAGGCTGTCGGTCTCGACGCCCGCCGCATGCAGCGCGTCGAAGCCGTCCGCGAGGCCGAGCGTCACGCCTTCGAGCACCGCGTAGCCGAGATGCGCGCGCTCGGTTGCATGCGTCATCCCGAAGAACACGCCTTGCGCATACGGATCGTTGTGCGGCGTGCGTTCGCCGGACAGGTACGGCAGAAAGAGCGGCGCTGTCGCCAGCGTGCTGGCGTCGAGCGCCTCGATTTCCGCGAGCAGCGCGGGCTCGTCGGTGCCGGTCAGCTTGCAGACCCAGCGCAGGCAGCTCGCCGCCGACAGCACGACGCTCATCAGCTGCCAGCGATCCGGAATCGCATGGCAGAACGCGTGCACGGCAGATGCCGGGTTCGGCATGAAGCGGTCGCCGACGACGCTCAGCACGCCCGACGTGCCGAGCGACACGAAGCCGTCGCCCGCATGGATCGCGCCGATGCCGAGCGCGCTCGTCGCGTTGTCGCCGCCGCCGCCCGCGACGACGACGGCTTCCGACAGCCCGAGCTCGCGCGCGACGTCGGCGCGCAGCGTGCCGGACGGCGCATTGCCTTCGACGATGCGCGGCATCTGCGCGCGCGTCATCCCGCACGCGGCGAGCAGCGCGTCGGACCAGTCGCGGCGCGCGACGTCGAGCCACAGCGTGCCGGCCGCGTCGGACGGATCGGACACCTTCGCGCCCGTCAGCCGGAAGCGCAGGTAGTCCTTCGGCATCAGCACGCAGGCCGTCGCCGCGAACACGTCGGGTTCGTGCTTTGCGACCCACAGCAGCTTCGGCGCGGTGAAGCCGGGCATCGCGAGATTGCCGGCGAGCGCATGCAGGTCGGGCGCGCGTTCGGTGAGCAGCGCGCATTCGTCGGCGCTGCGCATGTCGTTCCACAGGATCGCGGGGCGCAGCACGCGATCGTCGCGATCGAGCAGCACCGCGCCGTGCATCTGGCCCGACAGGCCGATCCCGCGCACTTGCGCGAAGGCCTGCGGATGACGGTCGCGCAGCGCGGCGAGCGCGGCGAGCGTGCCGCGCCACCAGTCGTCGGGATGCTGCTCGGCCCAGCGCGGATGCGGCCGCGACACGGCAAACGGCGTGCCCGCGGTGCCGACGACGGCGCCGTCCGGAGCCAGCAGCAGCACCTTCACTTCCGAGGTGCCGAGGTCGATGCCGAGATACATGTGCGATCCGTTCCGTCAGTGAGGACCCGCTACTTTAGCCGCGCGGGCACGCACGTGCCAATGCCGGTTTGACCCGACGCCAGGCGGCGGCGTCAGCGCGGCGCGAGCCACGTGTCGACGCGCGCGAGCCCGGCGCGCACGGCTTCGAACAGCGCCGCGTTGCCGGCTAGCGAGCCCCATAGCTGGCGGTCCGCGCATAGTGCGGCGACAGGGTCGCCCGCGTCGACGATTGCGCGCGCCGCGGGTTCGTCCATCACGCTGTCCTGGTATGCGTACGGCAGCGCGCCGCGCGCCCAGCGTTCGAGGAAGCGCAGGAACAGCGCGGGCAGCACCGCGGTCGAGACGGGTGCCGAGCCGCGCGCGAGGCATTCGGCGAGCGTCGGCGCGATGAAGCCGGGGATCTTCGAGAAGCCGTCCGCGGCGACCCGCTGGTTCGTGTCGAGCACGTACGGATTGCCGAAGCGTTCGAGCACGACGTCGCGGTAGCGCGCGAGGTCGAGCGGGCTCGGGCTCAGGCACGGGATCACGTCGTGCGTCACGTAGTCGTGCGCGAAGCGGCGGATCGCCGCGTCGTGCGTGCCTTCATGGATGTACGTGTGGCCCGCGAGCGTGCCGGCCCATGCGATGCAGCTGTGCGTCGCGTTGAGGATGCGGATCTTCGCCTCCTCGTACGGATGCACGTCGTCGACGAGTTCCGCGCCTGCCAGCTCCCACCTCGGCCGGCCGGCCGCGAAGCGGTCCTCGATCACCCACTGGATGAACGATTCGCCCATCACCGGGCACGCGTCGTCGATGCCGGTCGCCGCGCGCACGCGTTCGCGCACGTCGTCAGTCGGGCGCGGCGTGATCCGGTCGACCATCGCGCTCGGACACGCGACGTTCGCGTCGAACCAGTCGAGCAGTTCGCGCGCGCCGCGTCTTTCGAGGAATTCGCGCATCCCCGCGCGAAAGCGCGCGCCGTTGCTGCGCAGGTTGTCGCAGCTCTGCAGCGTGAGCGGGCCCGCGCCGCGCTTCCGACGCTCCGCGAGCAGCGCCGCGAGCGCGCCGTACAGCGTGGTGCGCGCGCCTTGCAGGTCGGCCGCGAGATCGGGATTCGCGACATCGAGCCGGTTGTGCTCGTCGAGGTAGTAGCCGCCTTCGGTAACGGTGAACGATACGATCCGGCACGCGGGGTCTGCGCCGGCATCGATCAGCGCGGCGAGATCGATCGACCACGGCAGCACGCGCGTGATCGCGCGGATCGTCTCGTAGGCGCGCTCGCCTTGCGGCGTGACCGTCTCGAGCGTGTAGGCGCCGTGTTGCGCGGCGAGCGCGTCCATCGTCGCGCGCATGTCGTCGCGGATGTTGCCGACGGTCAGCGACCAGCGCTCGGCCGGCGGCACGGCCGCGTTCATGCGATGCAGGTACCACGCCTGGTGCGCGCGGTGAAACGATCCGGCGCCGATGTGCAGCAGCACGGGCGCGTGGATGGAGGGCGATTCGCTCATTCGGTGTCTCCTGTCGATCGGAGCTGGCGCTTCAGCGCGGACTCCGACCCCATGCTTCGCGGTCGGCCAGCGCTGGCGCTTCGGCGCTCGCTCTGGTTCAGTGCCAAGGCAGTCGCCCCAATACGATCATTTGCTCTCAATGTGAGCGAATGATCGTATTGGGGCGAGCGAAAGTCAAGGTGGTGCGGCGGGTTTTCGATGGTGCGGCGCGGTGGAGCGGCGCTGAGGAATCGCCCAGCGCGCAGACAGCAGATCGGCGAGCGTCGGCGCGCGGCCGAGCGCGCGCAGCGGATGGTGCGGCGCAGCGACGATAGGGCTGCGGTCTTCCCGGTGGCATACGGGAATCGCGACGATCTCGTCGGGCTTGGTGCGGCGATGGGCGCCGTGTTCATCGCGTTGCTCGTCGTGCGGCGGCACATCCCGCGGCTGCCGCGCACGCACGCGCTGCCGCGCGACGGAGAAGAGCAGGCCCGCACGTCGCCTTGAATTGAACGCGTGCGTGCGGGCGGGGTGGGTTACAGCGTCGTGCGCACGTGCCAGAGTTCCGGGAACAGCACGACGTCGAGCATCTTGCGCAGGTACGGCGCACCGCTCGTGCCGCCCGTGCCCTGCTTGAAGCCGATGATCCGTTCGACGGTCGTCACGTGCCGGAAGCGCCACTGGCGGAACGCGTCCTCGAGATCGACGAGCTCCTCGGCCATCTCGTACAGCTCCCAGTGCTGCTGCGGGTGGCGGTACACCTCGAGCCACGCGGCCTCGACCGTTTCGTCGTGCCGCGTCGGCTGCGTCCAGTCGCGCTCGAGCCGGGATGCCGCGATCGGGAAGCCGCGCCGTGCGAGCAGGCGCACGACTTCGTCGTAGAACGACGGCGCCTCGAGCGTCGCGCGCACCTGTTCGAGGATGTCGGGCTGGTGCGCATGCGGCTGCAGCATCTGCGGATTCTTGTTGCCGAGCAGGAATTCGAGCTGGCGGTACTGGTACGACTGGAAGCCCGACGATTGGCCGAGATACGGGCGCATCGCCGAATACTCGGACGGCGTCATCGTCGACAGCACGTTCCACGCCTGCACGAGCTGCTCGAGGATGCGCGACACGCGCGCGAGCATCTTGAACGCGGGCGGCAGCGCGTCGCGATGGACGGCATCGAGCGCCGCGCGCAGCTCGAACAGCGCGAGCTTCATCCACAGCTCGCTCGTCTGATGCTGGATGATGAACAGCATCTCGTTGTGATCCGGCGACAGCGGATGCTGCGCATCGAGGATCTTGTTCAGCGACAGGTAGTCGCCGTAGCTCATCGACTTCGAGAAATCGAGCTGCGCGTTGTGCCAGCCGGGGGCTTGGGTAGCTTCGCCGGCTTCGCCCGGCACGTGCGACGCTTCATGCGCGGGGTGGGCCGGGTGAGCGGTTTGCGCGCCCGAGAACGGGCAGCCTGCCGGCGCGTCGTCGCCGGGCGGCTGCATATGACCAGAATTCACGACTTTCTCCAGGATTGAATGAGGGTGTGCGGGGCGCTCGGCCCATGCTGCGCAATGCGAAGCGTCGCGATCCGGCGCGTGCGCACGGCACGCGCCGGCCGGCCGGCCGATCAGGTCACCGCGCCGCGCGTCGCGAACTCAGGCGCCTTCCACGCGCCGGTGTCGAGAATGTCGCGCAGCGTCTCGACGGCATCCCACACGTCGACGAAGCGCGTATAGAGCGGCGTGAAGCCGAAGCGCAGCACGTGCGGCTCGCGGTAGTCGCCGATCACGCCGCGCGCGATCAGCGCCTGCATCACTTCATAGCCGTGCGGATGCTCGAAGCTCGCGTGCGAGCCGCGCTGGTGATGCGCGCGCGGCGTGACGAGCTTCAGCGAATGACCTTCGCAGCGCGCTTCGACGAGCGCGATGAATGCATCGGTCAGCGCGAGCGACTTGCGGCGGATCGCGTGCATGTCGGTCTGCAGGAACACGTCGAGCCCGCATTCGACCATCGACATCGACACGATCGGCTGCGTGCCGCACAGGAAGCGCGCGATGCCCGGATCGGGCGCGAACTCGGGCTGCATCGCGAACGGCGCGCGGTGGCCCCACCAGCCGGACAGCGGCTGCGAGAAATGCGCTTGATGGCGCTTCGGCACCCATACGAACGCGGGCGAACCGGGGCCGCCGTTCAGGTACTTGTACGTACAGCCGACCGCGCCGTCCGCGCGTGCGCCGTTCAGGTCGACCGGCACCGCACCCGCCGAGTGCGCGAGATCCCACAGCATCAGCGCGCCCGCGTCATGCACGAGCTGCGTGACGGCCGGCATGTCGTGCATGTAGCCGGTGCGGTAGTTCACGTGCGTGATCATCGCGACCGCGGTGTCCTCGCCGAGCGCGTCGGGCAGGTCGGCCGGGTCGTCGATCAGGCGCAGTTCGTAGTCGCCGCCGAGCTGCGCGATCAGCCCTTGCGCGATATACAGGTCGGTCGGGAAGTTCGAGCGCTCCGACACGATCACGCGGCGCTCGGGCGCGCGTTCGGCCTGGTAGCGCAGCATCGCGGACAGCAGCTTGAACAGGTTGATCGAGATCGTATCGGTGACGACGGCCTCGGCAGGCGCACCGCCGATCAGCGTCGTGAGCTTGTCGCCGAGGCGGCGCGGCAGCGCGAACCAGCCGGCGGTGTTCCAGCTGCGGATCAGGCCGTCGCCCCATTCGGCGCCGATCACCTGCTGCGCACGGGCGGCCGACGCGCGCGGCTGCGCGCCGAGCGAATTGCCGTCGAGGTAGATCACGCCATCCGGCAGCGCGAACTGGTCGTGCAGCGGGGCGAGCGGGTCGTCGCGGTCGAGCGCGAGCGCGTCTTCACGGGTCTTGATCATGATGGGCAGAAAGAGTGTGTAAAAGGTTCAGCGGGCGTGGCCGGGCAGCGCGCGCAGCACTGCGCGCACGGGGCTCGCGTCGAGCGTCGCGAGCTTGAGCGGCAGCGCGATCAGTTCGTAGTCGCCGGGCGGCACGTCGTCGAGCACGATGCCTTCGAGAATTGCCATCCGGTGCGCGCGCACGCGGTGGTGCGCGTCCATCGTCTTCGATTCCTGCGGGTCGAGCGACGGCGTGTCGATGCCGATCAGCTTCACGCCGCGTTCCGCGAGCAGGTCGATGGTCGCGGGCGCGACCGCGCAGAACTCCGGGTCCCATTGCGCGACGGGCGCCTGCGCATAGGTGCGCAGCAGCACGCGCGGCGGCACGCCGTCGAGCGCCGCCGCATGACTGGCCACGATATCGGCCGGGGTGACGACGGGCGACGCGCCGATGCAGTGGATCACGCGGCACGGGCCGAGGTAGGTATCGAGCGGCACTTCGCCGATCGGCGCGCCGTCCGCGTCGTAGTGAAGCGGTGCGTCGGTGTGCGCGCCGGTGTGCGGCGACAGCGTCAGGCGGGCGACATTGACGGGCGAGCCCGCCTCCATCCGCCACACGCGTTCGATCGTGACCGGCGTGTCGCCCGGCCACACGGGGGTGGCGGAGGCGACGGGCGGCGAGATGTCCCAGAGTGTGTCCATGGCGTGACCAATGAGCGAATCGATGCTTCGCATGATAGGCGGACGCTCGCAGAAAGTGCTTGCGAAATAGACATGGACAAACCGCCAGATTGGCAGATAATTCGAATCACAGGGAAAACGGGGACCAAAAATGCATGCGATCACGCTCGACGCCACCGACTGCCGTATTCTCGCGGTACTGCAGGAGGAGGGAAGAATCAGCAACCTCGATCTGGCGGAACGGATTTCACTGTCGCCATCGGCCTGCCTGCGGCGCATGCGCCTGCTGGAGGAGCAGGGCGTGATCGAGCACTACCGCGCGTGCCTGAGCCGCGAGAAGCTCGGTTTCGAACTGGAGGCGTTCGTGCAGGTGTCGATGCGCAACGAGCAGACGCAATGGCACGAACGGTTCGCGGAGGAACTGCGCGAATGGCCGGAAGTGGTCGGCGCGTTCGTCGTGACGGGCGAGAGTCACTATCTGCTGCGCGTGCTCGCGCACAACCTGAAGCACTATTCCGATTTCGTGCTGAACCGGCTGTACAAGGCGCCGGGCGTGATGGACATCCGCTCGAACATCGTGCTGCAGACGCTGAAGGACGAGGCGGGCGCGCCGGTCGTGCTGGCGCGCACCGGCGCGATCAAAGCCGTGTGAGGCCGTGGAATGCGCCGCCGTGGAACACGAGCGGCGCGGCGGTGCCCGCATCGGGATGCACGCCGCAGCGCTCGACTTCGCCGACGAAGATCACGTGGTCCCCTTCGTCGTAGCGGCTGCGGTTATGGCATTCGAACCACGCGATCGCGCCGTCGAGCACCGGCATGCCCGAATTGCCGGCCGCGTGCGCGATGCCTTCGAAGCGGTCGCCCTTGAACGTCGAGAAGCGCTTGCACAGGTCGAGCTGCGACGCCGCGAGCACGTTGATCACGTAGTGGCTGTTGCTGCGGAACACGGGCATCGACGCCGACTTGTGCGCGAGGCTCCACAGCACGAGCGGCGGATCGAGCGAGACCGAGTTGAACGAACTCGCGGTGATGCCGAGCAGTTGTCCGGACGGCGCGCGCGTCGTGATCACGGTCACGCCGGTCGCGAACTGGCCGAGCGCCTGCCGGAACGCGGCGACGTCGAAATTCGGCGGGGTCGCGCGGGTCATCGGGCGGCCATCCGGAGCGGCGCATGCGCGCCGGGCGCGCGGCGGGTGAATCGGGCGATGCGGGTGAAAGGCGACAAGGCGGTCAGTCTGGCAAATAGGACGAATGGCCCGATTTTAGCGGAATCGCGCGTGGCGGGCGGGGGCGCGGCGCGCAGCGGGCCGGTATGGTGACGCAGCGAACAGTCCGGCCGATGCCCGGCGCAAGGCCGTCATTCAAGTGAACAGGCCCTGGCGCGCAGCCGCGAACCCCAGCGACAGCGCGCCGATCAGCATGAGGCTCGTCGCCCAGACCCGATCGAGATTGAACCAGCTTCTCGACACGAACGTCAGCCCCAGATAGCGGTAGACGAGCCACGCGAGCAGCCCGCCGGCCGCGATCATCGCGGCGGCATGCACGGCTGCGACGGCGAGCGCCATCCCGAGATGGGCGCCGACGAGCGCCATAGCGGCCTGATCGCCCCGATCGCCCGGGCCCGCGCCGATCCCGCAGAGCCCGAGATAGATCGGCACCAGCATCAGCCCCGCGCCATGCGCAACGGCCACGGCGAACGACCATAGCCCGAGCCGCGCGGGTGGGATCCGCGCGAGCGAGCGGGGGTGGCGCCGCCGGATCAGCAGCGCGGCGCCGAAGCCGATCACGAGCACGCTCGCGCCGATCCGGATCGGCCACTGCCACGCGAGCAGCGCCGCGAGCATCCCGAACGGCAGCGTCACCGCGAACACGGCGAGCGCATGCCCGCATGCGAGATAGCCGAGCGCGGCGGCCACCGCGCGGCCGCTGCGTGCCATCAGCCCGTTCGACACCGCGAGCGGCCATCCCATCGCGGGGTTGAGCCCGTGATAGAGGCCGCTTGCGAGCACCGCCGCCCAGAGTCCGACCTGCATGGAGAGACCGCCGCTCAGGCGCGCACCGACGGATAGCAAAACGAATCGGTCGAGCAGTCGCCGCCTTCGAGCCGGATCTGGTGCGCGCGATAGCCGTCGGGGAAGTCGACCCAGCAGTCGTTCGCGAGCGTCAGGCCGCCGTCGGGCCCCGCGTGCGCCATCACCATCGCGGCCGGCACGCCGTCCGGGTAGAACTGGTCGTCCCACGTCGAGTAGAGCGAGTTGGTCCAGTAGACCCGCTTGCCGTCGCGGCTGATCTCGACCATCTGCGGGCCGCCCGCGAACGCGCGTCCGTTCGGGTGCGGCGTGCGCCGCGCGATGCCGCCGACGTGAACCGATCCGGTGAGGGTCGGCTTGCGCGGATCCGTCACGTCGTACTGCCGCATTTCGCCCGTACCCCAGCAGGACACGTACAAAAAGCGGTCGTCGAGGGACAGGTCGATGTCGGTCACGAGCGGCGGCACCGCGCCGAAATCCTTCAGCAACGGCGGCAGCCGGTCCGCGGGCGCGGGTTCGGGCGGGATCGTCGCGGTCTTCTCGGCGTGGAACTTGCCGCCTTCGCGCCACCAGGTCCAGATCGAGCCTTCGAGGTTCGTCGTATCGACCACGACGCCGACGAAGCCGTATTCGCGCACGGGATCGTGCGCGGGCCGCACCTCCAGCGCCATCTGGTGCTGCGCGCCGAGGTCGATCGTCTGCACGTTGCGCCGCGCATGCAAATCCCAGAAATGCAGCCGGTGCCCGTAGCGGTTCGCGAGCAGATCCTCGGGAACGATGCCGTTCTCGAACTGCGGCGGCAGCGCCCATTCGCTCGACACCATGTAGTCGCGCGGCAGGTTCCACCAGAAGTCGTAGTGCTTGTCCTGCGGGCCGCGATCGATCTCCCAGCGGCCGAGCACGTCGAAGGTCTCGCAATCCATGATGAAGATGCCCGGGTGTCCTTCCGTGCCGTCCTTTCCGCCGCCGCCGAGCGTGCTGACATAGATGCCCTCGGGCCCGCAGTGAACGGTGTGCGGCCGCGAGTAGCCGGTCTTGCGGAGGATCTCGTCGGGTTCGATGATCTTGTGGATGCGCGCCTGCGTCGGATGCGGATGCGTGTCGACGATATACACGCGCGACGAGCGCAGGCCCGGAATGATCAGGTAACGGCGTTCGAGGAATGCGTGGCCGGTGAGCGGCGACAGCGCCGACGAGCAGGCATTCCAGCCGAAGTGATGAAACTCGTCGCCGGTGTTCGGCATCGTGACCGTGTGCACGATCTTGCCGCAGGTCGGCGACCCGGGCTTTACGTCGATCACGGCGAGCGCGTCGGGCCGCGAGAAATCGGGGCTGAGCAACAGCGTGTATGCGAAGTTTTCTGCAGGGGCGCGCATCGCGAGTTCCGGCGATGCGTGAAACGTCGGATCAGGCCGCAGGGTCATGGTCGTGCCCTCGTAGTCGAACTCGAACGGGATCGCGTCGCGCATCGTTCGGCCGTGCGCGCCGCGTCGGCTTGCCGGCATCGGCGTGCGTCGAGCGCGACGCGCGGTGCCGTCCATCCAATCGTGAAAGCAGAAGCGAGCGTGCGGTGATGCATCGAAGGCCGTCTGACGCGGCCTTGCCGCCGAGCGGCGACGGCTCGGTCGGGCTGGCGTCCACAAAGACGCGGAGCGCCGGGCTGGAAAACTTCCGTCGACGCACCCATATCGACGTTGCAGCGAATGATGGTGCGTCCGGGTGATACGTGCAGCGTGCGTGCCGGCCGAACGGACGATCTTCCATTGCGGCCGGGTGTCACCTAGTGTAGTCGAGAATCGTCCGACGAGCGGGGCGTGCTATGCGCGGAGGACGCCGCAGGCACTCGCACGAGTCGTCGCGTTTCGTTGGCGACATCTGCCGCTCGGTCTGCCAGGTTCGTGTGCGAATGCGATACTGGGCGACGCGCCGTTTCCGTCCGACGGGACGACCGGTGCGCGGCGAAAGTCGGAGGGAGTCGCGGGAACGTCACCGAGGCGGTGCGTTCGGCCGGCTCCCGTGTTCAACGAGGTGTTGATGGGATGGTGAACGAGATGCTTGAAACCGCGACTGTGGGAGGGGGGTGCTTCTGGTGCACGGAAGCCGTGTTTCTCGACGTCGATGGCGTGACGGCCGTCGAATCGGGCTACGCGGGCGGCCACACGCGCAACCCCGGCTATCGCGACGTGTGCGACGGCGATACGGGGCACGCGGAGGTCGTCAACGTGACGTTCGATCCGGCGCGCATCGGCTATCGCGAGATTCTCGAGATCTTCTTCGCGACGCACGATCCGACCCAGCTCAACCGGCAGGGCAACGACGTCGGCACGCAGTATCGGTCGGTCGTGTTCACGCATTCGGATGCGCAGCGCGACACCGCGCTCGACGTGATCCGCGAACTCGAGCGCGAACAGGTGTTCGGGCAGCCGATCGTCACGCAGGTCGTGCCGCTCGACGGCAACTACTGGCCGGCCGAGGACTATCACCAGAATTACTACGCGCAGAATCCCGGCCAGGGCTATTGCGCGGTCGTGATCGGGCCGAAGCTCGCGAAGTTTCGCCAGAAGTTCGCGCACCGGCTGAAGTCGTCGCGCGGCGCGTGAGCGGTCGGCGCGGCCGGCACCGGGCCGCGGGCCGGCTCGCGTGCGTCCAGCGCGGTCGACCACGCATTACCGGCGGCGCGGGGAGCGCGCGTGCGGCGCGCAGGCCGCCGCCGCGCATGTGCGGGCGTCAGGCTGCCTCGCCCTGCCAGCGTGCGCACGTGGCGGCGATCTCGCGCGCGAGCGCGATGCACGACAGCGGCGCCGAGCCTTCCGCCTTGTTGTTGATCGTGATGATCACGGGTTGCCCGGCCAGCGCGTAGCGGGCGGCCAGCTCGGCGAGCGCGGTGCGCGTATGGGGGTCTTCGTCGACGAGCCGGTCGAACGGCTCGTACTTCGCTTTCGCCTGTTCGTACTTGAAGCCGCCGTGCAGGCTCCAGCGCACGATCAGCGGGCCCGGCGCGTCGCCGTCGAGCAGCGCGAGCGCGGCCGCCTGCCGCAGCGGATCGGGCATCCGCGCGTGCAGGCCGACGCAGTAGCGCACGCCGAGCGCGGCCAGCGCGCGGATGAAGCGCGGCGCGAGCAGGCTCGCGTCGCGAATCTCGATCGCGTAGCGCGGGCCGTCCGGCTCGGGTGGCAGCGGCGGCAGCGTCGCGAAGAACGCGGACAGGCGCTCGATCAGCGCCGCGGGGCCGGCCAGCAGCCGGTCGGGCAGCGGCGAGAACTGGAACACCAGCACGCCGGCCTTCCGACCGAGCCCGTCGAGGCACGGCCGCACGAATTCGTCGGTCGCGAGCTGCGCGTCGAGGAACGTCGGATTCGGCCCGGACGGCTCGCCGCGCCGGCCGCGCACGACCGCGTCGGTGACCGAGGCGGGCGCCTTGACGACGAAGCGGAAGTCGTCCGGCACCTGCTGCGCGTAGCGCAGGTAGTCGGCGACAGACAGCGGCCCGTAGAACGACCGGTCGAGGCTGACGCTCTTCAGCAGCGGATGCGCGCCGTACGCTTCGAGCCCTTCGCGCGACAGCTTCGTCTGCGCGAAGTCGCCGTCGTAGACGATGCCATTCCAGCCGGGGAAAAACCACGACGACGTGCCGAGCCGCACGTTCGGCGGCAGCCCGGCTGCGGCGTCGGCCACGTCGGGCGCGATTGGCGCGGGCGGGACACCGCGGCGCCGGCCTTTCTTCGGGGCGGGCAGCGGTGCGGGTTCGTCCCACAGCATGCCGGTGGACGGAGCGTCGGCGGGCGCATTTGCCGCCGGAGAAGGTGAAACCCGCGATCCGTCGGGTGTGGCGTCCGCCGGCATTGCGGTGTCGTCGGGTGACGCAGGGCCGGGGTGTTCGGGCGGCGAAACGCGGGGCGCCGGCGCGGCGGGCGGCGCATCGTCGTCCGTCGAAGCCGGATCGGGTGCGTTGTCCAGCGAAGCGCCACGCGCCGAAGCGGCGGATGGCGGAGGCCCGCCGTCGCGCACCGGCGCCGGCGGGTCCTGGTGGCTTTCCGCCGCGCCGAACAGGTCGAACTGTCCGCTGGCGGGCGCCGCGCCCGAATCGTCGTGTTGCCGCTCCGGCGGCGTGTTGCGCCGCGTCCCGCCGTTACCCATGCATGTCGTGCGTGAAGCGCCGCCTAGCGCGGCAGCGCGTTTTCGTACATGTAGCGCCGCGACCACGGCAGCGTCTGCGCGCTCTGCCCGGCCTTGCGGCACACGATTTGAAAGATCGACACGTCGTCGTGCTCGAACGCATACGAGCAGCCGGCCAGATACACGCGCCAGATGCGGAATTTTTCGTCGTCGACGAGCTTCCGGGCCTGGTCGGCCTTCGCTTCGAAGTTCTCGGTCCAGATGTCGAGCGTGCGCGCATAGTGCCGCCGCAAGCTTTCGACGTCAATCGCCTCGAGCCCGCCGCGCTGCGCCGCTTCGAGCGCGAGGCTGATGTGCGGGAGCTCGCCGTCCGGGAACACGTAACGGTCGATGAACTCGCCGCCGCCAAGTGCCGTTTCGCCGCTTTCCGCATCGGTCGACGTGATGCCGTGGTTCATCGCGATCCCGTCGTCCGCCAGCAGGTCGTGAATCCGCGAGAAGTAGAGCGGCAGGTTCTTGCGGCCGACGTGCTCGAACATCCCGACGCTCGTGATGCGGTCGAACTGGCCGTCGATCTCGCGGTAATCCTGCAGGCGGATCTCGATCCTGTCCTGCAGCCCCGCGGCCTTCACGCGCTCGGTCGCGAGGTCGAACTGGTTCTGCGACAGCGTCACGCCGAGACACTGCGCGCCGAACTTGCTCGCAGCCCGCAGCACCAGCGCGCCCCAGCCGCAGCCGATGTCGAGCAGGCGCTGGCCTGGCTGCAGCCGGATCTTCGTGAGGATGTGGTCGATCTTCTTGACCTGCGCGGTCGCGAGATCCTCGTCGCCGTTCTCGAAGTACGCGCACGAGTAGACCATGTTCTCGTCGAGCCACAGCTGGTAGAACTCGTTCGACACGTCGTAGTGATACTGGATCGCCTTCTTGTCCGTGTTCTTCGAGTGATTGAAGTAGCGCTTCACGCGCGCGAGCTTGCTCGCGCTCGTCACCGTGCTGCGCGCGAGCGAGTAGCTGATATTGATGATGTCGGAGAGCTTGCCCTCGATGTCGATCTTGCCCTTCACGTACGCCTCGCCGAGGTTGTCGAGGCTCGGTTCGAGCAGCAGCGGCAGCGCCGACGCGCTGTTGACCTTCAGCGTGACCCGCGGCGCGGCGAACGTGCCGAAATCGAGCTGATCGCCGTTCCACAACACAAGACGCGCCGGAATGTTCGCCTTCGCCCGTACATCGTCCGCCCACTGTGCCAGTTTCTTTTCCCAGAACATTTGGAATCTCCGTAGTCCGTTGAATCGAATGCAGCCAAGTTTCTTGACCGGCGCCCGCCCGAAGCCGGGCGCCCGGATGCAACACGAAACATGATCGGCGGCCGCGCCGCGCGCCCCGCTTGCCGCTTACGGCGACAGGCGCGAGATCGTCCAGCCGTGCTGCGCCGCGGCGTCGCGCGTGTACAGCAGCCGGTCGTGCAGCCGCGACGGGCGGCCCTGCCAGAATTCGAGCGAGTCGGGCACGAGGCGGTAGCCGCCCCAGTGCGGCGGCCGCGGCGGGTCGTCGCCGTAACGCGCGCTGATTTCCTTTTCGCGCGCCTCGAGCGTCGCGCGGCTGTCGATCACCGCGCTCTGTTCGGACGCCCATGCGCCGATGCGCGAGCCGATCGGACGCGACGCGAAATAGCGGTCGCTTTCCTCGGAGGTCGTCTTCTCGATGCGGCCTTCGATGCGCACCTGGCGCTCGAGCTCGATCCAGTAGAACAGCAGGGCGGCGTACGGATTGGCCGCGAGGTCGTGGCCCTTGCGGCTTTCGTAATTGGTGAAGAACACGAACCCGCGTTCGTCGACGCCCTTGATCAGCACGATCCGGGCGGACGGCCGGCCGTTATCGCCGACGGTGGCGAGCGTCATCGTGTTCGGCTCGGGGAGTTTGGCGGCGAGCGCTTCCTTGAACCAGCGGTCGAACTGGGCGAAGGGGTTCGGGGTGGCGTCGGCTTCGTCGAGCGAAGCACGCGAATAGTTGATGCGGAGATCGGCGAGTGTCGTCATGTTATGCAAACGCTTCAATCTGGGGCCAGTATAGCGAAGGCGGAAGAAACGTGCGTGCACAGGGGCGCGTGCGGACGGAGAGATCAGGCAAAATACGGGGCTGCACGACTTACGCTTTCCTTGCCGCCATGTCCTCCTCCGACACCGCCCCGATAACCTCTGATCTTACCCCGAGCCCGGAAAACCAGCTTGACGTGGATCGCGCGCGACGCTTCGGCGGCATTGCGCGGCTGTACGGCGCGCCGGCGCTCGCCGCGTTCGAGCGCGCGCACGTCGCGGTGATCGGGATCGGCGGCGTGGGTTCATGGACGGCCGAGGCGCTCGCGCGCAGCGCCGTCGGCCAGTTGACGCTCGTCGATCTCGACAACGTGGCCGAAAGCAACACGAACCGGCAGATCCACGCGCTCGACGGCAACTACGGCAAGCCGAAGGTCGACGCGATGGCCGAGCGGATCGCGCTGATCGATCCCGCGTGCCGCGTGAACCGGATCGAGGATTTCGCGGAACCCGACAACTTCGACGCGCTGCTCGGCGCCGGCTTCGACTACGTGATCGACGCGATCGACAGCGTGCGCACGAAGGTCGCGCTGATCGCGTGGTGCGTTGCGCGCGGCCAGCCGCTCGTCACGGTGGGCGGCGCGGGCGGGCAGCTCGACCCGACGCGCATCCGCATCGACGATCTCGCGCTGACGATCCAGGATCCGCTGCTGTCGAAGGTGCGCGCGCAGTTGCGCAAGCAGCACGGCTTTCCGCGCGGGCCGAAGGCGCGCTTCAAGGTCAGCGCCGTGTATTCGGACGAGCCGCTGATCTACCCGGAAGCGGCCGCGTGCGACCTCGAGGACGGCGCGGAGCCGTCCGCGGCCGCGCATGTCGCGGGGCTCAACTGCGCGGGGTTCGGCTCGAGCGTGTGCGTGACTGCGAGCTTCGGCTTCGCGGCCGCCGCGCATGCGCTGCGGGCGATCGCGGCGCGGGCCGTTGCGCAATGACGGTGTGACGAAGGTGTGACGCGGCGCGCGGCTTGCGGCGCATGAGGGCAGCACCGCGCGACACGGATTGCCAGGCCGATGGACGGCGGCGGCTGGCCGCGCCGGCCATCGGGCGCCGCGCGCGGCGCAGGGCGGCTGCGACCGTTGCCGCAGCGCGCCCGGCTCAGTTGAGCGCCATGCTCAGCTTGCGCCGCCACACGGCGACGAGGTCCGGGCGGTCTCCCGCCAGTTCGAACACCGAGATCATCGTCTTGCGGCCGAGGTCGTCGCCGTACGCACGGTCGCGCACGACGATTTCCAGCAACTGCTCGAGCGCGCCTTCGTACGCACGCCGCGCGATCAGGCTTTGCGCGAGATCGAAGCGCGCTTCGAGGTCGGCCGGATTCTCGGCGATGCGGGCCTCGAGCGCGTCGGTCGGCGGCAGGTCGGCGGTCGCGTCGAGCGCATCGAAACGGGTCTTGATCGCGTGATAGCGCGGATCGCCGTCTTGCACGGTCTGCGGCGACAGGCGCTCGGTCTCCGCGCGCGCGGCATCGACGTGGTTGGTCGCGAGCAGCAGCTCGATCAGGTCGAGCCGCGCGTCGTCGAAGCCGGGGTTCAGCGCGAGCGCGGCCTCGAGGTGCGCGCGCGCGTCGTCAATGCGGGATTCCTCGAGCGCGAATTGCGCGGCGCGGCGCTGGGCCTCTTCGGGCGCCGGCAGCAGCCGGTCGAGGAACGCGCGCAGCTGCCCTTCGGGCAGCACGCCGATGAACTGGTCGACCGGGCGCCCGTCGGCGAACGCGATCACGTGCGGGATGCTGCGCGTCTGGAAGTGCGCGGCGAGTTCCTGGTTTTCGTCGACGTTGACCTTCACGAGCTTCCAGCGGCCTTCGTAGTCGCTCTCGAGCTTTTCCAGCAGCGGGCCGAGCGTCTTGCACGGGCCGCACCACGGCGCCCAGAAGTCGACCAGCACGGGCGTATCCAGCGAGGCCTCGATGACGTCTTTCTCGAAAGTGGCAAGCGTGGTGTCCATGTCGTCCTCTTGAGTTCGGATGTCGTCAGGTGGGGGCGGCGCGTGCGAATTTCAACGCGGCTTGCGCTCGGGCAGCGGAATCCACTCGGTCTCGCCGGGCACCTTGCCCATTTCCTGCCGCGTCCACGCGTCCTTCGCTTGCTCGATCGCCTCGCGGCTGCTGGCGACGAAGTTCCAGTCGATGAAGCGTTCGCCGTCGATCTTGTCGCCGCCGAGCAGCATCACGCGCGCGCCGCCGCTGCTCGTCAGCGTGACGGTCGTGCCCGGCACGAGCACGGCCATTTGCGCAGGGTCGAGCGGCGTGCCGTCGATCGCGAGATCGCCTTCGGCGAGATAGACCGCACGTTCGTCGTGCGATGCGTCGAGTTCGAAGCGGCTGCCGGCCGCGAATTCCGCGGCGACGTACAGCGTGCGCGAGAACGTCGTGACGGGCGACCGCATGCCGAATGCGTCGCCGGCAATCACCGTCAGCGCGACGCCGCCGACCGTCTGCTTCGGCAGCGTCGCGGCTTCGTGGTGCTCGAACGACGGCTCGTCGGTTTCATGCGCGAGCGGCAGCGCGACCCAGGTCTGGATCCCGTGCACCGTATGGCCGGTTTCGCGCAGCGCGTCGGGCGTGCGCTCGGAGTGGACGATGCCGCGCCCGGCCGTCATCCAGTTGACGTCGCCGGGCACGATTTCCTGCCGCGAGCCGAGGCTGTCGCGGTGCAGGATCGCGCCCTCGAACAGATAGGTGACGGTCGCGAGCCCGATGTGCGGATGCGGGCGCACGTCGAGGCCCGTGCCGGCCGGCAGTGTCGCCGGTCCCATGTGATCGAAGAAGATGAACGGGCCGACGAGGCGCGCGGCGAGCGCGGGCAGCGTGCGGCGCACCAGCAGGTTGCCGATGTCGCGGGTGTGCGGCTTCAGCAGCGCTTTGATGGAATCGGTCATGGCAAGTCCTGTCGAGGGGCTGCGGGGATGCCGGTCATTGTACTGGGAGCCCGGTCGGCTGCGCGGGAAGCGACGCACGGCATTCGAGCGGCGTGCGGCGTGCCGCGTTCGGTGTTCGGTGTTCGGTGTTCGGTGTTCGGCGTATGGCGTGTGGCGTGTGGCGTGTGGCGTGTGGCGTATGGCGTATGGCGTATGGCGTATGGCGTATGGCGTATGGCGTATGGCGCGAGCACGTTTCTTGCGGTCGTCCGCCGGCATCGTCGGCCGCGGCGATTCCATGCCGAGCGCGGGGGAATCCGGACGGCGCGCCAAACGCCGGTACACTGACCGCCTTCAGAACGAACAGACCGAGGAGACTGAGATGATGGCCCCGAAGGACCTGCTGCTGGCGTTGGTCGTGATCCTGGCGTGGGGCGTGAATTTCGTCGTGATCAAGGTCGGCTTGCACGGGATGCCGCCGATGCTGCTCGGCGCGCTGCGTTTCACGCTCGCCGCAGTGCCGGCGGTGTTCTTCGTGCGCCGTCCGCAGATTTCGTGGCGGCTGCTCGTGCTGTACGGCGCGACGATCCAGCTCGGGCAGTTCGTGTTCCTGTTTACCGCGATGTACGTCGGGATGCCGGCGGGCCTCGCGTCGCTCGTGCTGCAGTCGCAGGCGTTCTTTACGCTCGTGTTCGCGATGGTGTTCCTCGGCGAGCGGCTGCGCGTGCAGAACCTGTTCGGGCTCGCGATCGCGGCAGGCGGGCTCGTCGTGATCGCGTCGCAGGGCGGCCGCGCGATGACGCTCGCCGGCTTCCTGCTGACGATCTGTTCGGCCGCGATGTGGGCGTTCGGCAATATCGTCACGAAGAAGGTCGGGCAGGCGAACCTCGTGTCGCTCGTCGTGTGGGCGAGCCTCGTGCCGCCGGTGCCGTTTTTCCTGCTGTCGCTCGGGTTCGAGGGGCCGCAGCGGATCGCGGCCGCGCTTGGCGCGCTGACGGGCGCGTCGATTTTTGCGGTCGTCTATCTTGCTTTCGTTGCGACGCTGCTCGGCTACGGATTGTGGAGCCGCCTGCTGTCGCGCTATCCGGCCGCGCAGGTTGCGCAGTTTTCGCTGCTGGTGCCGATCGTCGGCCTCGCGTCGTCGTCGCTGCTGCTCGACGAGCATCTGACGCGCGAGCAAATGATCGGCGCGGCGCTCGTGATGGGCGGGCTCGCGGTGAACGTGTTCGGCGGGACGCTGGTGCGCCGGCTCGCGGCGTCGTGACCGCGCGCCGGCCGCGATGCGGGCGGCCTGGCGCGCGGGAACGGAGGCGGGAAGGGGGCGGCCGTCAGGCCATCCGGTTCTTCGCGAGCGGCGGGTTCGCCGCGAAATAGCGCTTGATGCCGCGGAAGATCGCATCGGCCATCTGGTCGCGATAGCTGTCGTCGTTGAGCCTGCGCTCTTCGTCCGGGTTGCTGATGAAGGCGGTCTCGACGAGGATCGACGGAATGTCCGGCGCCTTCAGCACCGCGAATCCGGCCTGCTCGACCGAGCCCTTGTGCAGCTTGTTGATGCCGCCGACTTCCTTCAGCACGTAGTTGCCGTAGCGCAGCGAATCGCGGATCTGCGCGGTTGTCGACATGTCGAACAGCGCGCGGCTTACGGCCGCGTCCTGCGTCTTGATGTTGATGCCGCCGATCAGGTCCGACGCGTTTTCCTTGTTCGCGAGCCAGCGGGCCGCCGCGCTCGACGCGCCGTGGTCCGACAGCGCGAACACCGACGAGCCGCTCGCGGACGGCGTCGTGAACGCGTCCGCGTGGATCGACACGAACAGGTCCGCGCCGACGCGGCGCGCCTTCTGCACGCGCACGTTGAGGGGCACGAAGAAGTCGGCGTCGCGCGTCATCATCGCGCGCATGTTCGGCGCGGCATCGATCTTCGCGCGCAGCTTCTTCGCGATGTCGAGCGCGACGTGCTTCTCGTACGTGCCGCTGCCGCCGATCGCGCCCGGATCCTCACCGCCGTGGCCCGGATCGATCGCGACCGTCAGCAGGCGCACGGTGCCGCCCTTGCCGGATTTCGGCGCGGTGAACTTGTAGGTGTCGTCGCCGCCGTCGTCATCGTCCTGGCGCGCGATGACGGGCGGCGGCTTGACCGCGGGCTTCGCCGGCGCGGCCGGCGTGCCGCCCGTCGCAGCGGGCGGAGTGCGCGGCGAGGGCGCAGCGGCCGAGCCCGGCGTGTTCTGCGCGAAGCGCTGGAAGAACGCGTCGCTGTTGTCGTGACTCGCGACGGGCGGCGGCGTCGGACCGCTCAGCGCGGTCGGCGGCTGCACCTGCTGCGCGCGCGTCGCTTCGTTGAGCTGCTGTTCCTTGCGTTCGGTCTGCGCGATCAGGTCGGTCAGCGGATCGGGCGGCACGGCCGGATAGAGGTCGAACACGAGCCGGTACTTGTACGTGCCGACGGGCGGCAGCGTGAACACCTGCGGCTTCACGGAGCCCTTCAGGTCGAACACCATCCGCACGACATGCGGCTGGTACTGGCCGACGCGCACCGACTGGATCTGCGGATCGTTCGGCGCGATCTTCGACACGAGGTCGCGCAGCGCCTGGTCGAGGTCGAGCCCGTTCAGGTCGACGACGAGCCGGTCGGGACCCTGCAGCAGTTGTTGGGTGTTCTGCAGCGGCTGGTCGGATTCGATCGTCACGCGCGTGTAATCGCGCGCGGGCCACACGCGCACGCCGAGCACCGACGATGCCAGTGCGAGCCGCGGCACCGCGAGGCCGAGCACGAGCGTCGACGCGCCCGCGCACAGGATCTGCCGGCGCCGCCAGTTGTGCGTCGCAGTGGCCGCCGATTCGATCGAGCGGAACGGTTTGATCAACATCTTTCGAGACATGCGATTCCTGAAGCGCTGTACGCCCGGACGGTGAGGGCGCGGCCGTCGCCGTCCACGTCGAGCGAGAAGACCAGATCGGGCACGCCGAGCAGCGTGCCGGCCTGTTGCGGCCATTCGACGAGGCAAATCGCGCTGGAATTGAAATATTCGCGAAAGCCGGCGTCGGACCATTCGGCCGGATCGTTGAAACGATACAGATCGAAGTGATAGACCTCGAGTTCCCCATCATCGCGTTCGAGCGCATACGGCTCGACGAGCGTATAAGTGGGACTGCGCACGCGGCCGCGATGGCCGAGGCCGCGCAGGATCGCCCGCACGAGGGACGTCTTGCCCGCGCCGAGATCGCCGACGAGCTGGATCTGCAGGCCGTCGAACGCATGCGCGCGCGTCAGTTCGGCACGAGCTGCATCGAGCGCATGCGCGAAGCGCGCGCCGAAGGCGTCGGTCGCCGCTTCGTCGGCGAGCGCGAACACGCGTTCCGCGAGCGGGGCGGGCAGCGTGGCGGCATGACGCATATGGCTGGGCGTGGCTGGCATTCTCGTAAAATAGTGCGATGAACCGATTACCGGAACTCGCCGCATCCGATCTGCCTTCGACACAGGACGAAGGCGCGACGCCGTGCGTGCTCGACGATGCGGCGTTGACTGCGCTCGCCGCGCGCATCAGGGCGTGGGGGCGCGAATTGGGTTTCGGGGCGATCGGCATCAGCGACACCGATCTCTCGGATGCCGAAGCAGGCCTCGCCGCCTGGCTGGAAGCCGGTTGCCACGGCGAGATGGATTATATGGCGAAACATGGGATGAAACGCGCGCGGCCGGCCGAACTTGTGGCCGGTACGCGACGTGTGATCTCCGCGCGGCTCGCGTATCTGCCGGCCGAAACGCTCGCCAACGATGCGCCGGACGACCCGCACGGCGCCGTTGCGCCGCGCGACTGGCGCGCGCGCGAACGGGCCCGGCTCGACGATCCGCAGGCGGCCGTCGTATCGATCTATGCGCGCGGCCGCGACTATCACAAAGTGCTGCGCAACCGCCTGCAGACGCTTGCCGAGCGCGTCGAGCGCGAGATCGGCGCGTTCGGCTTCCGCGTGTTCACCGATTCGGCGCCCGTGCTCGAGGTCGAACTCGCGCAGAAGGCCGGGGTCGGCTGGCGCGGCAAGCACACGCTGCTGCTGCAGCGCGACGCGGGCTCGCTGTTCTTCCTCGGCGAGATCTACGTCGACATTCCGCTGCCGACCGATGCGCAGACGGCGCCCGAGACGGCGCCCGAAACGCCGGGCGCGCATTGCGGGAGCTGCACGCGCTGCATCGATGCGTGCCCGACCGGCGCGATCGTCGCGCCGTATCGCGTCGATGCGCGGCGCTGCATCTCGTACCTGACGATCGAGCTGAAAGGCAGCATCCCGGAACCGCTGCGGCCGATGATCGGCAACCGCGTGTACGGCTGCGACGACTGCCAGCTCGTCTGTCCGTGGAACAAGTTCGCGCAGGCCGCGCCCGTCGCCGATTTCGACGTGCGGCACGGGCTCGATCGCGCGACGCTCGTCGAGCTGTTCGGCTGGAGCGCCGACGATTTCGACACGCGGATGCAAGGCAGCGCGATCAGGCGCATCGGCTATGAATGCTGGCTGCGCAATCTCGCGGTCGGGCTCGGCAATGCGCTGCGCGTGCCGGCCGAGCGGCTGTCGGCGGGCGTGCGCGACGCGATGGTCGCCGCATTGCGCGCGCGGGCGGACGACCCTTCGCCGCTCGTGCGCGAGCATGTCGAGTGGGCGCTGCGCGCGGCGTGAAGGCAGCGTAGAGTGTCGGTGCGCTGTGTCGGCCGGGGTCTGATGGATCGGTGAAGCGGGCTGGCAGGATTTGTCCGGAATGCGGATCGGCATCGGGTTGACCGCGCAGCATGGGACCGGAGTAGGCGCTGAAGCGTCAAGTCGGGTCGACATCTGGTCGACCGCGAAGCATGGGACCAGAGTAGGCGCTAAAGCGCCAACTCTGGCCGACAGGAGGCAGTAATGTTCAATGCAGTGATCGATGCGCCGTTCGGCAAGGTCGGCATACGCACGGATGCGTCGGTGGTGCGCGAGATCGTCTATCTGCCCGAATCGGTGAAACACATCGACCCGGATACGCCGCTCGCCAGGCGCGCGGTCGAGCAGATCGAGCGCTATTTCGAGCGGGCGTCGGCCACGTTCGACCTGCCGCTTGCCGACGTCGGCACCGCGTTCCAGCACCGCGTGTGGGCGGCGATTTGCGAGATCCCGCCCGGCACCGTGCTGACCTACGGGCAGATCGCGAAGCAGATCGGCAGCGCGCCGCGCGCGGTCGGCCAGGCATGCGGCGCGAACTACTTTCCGCTCGTGATCCCGTGCCATCGCGTCGTCGCGTCGGGCGGCCTCGGCGGCTTTGCGAACCACGACGACGAAGGCTACTTCCTCAAGGTGAAGCGCTGGCTGCTCGCACACGAGGGCGTGCCGTACCAATGAGCGATTCGTTGCTATCCCCCGACATCGCCGGCGAGACAGCCGAGGCCGCGGCGTCACCCGAGTTGCTCGCGAGCCGCACGTCGATCGACGTGTTCTGCGATGCGCTGTGGCTCGAACACGGTCTCGCGCGCAATACGCTCGACGCGTACCGGCGCGATCTGGCGCTGTTTTCACAGTGGCTTGCGGCAACCCACGATGCATCGCTCGACGCCGCGAGCGAGGCGATGGTCGAGGGCTACATCGCCGCGCGCAGCGACGGCAAGGCGACGTCGTCGAACCGGCGCTTGTCGGTGTTCCGTCGCTATTACGGCTGGGCCGTGCGCGAGCACCGCGTGACGGCGGACCCGACGCTGCGCATCACGTCCGCGAAGCAGGGCGCGCGGTTTCCGTCAACGCTGTCCGAAGCACAGGTCGAGGCGCTGCTCGGCGCGCCCGACGTCGCCACGCCGCTCGGCCTGCGCGATCGCACGATGCTCGAGCTGATGTACGCGAGCGGGCTGCGCGTGAGCGAGCTCGTGACGCTGAAGACCGTCGAGGTCGGGCTCAACGAAGGCGTCGTGCGCGTGATGGGCAAGGGCTCGAAGGAGCGGCTCGTGCCGTTCGGCGAAGTCGCGCACGGCTGGATCGAGCGCTACCTGCGCGATGCGCGGCCGGCGCTGCTCGGCGCACGCGCGGCCGATGCGCTGTTCGTGACCGCGCGCGGCGACGGCATGACGCGCCAGCAGTTCTGGAACATCATCAAGCGCCACGCGCAGCACGCGGACGTGCGTGCACACCTGTCGCCGCACACGCTGCGGCATGCGTTCGCGACGCATCTGCTGAATCACGGCGCGGACCTGCGTGTCGTGCAGATGCTGCTCGGCCACAGCGACATCTCGACGACGCAGATCTATACGCACGTCGCACGCGAACGCCTGAGGACGCTGCATGCGCAGCACCACCCGCGCGGATAGCGCCAGGGTGTCGCTGGGGTAAGGGCGCGGCCGCATGCTTCAGGGCCGCGTGATTCAGATCAGGTCGCGCAGCTTGTGCTTGAGCACCTTGCCGGTCGACGCGGCCGGCAGCGCGTCGAGCACGCGGATGTGCGCGGGCCGCTTGTACGGCGCGAGCCGCGCCGCGCACCAGTCGTGCAGCGCGGCTTCGGTGGCCGTCGCGCCGGGCACCAGCTCGACGAACGCGAGCACTTCCTCGTTGCCCTCGACCGCGCGGCCGACGACGGCCGCCTGCACGACGTCCGGATGCGCATTCAGCGCCTGCTCGACTTCGACCGGATACACGTTGAACCCCGAGCGGATGATCAGCTCCTTGCTGCGTCCGGCGATCGTCACCGCGCCGTCGGCATCCTGCCGCGCGAGATCGCCGGTCTTCAGCCAGCCGTCCGGCGTGACGGCCGCACGTGTGGCATCCGGATTGCGGTAATAGCCGAGCATCACGTTCGGCCCGCACACCCAGATCTCGCCGACTTCGCCCAGTGGCACGTCATGGCCGTCCGGCGCGACGATTCGCATCGAGACACCCGGAATCGGCGTGCCGACCGAGCAGTCGCTGCGCGGTGCGTCGAGCGGCGTCTGCGTGATCGTCGGGCTGCTCTCGGTCATCCCGTAGCCGTTGTGCAGCGGCACGCCGTAGATCCGTTCGACGCGCGCCTTCAGGCCGGCGTCGAGCGGCGAGCCGCCCGAATACGCGAAACGCAGGCGCGGCGCGTGCCACGCGTGGCCGTGCGTATGCAGGTGCTCGAGCAGCTTCGCGTGCATCGCGGGCACGCCCTGGAAGATCGTGATGCCTTCGTCGGCGAGCGCGATGCGCACGGCTTCCGGCGAGAAGCGCGGCGCGATGCGCAAGGTCGCGCCCGCATACAGGCTGCCGAGGCAGACCGACGCGAGGCCGTACACGTGCGACACCGGCAGCACCGTATAGACGATGTCGTCGGGCGACACGCGCCGCAGCGTGCTGGACGCCGCCGCGATGTACAGCAGGTTGCGGTGCGACAGCATCACGCCCTTCGGCGTGCCGGTGGTGCCGGTCGTGTAGATCAGCGCCGCGCATTGCGCCGCGCCGTCCGCGGCGACCGGTTCGCCGGGCGCGTCGGCATCGACGCGATACGACCACGCGCCGATGTCGATCGCGAGAGCAGGCGCCGGCGCTGCGTGGTGTCGCGCCGCGTGCGTGCGCGCGTCCGGCGATGCTTCGCCGGTGAACGCGATCAGTTTCGGCCGCGCATGCGCGGCGATCGCGTCGAGTTCGGCGGCCGACAGCCGCGCATTCGAAACGAGGGCCCACGCGTCGAGCCGGGCGGCCGCGAACAGCAGCACGATCTGCGCGACGCAGTTTTCCGCGACGATCATCACGCGGTCGCCGCCGCACACGCCCAGCGCGGCGAGCTGCGCGGCGGCGGCGTCGACCGCCTGCGACAGGTCGCGATACGTGAGGCGGCGCGCGTCCTCGATCAGCGCCGGATGATCGGGCGCGCGAGCGGCCCAGCGCGCTGGGACATCGGCCATGCGGCCGGGCAACGCGGCCAGCAGCGCGTCGACGTCGAGCGGCGCGCAGGGGCGGATGGACTGGGTCATGGCGTCTCCAGAATGTGAGCAGGCGGCCGAGGCGCGGCGGGACGTTGTTTGCGAACGATCGTGCCATGCCGAAGCGCGGGCCACAATCGGCCATTCGGACAATAGCGCTTCACGGCGCGCGCAATGATGATGGAGGGTGCGGCGTCGGGGCCGATGCCGAATTTCGTGCGCGCTGCGGCCCGGGCGATCGAAAAGCGGGCCGCGAGTATACCGCTGCTGGCCGGGGCGGTCCTTGTCGAACACCGGGTGCGCAGTACGCTTTGTCAGCCGTTCCCCATTAGAATGCCGCCATGAGCAAATCCAGACACGTGTCCGAAACGCCCGCGACCCAGCTGTTGCGCCGCCACGGCGTCGCGTTCGGCGAGCACCCGTATGAATACGTCGATCACGGCGGCACCGGCGAATCCGCGCGCCAGCTCGGCGTCGACGAGCACATCGTCGTGAAGACGCTCGTGATGGAGGACGAACATGCGAAGCCGCTGATCGTGCTGATGCACGGCGATCGCACGGTGTCGACGAAGAACCTCGCGCGGCAGATCGGTGCGAAGCGCGTCGAGCCGTGCAAGCCGGAAGTCGCGAACCGCCATTCGGGCTATCTCGTCGGCGGCACGTCGCCGTTCGGCACCCGCAAGGCGATTCCCGTCTATGTCGAAGCGACGATCCTCGCGTTGCCGACGATCTACCTGAACGGCGGCCGGCGCGGCTATCTCGTCAGCGTTGCGCCGTCCGTGCTGACGACGCTGCTCGACGCGAAGCCCGTGCAGTGCGCGAGCGTCGACTGAGGGTTTCACCTTCGTGGCAGTCCGCGCCGCTTCGGTAGAATGAGCGCCGCTTCGGCTTGCCGTCGCGCATCGGCTTGGCCGTTGCGGTGTCGCAGGCAATCCGCCGCTGCGGCCGCGCCGGTCATGCCGTGCGCAGCCGCCCGTCCCATCGATACGTTGAAAGAAGAGTCTTCCGCATGCAGATCCTGCTCGCCGCCGTCGTTGCCTACCTGATCGGCTCGGTGTCGTTCGCCGTTGTCGTCAGCGCCACGATGGGCCTGGCCGATCCCCGCTCGTACGGGTCGAAGAACCCCGGCGCCACCAATGTGCTGCGCAGCGGCAACAAGAAGGCGGCGATCCTGACGCTCGTCGGCGACGCCTTCAAGGGCTGGATCGCGGTCTGGCTCGCGCGGCGCTTCGGCTTGCCCGACGTCGCGATCGCGTGGGTGGCGATCGCCGTGTTCCTCGGCCACCTGTACCCGGTTTTCTTCCGCTTCCAGGGCGGCAAGGGCGTCGCGACCGCGGCCGGCGTGCTGCTCGCCGTGCATCCGGTGCTCGGGCTCGCGACCGCGCTAACCTGGCTGATCATCGCGTTTTTCTTCCGGTATTCGTCGCTCGCGGCGCTCGTCGCGGCGGTGTTCGCGCCGCTGTTCGACGTGTTCCTGTTCGGCACGCAGCACAATCCGGTCGCGTGGGCCGTGCTCGCGATGAGCGTGCTGCTCGTGTGGCGTCACCGCAGCAACATCGCGAAGCTGCTGGCGGGGCAGGAAAGCCGGATCGGCGAGAAGAAGAAGGCGGCTGCGAACGGCAACGCGGAGGACGGCGGGAAGGCCTGACGGAACGGACCCGGGCCGAAGAAGCGCGCCGGGCGCGCAACGCGGCCCGGCGGCAGCACGCGACCGGTCAGTCGCGGAAGTTGTTGAAGTCGAGCGGGGTGTCGGTCACGTCCTTGCGCAGCATCGCGATCACGCTTTGCAGGTCGTCGCGCTTCGCGCCCGACACGCGCACCGCGTCGCCCTGGATGCTCGCCTGCACCTTGATCTTGCTGTCCTTGACGAGCCGCACGATCTTCTTCGCGAGATCGCCGGTCACGCCTTTCTTGACCGTCACGACCTGCTTGACCTTGTCGCCGCCGATCTTCTCGATCTTGCCGTAATCGAGGAAGCGCACGTCGACGTTGCGCTTCGCCATCTTGCCGATCAACACGTCCTTGACCTGGCCGAGCTTGAAATCGTCGTCGGCGAACAGCGTCAGTTCGCGTTCCTTCTGCTCGACGCGCGCGTCCGAGCCCTTGAAGTCGAAGCGCGTCGAAATTTCCTTGTTCGACTGCTCGATGGCATTCTTTACTTCGATCATGTTCGCTTCGCTGACGACGTCGAACGATGGCATGGCATTCTCCCTGTAAAACACGCGGGCCCGGCTCACGCACGGGCACTCGCTATAATTGCGGACTGTTTGCCATTTTACCGGTGCCCCTTCGTTTGCCCAAGGCCGGCCGCGCGCCGCCGGGCACGCATGACCGCGATTGCCGATGCTTCCAGCCGATTCCACCCTGTCGCTGCTCCCCGACCATCCGCTTGCCGCGCACAACACGTTCGGTTTCGACGTGAAGGCGCGGCTGGCCGCGCGCGTGACGCACGCGGACCAGTTCGCGGCGCTGCATCACGACGCGCGCGTCGCCGGTCTGCCGCACCTCGTGCTCGGCGGCGGCAGCAATGTCGTGTTCACGCGCGATTTCGACGGCCTCGTGCTGCTCGACGAAATCGCCGGCCGCCGCATCGTTCGCGAAGACGATGACGCGTGGTATGTCGAGGCGGGCGGCGGCGAGACCTGGCACGCGTTCGTCGCGTGGACGCTCGAGCACGGCATGCCGGGCCTCGAGAACCTCGCGCTGATTCCCGGCACGGTCGGCGCCGCGCCGATCCAGAACATCGGCGCGTACGGGCTCGAGATGAAGACGTATTTCGATTCGCTCGTCGCCGTCGAGCTCGCGACGGGGCGCAGCGAGCGCTTCGATGCCGCGCGCTGCGCGTTCGGCTATCGCGACAGTTTCTTCAAGCGGGAAGGCCGCGCGCGCTTCGCGATCGTGTCGGTGACGTTCCGGCTGCCGAAGCGCTGGACGCCGCGGCTCGGCTACGCGGACGTCGCGCGCGAACTCGATGCGCGCGGCATCGCGCAACCCGCGGCAACGGCGCGCGATGTGTTCGATGCGGTGGTCGCGATCCGCCGCGCGAAGCTGCCCGATCCGCTCGCGCTCGGCAATGCGGGCAGCTACTTCAAGAATCCGGTGATCGATGCCGCGCAGTTCGACGCGCTGCGCGCGCGGGTGGCCGACGTCGTGTCGTATCCGCAGCCGGACGGGCAGGTGAAGCTCGCGGCCGGCTGGCTGATCGACCGCTGCGGCTGGAAGGGCCGTACGCTCGGCGCCGCGGCCGTGCACGACCGCCAGGCGCTCGTGCTCGTCAACCGAGGCGGCGCGACGGGGGCGGACGTGATCGCGCTCGCGCGCGCGATCCAGGACGACGTGTTCGCGAAATTCGGCGTCGAGCTGGAGCCGGAGCCGGTTTGTCTGTGAGCCGGGCCGCCACGCCCGCGTGACGGCACCGCGCCGGCTGTCGCCGATCGCACCCGGCAAGCAGTCCCTTTTTTTCTCGAAGCTCGCCGGTCGCGCGACCGGCGTGTCCCGCATCGCGCGGCGCCGCTCGGCGGCGATGCGCGCCTTTCCATTCTGCTGCTCGCTCGTCCACGTCGTCGCGTCGCCCCGACCCACGCCCGTCACTTCCTTGACTCTCATTTAACCTTGAGGTTAAATGAAATCATGCGCTCCACATCCGATTCCCTGTCTGCGGTGTTCTCTGCACTGGCCGACCCCACCCGCCGCGCGATCCTGCTGCGGCTGGCCGAGGGCGCGGCGCCCGTCAGCGAGCTGGCCCGGCCGTTCGACATGTCGGCGCCGGCGATCTCGAAGCATCTTCGCGTGCTGTCGGACGCAGGGCTGATCGAGAGGGAAGTCAATGCGCGCTGGCGAATCTGCCGGTTGCGCGCGGACGGGATGCGCGATGCGCACGGATGGCTCGAAGCCTATCGGCAATATTGGGAAGAGAGCCTCGATCGACTGACGGCGTTCGTCGAACAATCGTGCGCGGGCGGCACGGCCGGCGACGACGTCCCACCTCGGCGGGAGAAGTCATGAGTCAGGCAGCGACGTTTCATCTCGAATTGAACCGGTTCATCCGCGCGCCGCGCGAGCGTGTCTTCGACGCGTTCACGAACGAAACTGCGCTGGCGACCTGGCATTGTCCGCGAGGGATGAGCGTGATCGAAGCGAGCGCCGACGCGCGGGTCGGCGGCAAGTACCGCATCGTGATGGGCGGGCGCGACGGTTCGCGGCACATCGCGGGCGGCGAATACCAGAAGGTCGATCGCGTGGACTTTCTGGCGTACACATGGGCTTGGGAGGTCGGGGCGATGCCGGCCGACCTGAAGACGCTGATCGAGGTCACGTTCACCGACCAGGACGGCGGCACGCATCTGCACATGCGTCACAGCGGCTTTCCGAGCGAGCAGGAGCGCGATTCGCACATGGGCGGGTGGCAATCGGTGTTCAACCGGCTCAACGATCTGCTGGACCCGGAGGGCAGCGCGGGAACCGTCGTCGTGTTCGGCGATCCGCGCAGCAGCTATTGCCGTACGGTGCGCATGGCGCTCGCGGAAAAGGGCGTCGCGTACGCGCTGCAGCCGCTGCCGCCGCATTCGCCGGAAGTGCTCGCGCACAACCCGTTCGGACGCATCCCGGCATTCTGCGACGGTCCGATCGAGTTCTATGAAACGCGGGCGATCCTCGGCTACATCGATGAAGCGTTCGACGGCCCGAGCCTGCTGCCCCGGTGGGGCGCCACCGCGCATGCGCGCGGCGAGCAATGGATCAGCCTGATCAACTGCCACGCGTACGACGCGATGGTGCGCCGCTACGTGCTGCAGTACGTCTTCCCGAAGGGCGAGGGCGGCCAGCCCGATCGCGCGGTGATCGACGCGGCGCTGCCTGACATCGACAAGCATCTGCAGGTGTTCGACGCGGCGTACGGCGGCCGCGATTACCTGGTCGGCGGCGAGCTGTCGATGCCGGATCTGTTTCTGGCGCCGATCCTGGCTTACGTCGGCATGTTTCCCGAAGGGGCGGAATTGCTGCAGAAGTACCCGAACGTCACGCGTGCGCGGGCGGTGATGCGCGAGCGGCCCAGCTTCGGCGCCACCCAGCCGGCCTTGGGCTGAGCGCGGTGCGCCGGCGCGGGCGTTCATTTCGCGCATGCGATCGTCGTACGCCAGGCGGGCGCGCGGCTCGCCTGTGTCCATGAGGGCCGCATGATGCGCGCGAATGTCGATTTCCCCGCGTCGAGGCGCATGAGCGTGGCACGCGGCAAAATAAAAAGCGCCGGTCGGCGACCGGCGCTCGTGGGGCAACGCGTATGCGTCAGTGCTTCAGCCGGCCGAGCAGCAGGAACTCCATCAGCGCCTTCTGCACGTGCAGGCGGTTTTCCGCCTCGTCCCAGACGACGCTCTGCGGGCCGTCGATCACGCCGGCCGTCACTTCCTCGCCGCGGTGCGCGGGGAGGCAGTGCATGAAGAGGGCATCGGGGTTCGCGTGGCCCATCATCTCCTCGTCGACGCACCAGTCGGCGAACGCCTGCTTGCGCGCTTCGTTCTCGGCCTCGAATCCCATGCTCGTCCACACGTCGGTCGTCACGAGATCGGCGCCCTTGCACGCTTCGTTCGGATCGTCGACGACTTCGTAAAACGGCGCGCTTTCCGGCGCGACCAGCTTCATGTCGAGTGCGTAGCCGGGCGGCGTGGACAGGCGCAGCTTGAAGCCGAGGATCTGCGCGGCCTCGATCCACGTATAGAGCATGTTGTTCGCGTCACCGACCCAGGCCACCGTCTTGCCGGCGATCGGGCCGCGGTGCTCGTAGTACGTGAAGATGTCGGCGAGCACCTGGCACGGATGGTATTCGTTGGTCAGGCCGTTGATCACCGGCACGCGGGAGTTGTCCGCGAAGCGCTGGATGATCTCCTGCTCGAACGTGCGGATCATGATGATGTCGACCATCCGCGAGATCACCTGCGCGGAATCCTCGACCGGCTCGCCGCGGCCGAGCTGCGTGTCGCGGGTGCTCATGAACACGGCGTGGCCGCCGAGCTGGAAGATGCCGGCTTCGAACGACAGCCGCGTGCGCGTCGAGTTCTTCTCGAAGATCATCGCGAGCGTGCGGTCGTGCAGCGGGTGATAGGTCTCGTAGTTCTTGAACTTGCGCTTCAGGATTCCCGTGCGTTCGAGCACGTACTCGTAGTCTTCCAGCGAGAAATCCTTGAACTGCAGGTAGTGACGAATGGTTTTGGCGGTCATGAAACGAAATGCGGCGGGTCTCACCCGGCCGCAGGGCCGGACGGCACCGCCGTCGGGTGTGGATAACTCAAAGCAGCATAAAGGATTTTCTGTGCTTTGACGAGCCGGGCCGAAAAGCGGGGCTGGATCGAAGTGCGTGGCGCGCGATCGCGGGCCAGCGGGCACGAAACGACGCGCGATGCCGCGCTGCGGTATAATCCAAAAGTTTTCTCCAGCCCGGCAGGCAAGCCTCATTCGCGCGCTGCCGGACACAAGCCGTGCGCTGCACAAAACCGGTGCGGCGTGCCGGGAAGCGCGCCAGCGGCCCGCCTGCGGGTGCGCACGGGCGCCACCGGCGTCATGCCTGCTTTGTGTTTGCGTGTCCAGGCGCCGTTGCCTGCGCATCGCCGGGCCGTCACTTGGGTAACCACATGGCTGAAACCCCTCCGACCGAATACTTCATCCAGGGCATCACGAAAGACGGGAAGAAATTTCGCCCGAGCGACTGGTCGGAGCGTCTTGCTGGCGTGATGTCGTGTTTCGGGCCCGGTGCAAGCGGGCCGAATGCCAGGCTCAAATATTCGCTGTACGTGCGTCCGACGATGCTCGGCGACACGAAATGCGTGATTCTCGATTCCCGTCTGCGCGACGTCGAGCCGATGGCGTTCGATTTCGTGATGAACTTCGCGAAGGACAACCACCTCGTCGTCACCGAGGCGTGCGAACTGCCTGACTACGCGAACCACAAGAGCTGAGCAGCCGGGCGAGGGCGCCTGCCGCGCCCGCCCGGTTCGTTCCGCCGCGGCCTTTCCGGCAGTGGACGGTGCAAAACAAAAAAGCCCGCGAATGCGGGCTTTTTTGTCGATCGCAGGAAACAGGGGCGCCCGCGCGAGGCGGGCACACCGGACTTACGCTGCTGCCTGCAGGCCCTTGACGGCTGCGGCGAGGCGGCTCTTGCTGCGAGCGGCCTTGTTCTTGTGAACGATCTTCTTGTCGGCGATCGTGTCGATCGTCTTCACGGCAGCCTTGAACAGCTCGGCAGCCTTTGCCTGGTCGCCGGCATCGACTGCCTTGCGAACGGCCTTGATCGCGGTACGGAATTTCGAGCGCAGCGCCGAGTTGTGCGAGTTTGCCTTCGCGGCCTGGCGGGCGCGCTTGCGTGCTTGTGCGGAGTTAGCCATGACGGTTCCTTATCCTGTCCTGTTTCCAGAGCTTGGAGCCTGACGGCCAAGCGCTGCTTTTCGATCCGTCCCCTGAGAACGATTGCCCAGGGGCACATAAAAAACGTTGGTTTTATCCGAGGCCCGGACACGGAAGCGGCAGGTGCCGCGTATGTAACAGGCTCAGAAACCGGCGATTATAGCAACAAAATCAAGCGCGTGGCAAGTTTGACGTCCGATGAGGATGCAGGCGGGGGCCGCGGGCGTCCTTTTCGTCGTTCGGCCGTGACGCGCCGCACAACCTCCGTATAATAAGCGCCCCATGAATCTATTCCGAGCCCTGCTGACGGTCAGCGGCTTCACGCTGCTGTCGCGCGTGACCGGACTGGCCCGTGAGACGCTGATCGCCCGTGCGTTCGGTGCCAGTCAATATACCGACGCGTTCTACGTCGCGTTCCGCATCCCGAACCTGCTGCGCCGCCTGTCCGCGGAAGGCGCGTTCTCGCAGGCGTTCGTGCCGATCCTTGCCGAGTTCAAGAACCAGCAGGGGCACGACGCGACGAAGGCGCTCGTCGACGCGATGTCCACCGTGCTTGCGTGGGCACTCGCCGTGCTGTCGGTGGTCGGCATCGTCGGCGCGACGTGGGTCGTGTTCGCGGTCGCGTCCGGCTTGCGCACCGACGGCCAGGCGTTCCCGCTGGCCGTCACGATGACGCGCATCATGTTCCCGTACATCGTGTTCATTTCGCTGACGACGCTCGCGTCCGGCGTGCTGAACACGTACAAGAGCTTCTCGCTGCCTGCGTTCGCGCCGGTGCTGCTGAACGTCGCGTTCATCGTCGCGGCCGTGTTCGTCGCGCCGCACCTGAAAGTGCCCGTGTACGCGCTCGCGTGGGCAGTCATCGCCGGCGGCGTGCTGCAGTTCCTGGTCCAGCTGCCGGGCCTGAAGAAGATCGACATGGTGCCGCTGGTCGGCCTCAACCCGATGCGTGCGCTGCGGCATCGCGGCGTGAAGCGCGTGCTCGCGAAGATGGTGCCGGCCACCTTTGCGGTGTCGGTCGCGCAGCTGTCGCTGATCATCAACACCAACATCGCGTCGCGGCTCGGGCAGGGCGCGGTGTCGTGGATCAACTACGCGGACCGCCTGATGGAGTTCCCGACCGCGCTGCTCGGCGTCGCGCTCGGCACGATCCTGCTGCCGAGCCTGTCGAAGGCGCACGTCGACGCGGATGCGACCGAATATTCGGCGCTGCTCGACTGGGGGCTGCGCGTGACGTTCCTGCTCGCCGCGCCAAGCGCGCTCGCGCTGTTCTTCTTCGCCGAGCCGCTCACCGCCACGCTGTTCAACTACGGCAAGTTCGACGCGCATACCGTCACGATGGTCGCGCGTGCGCTCGCGACCTACGGGATCGGTCTCGTCGGCATCATCCTGATCAAGATTCTCGCGCCGGGCTTCTATGCGAAGCAGGACATCAAGACGCCGGTGAAGATCGCGGTCGGCGTGCTCGTCGTCACGCAGCTGTCGAACTACGTGTTCGTGCCGCTGATCGCCCATGCGGGCCTGACGCTCAGCATCGGCGTCGGCGCTTGCCTGAACTCGCTGCTGCTGTTCCTCGGCCTGCGTCGGCGCGGTATCTACCAGCCGTCGGAGGGCTGGCCACGCTTCTTCGCGCAGCTCGCAGGCGCGTCGCTCGTGCTCGCCGGCACGATGCACTGGTTCGCGATCAGCTTCGACTGGACCGGGCTGCGCACGCAGCCGCTCGCGCGCATCGCGCTGATGGCCGCGTGCCTCGTGCTGTTCGCTACACTATATTTCGGTATGTTGTGGGTGATGGGCTTCAAATACGCTTACTTCAGAAGGCGCGCCAAGTGACGACCGCAATGACCCGGGTCCTCGATTATTTCAGTACGCTCGTGGCGGACGACGACAGCCTGCCGGTGACCGAGGCCGCGCTTTCGCTTGCGCAAGATGCGTACCCGGATCTCGACCTGCAGGGCACGCTCGCCGAACTCGACATGATCGCGGCGCGGTTGCGCCGGCGGGTTGCCGACGACGCCGTCCTGAAGGACCGGGTCGTCGCGCTGAACGATTTCTTCTTCCGCGAGCTCGGCTTCGCCTGCAATCACAACGATTACTACGATCCTGACAACAGCCACCTGAATGTCGTGCTGAGGCGGCGGCGCGGGATCCCGATCTCGCTGTCGGTGCTGTATATCGAACTGGCCGAGCAGATCGGCGTGCCGGCGCGCGGCGTGTCGTTTCCCGGCCATTTCCTGCTGCGCGTCACGCTGTCGGACGGCGACCTGATCATCGATCCGACCAACGGCCATTCGCTGTCCGAGGCCGAGATGGTCGAAATGCTGGAGCCGTACGTCGCGCGGGCGGCGGGCGCGGTGGACAGCGCGTTGCGCGCGCTGCTGCAGCCGGCGACGAGCCGCGAGATCATCGCGCGGATGCTGCGCAACCTGAAGACGATCTATCTGCAGACGGAACGCTGGCAGCGGCTGCTCGCCGTGCAGCAGCGGCTCGTGATCCTGCTGCCGGAACATCTCGACGAGGTGCGCGACCGCGGTTTCGCATATGCGCGGCTCGACTACCTGCGGCCGGCGCTCGAGGATCTCGAACGGTATCTCGGCGAGCTGCCGGACGCGGAAGACGCGAGTGTCGTGGAATCGCAGGTGACCGAATTGCGGCAGCGGATGCAGCGCGGTGACGAAGACTGAGCGAAGACTGACCGTTTCGCCGCACCCATGCTAAACGCCCGCCATGCGCATTGCGCGCGTCGCGGGCGTTTTTGCTGGTACGCGTGAAGCGCGTTGTCAGGACGTCATTTCGGCTGCATCCGGATCGCGCCATCGAGGCGGATCACCTCGCCGTTGAGCATCGGGTTCTCGACGATCTGCCGGACCAGCAGCGCGTATTCGGCCGGCTTGCCGAGCCGTGGCGGGAAAGGCACCATCGCGCCGAGCGCGTCCTGCACGTCCTTCGGCATGCCGAGCAGCATCGGCGTCTCGAACAGGCCGGGCGCGATCGTCATGACGCGGATGCCGCTGCGCGACAGGTCGCGCGCGATCGGCAGCGTCATGCCGGCAACGCCGGCCTTCGATGCCGCATACGCAGCCTGGCCGATCTGGCCGTCGAAGGCCGCAACCGACGCGGTGCTGATCACCACGCCGCGCTCGCCGTCCGCGTTCGGCGCGTTCGCCGCCATTGCGACGGCGGCGAGACGGATCATGTTGAACGTGCCGACGAGGTTCACGCTGATCGTCTTCGCGAACACGTCGAGCGGATGCGCGCCGTCCTTGCCGACAGTCTTCGCGGCGGGCGCGATGCCTGCGCAGTTCACGAGGCCGCGCAGCGTGCCCGCGCGCGTCGCGGTGTCGACCGCGGCCTGCGCGTCGTCCTCGCGCGACACATCGCAGCGGACGAACACGCCGCCCAGTTCGCGCGCCAGTGCTTCGCCTGCTTCCTCGTTCAGGTCGGCGAGCACGACCTTGCCGCCTTCGTGTGCGAGCATCCGCGCCGTGCCGGCGCCGAGGCCCGATGCGCCGCCCGTGATCAGAAAGACGTTCCCGCGAATCTCCATGACTGTCCCCTTGGTGGTAGGTAAAGGCGGCGACCTGCGTGCAAGCCGGCAGTGTCGGGATCGATCCGGTCGATTGTAAGGGGCGCCGGCGTGTGCCGGCGCAATGAGAACGTCCGTGCGAATCGGACGCGCACGAAAAAAAACCGCCCGGGACGGGCGGTTTTCTTCAAGGCGGGACGCGCGGCTTACTTCAGCGCGTCGAACGCACGGTCGCGGATCTCGTCGACGGCGCCGAGACCGGAGATCTTCCGGTATTGCGGCGCCTTCAGGCCGTTCTCCTCGCCGCGCGTTGCCCAATCGCCGTAGTAGGTGATCAGCGGCTTGGTCTGCGCTTCGTACACTTCGAGGCGCTTCTTGACCGTTTCTTCCTTGTCGTCGTCGCGCTGGATCAGTGCTTCGCCCGTCACGTCGTCCTTGCCCTCGACCTTCGGCGGGTTGAATTTGACGTGGTACGTGCGGCCCGAGGCCGGGTGCGTGCGGCGGCCGCTCATGCGCTCGATGATTTCCGAGAACGGCACGTCGATCTCGAGCACGTAGTCGATCGCGACGCCGGCGTCCTTCATCGCGTCGGCCTGCGCGATCGTGCGCGGGAAGCCGTCGAACAGGTAGCCGTTCGCGCAGTCCGCTTCCTTCAGGCGCTCCTTGACGAGGCCGATGATCAGCTCGTCCGGCACGAGCTTGCCGGCGTCCATGAAGCCCTTCGCCTCGACGCCGAGCGGCGTGCCGGCCTTCACGGCCGCACGCAGCATGTCACCCGTCGAGATTTGCGGGATGCCGAATTTTTCCTTGATGTAGTTTGCCTGGGTGCCCTTTCCCGCGCCGGGCGCGCCCAACAGGATCAAACGCATGGTGATATCTCCAGTATGTAGATTCGTGTGGCGAGACTCGAAGGCGTCGGCGACGCAGTGCGCGGCAGCTTGCCTGGCACGCGGCGGACCGGTCTGACGCGGCGCGTCGGCTCAAGCGACGCGCGGCTGCCGGCAGGGCCGCGGTGAGGTCAAGCGGGCACGCGCGGATCGCGGACGGCTCGCACAATCGCCTGATTATGCCATGGGTTTTTTTTATTCCGGCCGAAAAAGGGCCTGCACGCGCGCAAGATCGGCCGGCGTGTCGATGCCGGCCTCCGGCGCGCGCTCGGTGATCAGCACCGCAATCCGTTCGCCATGCCACATCGCGCGCAGCTGTTCGAGTTGCTCGGCCTGCTCGATCGGCGCCTGCGCGAGCGACGGATACGTGCGCAGGAAGCGCGCGCGATACGCATAGAGGCCGATATGCCGATACACCGGAAAGGTCGGCGCGGGCATGGCCGACACGTCCGGCCAGTGCGGCTGGTACGCATCGCGGCTCCACGGAATCGGCGCGCGCGAGAAGTACAGCGCGACGCCCTGCGCGTCGAGCGCGACCTTCACGACGTTCGGGTTGAACACGTCGGCCGCGGCGTGGATCGGGTGCGCGGCAGTCGCGATAGCGCATGCGGGATGCGCGGTGAGGTGCGACGCTACGTCGCGGACCAGCACCGGGTCGATCAGCGGTTCGTCGCCCTGCACGTTGACGACGACCGTGTCGTCGCTCCAGCCGAACGCAGCCGCGACTTCGGCGAGACGGTCGGTGCCGGACGGATGGTCGGCGCGCGTGAGCACCGCGTCGAAGCCGTGGTCGCGCGCGGCGTCGAGCACGCTCTGCGCGTCGGACGCGACGAGCACTTGCTGCGCGCCCGCTTCGCGCGCCCGTTCGGCGACGCGCACGACCATCGGCTTGCCGCCGAGATCGGCGAGCGGCTTGTTCGGAAGCCGGGTCGAGGCGAGCCGGGCGGGAATGACGGCGATGAAGGGCTGCGGGTGAGTCATCGGACAGGCAAATCGTATGAGGAAGGCGGCGGGCGGCGCGTGCGCAGCGCCCGCCGGGCGGCCGGGCCGCATGGGGCCCGGGCCGGGTTCACCGGACCAAATTCAGCGACCAAATTCAGCGACCAAATTCAGCGGCCAAATTCAGCGGCCAAATTCAGCGGCCGGCCGGATCGACCGGCGTGCCTTCGACGGTCTGGCGCGCTTCGTCGACGAGCATCACGGGGATGCCGTCGCGGATCGGGTAGGCGAGCTTGTCGGCGTTGCAGATCAGTTCCTGCGCGGCGCGGTCATAGTGGAGCGGGCCTTTGCAAATAGGGCACACGATGATTTCAAGCAGGCGAGCGTCCACGGAGTTTCTCCACAACGAGGGCAATGAGGCGAGGATCGAGCGCGGCTTCGACCGGGACGACCCAGATCCGAACGTCGCGCCAGGAAGCGCCCAATTTTACTGCATCCTTCTCGGTGATCAGGATCGTGTCGACCTGCTCGTCGACGAACGGATTGTCCGCGAACGCGTAGTGATCGGGCAGCGCGCGGGTCGCGGGCGCGAGGCCCGCCGCGCGCAGCGTCGCGAAAAAGCGCTCCGGCGCGCCGATGCCGGCCGCCGCGAGCACGCGCTCGCCGGCGAACTGCGACAGCGGGCGGCGCAGCGCCGGCCGGTCGAGATGCCAGGCGGCGCCGGGCGCGAGCTTCAGTGCGTACGTGTCGGGCCACGGCGGCAGCGCGCCGCTGTACGGATCGTTGACGAGCGTCGCGTCGCGATGCCGCGACAGCGGTTCGCGCAGCGGCCCGGCCGGCAGCAGGAAGCCGTTGCCGCCGAGGCGGTGGTCGAACACGACGAGCTCGACCGTGCGCGCGAGACGGTAGTGCTGCAGGCCGTCGTCGCTGACGATCACGTCGACGTCCGGATGCGCGGCGCGCAGCGCCTGCGCGGCGGCGACGCGGTCGGGGCACACCCACACCGGCGCGCCGGTACGGCGGGCGATCAGCAGCGGCTCGTCGCCGGCCTCGCTCGCGCGCGACGCGGCCGTTACCGCGGTCGGCGTCCGGACGTTCGCGCCGTAGCCGCGCGACACGACGCCGGGCGTGAAGCCCGCCGCGCGCAGCGCATCGACGAGCGCGATCACGGTCGGCGTCTTGCCGGTGCCGCCGACGGTCACGTTGCCGACCACGACAACGGGCACGCCAACGTCGACCGTCTTTTGCCAGCCTTGCGCATAGGCCGTGCGGCGCAGCGCCGCGCACAGGCCGAACACGCACGCGACCGGCGTGAGCGCCCACGCGAGCGCGCCGCGGCGCTGCCATTCGCGTGTGAGGCGCGCCTCGAGGCGGGCGAGCGGGCCGCCGGGCGCGCTCATCGGGCGAGGCGCGGCGCGCGCGGCGCCACGGCGTGGAACGGGGTCGTCAAGGCGAATTCTCCGTATTCTCCGTTGTTGCGGTGCGAGCCGCGGGTTCTCTCGGAAGGCGGCACTCTAGCGCGCGGCACGCCGGCGGGGCAAGCGTCACCGGACTTTACCGCTGGCGGGGACGGATCGGGCGAGCCTGTGGATAACTCTGTGAAAAACCCGCCCGTCGAATGCCGCACACGCCCGTCCGGTGGGCCTCGAATCGGATGAGAATCATTCCGAAAGATCCAAAACCATATAAAAATCAATGCGTTGGCATCAATTGTCTGGCGTTTTGCGGGGTTTTTTGCGGGTTTTGGCAGGCGAATGCCGGCATGTGGACACTTTTCGCGTTGTGCAATGCACTCGTGCGCCGCTGGACGCCCGGCCGATGTCGGACTATCGTGTCGCCGCCAGCATTCATCCGATCGTCCATGCTCTCCGATTCCCCTTTTGCCGCGCCGGGCGCGGCGCGCGGCGGCGATGAAGTCATCCCCGTCTCGGCGCTCAACCGCGCGATTTCCACGATGCTCGAGCGCTCGTTCCCGTTGTTGTGGGTCGCGGGCGAAGTGTCGAACTTCACGCGCGCCGCGAGCGGCCACTGGTATTTCTCGATCAAGGACCAGCAGGCGCAGATGCGCTGCGTGATGTTCCGCGGCCGCGCGCAGTATGCGGAATTCACGCCGCGCGAAGGCGACCGGATCGAGGTGCGCGCGGTGGTCACGATGTACGAGCCGCGCGGCGAGGTGCAGCTCAACGTCGAAGCCGTCCGGCGCACCGGGCAGGGGCGCCTGTTCGAGGCGTTCCTGCGGCTCAAGGCGCAGCTCGAGGCCGAGGGCCTGTTCGCGCCCGAGCGCAAGCGGCCGCTGCCCGCGCATCCGCGGGCGATCGGCATCGTCACGTCGCTGCAGGCCGCTGCGCTGCGCGACGTGCTGACGACGCTCGCGCGCCGCGCGCCGCACATTCCGGTGATCGTCTACCCGGCGCCCGTGCAGGGGGCCGGCTCGGCCGAGAAGCTCGTCGCGGCGGTCGAGACCGCCAACGCGCGGCGCGAGGTCGACGTGCTGCTCGTGTGCCGCGGCGGCGGCTCGATCGAGGATCTGTGGTCGTTCAACGACGAAGCGCTTGCGCGCGCGATTGCCGCGAGTGCGTTGCCGGTCGTCAGCGGCGTCGGCCATGAAACCGATTTCACGATCGCGGATTTCGCCGCCGACGTGCGCGCGCCGACGCCGACCGGCGCGGCCGAGCTCGCGAGCCCGCAGCGCGCGCTGCTGCTGCGCGAGGTCGGCGACCGGCAGGGCGCGCTCGCGCGCGGGATGCGCCGCACGCTCGAGCAGCGCGCGCAGCAGCTCGACTGGCTCGCGCGCCGGCTCGTGAGCCCGGCCGAACGGCTGCAGCGGCAGCGCACGCACGTCGAGCAACTCGCGGTGCGTCTCGCGTCCGCGGCGGCACGGCCCGTGCGCGACGCGCGCGCGCGGTTCGCGCTTGCGCAGCTGCGCTGGCAGCGCGCGCGGCCCGACGTGACGCAGCCGCGCCACGCGCTCGCCGGGCTGTCGCAGCGCCTCGCGGTCGCGCTGCAGCGCCGTCACGAGCGCAACACGGCGCGCGTCGCAGCCTGCGCGGCGCGGCTCGAGGTGCTGAGCCCGCAACGCACGCTCGAGCGCGGCTATGCGGCGCTCATCGATGCGCAGACGGGCCGCGCGGTGCGCGCGCCGAGCGCGCTGAAGCCGCAGCGGCGCCTGACCGTGCATCTCGCCGAAGGCTCGGCAGACGTGTCGCTCGCCGACGTGCAGCCGCGGCTGTCGGATACGTTCTGACGGAATGGCCGGCGCAGGCGGCGCGCATTTGTTCACCACATCGGACGATGCGCGAACGCCGGTTTTCCGCATACCGCGGATAAATGGCCCGCGAGTTTGCGGGGTTATTCTTCCTCGCCTACAATCGGACGCTCGGCAGCATTCAACACAGCCTCCCTACATACTCAACGAAGGAATCGCCATGGCTCATACGCTCCCGCCGCTCCCGTACGCTGAAGACGCACTCGCGCCGACCATCTCGCAAGAGACGATCCAGTACCACTACGGCAAGCATCACCAGGCTTATGTGACGAACCTGAACAACCTGATCCCCGGCACGGAATTCGAAAACCTGTCGCTGGAAGAGATCGTGAAGAAGTCGTCGGGCGGCATCTTCAACAACGCCGCGCAAATCTGGAACCACACGTTCTTCTGGAACAGCCTGTCGCCGAACGGCGGCGGCGCACCGACGGGCGCGCTCGGCGACGCGATCAACGCGAAGTGGGGTTCGTACGACGCATTCAAGGAAGCCTTCACGAAGGCTGCAGTCGGCACGTTCGGCTCGGGCTGGGCATGGCTCGTGAAGAAGGCCGACGGTTCGCTCGACATCGTGTCGACGAGCAACGCGGCAACGCCGCTGACGACGGCAGACAAGGCGCTGCTGACGATCGACGTGTGGGAACACGCGTACTACATCGACTACCGCAACGCGCGTCCGAAGTTCGTCGAAGCGTTCTGGAACATCGTGAACTGGGATTTCGCCGCGAAGAACTTCGCGTAAGTCACCGACACTGTTCCGTCACAATAAAGTTTGGAAACGGCAACAAAGTTTGGGACGTTGACGGGGTGACCCGCAACAAACTTTGGAAATCGTAACCGATCTGAAGGCCCTCCGTCGCGAGGGCCTTTTTGCTTCTTCGTGGATTTCCGCGGATGTTGCTTACCGGCCCCTTGCCGCTGTCCACCATCGCTTGACTCGAGCGTCCGATTTTCGGTGTGGATTCAATCGGTCGAGTCTCTTGGACGCCGCAACGCCGCACAACGAATAGTGGCCGAAGGCACACGAAAAAGGCTGTCCGCAGCGAGACAGCCTTGTTAGAGGACTACCGAAGTCTTGGGATTTAGCACAAGCGCGTCGACGCCCGCGCACGAGTTACTGCCAATCCGTCAACTCTTGCCGCGTCAGATCAAAGTCCTCCGGGTCTACCATCAAGTGCTCGACCGCGTGCACGAACCATGCCCCGTTCTTGAATACGTAGCACACGAAGTGGTGCGAATCGTCGGCGTCGCCTTGCTCGAGCAGATGAAGTACGCAGTTGTCCACTACTGCAGTCGAGTACGCCGACCCATCACCATACATCTCATCGTCGAAGGCGTACCACTCACGACCGACACGGAAAAAGCGGAGGTACTTTCCCTGATGAACGTTTCCTGCGTGCAAACGGACCCACTCGATCTGGTCGCCACGCTGATTCGCTTGCGCGGTCACAGTGCTTACTGTGTCGGCTGTCAAATTCGGATACATGGGCAAGCGTCCCGATTGGACAGCTTGAGTTGCTGTCATGATCATTTGATGTTCCTCAAAGTCGGAATTGGCGGTGACTTCAATGGCAGTGGCGGCAATGTTGGCAACAACATCGACGATCTGGCCATACTCCGCTCGAAGTCTTTCCATCCGCGAGGACACGATCTGCGGGGGGGGCAACTTTCCGGCACGCTCGGCCGCGATCGCGGCACTGTAGTTCCGGTCGACCAACAGATTTGATACTAGGTCGCGCCCGCGAGCCATCGACAACTTAAAGCCAGCCGCATTTACGGCGCTGCGAACGTCATCGATGATGATCTTGATGGACATGGGGACTTCGAGTGGTCAGCAGGCGATCCGATTAAAGCCCATGCTGACGCTGAAAAGTCACCATGAGAAGAAGGAGTCGCAGTCGAAGTCGGATCAACTTACCCAGCGGGGTCCGCAATTGCTTGCAGCTGGAAACTATTGTACACCGCTTGCGCCCGTTGATAAGGCTCAGTGCCAAGAGTCTCGGCGACACGGACGTCCGCTTAGTAGCGAAGCGGTCACGCAAGTGACGGAGTGGCGAACGCCGGCTCTTGGCCAATCGCCAACGGTCAGCCCCGCGTTCCCCGGTAATCTGCGATGGGTTCTTTTTGCTCGGATTTCGACGGCCGCGCCAGCAGACAAATACGGTGCGGGGGAGCTTGACGATTGTCTCGCGTCAGTAGCGCCTTACAACACTGTGATATGAGTATGCGTCGTCGATCGGTTCTATCATGACGGTGTGCTCACCGCGGTGTGGGTGATCGTCTACGCGTGGTACTTCGCCGACGATCCGCGCCGGCACCGCCACATGTCCGCCGATGAGGCAGCCGACCTGCCGCCTGCCCGCGCCGACGCTGCCGCCACGGTGCGCGCTCGCACGCCGTGGCGGCGGCTGCTCGCGCGCATCGCGCCGACGATGGTCGTGTACTTCTGCTATGGCTGGACCGGGTGGCTGTTCTTCACATGGCTGCCGACCTTCTTCATGCACGGCCGCGGCCTCGACCTGAAACAGTCCGCATTTTTCTCGGCCGGCGTGTTTCTGTCGGGCGTCGTCGGCAATACGGCGGGCGGCGTGCTGAGCGATCGCGTGCTGAAGCGCACCGGCAACGTCGTCGCCGCGCGCCGCAACGTGATCATCGTCGCGTTCGTCGGCGCGCTCGCGTTCCTCGTGCCGGTGCTGTTCGTCAAGTCGCTGACGTTGACCGCGGTGTCGATGAGCGTGTCGTTCTTCTTCCTCGAGATGACGATCGGTCCGATCTGGGCGGTGCCGATGGACATCACGCCGCAGCACGTCGGCGTCGCGAGCGGCCTCGTGAACGCGGGCTCCGCGGTCGCGGGCATCTTCACGCCGATCGTGTTCGGCTTCGTCGTCGACCGCACCGGAAGCTGGACGCTGCCGTTCGCGGGCTCGATCGCGCTGCTCGTGCTCGGCGTCGCGATGACGTTCTTCATGCGGCCCGACATCCCGCTGCGCGACGATGCGCACGCGGTGCACCCAGTGCACGCAGACGATGCGGAATACGAACTGACCGGGCCGTCCGGACACTGAACACGGAGTAGGCATCGAGGAACCTGCCACGCTTCATGACCTCGCCGGCGCTCGATGCCGCGACCCGCAAGGCCCTGCGGCGCTTGCTGCCGTTTCTCGTGCTGATGTACATGCTCGCGTTCGTCGATCGCGCTCGCGATGGCGCAGCGGCATCGGGCGATCAGCCGACGCGGTCGTGACGGGCGCGGCCTGCCGATATCGCGACCGAGGCCGATATCAGTCGGGCATGTGTGGGTTATGGGTCGCGCTTTGCGCGGGCATGCGGCCTCGCGCGCCGGATGGGCAGCGCGGCGCGCGGGCGGGCCGCAGCAAAACCGCCCGGCGGCCCGCCGGTCAGTCTGCGCCGGCTTGCAGCCCGCTCGCGCGACGCAGCGCGCGTACATCGACAAGCTCGATTTCACCGACGTGCAGTCGCACGACACCGTCCGCCTCGAGCGACTTCAACAGCTGATTCGTCGTCTGCCGCGTCAGCGACAGCATGGCCGCGAGCTTTTCCTGCGACAGCCGGATGCGCGTGCGGCCGGCGCTGATGCCGCCGTAGCCGTCGGCGATCATCAGCAGGCGCGCGGCAAGCCGCTGCGCGGCCGGCATCACGCTCATCGCTTCGACGGTCAGGAAGCTGAGCCGCAGCTTCTGCGCCATCAACAGCGCGAACTGCCGCCAGTATTGCGGCGTCGCGTCGAGCATCGCGAGCAGCGCCGCCTGCGGCACGTGCAGCAGCAGCGCGTCGTCGAGCGCGATCGCGTCGTGCGTGCGCGGCAGGCCGTCGAACAGCGCGATCTCGCCGAACCACGTGACCGGCTCGGCAACCGTCAGCAGCGCTTCCTTGCCCTGCGGATCGACCGCGCCTATCGTGAGGGAACCGCACAGCACCGCATACAGCCCGCATGGCGGGTCGCCGCGGCGGAACAGCGCGTGGCCGGCCGGCAGGCGGCGCAGCGCGGCATGCGCGAGCAGCTCCGCGCGCAGTGCGTGCGGCAGCGCGGCAAACCACGGGTGCGCGTCGAGTTGCGGCAGGTAGCGGTCGAGGGGCTCGGGCATGGGCGGCGCGATGTCGGGTAGGCGACAGAAGCTCTCCGGCGTGACGGGCATCATAGCGCGCAACGAACGACAAGGAGACGCGATGAAAACGCTCGAAGACCATCTATCCCGATATGCGGCCTATCACCGCGATGCACGCAACATTGCGACGCACCTGGTCGGCATTCCGATGATCGTGTTCGCGGTCGAGGTGCTGCTGTCGCGGCCCGCGCTCGGCACGCTGGCGGGCGTCGCGCTGTCGCCGGCGCTGCTGCTTGCGATTGCGTTCGCCGTGTTCTACCTGCGTCTCGACCTGCGCTTCGGCGCCGTGATGACGGCGCTGTTCGCGCTCGGCCTGTGGGCCGGGCAGACGGTGGCGATGCTGCCGATTGCGCATTGGCTCGGGATCGGCATCGGCGCGTTCGTCGTCGGCTGGATCGTGCAGTTCGTCGGGCACTGGTTCGAGGGACGCAAGCCCGCGTTCGTCGATGATCTGGTCGGCCTGGCGGTCGGGCCGCTGTTCGTCGTCGCCGAAGTCGCGTTCTTCGCGGGGCTGCGCGGCGACGTGCGGCGCGCGGTCGAGGAGCGGGCGGGGCCCGTGCATGGCGGCGCGCACGACGTGCACGTATGACCATGCCGACACCTCGCATCTGCGTGCTCGGCGCGGGCGCCGTCGGCTGCTATCTCGGCGGCCGGCTCGCGGCGGCCGGGCAGGGCGTCCGGCTGATCGGCCGCGCACGGATCGGCGACGCGATCCGCACGCACGGGCTGACGCTGTCGGACCTTCACGGCTATCGTGCGCGGGTCGCACCGGCAGACGTCGCGTTCGACATCGATGACGCCGCCGCGGGCGACGCGCAGCTCGTGCTCGTCACCGTGAAATCGGCGGCGACGCCGGAGGTCGCGGCGCAGCTTGCCCGCGTGCTGCGGCCCGGCACGCTCGTGATCAGCTTCCAGAACGGTGTATGCAATACCGACACGTTGCGCGCTGCGTTGCCGCAGGCCACCGTGCTTGCCGGGATGGTGCCGTTCAACGTGATCGAACGCGGGCCGGGCGCGTTTCACCAGGGTTCGTCGGGCCTGCTCGCGGTCGACGCGGCGCCCGCGCTGCAGCGGTATGCCGGCGCGTTCGCGCGTGCCGGGCTGCCGATCGCACTGCACCGCGACATGCCCGCCGTGCAGTGGGCAAAGCTGCTGTTCAACCTGAACAACGCGGTCAATGCGCTCGCGAACCTGCCGCTGCGCGACGAGCTCGCGCAACGCGCGTATCGCCGCTGCCTCGCGCTCGCGCAGCGCGAGGCGCTGCGCTGGCTGCGGCAGGCCGGGATCCGGCCGGCACGTGTGACGCCGCTGCCCGCCACGTGGGTTCCAGCGGTGCTCGATGCGCCCGATCCGGTGTTCCGCGTGCTCGGCGCGCGGATGCTCGCGATCGATCCGCTCGCGCGTTCGTCGATGTCGGACGACCTGGCCGCGCGCCGCCCGACCGAAATCGAGTGGATCAACGGCGAGGTGGTGCGGCTCGCCGCGCGCTTTGGCGCGTCCGCCCCCGTGAACGCGCGGCTTTGCGCGCTCGTGCACGATGCGGAAGCGGCTGCAGAACGGCCGGCCTGGCGCGGCGATGCGCTGTGGGCGGCGCTGGCGGGGTGAGCATCGTGGTGCACGCACGTCTCGCCCCCGCCGGATTCGCGCCAAGCGACTCCGCGCTGCGCAAGGACTAAAATTGGGGGCGCGTCATGTGACGCCCTTGCGGAGCGCAATCGCCATGGTGGATCGCCCGACTCTCGATGCCTACGATGCTTACGCGGCAGACTACGCGCAGACCTGGCTCGACGAGGGCCCGCCCGACGACACCTACGCGCTCCTCGAGCAGCATTTCGCGCCGGGACCGACGGCGGACGTCGGCTGCGGCGCGGGACGCGACACCGCGTGGCTCGCGGCGCGCGGTTTCGACGTGCGCGGCTACGACGCGAGCACCGCGCTGCTCGACGAGGCGCGGCGGCGCCATCCTGACCTCCCGTTCGAACACGCGGTGCTGCCGGCGCTCGCCGGCGTGCCGTCCGGCGCGTTCCGCAACGTGCTGTGCGAGACCGTCGTCATGCACCTGGATCATGCGGAAGCAGTGGCCGCGGCCGCGCGGCTCGTCGAGCTGCTGATGCCCGGCGGCACGCTGTACATGAGCTGGCGGGTGGCGGGAAACGGTTCGCTGCGCGACGAGCGCGGGCGCCTGTACACGGCGCTCGACGGCGCCCGGATGCGCGCCGCGCTCGGCGATGGCGTACGGGTGATCGACGAGCATGAAGTCGTCAGCGCGTCGTCCGGCAAGCGCGTGCACCGGCTGATCGTCCGCAAGGCGGACGCCGCGCAGCATGCCAATCCGTCGCCTGCATGAACGGTCCGGTTGCCGCCGGCCGAGCGGCGCTCAGTTCCGGTGGAACGCGGCTTCCCAGTTGATGTCGACGCACAGCACCTGCATCCCGCTTGCAGCGGGCGCCGCGATCGATGCGGTCACGCACAGGTGTGCTTCGTTGATCGACAGATACGGCGGCGTCAGGTGCACGCGGCCCGGCGCGCGCATCGCGTGGATGAAGTACGGCCGGCGTTCCCAGCTCGCGCCTTCCGAATGCAGCAGCGGGCGGAAGCGTTTCGCGCGCTGCGACAGGCTGCAGCACGCCAGTACGTTGTCGCCGATCTGCCGCCCCGACGCGTCGAGCAGGAAGCAGCGTGCGGTTTCCGGCAGGCCGAGCACCGTGGCGGCCGCCTCGGTGAGCGTCTCGCCTGCGCTGAGCTTCGTGCCGGCCTCTTCGAGCGCGGCGACATACGGCGCGAGCCGCGTCGCCTGCTGGCGCTCGCGTTCCGCGACGCGCAGGCGCAGCGCCGCCGACAGCGTATCCATGCAGCCCGCCGCCGCCTGTGGCTGCACGGGGTCGACGCTCGGCCCCGCGAAGTATTGGCCCTGCACGAAATCGACGTTGCATTCGAGCGCGATCAGCGCGTCGCGCTCGGTCGACAGGCCGCCCATCAGCACGAGCTGGCCGGATTCGTGCAGCAGCGACACGAGCCCCGGCAGCACGCGCTCGAGGTGCGAGTGCTCGCTCGCCTGCGCGAGGATCCCGCGGTCGAGCGTGACGATGTCGGGATGCAGGTGCCACACGCGGTCGATGTTCGAGTGCTTCGCGCCGAAGCCGCCGAGCGCGATCAGGAAGCCGGCCTTGCGCAGGCCGTCGACGATCGCCGCATAGCGCGGCGTCTCGCCGCCGGCCTGCTCGGGCACCTCGAGCACCACGCGTTGGGGCGGCAGGCCGAGCGCCTTCAGGTTCGCGAGCAGCGCGTCGCCGTAGACGGTATCCATCAGCGCCGCCGGATGCAGGCTCAGGAAGAGCCATTCGTCATGGCTGTCGAATGCGTGAAAATTGCCGAGATGCAGCGACTCGGCGAGCCGGCCGAGCTCGAGCAGGTCGCCGCGCCGCGCGGCCTGCGTGAAGACCTCGTGCGACGCGACCTGGCGGCTTTCCTCGTCGTGCGCGCGCAGCGACGCGTGATAGCCGATCGCGCGCCGGTGCGACACGGAGAACACCGGCTGGAACACGCTGAACACGGTATAGCCGCCGTACAGCACGGTGCGCCGGTTGCCGTCGTCGCCGGCGACGGGGCGGGGCGGCTGGAAGCCGGGGGGATCGATTTCGATCATGCTCATGATGTCGGCCGAGGGAAGGCTGCCAGTTTACCTACAGAATAGGCGAGCAAGAAGCGTGCGCAACGGCGCAGCCGGTGCGTCGGGCCGTCGCGGCGCGAGGTGCGGTGCGAGGCGCCGTGCGGATGGCGGCTGCCGATGCACCGTCGTGGTGCGTCGTGCGTCGGGACGACGCCCGGTGTGCGCCGCGCGCACGTATCATGCGCGTTCCGACGGATCGGTCTTGCGTGCGGCGCCGCGGATCTCCGGCGCGAGTTGCGCGAAGATCCACGCGGACGCCGCGGTGATGAGGCCGACGCAGATGAACGTCGCGTGGAACGCGGGCAGCGTGTTGCTCGGGGTCACGGTGCGCAGCATCCCGGTGAAGGTCGCGAGCAGCGCGCCGGCGACCGTCACGCCGAGGCTCATCGACAGCATCTGCACGAGCGAGAACAGGCTGTTGCCGCTGCTCGCGCCGCCCGTGCCGAGATCCTTCAGCGTCAGCGTGTTCATCGCGGTGAACTGCATCGAGTTGAAGCCGCCGAACAGCGCGAGCTGCGCGACCTTGAGCCACACGGGCATCGCATCGCGCATCAGCGCGAAGCTTGCCATCATCACGCCGACCATGATCGTGTTCGCGAGCAGCACCTTGCGGTAGCCGTGCTGCGTGATGAGGCGCGTGATGATGCGCTTCGAGAACATCCCCGCCGCCGCGACGGGCAGCATCATCAGTCCCGCCTCGAACGCGGTGTAGCCGAGGCTCACCTGCAGCAGCAGCGGGATCAGGTACGGCATCGCGCCGCTGCCGATCCGCGCGAACAGGTTGCCGAGCAGGCCGACGCTGAACGTGTGGATCCGGAACAGCTCGAGCGAGAAGATCGGCTGCGTTGCGCGCACCGCGTACAGCCCGTATGCGACGAAGCACGCGAGGCTCAGGATCAGCAGCACGAGCACCGCCGCGTGCTGCATGCCGAGGTCGGCGAGCCCGTCGAGCGACAGCGAGATCGCAACCATGCCGATCGTCAGCAGCAGGTAGCCTTTCAGGTCGAAGCGCCCGACCGCCGGATTGCGCGCGTCGGGCATCGAGTACCAGGTGGCAATGCAGCCCGCGACGCCGACCGGCACGTTGATCAGGAAGATCCAGTGCCACGACGCGATCTTCACGAGCCAGCCACCGAGGGTCGGGCCGATCAGCGGGCCGATCAGTCCGGGAATCGCGACGAACGACAGCGCGGACAGGTAGCGCTCGGCCGGAAACGTGCGCAGCACCGCGAGCCGCCCGACCGGCAGCAGCATCGCGCCGCCGATCCCCTGCAGCACGCGGAACACGACGAGCTGCGTCAGCGTGTGCGCGTTCGCGCACAGCAGCGAGCCGAGCGAAAAGACCAGGATCGCGCTGAAGAACACGCGCCGCGTGCCGAGCGTGTCGGCGAGCCAGCCGGAAACCGGGATCATCACGGCCATCGTCAGCGAATACGCGATCACGACCGACTGCATCCGCAGCGGCGATTCGCCGAGGCTCGCGGCCATCGACGGCAGCGCGGTGTTGACGATCGTTGCGTCGAGCGTCTGCATGAAGAAGCCCGTCGCGACGAGCCAGAGCATGACCGTGAGGTTTTTTTCGCCGGAGGCGGTGGCGGGCGGGCGTTGGAACATGGGGCGAGGGCGGGGTGCGCGAACGCGGGACAGCCAACATTGTAGGGAAAGCTGCCGTGCGATGCAGTTTCGACCCCGTGTCCGGGCGCGCGAGGCGCCGTTGCGCCGGCAACCCGACCGGACGCCCGTTCGCTGGCTGGCCAGTACAGTTCAGCCACAAGTGTCTTCAACCGTATCTGTGCGTGTGCTGCTGCTGTCCGGAATACTGAACGTGTCCGATGAAGCGACCAGGAGGCGGCCATGCGTGAACTGCGACTCTACGTACTGGATGGCGACGAGCCCGCCGGGCGGTGGCGGATGATCGACCGCACGTCGCTGCAGGTGGCGGACGGGGAACTGTGGGTAACGGTCGAAGGCGAGCTGGCCGATCACTGGCTGCGGCCGGGCGACACGCTTGCGTTCGCGCGCGGGATGCGGGTCTGGATCAGCGCCGGGCCGCGCGGCGCGACCTTCGCGTTCGGTCCCCGGGACGTGCCGGCCGTCGTGCGCGACGACGCGTGGCGGCAGCGTATCGTCGCGTGGGGCGGGCGCCGCCGTGAGGCCGCCGCGTCGCTGCCGGCGTAGAGGCATGTGCGGCCCAGCCGGGCGGTGGCACGGGCGCGCAAGGCCGGGCACGGCGATGCGTCGCGTGTCGATTCGTGCGATCCGGATTGAACACGCGCGCGACGAAATCTAGACTCGATTTCGTATCCGGCTCGCGTCGCACACGATCATGACTCCCGCACTCGCATTGACGCATCTGTGGCAACTCGCGCACGGCGACCCCGGCGCGCTCGCGCGTGTCGCCGTCACCGGGCAGGACCCGGCACTGCCGTCGGCATACCACGTCGGCACGCTCGCCGCGGCGACGATCGCGGCGGCCGGGCTCGCCGCCGCCGAATGCCATCGCCTTCGCACCGGCATCGCGCAGCATGTCGACGTGTCCGTGCGCGACGCGCTCGTCGCGTTTCGCAGCGAGCGCTATCTGCGCGTCGACGACGGGCCGCCGCCCGAACTGCGTCATCCGGTAACCGGCTTCTACGCGACACGCGATGCGCGCTGGATCCAGCTGCACGCGAATTTTCCGCATCACCTGCGCGGCATCCTCGCGGTGCTCGAATGCGCGGGTACCCCCGCCGACGTCGCCGCGGCGATCCGCACCTGGGACGGCGCGACGCTAGACGCTGCACTCGCGGATGCGGGGCTCTGCGCGGCACTGATCAGAACACCTGACGAATGGGCCGCACACGAACACGCGCGTGCCGTCGACACGCTTCCGCTGTTCGAGATCGAACGCATTGGCGATGCGCCCGTGCAGCCGATCGGCCGCGGCGACGCGACGCGGCCGCTCGCCGGCGTGCGCGTGCTCGATCTGACGCGCATCATCGCGGGCCCGGTCGCCGGCCGCACGCTCGCGTCGCACGGCGCGCAGACGCTGCTCGTGAACAGCCCGCATCTGCCGAACATCGCACCGCTCGTGATCGACAACGGGCGCGGCAAGCGCTCCGCGTGGATCGACCTGCGCGAGGGCGCGGGTGTCGACGAACTGGATCGGCTGGCGCGTGATGCGGACGTGTTCCTGCAGGCGTACCGTCCCGGTGCGCTCGCGGCGCGCGGCTTTGCGCCGGACGCGCTGACGGTGTCGCGGCCCGGTATCGTGTACGTGTCGATTTCCGCGTACGGGCATGCGGGGCCGTGGTCGCAGCGACGCGGTTTCGACAGCCTCGTGCAGTCGGCGAGCGGGATCGCGTGGCGCGAGCAGCACGCTGTGCATGCGGACCGGCCGCGGCACCTGCCGTGCCAGGCGCTCGATCATGCGACCGGCTATCTCGCAGCATTCGGCGCGATGATGGCGCTGGCGCGGCGCGCGCGCGAAGGGGGGAGCTGGCACGTGCGGCTGTCGCTCGCGCAGGCGGGCCGCTGGCTGCAGTCGTTCGGCCTCGTGCCGGATGGCGCGCACGCGAGCGACCTGGCGCCCGACGACGTGCGCGACCGGCTCGACCGGACGGCATCGCCGTTCGGCACGGTCGATGCGGTGCGGCCGGCCGAACGCCTGTCGGCGACGCCGCCGTACTTCGCACTGCCGCCCGTGCCGCTCGGCACGGACGAAGCGCGGTGGATGGACTGACTAGCGCGCATGCCCGCGGTTGTGACGGGCTCGCGCGCATGCATTGCGACGCGGCGCCTGCCCGCAGGACCGGCACGTGCGATGCGGGCAGAGCCTGATGCGTGAACGCAGTTACTTGCGCAGCTCGACGACGAAGTCGTAGTAGTCGTTGCGGCAATAGGTGTCGGTCAGCTCGATCGCGCGCTGGTCGGCCGTGTAGCCGATCCGGGTGATCAGAAGCAGCGCGTCGTGCGGCGCGATGCCCATCTGCCGTGCGATCTCGTCGGTCGCGTTGACTGCGCGGAAGTGCTGCAGCGCGCGCACGATCGGCGTGCCGCGCGCTTCGAGGTAGCTGTACAGCGAGTCGCCGATTGCCTGCGGATCGGGAATCAGCGTGGCGGGGAACGTGGAGTTTTCGACCGCCATCACGATGCCGTCCGCGAGGCGCAGACGTTTCAATCGTGTAACCGAAGCCGTCGGCGACAGGCCGAGCTGAATCACTTCGTCGCGGTTCGCGGGCTGGATTTCGCGCGCGAGCCATTGCGAACTTGGCTTGAAACCGCGGCGTTCGAGCATCTCGCTGAAGCTCGACAGGCGCGACAGCGGATCCTCGTAGCGCGGCTGGATGAAGTTGCCCGCGCCCTGCGTGCGCCGGATCATCCCTTGCTCGACGAGGAGCGCAATCGCCTTGCGCGCGGTGATGCGCGACACGCCGAGCGCTTCCGACAGCACGCGCTCGGACGGCAGCGCTTCGCCGGCCGTCCAGCGGTTGTCGTGAATCGCTTCGCCGAGCTTGCGGGCGAGCTGCAGATAGAGCGGAGTGTCGTTGTCCGGGTCGGGGCGCAGGTCCTGCCAGCGGTCGTCCGTCGTTGCCTTCATGGAATGGGTGTCGTTCAGGTTGCGGCCATTCTAAGTCATCATGCGGTGCCGTTATAGCCGGTTTTTGCCGTGCAGCAGTCGGGCGCGGCGCCGAATGGCTACACTGACGCATCGGATTCGATGCCACCGCTGCCGCGAGTGGCCACGATTCAGTCACGATTCAGCCACGAATCAGCGACGAATCAGCGACGATTTAGCAGCGAGGAACCATGACAGACACGATCGCCACGGTCGTCCTGCCTGATGGCGAGACGATCCCGAAGCTGGGGCAGGGGACCTGGGAGATGGGCGAGCGTTCGTCCCGACGCGCGGACGAGATCGCCGCGCTGCGCGAGGGCATCGCGCTCGGGATGACGCTGATCGACACCGCGGAGATGTATGGCGAAGGTGCGACCGAGGATCTCGTCGGCGAGGCGCTCGCCGGCTTGCGCGACGACGTGTTCCTCGTCAGCAAGGCGTACCCGCATCATGCGAGCCGCCGGGGTGTCGTGGCCGCATGCGAAGCGAGCCTCAAGCGCCTGCGCACCGATCGCCTCGATCTCTATCTGCTGCACTGGCGCGGCTCGGTGCCGCTCGAGGAAACGGTCGAGGGATTCGAGGCGTTACGCCGCGCGGGCAAGATCCGCCACTGGGGCGTGAGCAATTTCGACACGGCCGACATGGAGGAACTCGTCGACGAAGCGGGCGGCACCGCGTGCGCGACCAACCAGATCCTCTACAACATCGCGCGGCGCGGACCGGAATTCGACTTGCTGCCTTGGCTCGCAGCGCGCCGGATGCCGGCGATGGCCTATAGCCCGGTCGACCACGCGCGCCTGCCGAAACGTTCGCCGCTCGACGAGATCGCGCGGTTGCGCGGCGTGTCGGTCGTGCGCGTCGCGCTCGCCTGGGTGCTCGCGCAGCCCGGCGTGTTCGCGATCCCGAAGGCGGCGCGGATCGAGCACGTGCGCGACAACCGCGCCGCGCTCGATCTCGTGTTGAGCGATGACGAGCGCGCGCAGCTCGACGCGTACTTCCGTCCGCCGCGCAGCAAACGCGCGCTCGAAATGCTCTGACCACGGCGACGCCGCGCGGCGCCGAGGGTCAATGGCCGTTGCCGTGGCCGCCGCCACTGCCGTTGCCACCGTTGCCGCCGTTGCTGCCGCCATTGCCGTTGCCATTACCAACGCCGTTGGCACCACCGTTGCCGGCGCCACCACTCCCGTTGCCATTGCCGTTGCCGCCGCCATTGCCATGGCCGCCGTTGCCGTGACCACCGCCATTGCCGCCACCGTTGCCGCCGCCGTTGCCGCCGCCGTTGCCGCCGCCGTTGCCGCCGCCGTTGCCGCCGCCGTTGCCGCCGCCGTTGCCGCCGCCATTGCCGCCGCCGTTGCCACCGCCGTTGCCATTGCCGTGACCACCGCCATTGCCGCCACCGTTGCCGTTGCCGTGACCACCGCCGTTGCCGCCGCCATTGCCGCCGCCATTGCCGCCGCCATTGCCGCCGCCGTTGCCGCCACCGTTGCCGCCACCGTTACCACCGCCGTTACCACCGCCGTTGCCGCCGCCGTTGCCGCCGCCGTTGCCGCCGCCGTTGCCGCCGCCGTTGCCACCGCCGTGACCACCGCCATTGCCGCCACCGTTGCCGTTGCCGTGACCACCGCCGTTGCCGCCACCGTTGCCGCCGCCATTGCCGCCGCCGTTGCCGCCACCGTTGCCGCCACCGTTGCCGCCACCGTTACCACCGCCGTTACCACCGCCGTTACCACCGCCGTTGCCGCCGCCGTTACCGCCACCGTTGCCGTTGCCGTGACCACCGCCATTGCCGCCACCGTTGCCGCCGCCGTTACCACCGCCGTTACCACCGCCGTTGCCGTTGCCGTTGCCGTGACCACCGTGTCCGCCGTGGCCTCCACAGCCGCAGTCTCCGCCACCCGAAGTGCCGCCACCCGAAGTGCCGCCACCCGAAGTGCCGCCGCCCGAAGTGCCGCCGCCCGAAGTGCCGCCGCCCGACGTGCCGCCGCCCGACGTACCGCCGCCCGACGTACCGCCGCCCGAAGTGCCGCCGCCCGACGTGCCGCCGCCCGACGTGCCGCCGCCCGACGTGCCGCCGCCCGACGTACCGCCGCCCGACGTACCGCCGCCCGACGTACCGCCGCCCGACGTACCGCCGCCCGACGTGCCGCCGCCCGACGTGCCGCCGCCCGACGTACCGCCGCCCGACGTACCGCCACCCGAAGCACCGCCACCCGACGTACCACCGCCCGAAGCACCGCCACCCGACGTACCACCGCCCGAAGCACCGCCACCCGAAGTGCCGCCACCCGAAGTGCCGCCACCCGAAGTGCCGCCGCCAGAAGTACCACCGCCCGAAGTGCCGCCACCAGAAGTCCCGCCGCCAGAACTCCCGCCGTTTCCACCGCTGCCCGACGCGTTGCCTGCGGAGTTGCCGCCACCGCGACCATTTCCAGTCGTGCCGCCGGAGGTCGAACCCGTCGTCCCGCCGACTGCGGTACCTGCCGGCCCGACGGCGCCATTTCCGCTGTTTCCGCTGCTGCTACTTCCACTGCCACTACCCGGGCTGCCGCCACTTCCGACTCCGCTTCCGCCGTTGCCTCCCACGCCGACGGCGGCGAGATGGGAGCCCGATCCGCACGCGACAGTGTCGCCGGCGCAAGGCGTCGCCAGGTCCGCGAGCAGCTTCGTGACGTCAGTATCGGCGGACGCATCGAGCGTGCCGGCCGGCATCGCGTTCTGCGCGATTTGCAACGGTGTGGAGAACGGCACGGCGTCGCGAGACTGCCCGGTGCTCAGCCCCGGGGGCGTAGTCTCTTGCGCGATTGCAAAGGTGCCGCAGCAGCACGCGAATGCGGCTGCCGCCAGCAAGGTCGCGCGCGAGCATCGTCCCGCCGCGCGGAACGGCTTTTTCGTCTTATGCATCATTGGCCTCCCGAAGCGCGCGATCCCCGTCGCCGCGCGGCTTCATGCGTGTGGTGCCCAGGGGCCAGAAGATGCGTTGTCGTTTCGGCGGCCGATTTCGTCCCGCCTGGTCGTGACCAGCCGGAAACGTCGATCGGCACGCGGGCCCGCCGTGCGAACCCGTTACTGCGATAACCGTGCCATCGGCCGCTCACGCCCGTCGCGCAAGGCGTGAGCCCATCGCGCGATCAGCGCTGATACGTCGGTGGAGGCGTTTGGTTTCCGAAATGAAACATCAGGAGGAAGCGCGGCGCGCCGGCGCATCGGCAGCACGTCGCCAGCAGTGGAACATGATCGAGGCGATCCGGCAGACCACGAACAGCGCGACGATCCCGTAGCCGAGCGCGCCGAACCGCTCGCCGGCCGCGTCGAGCGCGTCGCGCACGGGGCCTGTCAGCGCGAGCCTGTTGGCGAGCAGGCCGGCTGCCTCGATGCCGCCGATTGCGAGCGCGACCGCCGCGGACACGAACGTGATGCTCGCGTTGTAATGGAGCTTGCGCTGCGGATCGTCCATCGCCCAGCCATATGCGTGGATCATCAGCACGTTGTCCGTTGAATCGATCAGCGTCATGCCGGCCATGAACGGCGCGGGAAACAGCAGGATCGCGTAGAGCGGCAGGATCTGACTCGCCTGCGCGGCGGCGATCGCAAGCAGGCCGCTTTCGGTTGCAGTATCGAAACCGAGGCCGAACAGCACGCCGACCGGATACATGTGCCAGCTCTTCGAGACGAACCGGAACAGCGGACGCAGCAGGCGCGCGACGAAGCCGGCGGGCCGGTGCGTGTGCATGGTCTCCGCGTCGGCACTGTCGGGCGCGCGGTGGTGGCGCCGCCATACGTCGCGCAGGATCGCGAGGTTCATGCCGGCCAGCACGAGCAGGAACGTCGCGAACACCGCGGTGCCGAGCGTGCCGTCGATGTCGCGAAACCCGTCGAAACGGTCGCGCAGCGCGAACGCGGTCAGCTCGACGCCGAGCGCCGCGGCGACGACGATCTTCGAATGGCCGAGCGAGAAGAACAGGCCGACCGTCAGCGGACGCTGCCCGTCCTGCATCAGCTTGCGGGTCGCGAAGTCGATCGCGGCGATGTGATCGGCATCGACCGCGTGGCGCAACCCGAGGGCGTAGGCGATCGCCGCCGTGCCGAGCAGCAGCGGCCGATCGCGCAGCGCCGCGAGCGCCCACAGCCGGACGGCGGCATTGGCGGCGAGCAACCCCGCATAGAGCATCAGCAAGCGGCGCAGGGCAGGGGTGCGCAGCATCGGCGTGAATTCATCCGATGGAATGCCGTGCATGGTGTCACGCGCGAAAATGCGCGCCCGCCCGGTCAAAACCGTCGTGCACGCGACGTGCCGATTGCGGCTGCGGCGAGCGCTTCGCCGGAGCCCCGTCGTATGTCCAGGCAGTGCACGACGAAAAAAAAGCCCGTCCGCGAACGGACGGGCTTCGGATGCTGCAGCGGCTGCCGACGTTACCGCGTATCGGTGCGCTTCGCGTTGATTACTGCTTCCGACACGTTCGTCGGCGTCTCCGCGTAGTGCTTGAACTCCATCGTGTAGGTCGCGCGGCCCTGCGTCGCCGAACGCAGCGACGTCGAATAGCCGAACATCTCCGCGAGCGGCACCTCGGCGCGCACCAGCTTGCCGCCGCCGCCCGCGATGTCCTCCATCCCCTGCACGATGCCGCGTCGGCTCGACAGGTCGCCCATCACGTTGCCCATGAAGTCCTCGGGCGTCTCGACCTCGACCGCCATCATCGGCTCGAGCAGCACCGGCTTCGCGCGGCGCATCGCTTCCTTGAACGCCATCGAGCCGGCCATCCGGAACGCGTTTTCGTTCGAGTCGACGTCGTGGTACGAGCCGAACGTCAGGTGCACCTTCACGTCGACGACCGGGTAGCCCGCGAGCACGCCGCTTTTCAGCGTTTCCTCGATGCCCTTGTTGACCGCCGGGATGAACTCGCGCGGAATCACGCCGCCCTTGATCTCGTCGAGGAATTCATAGCCCTTGCCGGGGTTCGGCTCGAGCTTGATCACCGCGTGACCGTACTGGCCGCGGCCGCCCGACTGCTTGACGAACTTGCCCTCGACGTCGTCGGCGACGGTGCGCACCGTCTCGCGATACGCAACCTGCGGCTTGCCGACCGTCGCTTCCACGCCGAACTCGCGCCGCATCCGGTCGACGATGATTTCGAGGTGCAGCTCGCCCATCCCGGAGATGATCGTCTGGCCCGATTCCTCGTCGGTCTGCACGCGGAACGACGGATCTTCCTGCGCCAGGCGGTTCAGCGCGAGGCCCATCTTTTCCTGGTCGGCCTTGGTCTTCGGCTCGACGGCCTGCGAGATCACCGGCTCGGGGAATTCCATCTTCTCGAGGATGATCGGCTTGCCCGGATCGCACAGCGTGTCGCCCGTGGTCGCTTCCTTCAGGCCGACCGCCGCGGCGATGTCGCCCGCGCGCACCTCCTTGATTTCCTTGCGCTCGTTCGCGTGCATCTGCAGGATCCGGCCGAGCCGTTCCTTCTTGTCCTTCGTCGGGTTCAGCACCGTGTCGCCCGATTCGACCACACCCGAGTACACGCGGAAAAAGATCAGCTGGCCGACGAACGGGTCGGTCATGATCTTGAACGCGAGCGCGGAGAACGGCTCGTCGTCGCTCGGATGACGTTCCGCTTCGTTGTCGTTCAGATCGTGGCCGAGGATCGCGGGCACGTCAGCGGGCGACGGCAGGTAGTCGATCACCGCATCGAGCATCGCCTGCACACCCTTGTTCTTGAACGCGCTGCCGCAGAGCATCGGCACGATCTCGTTCGCGATCGTGCGCTTGCGCAGCGCGGCCTTGATTTCTTCCTCGGTCAGCGAGTTGTGGTCGGTCAGGTACTTCTCGAGCAGCTCCTCGCTCGCCTCGGCCGCAGCCTCGACCATCTTCTCGCGCCATTCGTGCGCGAGCTCGACGAGGTTCGCCGGGATGTCCTCGTACGTGAACTTCACGCCCTGGCTTTCGTCGTCCCAGACGATCGCCTTCATCTTCACGAGATCGACGACGCCCTGGAAATGGTCTTCCGCGCCGACCGGAATCTGGATCGGCACGGCGACGCCTTTCAGGCGCTCGCCGATCTGCCGCTGCACGCGGAAGAAGTCGGCGCCGACGCGGTCCATCTTGTTGACGAACGCGATGCGCGGCACCTTGTACTTGTTCGCCTGGCGCCACACGGTTTCGGACTGCGGCTGCACGCCGCCGACCGAGTCGTAGACCATGCATGCGCCATCGAGCACGCGCATCGAACGCTCGACCTCGATCGTGAAGTCGACGTGCCCGGGGGTGTCGATGATGTTGATCCGGTGTTCCGGATAATTGCCGGCCATGCCCTTCCAGAACGCGGTCGTCGCGGCCGACGTGATCGTGATGCCGCGTTCCTGCTCCTGCTCCATCCAGTCCATCGTGGCCGCGCCATCGTGCACTTCGCCGATCTTGTGGCTCACTCCGGTATAAAACAGGATGCGCTCGGTAGTCGTGGTTTTGCCGGCATCGATGTGAGCGCTGATCCCGATATTGCGATAGCGCTCGATGGGGGTTTTGCGGGGCACGTGAACCTCCAGTGGTTCGGGTCGTAAGCCGGCCGGCTGCGCCGGTCCGGGGAAATCAAGCGAGATTTAAAGCATAGCGCTTGCGTGTGGCTTTTGCAGATGCGGGCCGCGCAGCCGGAATCAAGACGCGCGGCGGGCGAAAAAAAAGCCGGCGCGCGGAAGGCGGCCGGCCTGCGGGCATGCGCGGCGATGCGCCGCGGCGGTGCCGTCACTGCGGTTGCGGCAGCCCGTCGAGCTTCATGCCGGGCTTGATGCCCTTCGCCGCGAACCAGCCCTTGCTCATCTCGAGCGCATAGACGCCGTTGTTGCGCGGGCAGTGGTTGTTGGTCGTCTCGGCCTGCATCTCGTCGATGTCGGTGACCGTGCCGTCCGCGCGGATGAACGCGATCGACAGCGGGATCAGCGTGTTCTTCATCCAGAAGCAATGCACGGCGTTCTCGTTGAACACGAACAGCATCCCTTCGTTCGGCGCGAGCTGCGAGCGGTACATCAGCCCCTGTTCGCGGTCGGCATCGTTGGCCGCGACGGCCGCATCGATCACGTACATGCCGGCGCGCAGCTTGGCGCGCGGAAACTCGCTCGGCTGCTTGGCGCCGGGCGGCATCTGCGCGACAGCGGATTGCATGCCGAACGCGGCGACGGCGAGCGCGGCGGGAAACACGGCGGCGCGCGCAAGGCGGCCGAGCGACGAGCGCAGGGAGAATCGCACAGCAAGGCTCCTTTCGGAAAATCGAGACCCGCATGGTACGCGATGCGTATCGACGGGAACAAATCGGGCGGGCACAAAACGGCGGCCACAAAAAAGAAAAAGGCAGATCGCCTTGCGGTGACCTGCCTTTCAACGCCGTAAGAACGGCAACAACGTGTTCTTGACTGCGTTATTTTACAACTTGCTTGCTTAGTTCGAAGCAGCTGCCGGAGCTTCGGCTTCGCTTGCAGCCTTCTTAGCAGCGTGGTGCTTCTTAGCTGCGTGGTGCTTCTTGTGCATTGCCTTCTTTGCCGGTGCCGAAGCAGCTTCTGCCGGAGCAGCAGCAGCCGGTGCAGCGGCCGGAGCCGAAGCTTGTGCGAAAGCAGCCGTTGCGAAGAGACCAGCGACCAGAGCGGCGATCAGTTTGTTCATGTTGTGTTCCTCAGCTTTTAGTTAATTAACCAAATGACCCGGCATAGGAGTCATGACGTCTAACGGTGCCATCCACCTTTCGGTTGACAGACGCTCCGAGAAATTTCTCATTGCGCTGCAGGCGCCGAATCGTATTCGAAAAAAACGTCGCTTTCGTGACGCAAACGCGGTTCGGCTGCCAATGCCGGATAGCTCAGGGTGGCATCTGCGTCGTTTAACGCGCGATCTTCGCAGGCGGTTGACGAAAAAATTCACGCATCACGGAAATGTCATTCGATGCGCGCGAAACCGTCCCATGGCGCCCGCGGCGGCAGCTCGATTGTTTCTCCCGGTGCAATGCCGAGCGCGAATATGTCGAGCGCGCCAATGCCGACGCGCACGAGACGCAAGGTCGGAAAGCCGACCGCCGCGGTCATCCGGCGTACCTGGCGGTTCTTGCCTTCGGTGATGGCGAGCTCGATCCACGTGGTCGGGATCGCTGCACGGTAGCGGATCGGCGGGTTGCGCGGCCACAGCGCGGCGGGCGGCTCGATGAATTCGGCGCGGCACGGGCGCGTCACGTAGTCGCCGAGATCGACGCCGCGCGCGAGCGCCTTCAGGTCGGCCGGCCCGGGCGCGCCGTCGACCTGCGCCCAGTAGCGCTTGACAAGCTTGTGGCGCGGTTCGGCGATGCGCGCCTGCAGCGCGCCGTCGTCGGTGAGCAGCAGCAGCCCCTCGCTGTCCGCGTCGAGCCGGCCGGCCGCGTAGACGCCGGGCGTTTTTACCCAGTCGCCGAGCGACGGCCGCGTCTCGTGCGCGGAAAACTGGCAAATCGTGCCGAACGGCTTGTTGAGGGCGATCAGGGTCATGGCGGCGCGCGTGCCCGGCGCGCCGGACGGGCGGGGCGGGCGGTCTATGGCAAATGGCGGAATCTTAATGCATAATACGGAACGCCAAGTCCTCTGTCTTATATAAGACATAAGGGAAGACTTGATACGCAGCGCCGCGCTTCGCGCCGCCGTGCCCGATAGGGGCGCTAGAATAGCGGCTCGCTGCAGCAGTCTCGGGAGACGCCATGCCGCGCTCCCGTCACGCGCAGCTTTCGACCAGCCTTACCTGCTCAGCCACGTCACTGGAGTCGATCATGCCGTATCAGCACATCAAGGTTCCGGAGGGCGGTGACAAGATCACCGTCAACAAGGATTACACGCTCAACGTTTCCGATCAGCCGATCATTCCCTACATCGAAGGCGACGGTACGGGCTTCGATATCACCCCGGTCATGATCAAGGTCGTCGATGCGGCGGTCGAGCGGGCGTACAAGGGCAAGCGCAAGATCCACTGGATGGAGATCTTTGCGGGCGAGAAGGCGACGAAGGTCTACGGTCCGGACGTGTGGCTGCCGGACGAAACGCTGCAGGTGCTGAAGGAATACGTGGTGTCGATCAAGGGGCCGCTGACGACCCCGGTCGGCGGCGGCATCCGCTCGCTGAACGTCGCGCTGCGCCAGGAGCTCGACCTGTACGTGTGCCTGCGCCCGGTCCAGTATTTCAAGGGCGTGCCGTCGCCGGTGCGCGAGCCGCAAAAGATCGACATGGTGATCTTCCGCGAGAACTCGGAAGACATCTACGCGGGCATCGAATGGGCGGCCGGCTCGGAGCAGGCGAAGAAGGTCATCAAGTTCCTGCAGGACGAGATGGGCGTGAAGAAGATCCGCTTCCCGGAGACGTCGGGCATCGGCGTCAAGCCCGTGTCGACGGAGGGCACCGAGCGGCTCGTGCGCAAGGCGATCCAGTATGCGATCGACAACGATCGCAAGTCGGTCACGCTGGTGCACAAGGGCAACATCATGAAGTTCACGGAAGGCCTGTTCCGTGACGCCGGCTACGCGCTCGCGCAGAAGGAGTTCGGCGGCGAACTGATCGACGGCGGCCCGTGGATGCGCGTGAAGAACCCGAAGACGGGCGGCGAGATCGTCATCAAGGATTCGATCGCCGATGCGTTCCTGCAGCAGATCCTGCTGCGCCCGGCCGAGTACGACGTGATCGCGACGCTGAACCTGAACGGCGACTACATCTCCGACGCGCTGGCCGCGCAGGTCGGCGGCATCGGCATCGCGCCGGGCGCGAACCTGTCGGATTCGGTCGCGATGTTCGAGGCGACGCACGGCACCGCGCCGAAGTACGCGGGCAAGGATTACGTGAACCCCGGTTCCGAAATCCTGTCGGCCGAAATGATGCTGCGCCATCTCGGCTGGACCGAGGCGGCCGACGTGATCATCGCCGCGATGGAAAAGTCGATCCTTCAGAAGCGCGTCACGTACGACTTCGCGCGCCTGATGGAAGGCGCGACGCAGGTGTCGTGCTCGGGCTTCGGCGAAGTGCTGATCGAGAACATGTAAGTCCCTCCGGGGTGCGCCGGCGCATGGCCGGCCACCCCGGCGCCTACTGCCGGCGCCGGGGTGTTTCGTGGTTGGCAGGTTTGGCAGGGCCGTCCGGTGCCCGGATCACGGCGCCGCATCGCGGCCCGCGTGCCCTGCAAGGTAGAACATGACGGCCCTCGCAACGCCGGCGCCCTAGACGCGCGCCTCCCCTTACGCGACCGACCCGGTCGCCCTCCCGTCGGTTACCGCCGGCGATCTTCAGTCCCAATTTTCACGTAGCAACGCATCGACCATGTCCACTTCGCCCAAGATCATCTACACCCTCACCGACGAAGCGCCCGCGCTCGCGACCTACTCGCTGCTGCCGATCGTCAAGGCCTTCACGCGTTCATCCGGCGTCGCCGTCGAGACGCGCGACATCTCGCTCGCCGGCCGCATCATCGCCGCATTCGCGGACGTCCTGCCGTCCGAACAGAAGGGATCGGACGATCTGGCCGAACTGGGCCAGCTCACGCTGAAGCCGGAAGCCAACATCATCAAGCTGCCGAACATCAGCGCATCGGTGCCGCAGCTGAAGGCCGCGATCGCCGAACTGCAGGCGCAGGGCTACAAGCTGCCCGCGTATCCGGAAGAGCCGGCGACCGATGAAGAGAAGGCCGTCAAGGCCCGCTACGACAAGATCAAGGGCAGCGCGGTGAACCCGGTGCTGCGCGAAGGCAACTCGGATCGCCGCGCGCCGCTGTCGGTCAAGAACTATGCACGCAAGCATCCGCACAAGATGGGCGCGTGGAAGTCCGACTCGAAGGCGCACGTCGCGCACATGAGCGAAGGCGACTTCTACGGCAGCGAGAAATCGGCGCTGCTCGCCGACGCCGGCAACGTGAAGATCGAGCTGACGAAGGCAGACGGCACGAAGCAGGTCTTGAAGGAAAAGACGGCCGTCAAGGTGGGCGAGATCATCGACGCGTCCGTGATGAGCAAAAAGGCGCTGCGCAGCTTCCTCGAAGCGCAGATCGCCGACGCGAAGGCGCAGGACGTGCTGTTCTCGCTGCACCTGAAGGCGACCATGATGAAGGTCTCCGATCCGATCCTGTTCGGCCACGCGGTGTCGGTGTTCTACAAGGACGCGCTCGCGAAGCACGCCGACGCGCTCGCGCAGGCCGGCTTCAACCCGAACAACGGTATCGGCGATCTGTACGCGCGCCTGAAGGACCTGCCGGCCGACACGCGTGAAGCGATCGAAGCCGACATCAAGGCCGAATACGCAGTGCGCCCGCGTCTCGCGATGGTCAACTCGGACAAGGGCATCACCAACCTGCACGTGCCGAGCGACGTGATCGTCGATGCGTCGATGCCGGCGATGATCCGCGAATCGGGCTGCATGTGGGGCCCGGACGGCGCGCTGTACGACGCGAAGGCCGTGATTCCGGACCGCTGCTACGCGGGCGTCTACCAGGTCGTCATCGAGGACTGCAAGCAGCACGGCGCGTTCGATCCGGTCACGATGGGCAGCGTGCCGAACGTCGGCCTGATGGCGCAAGCGGCAGAAGAATACGGTTCGCACGACAAGACGTTCCAGATCCCGGCGGACGGCGTCGTGCGCGTGACCGACGAAGCGGGCAAGGTGCTGCTCGAGCATGCGGTCGAAGCGGGCGACATCTGGCGCATGTGCCAGGCGAAGGACGCGCCGGTGCAGGACTGGGTCAAGCTCGCGGTGAACCGCGCACGCGCGACCGGCGCTCCGGCCGTGTTCTGGCTCGATCCGGCGCGCGCGCACGACGCGCAAGTCATCGCGAAGGTCGAGCGCTACCTGAAGGATCACGACACGAACGGCCTCGACATCCGCATCATGACGCCGGAAGACGCGACCCGCTTCTCGCTCGAGCGCATCCGCGCGGGCAAGGACACGATCTCGGTGACGGGCAACGTGCTGCGTGACTACCTGACCGACCTGTTCCCGATCATGGAACTCGGCACCAGCGCGAAGATGCTGTCGATCGTGCCGCTGATGGCGGGTGGCGGCATGTTCGAAACGGGCGCCGGCGGTTCCGCGCCGAAGCACGTCCAGCAGTTCGTCGAAGAGGGCTTCCTGCGCTGGGATTCGCTCGGCGAATTCCTCGCGCTCGCCGCCTCGCTCGAACACCTCGGCCACGCGTACCAGAACCCGAAGGCGCTCGTGCTCGCGAAGACGCTCGACCAGGCAACCGGCAAGTTCCTCGACGAGAACAAGTCGCCGGCGCGCAAGGTCGGCGGCCTCGACAACCGCGGCAGCCACTTCTACCTGTGCCTGTACTGGGCGCAGGCGCTTGCTGCGCAGACCGAGGATGCCGCGCTGCAGGCGCAGTTCGCCGGTGTCGCGAAGGCGCTTGCCGACAACGAGGCGCGCATTCTCGAGGAGCTGTCGGGCGCGCAGGGCAAGCCGCAGAGCATCGGCGGCTACTATCGCCCGAACGTCGACCTGACGAGCCAGGCGATGCGCCCGAGCGCGACGCTGAACGGCATCGTCGACGCTGTCGCCTGACGATCTGCGCGGACGCGATTGCGCGGCTCGCTGCCGCGGGCATCACGCCCCGCGGCCGGCCGCCCCGCTGAAAAGAAAAACGCCCCGGACGCCCGGGGCGTTTTCGTTGGAGGCTTGCCGCTCACACGTGGACGATTTCCCATTCCGCGATTTCGTGCGGCACTTCGAGCGTTGCCGTGTCCAGTTCGGACAATTGCGGGCAGTCGCCGCGAGAGATGTGGTCTGCGGCAAGCTCGGGGCACGAGAACGCGCCGAGCAGGGCATTGCCGAACGTCGCTTCCCAGCCGCCGTTACCCGGCAGGATGTAGAACGACCCGAGCGCTGAACCAAAGCGAAATCCCATCATTTCCGTTCTCCCTATCTGATCACACGCGTTTCGATTCCGTGGCGCCTGCTGCCGATTCGGCAGACTCTGGCTCGACTGGCGGTCGCGTCGGGTTCGTCGGTGGTGCGTGTCGAACTTCGTTGCGTAACGTCAGTGCATGTGAAGAAGTCTACGTCCGCACCCCGTTCGGATGGTGCATGTAGAATCGCTGCTCGAAACAAAAATTTCCTTTTAAAAACATATGCTTGATTTCTCGCTCCCATATTGCGGAACGATTTTTGGCATCGCGAAACAGAAAATTTGTGCCGTGCACCACGAATTTTTATAACGCAGGGGGTCGTTCCGCATCGTGAAATTTTGGGTGTTTTGCGGACAATGCGCTGGAGCCACGGCCAATCGTGCTGGCGAACGGGCGGTTCGGCGGCTTGCCGGACGTCGACGCCTGCGGGGATCGCCTGCCGGTGTGCGACGTTTCGCCGCTCGATCGGCGCTGCCGAATTTCGGTGCAGGTGCCCGGTTATGATGACGCGGGCAACGGGCACCGGCATCGCACCGGACGACGGCTTCCCGAACAACGCCCGTCAAGAACGAGGAACGATTGATGATACGCAGAGCATTCCTGTCGCGCGCCGTCGGCGCTGCCGTCGCATCGCTGTTCGCGCGCGGCGCTTGGGCGCAGCACGCGGCCCATGCGGGCATGGCCGACATGGAGCAGATGGACGACATGCCCGGCATGTCGTCGCACGGACAGCATGCGAAGGCGGCACAGCCGGCCCCGCTCGCGGCTGCCGAAGCACTGCCGGCCGGCGCGCCGCTGGCGTCGCTGCGCACGCTCGCGAACGAGAGCCGCGAGCCCGGGACGTTCCGCGCGACGCTCGTCGCGCAGCCGGTTGCGCGAGCGCTGCTGCACGGCGCGCGGCCGACGACGTTCTGGCAATTCGGCGCGGGTACGCAGGGCCCGGTCGTCGGGCCGCTGATCGATGTCCGCGAGGGCGATACGGTCGAGATCCGGTTCGTGAACCGGTTGCCGCAGCCGTCGACGATCCACTGGCACGGGCTGCCGGTGCCGCCCGACCAGGACGGCAATCCGTCCGATCCGGTCGCGCCGGGCGCGTCGCAGGTCTACCGCTTCACGTTGCCGAAGGGGAGCGCGGGGACGTACTGGTATCACCCGCATCCGCACCTGATGACGGCCGAGCAGGTATTTCGCGGGCTGGCCGGGCCGTTCGTCGTGCGCGCGGCCGACGATCCGCTCGCCGGCTGGCCGGAGCGGAACCTGTTCGTGTCCGATCTGAAGCTCGCGCGCGACGGCACGATTCCGCCGAACGACATGATGGACTGGATGAATGGCCGGGAAGGGCAGTTCGTGCTGGTCAACGGCGCGCGCCGGCCGCGCATCGACGTCGCCGGCGACGAACGCTGGCGCGTATGGAACGCATGTAGCGCGCGCTATCTGCGGCTTGCGTTTGACGACGGACGCGCGTTCGAGCAGGCCGGCACCGATGGCGGGCTGTTCGACGCGCCGCGCCGCGTCACGTCGCTGCTGCTCGCGCCGGGCGAACGCGCGGAGTTGCTGGTGCGTGCCGGCGACCGCGCGTCGCGCGCGGTGCTGCAGGCGGCCGAATACGACCGGCGCAAGATGGCGATGTCTGACGCCGGGCACGGCAGCCTGCCGCCGGATCCCGCGATGCCGCTGGCCGACGTTGCGTTCGCACCGGCCGCCGCGCGAGCGCTGCCGTCGACATTGCGCGCGGTGCCTGCGCTCGGCGAGCCGGCAGCGCACAAGGAGATCGCATTCGGCGAGGAAATGGACATGGACGCGATGATGGGCGCGCCGGTGCACGGCCGTCCTGCGGGCATGCGCTTCACGATCAACGGCGACACGTACGCGCCGCACCGTGCGACGTTGACGAGCCGTGTAGGTGATGTCGAGCGCTGGACGATCCGCAACGACACCGACATGGATCACCCGTTCCATCTGCACGGCACGCAATTCCAGGTGATCGAGCGCGCGTCAAACGGCACCCGCACGCCGGAACCGTTCCGCGCGTGGCGCGACACGGTGAACGTGCAGAGCGGCGAAACCGTGACGATCCTCTCCACGCAAGACATGCGCGGAGAGCGCATGTTTCACTGCCACATCCTCGAGCACGAGGATCTCGGCATGATGGGTACGCTGAAGGTCGTGTGACGTGTCGCCGGCGTCGGCGCCGTGCCGGATGAACGCGGGCGATCTGCGTGTCCGGCACGACAATCGCGGGTCGGGCGACTGTATTAGGTGAAAAGGCCGGCCAATCGAAAGCGGGCCGCAAAAAAAGAAACCCGGCGTTGAGCCGGGTTCCTTCGTCCGAAATCCGTTGCCCTCAGGCCGCCTGGATGTTCGAAGCTTGCTTGCCTTTCGGTCCTTGCACGACCTCGAAGCTGACCTTCTGGCCTTCCTTCAGGGTCTTGAAGCCCTGCATGTTGATGGCCGAGAAGTGTGCAAACAGATCCTCACCGCCCTCGTCGGGAGTGATGAAACCGAAGCCCTTCGCGTCATTGAACCATTTGACAATACCAGTTGCCATACCTACTTCCCCTGTCACACAGTCGCTACTTACCACGAGCACGCTCGAAAAGCTAAACGACCCGAAAATACAGCCGTTCCCCCCTCACAAGCTCACCTCGGCCTTTCTCTTCTCGCTTCGCCATTCAGACAAATTGAAAAAAGTGCCAGCTTGATTGTTGGCGCTCTTTATTGGAGTGTCAAGAGAATTTTTAGACGTATAGAGGGACGTTGTAAAGAACCCATTTTCAGGGTTTTTCCGGCTTTGCTTGGCAGCATGCGGCCAAGCGCGCGCACTTGAAAAGTCGCATAATCGGCTCATATACCAGGCTCGAGTGACACGCGTTCGAGCCGTCCCTGCTTGTGGGATACTGGATGCGGACGCGACGTCGCGGTGCGATTCTCCGTGACGGAACGTGTCTCGCGCCATGCGTGAAAGCCGGCACCGCAGCCGGCTTTCGTATGGCGCGACAGCAAGCGTGTGATTCCGGGGTTCCGGGGAGGGCACCGGCCAGTCGGTCGGGTTATGGCAGGATTGCGGGCCTGTCCGAGTTGTTTAGAATGGGTGTATGGCGATTATCCCGGACAAGCAGGACAGTACCGTCCTGGAACGCAAGCAGCAGAAAACGAAGCCGCCTTCGATGTACAAGGTGGTGCTGCTCAACGACGACTTCACGCCGATGGAATTTGTCGTGATGGTCGTGCAGGAGTATTTCAGGAAGGATCGCGAGACGGCCACGCAGATCATGCTGAAGGTCCATCGCGAAGGGCGAGGGGTTTGTGGGGTCTATACGCGGGACATCGCGTCGACCAAGGTTGAGCAAGTCGTTACCCATGCGCGGCAGGCCGGGCATCCGCTGCAGTGCGTGATGGAGGAAGCATGATTGCCCAGGAATTGGAAGTCAGCCTGCACATGGCGTTCATGGAAGCACGCCAGGCGCGCCATGAGTTCATAACGGTCGAGCATCTGCTGCTGGCCCTGCTGGATAATCCGACGGCGGCCGAGGTGTTGCGCGCTTGCGCGGCGAACATCGAGGACCTGCGTCAGAACCTGCGCAATTTCATCCACGACAACACGCCTACCGTCCCGGGCACCGACGATGTCGATACCCAGCCGACGCTCGGCTTTCAGCGCGTGATCCAGCGCGCGATCATGCACGTCCAGTCGACGTCGAACGGCAAGAAGGAAGTCACCGGCGCGAACGTGCTGGTCGCGATCTTCGGCGAGAAGGATTCGCACGCCGTCTACTACCTGCAGCAGCAGGGCGTCACGCGTCTCGACGTCGTGAACTTCATCTCGCACGGCATCGCGAAGACGAACAGCGGCGAAGCCGCGAAGTCGAGCGACGCGAACGCGGAAAGCGAAGATGCGAACGCGCAGAAGGAAACCCCGCTCGCGCAGTTCACGCAGAACCTGAACCAGATGGCAAAGGACGGCCGCATCGATCCGCTGATCGGGCGCGAGTCCGAAGTCGAGCGTGTCGTGCAGGTGCTGTGCCGCCGCCGCAAGAACAATCCGCTGCTCGTCGGCGAAGCCGGCGTCGGCAAGACTGCGATCGCGGAAGGGCTCGCCTATCGCATCACGCGCGGCGAAGTGCCGGACATTCTCGCGAATGCGCAGGTCTACTCGCTCGACATGGGCGCGCTGCTCGCGGGCACCAAGTATCGCGGCGATTTCGAGCAGCGCCTGAAGACGGTGCTGAAGGAACTGAAGGAGCGCCCGCACGCGATCCTGTTCATCGACGAAATCCATACGCTGATCGGCGCCGGTGCGGCGTCGGGCGGCACGCTCGATGCGTCGAACCTGCTGAAGCCGGCGCTGTCGTCGGGCACGCTCAAGTGCATTGGCGCTACGACGTTCACCGAGTACCGCGGCATCTTCGAGAAGGATGCGGCGCTGTCGCGGCGCTTCCAGAAGGTCGATGTGACCGAGCCGACCGTCGAGCAGACGGTCGCGATCCTGCGCGGGCTGAAGTCGCGCTTCGAGGAGCATCACGGCGTCAAGTATTCGTCGGGCGCGCTGTCGGCCGCGGCCGAACTGTCGGCGCGCTTCATCACCGATCGTCACCTGCCGGACAAGGCGATCGACGTGATCGACGAGGCGGGCGCCGCACAGCGCATCCTGCCGAAGTCGAAGCAGAAGAAGACGATCGGCAAGAGCGAGATCGAGGAAATCATCTCGAAGATCGCGCGCGTGCCGGCGCAGAGCGTGTCGCAGGACGACCGCAGCAAGCTGCAGACGCTCGATCGCGACCTGAAGAGCGTCGTGTTCGGGCAGGATCCGGCGATCGACGCGCTCGCGGCATCGATCAAGATGGCGCGCGCGGGCCTCGGCAAGCTGGACAAGCCGATCGGCGCGTTCCTGTTCTCCGGCCCGACCGGTGTCGGCAAGACCGAAGTGGCGCGCCAGCTCGCGTTCACGCTCGGCATCGAGCTGATCCGCTTCGACATGTCGGAATACATGGAGCGCCACGCGGTGAGCCGCCTGATCGGCGCGCCGCCGGGCTACGTCGGCTTCGACCAGGGCGGCCTGCTGACCGAAGCCGTCACGAAGAAGCCGCACTGCGTGCTGCTGCTCGACGAAATCGAGAAGGCGCATCCGGACATCTTCAACGTGCTGCTGCAGGTGATGGACCACGGCACGCTGACGGACAACAACGGCCGCAAGGCGGATTTCCGCAACGTGATCATCATCATGACGACGAACGCGGGCGCCGAGTCGATGCAGAAGGCGTCGATCGGCTTCACGACGCGCCGCGAAACCGGTGACGAGATGGCCGACATCAAGCGTCTGTTCACGCCGGAGTTCCGCAACCGTCTCGACGCGATCATCAGCTTCCGCTCGCTCGATGAGGAAATCATCATGCGCGTGGTCGACAAGTTCCTGATCCAGCTCGAGGATCAGCTCCACGAGAAGAAGGTCGACGCGCTCTTCACCGACGCGCTGCGCAAGCATCTCGCGAAGCATGGCTTCGACCCGCTGATGGGCGCGCGGCCGATGCAGCGGCTGATCCAGGACACGATCCGCCGTGCGCTGGCCGACGAGCTGCTGTTCGGCAAGCTCGTCAACGGCGGTCACGTGACGGTCGACGTCGACGAAAACGACAAGGTGGCGCTGTCGTTCGACAAGCTGGCTCCTCCGCCGCAGAAGCCGAATGAAGAGGCGGTCGAAGTCGAATAAGCGATAATTGCACGTTTCAAGCCAACGGCGCGGGAAGTCTTCCGCGCCGTTTCGTTTTATCTGGCGCCGGCGGCGCGAGCGTGGGTGCAGGGAGTGAGGAAGCGGTGACTCAACAACAACGGACGTTCGACAGCATCGTCGAGCGCGAACAAGGGCTGCGCCACGCATTGTCGTCGGGGCAGATGGCGATGATCGCGATCGGCGGCGCGATCGGCACGGGGCTGTTCCTCGGCAGCGGATTCGCGATCGGGCTCGCCGGCCCGAGCGTGATGATCTCGTATGCGATCGGCGCGCTGATCGCGCTGCTGCTGATGGGCGCGCTCGCGGAAATGACCGTCGCGCACCCGACCGCCGGGTCGTTCGGCGCGTATGCGGAGCATTACGTCGGCCCGTTCGCCGGTTTTCTCGTGCGCTATGCGTACTGGTTCGCGGTGGTGTTCGCGATCGGCACCGAGATCAGCGCGATCGCGGTGTTCATGAAGTTCTGGTTCCCCGCCGTGCCGGGCTGGTACTGGGTCATCGGCTTCTCGGCGCTGCTGATCGCCGTCAACCGGTCGAGCGTCACGCTGTACGGTTCGGTCGAATATGCGTTCTCGATGCTGAAGATCGCGGCGATCATCGCGTTCATCGTGCTCGGCGCGTATTTCGTCTGGTCGGCGCCGGCCGCGTCCGGCATCGGCTTCGCGAACTACACCGAGCACGGCGGCTTCCTGCCGAAGGGGCCGTGGGGCACGTGGGTCGCGGTGATCGTCGCGATCTTCAGCTACATGAGCATCGAAGCGGTCGCGATCGCGGCGGGCGAGGCGCGCGATCCGCAGCACGCGGTCACGCGCGCGTTCCGCTCGACGGTGTTCCGGCTCGTGCTGTTCTACTTGCTGACGTTGGCGCTGATGCTCGCGATCGTGCCGTGGACGCAGGCGGGCACCGACGAAAGCCCGTTCGTGAAGGTGATGGCCGCGACGCGCGTGCCGTATGCGGCGGGCGTGATCAACTTTGTCGTGCTGATCGCCGCGCTGTCGGCGATGAACAGCCAGCTCTACGTGACGACGCGGATGATGTTCAGCCTGTCCCGCGCGCGGCTCGCGCCGGCGCTGTTCGGCCGGCTCGGCGCGAACGGCGTGCCGCGCGCGGCGCTGTGGGTGTCGACGAGCGGTGTCGCGGTCGCGGCCGTGCTCGTCGCGCTGTCGCCGGACACCGCGTTTACCGTGATGATGGCGATCGCGATGTTCGGCGCGCTGTTCACGTGGCTGATGATCTTCGTCACGCATCTGCGCTTCCGCCGGCGTTACCGCGGCCCGGCGCTCGCGTTCCGGATGTGGTGGCATCCGTTCGGCAGCCTGCTCGGTGCCGGCCTGCTCGCCGCGATCCTCGTGACGACGGCATTCACGCACGAATTCCGGATGACGATGGCGGTCGGCGTCGTGTTCGTCGTGCTGCTCACGCTCGCGTACGTGTTGCATTACCGGCACCAGCACGCGCGCTGACGGCTGGGCGGGCCGGCGCGGTGCACGCTGCGGCCGGCCTCGGGCGGCGCCGCACGGCAGGCCGCGTGGCGCGCGGTGGAGTTCGGACCCCGCGCGAACACGCTCGTTGCGCGCCGCTCCCGCACGTGATGCCGGATGACAACGCCGCATCGAGGACGCCAAGCACGCCAAGCACGCCAAGCACGCGTTAACGACGCGTTAAGGAAGCGTTGGTTACCATTCGATCCGTCTGCAAGGCGATGCGGTGTCAACCGCGTCGCCGCGTATTCCTGCATGAGGTTCGAATGAAAAAATTGCCCGAAATCACGCTGGCGTTCTGGATCATGAAGATCTGCGCGACCACGCTCGGCGAAACCGGTGGCGACCTGCTGTCGATGACGCTGAACGTCGGCTATGCAGTGAGCTCGATCCTGCTGTTCGGTTTCTTCCTCGTCACGCTCGGCGCACAGCTGAAGACGACGCGCTATCGTCCGGCGATCTACTGGGCGGTGATCGTCGCGACCAGCACCGCCGGCACGACGATGTCCGACTTCATGGATCGCACGCTTGGCCTCGGCTATGCGGCCGGTTCGTCGATTCTCGTCGCGATCCTGCTGGCGATCTTCGCGGTGTGGCGCCTGACCGGCGAGTCGCTATCGGTGGATGAAATCCGCACGCGCAAGGTCGAGCTGCTTTACTGGGTCGCGATCCTGTTCTCGAATACGCTCGGCACCGCGCTCGGCGATTTCCTCGCGGACAGCTCGGGCCTCGGCTTTGCCGGCGGCGCACTGCTGATCGGCGGCTTGCTCGCCGTGATCGTGCTCGCGCATTACTTCACGCGGATCTCGGGCGTGTTCCTGTTCTGGGCCGCGTTCGTGCTGACGCGTCCGTTCGGCGCGACGGTCGGTGACCTGCTGACGAAGCCGGTCGCGAAGGGCGGCCTCGCGCTCGGCACGATCGGTTCGTCGGCGGTGCTGTTGAGCGTGCTGGTGGCGTTGGTCATCTACGCGATGATCGCGCAGCGGCGGCAGCCGACACCGGCGGTCGTGCGGATCGCGCAGCCGGTCGAAGAGTGATGCTGAAGGGCTGAACGGGAAGGGGCGGCACGTATGTGCCGCCCTTTTGTCGTTCAATGACGGCCGGTGCTGCCGAAGCCGCCTTCGCCGCGATCGCTCGAGGCGAAATCGCTGACGATGTTGAACTGCGCCTGCACGACCGGCACGATCACGAGCTGCGCGAGGCGCTCGAACGGGTTCAGCACGAACTCCGTCTGGCCGCGGTTCCACGTCGAGATCATCAGCTCGCCCTGGTAGTCCGAGTCGATCAGGCCGACCAGGTTGCCGAGCACGATGCCGTGCTTGTGGCCGAGGCCCGAGCGCGGCAGGATCAGCGCCGCATAGCCGGCGTCGGCGAGATGGATCGCGAGGCCGGTCGGCACGAGCACGGTCTCGCCCGGCTTCAGCGTGAGCGGCGCGTCGAGGCATGCGCGCAGGTCGAGGCCGGCGCTGCCGGACGTCGCATAGGCGGGCAGGTAGTCGCGCATGCGCGCGTCGAGGATCTTCAGGTCGAGTTTCATGCAGTCGTCGAATGGCAAAGAATGGAGCGCGGCGGCGGGCAGGCCGCCGCGCGTGTCGTCAGATGACGCGGTCAGATCAGGCGGTTGTCGGGCAGGCGCTTCGCGATTTCCTCGACGAGCACGTGCGCGAGTTCGTCCTTCGGCGCGCGCGGCAGGCGCGTGATGCCGGATGCTTCGAACAGCACGACTTCGTTGTCGTCGCGGCCGAACGTCGCCGGGCCGAGGTTGCCGACGAGCAGCGGCACGTTCTTGCGCTTGCGCTTCTCGTCGCCGTGCACGTCGAGATCACCGCTCTCGGCCGCGAAGCCGACGCAGAACGGCGGGTCGGGCAGCGCGGCAACCGACGCGAGGATGTCCGGGTTCTCGACGAATGTCAGCGCGGGCATCTTGCGGTCGGCGGTCTTCTTCATCTTGTGCTCGGCCGGCTGCGCGACGCGCCAGTCGGCCACCGCGGCCACCGCGATGAAGATGTCGGCGTCGGCCACCGCATTCATCACCGCGTCGTGCATCTGCTGCGCGGTCTGCACGTCCTCGCGGTAGACACCCCACGGTGTCGCGAGCGCGACCGGGCCGGCGACCAGATGCACTTCTGCGCCGGCCTGCTGCGCGGCGCGTGCGAGCGCGAAGCCCATCTTGCCGCTGGAGCGGTTCGTCAGCCCGCGCACCGGGTCGAGCGGCTCGAACGTCGGGCCGGCCGTGATCAGCACGCGCCGGTGCGCAAGCCGCTTCGGCTGGAAGTGCGCGACGATCGCCTCGTAGATTGCTTCGGGCTCGAGCATCCGGCCGTCGCCGACTTCGCCGCACGCCTGTGCGCCCGAATCGGGGCCGAGCACCGACACGCCGTCGGTGCGCAGTTGCGCGACGTTGCGTTGCGTGGCCGCGTTCTGCCACATCTGGCGGTTCATCGCGGGCACGACGAGCAGCGGACAATCGCGTGCGACGCACAGCGTCGACAGCAGGTCGTCCGCGAAACCGTGCGCGAGCTTCGCGAGGAAGTCGGTCGACGCGGGCGCGATCACGATCGCGTCGGCTTCGCGCGACAGGTCGATGTGCGCCATGTTGTTGTCGATGCGCGCGTCCCACTGGCTCGTGTAGACGGGCCGGCCGGACAGCGCCTGCATCGTGACGGGCGTGATGAACTGGGTCGCGGCTTCCGTCATCGCGACCTGCACGGTCGCGCCGGCCTTGGTGAGCAGGCGCGTGAGCTCGGCGATCTTGTAGCAGGCGATGCCGCCCGTCAGGCCGAGGACGAGATGTTTTCCTGCGAGTTCCGCGTGTGCCAACTCGGGCCTCCGAAGGGGTCGATCAAGACGGCCGGCGCGGGGCCGGCCGTCGACGCAGAGTATGCGCGCTTTATGCGGGCTTAGTGCGTGCCGCGCACGCGACGCAGTTCGTCGTAGATCAGCAGTACCGCGCCGACCGTGATCGCGGAATCGGCGAGGTTGAACGCCGGGAAATGCCACGCGCCGACGTGGAAATCGAGGAAGTCGATCACGTGGCCGTAGACGAGCCGGTCGATCACGTTGCCGAGCGCGCCGCCGAGGATCAGCGCGAGCGACAGGCTGAACAGGCGCTGCTGGCCGTGGCGCTTCAGCAGGAAGCAGATCACCAGCGTCGCGCCGATGCCGAGCGCGGTGAACGCCCAGCGCTGCCAGCCGCCCGCGGTCGACAGGAAGCCGAACGCGGCGCCGCGGTTGTAGACGAGCACGAGATTGAAGAACGACGTCAGCGCATGCTGCGCGCCGTATGCGAAGGTCTTCAGGATCGCGATCTTCGTCAGCTGGTCGAACAGGATGACGATCAGCGAAATGCCGAGCCACGGCGCGAGCGCGCCACTTGTCGATTTCGACAGGGTTTTCGCCATATTTACGCTGCGCTCCGGGTTTCGCCGTTTTCAAACAGGTTCGAGAAGCAGCGGCCGCACAGCGTCGGATGATCGGCGTGCGCGCCGACGTCGTCGCGGTAGTGCCAGCAGCGTTCGCACTTCTGGTACTTCGATGCGGCCACGTCGACGCTTTCCTGCGCTTCGTCGTCGACCTTGACGACAGTGGCCGCCGACGTGATCAGCACGAACTTCAGATCGTCGGCGAGGCTCGCGAGCGCGTCGTAGCGCGCGCCGCTCGCATGAACGGTCACTTCCGCCTGCAGCGACGAGCCGATGCGGTTCGCGGTGCGGGCTTCCTCGAGCGCCTTCGTGACGTTGCCGCGCACGTCGCGCAACAGCGTCCACTTCGCGATCAGCGCGTCGGCGTCGGCGACTTCCGGATACGCGTAGTACGTTTCCGTGAAGATCGTGTCGCTCGCCGGCTGGAACACCTTCCACGCTTCTTCGGCGGTGAACGACAGGAACGGCGCGAGCACGCGCAGCAGGCCCTGCGTCAGGTGGTAGAGCGCCGTCTGCGCGGAGCGGCGCGCCTTCGAATCGGCCGCGCTCGTGTACAGGCGGTCCTTCAGCACGTCGAGGTAGAAGCCGCCGAGATCTTCCGAGCAGTACGTCTGCAGCTTCGCGACGACCGGGTGGAACTCGTACTTCTCGTAGTGCGCGAGCAGCTCGGTCTGCAGCTGCGTGGAGAACGCGACCGCGTAGCGGTCGATCTCGAGCCACTCGCTGACCGGCAGCGCGTGCTGCGCGTAGTCGAAGTCGGACAGGTTCGCGAGCAGGAAGCGCAGCGTGTTGCGGATGCGGCGATAGCCTTCCGTCACGCGCTTCAGGATCTCCTCGGAGATCGCGAGCTCGCCTGAGTAGTCGGTCGACGCGATCCACAGGCGGATGATTTCCGCGCCGAGGCGGTTCGCGACTTCATGCGGATCGATGCCGTTGCCGAGCGACTTGCTCATCTTGCGGCCTTCGCCGTCGACCGTGAAGCCGTGCGTGAGCAGGCCCTTGTACGGCGCGCAGCCATCGAGCATCGATGCGGTCAGCAGCGACGAGTGGAACCAGCCGCGGTGCTGGTCCGAGCCTTCGAGGTACAGGTCGGCCGGGAATTGCAGGTCGTCCTTGTGCGAGCCGCGCAGCACGTGCCAGTGCGTCGTGCCCGAGTCGAACCATACGTCGAGCGTGTCGCGGTTCTTCTCGTACATGTTCGCGTCGTCACCGATCAGCTCGCGCGGATCGAGCGTCTGCCATGCCTCGATGCCCGACTGCTCGACGCGCTTCGCGACTTCCTCGAGCAGCTCGAGCGTGCGCGGATGCAGCTCGCCGGTTTCCTTGTGCACGAAGAACGCCATCGGCACGCCCCATTGGCGCTGGCGCGACAGCGTCCAGTCCGGGCGGTTCTCGATCATGCTGTGCAGGCGCTGCTTGCCCCACGACGGGTAGAACGCGGTCGCGTCGACGCCCGCGAGCGCGGTTTCGCGCAGCGTCGCGCCACCGTCTTGCGGCGTCACGTCCATGCCCGCGAACCACTGCGACGTCGCGCGATAGATGATCGGCGTCTTGTGGCGCCAGCAGTGCATGTAGCTGTGCGTGTACTTCTCGTTGCGCAGCAGCGTGCCGGCGGCGTTCAGCGCGTCGACGATCTTCGGGTTCGCGTCCCAGATCGACAGGCCGCCGAACAGCGGCAGCGATTCGATGTAGCGGCCGTCGCCCATCACCGGGTTGATGATGTCCGAATCGGTCATCCCGTGCGCCTTGCAGGATACGAAGTCCTCGACGCCGTAGGCGGGCGACGAGTGCACGACGCCGGTACCGGTGTCGGTCGTCACGTAGTCGCCGAGATAGACGGGCGACGTGCGCTTGTAGCCGGGGTGGGCCGCAGCGAGCGGGTGATTGAAGCGCAGGTTGACGAGCTTCTCGCCGAGCGTCGTCGCGACGACGCGGCCCGTCAGCTTGAAGTCTTCCATGCACGCGGCGACACGCTCTTCCGCGATGATCAGCAGGCCGCGCTCGGTGTCGACGAGCGCGTAGACGATCTCCGGATGGAGGTTGAGCGCCTGGTTCGCCGGGATCGTCCACGGCGTGGTGGTCCAGATCACGATGCCGCCGTCGGCACGCGGCAGCGCCGGCAGGCCGAATGCCTGCGCGGTCTTCTCCGGCTCCGCGAACGTGAACATCACGTCGATCGTCGGGTCGGTGCGGTCCTTGTACTCGACTTCCGCCTCGGCCAGCGCCGAGCCGCAGTCGAAGCACCAGTTCACGGGCTTCAGCCCGCGATACACATAGCCCTTCTCGATGATCTTGCCGAGCGCGCGGATTTCGCCCGCCTCGTTGGCGAAGTTCATCGTCTTGTACGGGTTGCGCCAGTCGCCGAGCACGCCGAGCCGCTTGAAGCCGACTTTCTGCTTCTCGATCTGCTCGGTCGCGTACGCGCGCGCCTTGCTCATCACCTCGGCCGCCGGCAGCGACTTGCCGAACTGCTTCTCGATCTGGATCTCGATCGGCATCCCGTGGCAGTCCCAGCCCGGCACGTACGGCGCGTCGAAGCCCGCCATGTTGCGCGACTTGACGACCATGTCCTTCAGGATCTTGTTCACCGCGTGGCCGAGGTGGATGTCGCCGTTCGCATACGGCGGGCCGTCGTGCAGGATGAACTTCGGCCGGCCCTTGCTGGCCGCGCGGATCTTCTCGTAGAGGCCGCGCTCTTCCCATTCCTTGACCCACTGCGGCTCGCGCTTCGGCAGGTCGCCGCGCATTGGGAACGGCGTGTCGAGCAGGTTGACCGGATACTTGGCCTGCGGTTTCGAATCGGCTTTCTTGTTGCTCATGATGAGATCGCTATCAAATCGGGGGACGCTCGTGCGTCGTGAATCGGGAGTGCGCGCGCAGCGGCGGCGCCGGGGTGCGGCGCATTGCGCCGCCGGCGGGGTCAGCTAATTCGGTCGGTGGCCGACGTCGAGAAGCCGGTCGCGCGGCTGCCGGGCGCATGGCCGTGCGCCGCGAAATACGCGCGCGCGTTCGCGACGTCTTGCGCGATCGCGCGCGACAGCGCTTCGAGATCGTCGAACTTCGCCTCGTCGCGCAGCTTCTGCAGGAATTCGACGCGCACGAGCTTGCCGTACGCATCGCCGTGCCAGTCGAGCAGGTGGACTTCGAGCAGCACGCGGCCCGAATCGACGACGGTCGGGCGCAGGCCGAGGCTCGCGACGCCGGGCAGCGGGGTGTCGGCGAGGCCGTGGACCTGGACGACGAAGATGCCCATCAGCGCCGGCCGCTTGTGCGCGATCGGCAGGTTCAGCGTCGGGAAGCCGAGGTCGCGGCCGAGCTTCAGGCCGTGCGTGACGTGGCCGCTGATCGCATAACCGTGGCCGAGCGCCTGCGCGGCCGCGGCGAGATCGCCCGCCGCGAGGGCGGCGCGCACGCCGGAGCTGGAGATCCGCGTGCCGTCGTCGCCGGCGACCGTGCCCATTTGCTCGACCTCGAAACCGTGCTGCTCGCCGGCCGCCTTCAGCGACTCGAACGTGCCTGCGCGCTTCGCGCCGTAGCGGAAATCGTCGCCGACCATCATCCAGCGCGTGTGCAGGCCGCCCACCAGGGTGCGCTCGACGAACGCCTCCGGCGACTGGCTCGCGAACGTATGGTTGAAGTGCTCGACGACCACCCGGTCGACGCCGTTCTCGCGCAGCGCCTCGAGCTTGTCGCGCAGCATCGCGATGCGCGGCGGCGCGCTCGCCGGATTGAAGAACTCCCGCGGGTGCGGCTCGAAGGTCATCACGCAGACGGGCAGGCCGCGCGCGTCCGCTGCCGCGCGCACGCGCGCGAGCAGGGCCTGGTGGCCGCGATGGACACCGTCGAAGTTGCCGATCGTCAACGCGCACGGGGCGCGGCTTTCGGCATTGGGCAGGCCGCGGAAGACTTTCACGATAGCGGAGGCAGCGTCGGGGTAGGGGCGGACGGATGCCGCAAAGCAGAAGATTATAAACGTTCGGGCGGGCAGGCGGCTGAGGAGGCGGGAAACGGGAGGCCGAATGGTAAAATTCGCGGATGAAAAAACTCGTCATCTTGATTTCCGGTCGCGGCAGCAACATGGAAGCCATCGTCCGCGCGTGCGCGCAGGAGCGGTGGCCTGCCGAGGTTGCCGCCGTGATCGCCAACCGGCCCGACGCGGCCGGCCTTGCCTTCGCGGCGTCGCACGGGGTTGCGACCGCGGTGGTCGACCACCGGTCGTTCGACGGCCGCGACAGCTTCGATGCGGCGCTCGCTGACGAGATCGACCGCTTCGCGCCCGATCTCGTGATCCTCGCCGGCTTCATGCGGATTCTGACGCCCGCATTCGTCAAGCGGTTTGAGGGTCGGATGCTGAACATCCACCCGTCGCTGTTGCCGAGCTTCAAGGGCATCCATACGCACCAGGCCGCGCTCGACGCGGGCGTCGCGCTGCACGGCGCGTCCGTGCATTTCGTCATCCCCGAACTGGACAGCGGCGCGATCGTCGCGCAGGGCGCGGTGCCGGTGCGCGCGGGCGACGACGCGGCCGCACTCGCGCAGCGGGTGCTGGCGGTCGAGCACGTGCTGTATCCGCGTGCGGTGCGCTGGTTCGTCGAGGGGCGCCTGCGCCTCGAGGGCGGCCGGGCGGTGGTGGCGCCGGACGAGGCGCGCTGGATTTTCGCGGACGAACCGCAACCCAAGACGAGCGAGGGCGTATGAAGCTGCACGGATTCCTGATCGGCCAGACCGAGACCCTGTTGGCCGAAGTGCTGAAGTTCGCCGGCCCGGCCGACGCCACGACGAGCCGGTTCTTCCGCGCGCACCCGAAGCTCGGGCACGCGGAGCGCGGCGTGATCGCGGAGGCCGTGTTCGCGGTGCTGCGCCGGAAGATGGAGTTTGCACACCTCGCCGAGAGCGGCACGGGCAGCCCCGCGCGGCGCCTGGCGCTGCTCGGCCTGATGCAGACGATGGGCCGCAACGCGCTGAGGCCGTTCGTGTCCGATACGGAGGCCGCGTGGCTCGAGCACGTGTCGAAGATCGACCCGGCGAGCCTGCCGGTGCGGATTCGCACGAACCTGCCGGACTGGATCCATCAGGCGCTCGCGACGCGCTTCGACGCCGATGAGCTCGCGCAGCTCGCGGCGGCGCTCAACTACCCGGCGCCGCTCGATCTGCGCGCGAACGCGCTGAAGGCGACCCGCGACCAGGTGATCGACGCGCTGCGCGCGAACGGCATCGACGCCGGCGCGACGCCGTTCGCGCCGAACGGCGTGCGCGTCGTCGGCAAGCCGGCGCTCACGCGCCTGAAGCTGTTCGAGGAGGGCCAGATCGAGGTGCAGGACGAGGGCAGCCAGCTGCTGTGCTCGCTCGTCGCGCCGCGCCGTGGCGAGATGGTCGTCGATTTCTGCGCGGGCGCGGGCGGCAAGACGCTCGCGCTCGGCGCGATGATGCGCTCGACCGGGCGCCTGTACGCGTTCGACGTGTCCGAGAAGCGGCTCGCGAAGCTGAAGCCGCGTCTGGCGCGCAGCGGGCTGTCGAACGTGAACCCGGTGCTGATCGACAGCGAGCACGACGCGAAGATCAAGCGGCTCGCGGGCAAGATCGACCGCGTGCTCGTCGATGCGCCGTGCAGCGGCCTCGGCACGCTGCGCCGCAACCCGGACCTGAAGTGGCGCCAGTCGCGCGCGTCGATCGACGAACTCACGCCGAAGCAGGCGTCGATCCTCGCGAGCGCCGCGCGTCTCGTGAAGAAGGGCGGGCGGCTCGTCTACGCGACCTGCAGCGTGCTCGACGCGGAAAACGAGGCGATCGTCGAGCAGTTCCTCGCCGATCATCCGGACTTCGCGCTCGTGCCGGCACAGAAGGTGCTGGCCGACCAGCGCATCGCGCTCGAGACGGGCGACTACCTGTCGCTGTGGCCGCATCGTCACGCGACCGACGGCTTCTTCGCCGCCGTGCTCGAGCGGCGCGCGCAGGCTAACGGCGGGCCGCAAGGATGATGCAGAACCTGCAGAGCCGCCTGCTGTCGAGGCGGCTCGCTTCGGTGATCCAGGACTTCAACCAGCCGGTGATGATCTGGCAGGCGGCGATCCTGGTCGGCGCGCTGTGCTTCGCGTGGCTGGCCGCGCGTTTCGTGCACGCCCGCATCGACGCGCGTCGGCGCGCTGCCGGGCGCACGCCCGGCGCCGGCGCGCAAAGCCTGAAGCGCGCGCTGTTTCCGCTGTTCGGCAGCGTGTTCGTGGGGATCGCGCAGCTCGCGTTCGACCCGTTCATGTCGACGTCGCTGCTGTCGCTCGCGCTCGTGCCGCTGATCGGCATCGCGTTCATCTACGCGCTGTTCTTCTTCGCCCGGCGCGTGTTCGCGCGCGACGGCCACACGCATGCGTGGCTGTCCGTCGTCGAGAAGCTCGTGTCGATCGTCGTGTGGGCCGCGATGGTGCTCACCGTGCTCGGCATCCAGCGCGACGTGCTGCAGTGGCTCGACAGCGTGCAGTTCCGCGTCGCGAACGCGCACCTGACGCTGCTGTCGGTGATCTCCGGCGCGTTGTGGGTCTGCGTGACGCTGATGGTCGCGGTGTGGCTCGGCTCGGTGCTCGAGGATCGCCTCGCGCGCGCGAGCACGCTCGACGCGAACCTGAAGGTCGTGCTGTCGCGGGTCGGGCGCGCGCTGCTCGTGTTCGCGGCGGTGCTGATCGGGCTGTCGCTCGTCGGCATCGACGTGACCGTGCTCGGCGTGTTCGGCGGCGCGGTCGGCGTCGGGCTCGGCTTCGGCCTGCAGAAGATCGCGAGCAACTACGTGTCGGGCTTCATCATCCTGCTCGACCGGTCGCTGCGGCTCGGCGACGCGATCAGCGTCGGCGGGCTGCAGGGCGTCGTCACGCAGATCCGCACGCGCTATACGGTCGTGCGCGGCCTCGACGGCAACGAGACGCTGATCCCGAACGAGAAGCTGATCACCGACGTCGTGCAGAACCAGTCGTCGTACCTGACGCGCGGCTATGCGAAGGTCGCGGTGCAGGTCGCGTACACGAGCGACGTCGAGCACGCGCTCGCGGTGCTTGCCGACGCGGCGAAAGGCGTGCCCCGCGTGCTCGCGGAGCCCGCTCCGACGCCGTATCTCGTGAATTTCGGCGCGGACGGCATCGATCTCGAGCTCGGCTTCTGGATCGAGGATTCGGCGAAGGGCACGTCCGGCGTGCGCTCGGCGGTGAACCGCAACATCTGGCGGCTCTTTTCCGAGCACGGGATCTCGATTCCGTTCCCGCAGCGCGAAGTGCGCGTCGTCGGCCTGCCGGACGGCTTCACCGCCGTGCGGCCGGCAGGCGGCGACATCGCGGCCGGGCGCACCGTCATGTAATGCCGGCCAGAAGCGGAGCGCCGGCGCCGTGGAGTCCGCCGGTGGACTTTCGGCGTTGCTCCAAGGCAAGAAATATTCATTTTTTACAAAGACTTGGAACGATTGCAGTAAAATTTCTGTCTGTTACGCGGTATGCTTTCATTTTTCTGACGCCGGTGCCGGCCTGTTTGTGCGCGGCGTCGTTTACACCACAGGTAACTGCCTTGTTGAATTCCCTGCTCGACTTTCTTTCCCACGGGCTCCTGCGCTTTTCGTGGTGGCAGATCGCGCTGTTCGCGCTCGCCGTCACGCACGTCACGATCGTCGGCGTGACCGTCTACCTGCATCGCTGCCAGGCGCACCGTGCGCTGGAGCTGCACCCGATCGCGAGCCACTTCTTCCGCTTCTGGCTGTGGATGACGACCGGCATGCTGACGGGGCAGTGGGCGGCCATCCACCGCAAGCACCATGCGAAGTGCGAAACCGAGGAAGATCCGCACAGCCCGCAGACGCGCGGCATCTGGAAGGTGTTCCTCGAGGGCGCGGAGCTGTACCGTGCGGAAGCGAAGAACGAAGAAACGATGCGCAAGTTCAGCCACGGCACGCCGAACGACTGGATGGAACGCAACGTCTACACGAAGTACCCGATCCTCGGCATCAGCCTGATGATGGTGATCGACGTCGCGCTGTTCGGCGTGATCGGCCTGACCGTATGGGCCGTGCAGATGGCCTGGATCCCGTTCTGGGCGGCCGGCGTCGTCAACGGCTTCGGGCACTTCTGGGGCTACCGCAACTTCAACTCGGCCGATGCGAGCACGAACCTGTTCCCGTGGGGCATCGTAATCGGCGGCGAGGAACTGCACAACAACCACCACACGTTCGCGACGTCCGCGAAGCTGTCGAACAAGTGGTACGAGTTCGACATCGGCTGGATGTACATCCGCATCATGTCCGCGTTCGGTCTCGCGAAGGTGAAGAAGGTCGCGCCGACGCCGCGCCTGAACAAGCCGAAGACGGTGCTCGACCAGGAAACGCTGCAGGCCGTGCTGTCGAACCGCTACGAGGTGATGGCGCGTTACGGCAAGGCCGTCAAGCGCGCATACCGCCAGGAGCTCGTGCGTCTCAAGGAACTCGGTTCGAGCGACAAGTACCAGCTGATGCGCGGTGCGCGCAAGTGGTTCCACAAGGACGAGGACGGCCTCGACGAGCAGAAGAAGAAGCTGCTGCCGGAGATCTTCGCGAACAGCCAGAAGCTGCAGACGTACTTCCAGCTGCGCCAGGAACTGGCCGCGATCTGGGATCGTTCGACCGCGTCGCGCGAACAGCTGCTCGCGCAATTGCAGGATTGGTGCCATCGCGCCGAACAAAGCGGCATCAAGGCGTTGCAGGAATTTGCGACGCGCCTGCGCCGCTACGCCTGATTCGAAATCGATTAGAATCTCAGGACGTCACAAACCCCGCGTTGGCGGGGTTTTTTCTTTTGGGCCGGCCGTTTCCGCGGCGGCGATCAGCAGGACCGGGTTTTGCACGAAACCGGAGCAAGCGCGATGGCGCTGACTCTGGTCGAGCTTTGCATGGGATCGGAGTAAGCGCTGAAGCGCTAACTCCGATCGACACAGGAGATATGGAGATGCAATCGACGATCAAACCCGTCGAGTACGACCGACCGGTTGCCGCAGGGGCAGTCTGCGGCGTCGGGCAGGCATGGGCGAAGGTGCCCGAGACGCCGTCCCCCGAGGAACGCGCGGCGCTGAAGGCGCGCATCAAGGCGTTGCTCGTGCGCGAGAAGGCGGTGCTGGTCGCGCACTATTACGTCGATGCCGTGTTGCAGGAGCTGGCCGACGAAACCGGCGGCTGCGTCGCCGATTCGCTCGAAATGGCCCGCTTCGGCCGCGACCATGATGCGCGGACGCTCGTCGTCGCCGGTGTGCGCTTCATGGGCGAGACCGCGAAGATCCTGAGTCCGAACAAGCGGATCCTGATGCCGGACCTCGACGCGACCTGTTCGCTCGATCTCGGCTGCCCGGTCGACGAGTTCTCCGCGTTCTGCGATGCGCACCCGGATCGCACCGTGGTCGTCTACGCGAACACCAGCGCCGCCGTGAAGGCGCGTGCCGACTGGATGGTCACGTCGTCGATCGGCCTCGAGATCATCGCCGACCTGCACGCGCGCGGCGAGAAGATCATCTGGGCGCCGGACCGTCATCTCGGCAGCTACATCCAGAAGAAAACCGGCGCGGACATGCTGCTGTGGCAGGGTTCGTGCCTCGTGCACGACGAATTCAAGGGCATCGAGCTGGACCTGCTGCGCGCCGAGTATCCGGACGCGAAGGTGCTGGTCCATCCGGAGTCCCCGGAGAATGTCGTCGCGCAGGCCGACGTTGTCGGCTCGACGACGCAGCTGATCGACGCCGCGGTCAAGCTCGATGCGACGCGCTTCATCGTCGCGACCGATCTCGGCATCCTGCACAAGATGCAGCTGGCGGCACCCGGCAAGACCTTCATCGCGGCGCCGACGGCCGGCAACAGCGCGACCTGCAAGAGCTGCGCGCACTGCCCGTGGATGGCGATGAACGGCCTCGCGAACCTCGCGGACGTGCTCGAACGCGGCCACAACGAGATCTTCGTCGATCCGGCGATCGGCGAACGCGCGCGCCTGCCGATCGACCGGATGCTCGATTTCGCAGCCGCCCACAAGAAGCGCGTGCAGGCGAGCGGCGACCTGCAACGCGACCAGCAACTGTTCGCGAACGTGGGGGCGGCATGACGAGTAACGCCGTTTCCCCGCTTTACGAGAGCGTCCTCGCGCAATACGGCGCGGCGTTCGAAGACGCAATCGCGCGCAACGTCGCTGATGCAATTTCGGAGGACGTCGGCCCGGGCGACCAGACCGGGCGGCTCGTGCCGGCGGACGAGCGCCGTCGCGCGCGCATCATCGTGCGCGAAGAGGCCGTGCTGTGCGGCGTGCCGTGGTTCGACGCGGTGATGCGCCGGATCGGTCCGGCGATCGATGTGCGCTGGCATTACCGCGAAGGCGACCGGATGACGGCCGATTCGACCGTTTGCGAGCTCGAGGGGCCGGCCCGCGCGCTGCTGACCGCCGAGCGCAACGGGCTCAATTTCCTGCAATTGCTGTCGGGCGTCGCGACCGCGACGCGGCGCTACGTCGACCGGATCGAAGGCACACGCGCGAAGATTCTCGATACGCGCAAGACGCTGCCGGGCCTGCGGCTCGCGCAGAAATACGCGGTGCGGGTCGGCGGCGGGGCAAACCAGCGCCTTGCGCTGTACGACGGAATCCTGATCAAGGAAAACCACATCGCGGCCGCGGGCGGCGTCGGCGAGGCGCTCGACGCCGCGTTCGCGCTGAACGCTGGCGTGCCGGTACAGGTCGAGGTCGAGACGCTTGCGCAGCTCGACACGGCGCTCGCGCACGGCGCGCAGTCGGTACTGCTCGACAACTTCACGCTCGACATGATGCGCGAAGCGGTGCGCGTGGCGGACGGCCGCGCGGTGCTCGAGGTATCGGGCGGCGTCAACTTCGATACGGTGCGCGCGATTGCCGAAACCGGCGTCGACCGGATCTCGATCGGCGCGCTGACGAAGGACGTGCGCGCGACCGATTATTCGATGCGGATCGTCGACTGATCGCACTGCGGTGCAATCCGCAGACAAAAAAGCCGTTGGCGTGCGAGCGCCAACGGCTTTTCTTCTTGCGCGCAGCGCAGCGTTGAGCTGCGCTGCGCGTGGCGTCAGCGACGCACCTTCGGCATCAGCACGCTCGGCAACGCCTTCGGCAGCGCATGCGGCCAGTCGCGGCTGAAATGCAGGCCGCGGCTTTCGCGGCGCGACTGGGCGCTCTTCACGATCAGCGTCGCGACATCGACGAGGTTGCGCAGTTCGAGCAGGTCGCGGGTCACGCGGAAGTTCGCGTAATACTCCTGGATCTCGTCGCGTAAAAGCGACAGCCGGTGCCGCGCGCGCTCGAGGCGCTTGTCCGTGCGCACGATGCCGACATAGTTCCACATCAGGCGCCGCAATTCGTCCCAGTTGTGCGCGACGACGACTTCCTCGTCCGCGTCCGACACGCGGCTCTCGTCCCACGCGGGCAGCGTGCCGTGCGACTCGGCGTCGAAGCCGGCCGTCTCGATCGCGTCGGCGGCCGCGCGGCCGATCACGAGGCATTCGAGCAGCGAGTTGCTCGCGAGGCGGTTCGCGCCGTGCAGCCCCGTGTACGACGTTTCGCCGACCGCATACAGGCCGGCGAGGTCGGTGCGGCCCGCGAGATCGGTGACGACGCCGCCGCACGTGTAGTGCGCGGCCGGGACGACCGGGATCGGCTCTTTCGCGATGTCGATCCCGAATTCGAGGCAGCGCGCGTGGATCATCGGGAAATGCTCGCGCAGGAACGCCTCCGGCTGATGGCTGATGTCGAGATACACGCAGTCGATCCCGCGCTTCTTGATCTCGAAGTCGATCGCGCGCGCGACGATGTCGCGCGGCGCCAGTTCCGCGCGCGGATCGTGCGCCGGCATGAAGCGGGTGCCGTCCGGCAGCTTCAGCAGGCCGCCTTCGCCGCGCACGGCCTCGGAAATCAGGAACGATTTCGCATACGGATGGAACAGGCAGGTCGGGTGGAACTGGATGAATTCCATGTTCGCGACCCGGCAGCCCGCGCGCCACGCCATCGCGATGCCGTCGCCGGTCGCGGTGTCGGGGTTCGTCGTGTACAGGTAGACCTTGCCTGCGCCGCCCGTGGCGAGCACCGTGTGCGGCGCCTCGATCGTGATCGTGCGATCGTTCTCGACATCGAGCGCATACAGGCCGTGGCAGCGGCGGCCGGGCAGGCCGAGCCGCTCCGACGTGATCAGGTCGATCGCGTGGTGGTTTTCGAAGAACGTGATGTTCGGGTGCCGGCGCGCGCGTTCGGACAGCGTCGCGAGCACCGCGTGGCCGGTCGCGTCGGCGGCGTGGATGATGCGCCGGTGGCTGTGGCCACCCTCGCGGGTCAGGTGAAAGCCGAGCTCGGCGGCGTCGTCCTTCGTGAACGGCACGCCTTGCGAGATCAGCCATTCGATCGCTTCGCGGCCGTGCTCGACGATGTAGCGGGTCGCGCCCTCGTCGCACAGGCCGCCGCCGGCGACCAGCGTGTCGTCGACATGGTTCTCGATGCTGTCCGCGGAGTCGAGTACCGCTGCGATGCCGCCTTGCGCGTTGTCGCTCGCGCCCTCCATCATCGAACGCTTCGCAATCAGCGCGACGCGCCGCGTGCTGGCCAGATTGAGCGCGACCGACAGGCCTGCCAGGCCGCTGCCGACGATCGCCACGTCGAATTTCATTGCTGCATCTCCGTCATTGCACTCTTGATCTTGTCTGTTCCGGCGGCAAAACCGCGGAAAGGGGAGAGCATACCGCGTCGGGCTCGAGCGTGCTTCGGGCAAAACAAAAAGCCCCGCGATTGCGGGGCTTTCTGGTCGTCATCAGGCTGGCAGAAACCAGGAGATTACTTGATCTTGGTTTCTTTGTATTCCACATGCTTGCGGACGACGGGATCGAACTTCTTGATCGCCATCTTTTCCGGCATGTTGCGCTTGTTCTTCGTGGTCGTGTAGAAATGACCCGTGCCAGCGGTCGACTCGAGCTTGATCTTGTCGCGTGCGCCTTTTGCCATGATTGTGCTCCTTGGGCTTAGGCTTCGCCGCGTGCGCGCAGGTCAGCGAGCACGGAATCGATGCCGTTCTTGTCGATCAGGCGCAGGCCGGCGTTCGAGACGCGCAGACGCACCCAACGGTTTTCGCTTTCCACCCAGAACCGGCGGTTTTGCAGGTTCGGCAGGAAGCGACGCTTCGTCTTGTTGTTGGCGTGGGAAACGTTGTTGCCGCTCATCGGCGCTTTCCCAGTTACTTGGCATACGCGTGCCATGAGAGCACTCCTAATACGCTAAATTCGGGGTTCGATCGCCGGTGAAGGTTCCATCGTACCGCCACGTGATCCATGGCTGCACTCAGAACGCCCAAGCCCATAACAGACAAGGCCCTTCGATGGCTAGAACTGGTTGGAAAAAAGACAGACGGCGATTCTAGCAGAAAAAGCTCAGAAAAATCAAACGCAATTTCGCTTCACCGTTGCATCGGGCCCGGACGGTTCGCCGGGGCGCACAGTCTACAGCCAACCGGCGCCCGCGAACGAAAATGTGTCGCTCGTGCCGACGACGATATGGTCGAGCAGCCGCACATCGATCAGCACGAGCGCGTCGCGCAGCACCCGGGTCAGCCGCCGGTCTTCCGCGCTCGGCTGCACGGCGCCGGAAGGGTGGTTGTGCGCGACGATCAGTGCGGCGGCGTTCAGCGACAGCGCGCGGCGCACGATCTCGCGCGGGTAGACGGCCATCCGCGTGAGCGAACCGCGCGCGCTTTCCTCGATGTCGATCAGGCAGTGGCGGGCGTCGAGATACAGCGTGACGAACACTTCATAGGGACGTGTGCCGATCTTGAGCCGCAGAAAATCCTCGACCGCGCCGGGCGAATCGATCAGCAGCCGCTCGCGCGCCTTCTCGGCGAGCGCGCGCCGCGCAAGCTCGGCGACCGCGGAGAGCAGCGCGATGCGGGCGTCGCCGATGCCGGGGCGGCCGCGGAAATCGTCAGGCGTCGCGTCGAGCAGCCCGCGCAGCGAGTGGCCGAACTGCGCGAGCAGCGCGCGGGCGTTGTCGAACACGTTGTGGCCGGGCACGCCGGTGCCGAGCAGCAGCGCGATCAGCTCGTCGTCGGACAGCGCGGCGGGCCCGCGCGTGAGCAGCCGTTCGCGCGGCAGCCCGGTTTCCTTCGTGCGCGGGGCGCGGCGCCTGCGCCGAACGGGCGGGGTGCGCGGGGCGGGCGCGGGCCCGAGGTTCTCCCGGCATGCGGGCAAAGGCAATAATTGTTGCGTCATCGTTGATACTCCATTGTCGGCAGGCGGCCTGCGCGCCGTCGTCGCACTTTCTGCCTTGCGCGCGCAGGTGACTTACAATAGGGGTTTTGCGCTGGGCCTTCCGGCCGTTACGGGCGCCGATTGAACGAGTCATTCATGAGCCTTATCGATCTATCCGAAGTGAAGCCCGGTTCGCACGTCACGCTGCACTACCGGTTGGCCCTCGCCGACGGCGCCGACATCGTCAACACCTTCTCCGACAAACCGGCCACGCTGCTGCTCGGCGCGGGACAGCTGGCACCCTCGCTGGAACAGATTCTCGTCGGGCTCCGGGTGGGTGACCATTCGACTTTTCAGCTAGCGCCGGAGCAGGCGTTCGGTCCCCGAAACCCCGACATGCTTCAGCGCGTGACGCTCGCGACGCTGCGTGAAAACGGCATGGTCGGCGACGATTTCACGCCCGGCGACCTGATCGAGTTCAACGCGCCGGACGGCGGCCGATATGCAGGGGTGCTGAAGGAAATCGGCGAAACCTCCGCGCTGTTCGACTTCAATCATCCGCTCGCGGGCCAGGCGCTCACGTTCGAAGTGAAAATCATCGGGATTCTGTAATCATGAGCACCACCGATACGCTGTCCGGACAGACCGTCGCAGCCGACGCCGAAATCCTGCTGGCGCAGCCGCGCGGCTTCTGCGCGGGCGTCGATCGCGCGATCGAGATCGTCGAACGCGCGATCGCGATGCACGGCGCACCGATCTACGTGCGCCACGAGATCGTCCACAACAAGTACGTGGTCGAGGATCTGAAGAAGAAAGGCGCGATCTTCGTCGAGGAACTCGAGGAAGTGCCGGCCGGCAACACCGTGATCTTCAGCGCGCACGGCGTGTCGAAGGCCGTGCGCGACGAGGCCGGCGTGCGCGGCCTGCGCATCTATGATGCGACGTGTCCGCTCGTCACAAAGGTGCACGTCGAAGTGGCGAAGATGCGCCAGGATGGTGTCGACATCGTGATGATCGGGCACAAGGGGCATCCGGAAGTCGAGGGAACGATGGGGCAGGTCGAGCGCGGCATGCATCTCGTCGAGAGCGTCGAGGACGTGCAGAAGCTCGTGCTCGCCGATCCGGAGCGCATCGCGCTCGTCACGCAGACGACGCTGTCGGTCGACGACGCGGCTGAAATCATCGCCGCGCTGAAGGCGAAGTACCCGAAGATCCGCGAGCCGAAGAAGCAGGACATCTGCTACGCGACGCAGAACCGCCAGGACGCGGTGAAATTCATGGCGCCGCAGTGCGATGTCGTGATCGTCGTCGGGAGTCCGAACAGCTCGAATTCGAGCCGCCTGCGCGAGGTGGCCGAGAAGCGCGGCGTCGCCGCGTACATGGTCGACGCGCCCGAGCAGATCGATCCCGCATGGGTTGCGGGCAAGCGCCGCATCGGCGTGACGGCCGGCGCGTCGGCGCCCGAGGTGCTCGCTCAGGCGGTGATCGCGCGTCTGCGCGAACTCGGCGTGCGCAACGTCCGCGCGCTCGAGGGCATCGAGGAGAACGTGTCGTTCCCGTTGCCGCGCGGCCTGAACCTGTCTCCCGCCGCCTGACCCGGATACCACTCGCGGTACACCGAAGCGCGCCCTAGGGCGCGCTTTTTTTGCACCTTTTTTCCGCGCGTCGAGATTGCAAGCGCAACCAATCCTCCCAATGATGGTGCAACTGGGTTGCTATCCGCGCTCGAACCTGTGTCTCAAAATTGGTTGCAATGCAGGAAAACCCCATCGAATCAGGAATATTGGCGTCCTATAAATGGAGTTACAATGCGCCCGTTTTCAGGCCTGAGCGGTCGTGAAATCGGGTTTTGGCAAGGCGCGGGAGACCTATTTAATGCATGTGAAGTTGGCTTACGCCGTGTCCGTCGCCGCAGCGGTTGCAATGCTTGCCGCCTGCAGCAAAAAAGGCGACGACGGGGCGGGCAGGGAGGCTGCGGTGTCCGCGCCACCGCCGGCCAGCGACGCGCGCGTCGTCAAAATCGGCCATGCCGCCCCGCTGACGGGGAGCATTGCGCATCTCGGCAAGGACAATGAAAACGGGGCACGTTTGGCGATCGAGGAAATCAACGCGCATGGCCTGACGATCGACGCGCATCCGGTGCGGCTGGAACTGGTCGCCGAGGACGACGCCGCCGATCCGAAGACCGGCACGCAAGTTGCTCAGAAGCTGGTCGACGACCGGGTCGTGGCCGTGGTGGGGCACCTCAATTCCGGGGTGTCGATCCCGGCGTCGAAAATTTACAGCGACGCAGGCATCGTGCAGATTTCACCGTCCTCGACCAATCCCGACTATACGAAGCAAGGGTACAAGACCACCTACCGCGTGGTGGCGACCGATGCGCAGCAAGGGCCTGCGCTCGCCAACTACGCGCTGCATGCGCTCCACGCGAAGCGCTTCGCGGTCGTCGACGACGCGACCGCCTACGGCAAGGGTCTGGCCGACGAATTCGCGAAGACCGTCCGGGCAGCGGGCGGACAGATCGTCGCGCGCGAAGCGACCAACGACCGCGCGACGGATTTCAAGGCAATCCTGACGAAGATCAAGAGCGACCATCCCGACGTGATCATGTACGGCGGCATGGACGCGACGGGCGGCCCGTTTGCGAAGCAGGCGCTGGCGCTCGGCATCGAGGCAAAAATCCTTGGCGGCGACGGCGTGTGTACCGACAAGGTGGTCGAGCTCGCGGGCAGCGCGGTGCAGAACCTGATCTGTTCGGAGGCGGGGCTCGCCCTGTCGCGGATGGACAAGGGGGCGGACTTCGAGAAGAAGTACGAGGACCGTTTCCACACGCCGGTGCAGATCTACGCGCCATTCACGTATGACGCCGTCTACGTGATCGTCGACGCAATGAAGCGCGCGAACTCGATCGACGCGTCCAAGGTGCTGGCTGCGATGCCGTCGACCGATTACCGCGGGGTGATCGGTCACATCGCATTCACGCCGAACGGCGATTTGAAAGAGAGCGCGATTACGCTCTACGACTTCAAGGAGGCAAAGAAAACCGTCCTCGATGTCGTGACGATGTAGCGACGGGACTCGTGACGGCACCGGAACAGTGCGGTGCCGTTTTTGTATCCGCTCCGGCGGCAGGTCCGGCCGTACAGGCCGGGCGGCGCACGCCGGGACGATCCACCCTTACCGGTCTTTTCTAGTACCCGCAGTGTCGCCGAGACGACGTGATTCCTCGCTTACCCGCGGGGCGCAGCTTCATCCGGCAGCACGGGCCAAGGAGCTTTAAATGGATATCTTCGTCCAGCAGATCCTCAACGGGCTGGTGCTCGGCAGTGTGTACGCCATCATCGCGTTGGGTTACACGATGGTGTACGGCATTCTGGGCATCATCAACTTCGCGCACGGCGATGTGCTGATGATCGGCGCGATGGTTGCGCTGTCGGCGATCAACGTGCTGCAGAACCACTTTCCCGGGCTCGGCAACGTCGCGACGCTGACGATCGGTCTCGGTATCGCCGCGTGCGTCTGCGCGGTGGTCGGCTTCACGATCGAGCGGGTCGCGTACCGGCCGCTGCGCCGTGCGCCGCGTCTCGCGCCGCTGATCACCGCGATCGGCGTGTCGATCCTGCTGCAGACCGCCGCGATGATCATCTGGTCGCGCAACCCGCTGCCGTTCCCGCAGCTGCTGCCGACCGACCCGATCAACGTGATCAAGGCGACCGACACGACGCCCGGCGCCGTGATCTCGATGACTGAAATCGTGATCATCGCCGTCGCGTTCATCGTGATGGGCGGCCTGCTGCTGCTCGTGCACAAGACCAAGCTCGGCCGCGCGATGCGCGCGATCGCGGAAAGCCCGAACACTGCGAGCCTGATGGGCGTGAACCCGAACTTCGTGATCTCGGCGACCTTCATGATCGGTTCGGCGCTCGCCGCGCTGGCCGGCGTGATGATCGCGTCCGAGTACGGCAACGTGCACTTCTACATGGGCTTCATCCCGGGCATGAAGGCATTCACCGCGGCGGTGCTGGGCGGGATCGGCAACCTCGGCGGCGCGATGGTCGGCGGGGTGCTGCTCGGCCTGATCGAGCAGTTGGGCGCCGGCTACATCGGCAATCTGACGGGCGGCGTGTTCGGCAGTAACTACCAGGACGTGTTCGCATTCATCGTGCTGATCATCGTGCTCGTGTTCCGTCCGTCGGGCCTGCTCGGCGAACGGGTCGCGGACCGCGCGTAACGGAAGGGGAGCAAGAACATGACATCCATTCAACCGATCGAAACCTCGACGACGCTCGTCGAAGAACGCAACACCGCGAAGACCGTCACCATCGGTATCCTGACCGCGGCCTTCGTCATCGCTGCGCCGATCATCATCGGCGCAGCGGGCGGCAACTACTGGGTCCGCGTGCTCGACTTTGCGATGCTGTACGTGATGCTCGCGCTGGGGTTGAACGTGGTGGTCGGCTTCGCCGGCCTGCTGGACCTGGGCTATATCGCGTTCTACGCGGTGGGCGCGTACACGGCGGCATTGTTGAGCTCGCCGCACCTGACCTCGCAGTTCGAGTGGATCGCGCAGCTCGCGCCCGGCGGATTGCACGTGCCGTTCCTGATCATCGTTGTGATCGCGATGACGCTCGCGGCGGGAGCCGGAATTTTGCTCGGTGCACCGACGCTGCGGCTGCGCGGCGACTACCTCGCGATCGTCACGCTGGGCTTCGGTGAAATCGTGCGGATCTTCATGAACAACCTCGACCGTCCGGTGAACATCACGAACGGCCCGAAGGGGATCACGGGGATCGACCCGGTGCACGCCGGCGACTTCAGCCTCGCGCAGACGCACTCGCTGTTCGGCATCCAGCTGCCGTCGGTGTACATGTACTACTACCTGTTCGTGCTGTGCGCGCTGCTGGTGATCTGGACGTGTACGCGCCTGCAGCACTCGCGCATCGGCCGTGCATGGGCGGCGATCCGCGAGGACGAGATCGCGGCGAAGGCGATGGGCATCAACACCCGCAACGTGAAGCTGCTCGCGTTCGCGATGGGCGCGTCGTTCGGCGGCCTGTCGGGCGCGATGTTCGGCTCGTTCCAGGGCTTCGTGTCGCCGGAATCGTTCACGTTCTGGGAGTCGATCGTCGTGCTGGCGTGCGTGGTGCTGGGCGGCATGGGCCACATCCCGGGCGTGATCCTCGGCGCGGTGCTGCTGGCGATCTTCCCGGAATTCCTGCGTTCGACGATGGGCCCGCTGCAGAACGCGGTGTTCGGGCATGAGATCGTCGATACGGAAGTGATCCGCCAGGCGCTGTACGGCCTCGCGATGGTGATCATCATGCTGTACCGCTCGGAAGGCCTGTGGCCCGCGCCGAAGCATGAGGACAAGATCGCGAAACTGGCGAAGCGCAGCGCCAAGTCGGCGCGCGCGTAACGGACAAGCAGGAGAAAACACATGAGCGACAAACCAATCCGACTGTCCGTCAAAGGCGTGAACAAACGCTTCGGCGGCCTGCAGGCGCTGTCCGACGTCGGCCTCGAGATCAAGGAAGGCGAGATCTACGGCCTGATCGGCCCGAACGGCGCGGGCAAGACGACGTTCTTCAACGTGATCACGGGGCTGTACACACCGGATTCCGGCGAGTTCAAGCTGGACGGCGCGGAATACAAGCCGACCGCGGTGCACCAGGTCGCGAAGACGGGCATTGCGCGCACGTTCCAGAACATCCGGCTGTTCGGCGGCATGACTGCGCTGGAAAACGTGATGGTGGGCCGCCACGTGCGCACCAAGCACGGGCTGCTCGGCGCGGTGTTCCAGACCCCGGCGGAACGCCAGGAAGAGCGTGAAATCAAGGAGCGCGCGATCGAGCTGCTCGAATACGTCGGCGTGCTGCAGTACGCGGACTACACGTCGCGCAACCTGTCGTACGGCCACCAGCGCCGTCTGGAGATCGCGCGCGCACTGGCAACCGACCCGAAGCTGCTCGCGCTCGACGAGCCGGCGGCCGGGATGAACGCCACGGAGAAAGTGGAACTGACGCGCCTGCTCGACAAGATCCGTTCGGACGGCCGCACGATTCTGCTGATCGAGCACGACGTGAAGCTCGTGATGCACTTGTGCAACCGGATGACGGTGCTCGATTACGGCAAGGTGATCGCCGAGGGTCTGCCGCAGGACGTGCAGAAGAACCCGAAGGTGATTGAGGCATATCTCGGCGCAGGGGTGCACTGATGGCAGCGGCAATGTTGAAAATCAAGGGCTTGCAGGTCAACTACGGCGGCATCCAGGCCGTCAAGGGCGTTGACATGGAGGTCCGTCAGGGCGAGCTCGTGACGCTGATCGGCGCGAACGGCGCAGGCAAGACCACGACGATGAAGGCGATCACGGGTCTCAAGCCGTATTCGGCGGGCGACATCGAGTACGACGGCAAGTCGATCAAGGGCATGCCGACGCACGAACTGCTGAAGCGCGGCCTTGCGATGGTGCCGGAAGGCCGCGGGATCTTCGCACGGATGTCGATCCTCGAGAACATGCAGATGGGCGCGTACCTGCGCAACGATGCGGACGGGATCAAGAAGGACATCGACCGGATGTTCGGCTTCTTCCCGCGCCTGAAGGAACGGGCGACGCAGCTCGCGGGTACGCTGTCGGGCGGCGAGCAGCAGATGCTCGCGATGTCGCGCGCGGTCCTGTCGAAGCCGAAGCTGCTGCTGCTCGACGAACCGTCGATGGGGCTGTCGCCGATCATGGTCGAGAAGATCTTCGAGGTGGTGCGGACGATCTCGAAGGAGGGCATCACGGTGCTGCTGGTCGAGCAGAACGCGCGTCTCGCGCTGCAGGCGGCCGACCGCGGCTACGTGATGGACTCGGGCACGGTCACGATGGAAGGCGACGCGAAGCAGATGCTCGACGATCCGAAGGTGCGCGCCGCGTATCTGGGTGAATGAGTGAGTGAATGAGCGGGCCCCGCGTGTCGGTGCGGCTGCGGCCGCACGCGATGCGCAAGGGCTTTGGAAAGGCTGTCACGGGTTGCCGTGACGGCCTTTTTTTTCGCGCCGCGCGATGGCCGCAGAACTGTGCCCGTGTGCGTGACTCCATCGGACGAGCGCGCCACAACCGCGGCGCGCAGGCTGCATCACGTCGGCTGCTTGCGTCTGGCCGTCCGCGACCGGCCGTCCACAACCGGCCGTCCGCAACCGGCCGTCCACAACCGGCCGTCCGCAACCGGCCGTCCGCAAACCGACACGCGCGGGGCGTAGCATGAGCGGCCCATCGGCACACGGAGGACGCGCATGAGTCTGGACTACGGTTTCGTGAAGGCGAAGGTCAAGTCGGTGGCGGGGCTGAAGGCGTCGCCGCACGGCAGCGAGATTCAGTACCACATCCACCTGACGCTCGCGCTGCCGACGGGCGACTGGGATGTCGCGGTCAACGTCGGCACCAACGACGCGGACGACCTGCTGAACTACAAGCTCGTCTACGATTTCCACCACCCCGTCACGCAGACGCTCGCGAACGCGCAGCAGGGCTATACGGACCTGACGGGGACGGCCGCGCTGCCCGCACTCGATTACCTGCGCAGCGACATCCTGAACGAGACGGGAGCATGGCGCCCGAGCGACGTGATGGACGGCACCGGCCACCCGGAGCCGATTCCGTCGCTGCTGCGGCTCGTCGACGCCGCGCAGTCGCAGGGGCTCGATGTGGTCGTGTTCGGCCGCACGTACGTCGAGGGCAACGGCATCCACGACACGCACATGAACCAGGGTTCATCGGGGCCTCACTTCCTGCATCGCGCGGGCGACGACAGCAACGACCACAACGATATCTGGCAGGACGGCGCGCTGATCGTGCGCGTGAGCGACACGCAATGGGCTGCGTATTTCGCCGCGTTCGAACAGCAGGCAGTGCCGACCGACGCGCTCGGCAATCCGCTGCCGGGCGCGGAGCCGATTACATACTGATCACGCACCGACGCCGGCTGCTGCCGGCGCCAGCGGCAGCATCACGTTGCGGGCAGCAGCTTGCCGAACGAGATGCGTTCCTCGACGTGATAGCCGAGCGCGGCGTAGAAACGGCACGCGTCGTCGTTGCCGGGCAGCACCTGCAGATTGATCTTCAGGCAGCCGCGCGCGGCGAGCGCGTCCTCCGCATGCGCGATCAGCGCGCGGCCGACGCCGAGCCGGCGCGCGTCGCTCGCGACACCGAACGAATACAGCCAACCGCGATGCCCGTCGAAGCCCGCCATCAGCGTGCCGACGACGCGCGCGCCGCACACCGCGACGAAGAACAGCTCGGGTTGTGTCGCGAGCTTCAGCTCGATCGATCGCAACGGATCGCGGTGCGGCGCGGCCGCCTCGCTGTATTGCGGGAACGCGTCGCGCCAGACTGCAAGCACGGCGTCGGTATCGGCGTGATCGAACGGACGGATCGCGACGTCATCGGCGGCGGCATCCATCGGGCGGGTCTCCTCAGAGTGTGTCGAGCACCGAGCGCAGCATCGCCATCATCTGGTCGATCTCTTCGGTGGTCACGTTCAGCGCGGGCATGAAGCGCAGCAGGTTCGGGCGCGCCGCGTTGAGCAGCAGGCCGTCCGGCTGCATGTCGCGCGCCTTCTCGACGATCTGCGGGCCGATGTCCTTGCCGAGCAGCAGCGCGCGCAGCAGGCCCTCGCCGCGCTCGCCCTCGAAGCCGCGCTCCTCCGACAGCTCGAGCAGCTTGCGCTTCAGGTATTCGCCGCGTGCGCGCACGCCTTCGAGGAAGCCCGGTGCGACGAGCTGCGAGATCACCGAATAGCCGGCCGCCGTCATCAGCGGGTTGCCGTTGTAGGTGCCGCCCTGGTCGCCGGCCTCGAACACCGCGACGTCGGCCTTCGACAGCAGCGCCGCGAGCGGCACGCCGCTGCCGATCCCCTTGCCGAGCGTCATGATGTCCGGCTCGATGTCGGCCAGCTCGTACGCGAACAGCGTGCCCGCGCGGCCGCAGCCGCTCTGCACTTCGTCGACGATCAGGAGCAGGTTGTGCTGCTTCGTCAGCGCCCGCAGTTCGCGCATGAACTCACGCGTTGCGGGGATCACGCCGCCTTCGCCCTGGATCGGCTCGAGCATCACCGCGACGGTCTTGTCGCTGATCAGCTTCTCGACCGAGTTGATGTTGTTCAGCTCGGCCTTCGGGAAGCCCGGCACCTGCGGCGCGTAGATCGTGTCCCAGCCCGGCTTGCCGCTCGCCGACATCGTCGCGAGCGTGCGGCCGTGGAAGCTGTGGTCGAACGTGATGATCTCGTACGCACCGTTCCTGAACTTGCGGCCCCACTTGCGCGCGAGCTTGATCGCGCCTTCGTTCGCTTCGGCGCCGCTGTTCGTGAAGAACACCTTGTCGAACACGCTGTGCTGCGTGAGCAGGCCCGCGAGCTTCGCCATCGGTTCGTTGTAGAACGCCGGCGACGGGTTCAGCAGCTTTTCCGCCTGCGACTTGAGCGCTTCGACGACACCGTCGTTGCAGTGCCCGAGGCTGTTGACCGCCCAGCCCTGGATGAAATCCAGATAGCGCTTGCCGGTGTGATCGTAGAGCCAGGAACCCTTGCCGTGCGTGAACACGATGTCGGGGCGGTTCGTGATGTACATCAGCGAGTCGATCGGATAGTCGTTCAGGGGCATGGCGGCAGACTCCAGCAGACGGTCAAGGTGAAAAGACAATAAAAAAGCCACGGGGCATGCCGTGGCTGGGTGGTTCGAACAGCTTGTGCGTAACGTGTCGGGGGTTACGCGCGAGTCCGTGACGAGCCGGCGGCATCCGGGCGGAGCGGCGAGCGGCGACGTCGGAGGGTGGACAGGAAGCGGTTCATGTGCGCAAGCATACGGTATCCCGCGCCCCACTGTAAACCGCCGCGATGCAACAAATGTGTCGCGGCGGCGGGGCGCGGAGGATGCCGTCCGGGCTCAGACCGGATGCGCGAGATCGGCGGCGCTCGTGAACGAGTCCGCGTAGAACTCGTCCGCGGGCAGGCCGTGGTGCTGCGTGAAGTCGCGCTGCGCGGACTCGACCATCACCGGCGCGCCGCACGCATAGACCTGGTAGGCCGACAGGTCGGGCAGGTCCTCGATCACCGCACGATGGACGAAACCGGTGCGGCCCGTCCACGCGTCGGCGTCGTCCGGCTCGGACAGGACCGGCACGAACCTGAAGTTCGGGATCTCGCTCGCCCATTGCTCGGCGAGTTCGGCGAGGTAGATGTCCTTCTTGCGGCGCGCGCCCCAGTAGAGCGTCATCGGGCGCGTGATGCCGCGGTGCTTCACGTGCTCGATGATCGCCTTGATCGGCGCGAAGCCGGTGCCCGACGCGAGCAGCACGATCGGCTTGTCGGAATCCTCGCGCAGGAAGAACGTGCCGAGCGGGCCTTCGAAGCGCAGGATGTCGCGCTCCTTCATCGCGCCGAACACGTGGTCGGTGAACTTGCCGCCCGGCATGTGGCGGACGTGCAGTTCGACCGGGCCTTCCTCGTGCGGTGCGTTCGCCATCGAGTAGCTGCGGCGCGACCCGTCCTTCAGGATGAATTCGATGTACTGGCCCGCGAGGTATTGCAGGCGTTCGTTCGCCGGCAGCTGCAGCTTCAGCACCATCACGTCGTCGGCCTTGCGCTCGAGCGCGGCAATGCGGCACGGCAGCTTCTTGACCTGCACGCCGTCGACGCCGGCGATCTCGCGCACGTCGATCTCCAGATCGCATTGCGCCTTCGAGCAGCACAGCAGCGCGAGGCCGCGGGTACGCTCGTCGTTGGACAGGGCAGATGCGGCGTGCGGGCCTTGCTCGATCTGGCCCGACACGATCTGGCCCTTGCAGGAGCCGCACGCGCCGTTCTTGCAGCCGTACGGCAGATGGACGTTCTGGCGCAGCGCGGCTGCCAGCACGGTTTCGTCCGACTCGACCTGGAACTGCCGGCCGCTTTGCTTGAGAGTGACGTTGAATGCCATAGAACCAACTAGAACAAAATGTGGGGACCGTGCAAGTTGCGCACGGCAGCTACAATGCTTCCGCTACTGATTTCGCAACCATCATGATCGCGACACGAATCCTGCGCCGGCCGCGCGTGCTGATCGTCGGCTGCGGCGACGTCGGCCTGCGCTGCATCGCGCAATGGCGCGCGCGGCGCGGCGACCTGCGGATCGTCGCGCTGACGAGCCATCCGGCCCGGTGCGACGAACTGCGCGCCGCGGGCGCGACACCGATCGTCGGCGACCTCGATCGCCCGTGGACGCTCGGCCGGCTCGCGGGCCTCGCCCGCACTATCCTGCATCTCGCGCCGCCGCAGTCCGACGGTAGCGAGGACCGGCGCACGCGCGCGCTCGTCGCCGCGCTGACCGCGCCCGCGCGGCGCTCGACGGTTCAGCCGGCGCCGGCGTACGGCAGGCTGCGCAGCGTTCGCGCGGCGGCGCGGCCTGCCGGCGCGCCCGTCCGGGCAGCGCGTATTGTACCCGACGGCCTTCGCGCGCCGCGGCTCGTCTACGCCAGCACGACGGGCGTTTACGGCGATTGCGGCGGCGCGCGCATCGACGAGACGCACCCGCTGCGTCCGGCGAATCCGCGCGCCGTGCGCCGCGTGTCGGCGGAGCGCCAGCTGCGCGCCGCGACGGCGCGCGGCGTGCTGTCCGCGCGGATCGTGCGCATTCCCGGCATCTATGCGGCGAACCGGCTGCCGCTCGCGCGGCTCGAACGCGGCACGCCGGCGCTCGAACCGGCCGACGACGTCTATACGAACCACATCCACGCGGACGACCTCGCGGCGATCCTGCGGCGCGCGGCAGTGCGCGGCCGGCCGTCGCGCGCGGTGCACGCATCGGACGACAGCGAACTGCAGATGGGAGAGTATTTCGACCGGGTCGCGCATGCGTTCGGCCTGCCGCCGCCGCCGCGCGTGAGCCGCGCCGACGCCGAGCGCCTGCTCGAACCGACGCTCCTGTCGTTCATGCGCGAGTCGCGGCGGCTGTCCAACGCACGTCTCAAGCGCGAATTGTGCGTGACGTTGCGCTATCCGACCGTAGACGAATTCCTTCAAACGCTCGGGCCCGGCAAAGCGTCAGGTCAGCGCCGGTAGCGCCTCGATCAGCAGGAAGCACAGCAGCGCGCCGATCAGTGCGCCAATCAGGTTCGGATAATATTTGTGCTTCGCGCGCATGTACGCAAGCAGCCCGCCGATCGCGAGCGCACCTACCACGGCGAACGCGAGCATCACGTACGAAACGTCAGTCAGATTGTGGATTTGCATGATGTCTCCCCTGCATCGCTGCTCGTAACAGCTTGTCATTCGAGTATAGCGGGGGATAGGGCGGCCGCCACGCGGCCGATCATCGAACGGTCGTGCGGATTTTCCCTTACAGGGTTTGGGCGGTGTCGCGCAGCGACGCGAGATCGGCTTCGCTCAGCCAGCGCCATGCACCCGGTTCCAGGTCGGCCGGCAGCGTGAACCCGCCAATGCTCTCGCGGTGCAGGGCTTCCACGCGGTTGCTCGCGGCCGCGACCATTCTTTTCACCTGATGGTATTTGCCTTCGAGCACGGTCAGCGCGAGCACGTGCGTGTCGCGCGCATCGGCGGCAAGCGCGGCGATCGGTTTCGGCTCGCCATGAAGCTGCACGCCCGTGCGCAGCGCATGCAGCTGCGCGTCGTCGAGCGGATGGCGCACGGTCGCGACGTAGGTCTTCGGCACCTTGCGCTTCGGCGATGTGTACGCGTGGACGAACTGGCCGTCGTCGGACAGCAGCAGCAGGCCCGTCGTGTCCTGGTCGAGGCGGCCGACGCATTGCACGCCGCGGGCGGCGAACGGCGCCGGCAGCAGGCTGAACACGCTCGCGTGGTGCTGCGGATCGCGCGAGCACTCGTAACCGGCGGGCTTGTTGAGCGCGAGGTACGCGCGCGCGTGGAACGGCCACGCGGTATCGTCGACCGAGATCACGAGCGCGTCGGTACTGAAGTCGGCATCGGGGTCGGTGCAGACTGCGCCGGCGACCGTCACGCGCGCGGCCTCGATCAGGCCGCGGCACTGGCGGCGCGAGCCGAAGCCCTGGGAGTAGAGAATGCTTTCGAGATCCATAGCGCGCGCATTCTATCAAGCGGCACACGGTCGCTGTCACGGCGGTGCGTGCGCTGGTAAGCTGCCGGAACATTTCGGACGGGCACGCTTTCGTGAGCGGCCCGTTCATTTTCTTCCCGGACACACGATGACTTTCGATCTGCTCTCGCTCGGCCGCAAGGCTGCCGCCATCGCCGTTGCCGCGACCGTTTCGTCGGCTGCATTCGCGCACGCGCGGCCCGAGAACACCGACCCGGCCGCGAACGCGGCGCTCACCTCCGCGCCGTCTGCCGTCACGCTCGACTTCACCGAAACGCTCGAGCCGGCGTTCAGTTCGATCGTCGTCGTCGACGGCGCCGGCAAGCCGGTGTCGGACGGCAAGGCGAGCGTCGACGCGGCGAATCGCAAGCGGATGGCAGTGCCGCTGTCAGCAATCGGCGCGGGCGCTTTTACCGTGAAGTGGGTGGCCGTCGCGGCGGACGGGCACCGCACCCAAGGCAGCTACCGCTTCAGCGTGAAGTGATCGCGGCGGCGGGCTGGCTCGATGCCCGCTCGCCACCGCCGTTTCCCGACCATCCGACTGGGAGGCCCTCGCATGAACCCGACGACCCTCGACGCGCTTGCCGATTTTCCCCGCCTGCTCGAAGCGCATTTCGCGGCGGTGCCCGACGGGTACGCGAGCTGGACGCCCGACGACTGGAACGGAATCCCGAGCGAACGCTATTCGCCGCTCGGGCAGCTCTGCCACGTGCGCGACATCGAGATCGACGGCTATCACGTGCGGCTGCGCCGGATGCTCGACGAGGACCGCCCGCTGCTCGTGTCGCTCGACGGCGACGCGCTTGCCGTCGAGCGGCGCTACGACGACGCGTATGCGTCGGACGTGCTCGCTGCGTTTCGCGACGCGCGGCGGCAGACGCTCGACCTCCTGTCACGTGTCACGCCGGACCAGTTCGCCCGCATCGGCGAGTTCGAGGGCTACGGCGCGGTGACCGTGCGCGGGCTCGTCCACTACCTGTGCAGTCACGATCAGCAGCATCTGGCCGGGATGCAGTGGCTGCTCGGCAAGATCGACGCGAAACGGCACGCGCGCTGAGCGGCCGGCGACCGGCGAACCGGCGAACCGGCGAACCGGATTGGATCGGTTTTCTGGACAATCCATCCAGCTGCGACCGGCTGACCGGCGCCACGGACGTGCCTACACTCGGGATTTCGTTCAACGAGAAAGGAGTCAACCGTGGCCACTCATACGCTCGCAGACAAGGTCGTCCTGATCGCAGGCGGCGCGAAGAACCTCGGCGGATTGATCGCGAGGGATCTGGCGAGCCACGGCGCGAAGGCGGTGGCGATTCACTACAACAGCGCGGCGACGCAGCCGCAGGCCGAAGAAACGGCCGCCGCGGTGCGTGCGGCGGGCGCGGACGCCGCGACGTTCCAGGCCGACCTGACGACAGCCGGCGCGGTCGCGCAGTTGTTCGACGCGGCGAAGCAGCGTTTCGGCAAGCTCGATATTGCGATCAACACGGTCGGCAAGGTGCTGAAGAAGCCGATCACCGAGATCAGCGAGGCCGAATATGACGACATGTTCGCGGTCAACAGCAAGTCGGCGTTCTTCTTCATCAAGGAAGCGGGGCGGCATCTCGAGGATCACGGCAAGCTCGTCACGCTCGTGACGTCGCTGCTCGGTGCGTTCACGCCATTCTATGCGGCATACGAAGGGTCGAAGGCGCCGGTCGAGCACTTCACGCGGGCGGCCGCGAAGGAGTATGGCGCGCGCGGGATCTCGGTGACTGCCGTGGGGCCGGGCCCGATGGACACGCCGTTCTTCTATCCGGCCGAAGGCGCCGATGCGGTCGCGTATCACAAGACTGCCGCCGCGCTGTCGCCGTTCAGCAAGACGGGCCTGACCGACATCGAGGACGTCGTGCCGTTCATCCGCCACCTCGTGACCGATGGCTGGTGGATCACGGGCCAGACGATCCTGATCAACGGTGGCTATACGACCAAGTAAGCGACCAGATAAGCGACCAGGCAAGTGGCAAGTGGCAAGTGGCAAGTGGCAAGTGGCAAGCGGCAAGCGGCAAGCGGCAAGCGGCAAGCGGCCGGGCAGGTCCGGGCGGATCCGGGCAGGTCCGGGCAGGTCCGGGCAGGTCCGGGCGCGGCGCGGGCCGCGTACCCGCAATGGCCGGTTTCCATGGACAATGGGCGGGCGCGCGGGCGTAAAGGCCGCGCGCCTTTTTCATGTCGGGCGCCGGATCGTATCGCGGTTGCCGCGCCGGACGCGTCCGGTCGCCCGAACGAACCCACGTCATTGCCGATGGACAAGCTGGATCAGGTCAGAATCTTCCTGCAGGTTGCCGAACTGGGCAGCTTCATCAAGGCCGCGCACGCGCTCGACGTGCCGCGCGCGACCGTGTCGGCGGCCGTCCAGCAGCTCGAGACGGGCCTCGGCACGCGCCTTCTGCACCGCACGACGCGGCAGGTGCAGCTCACCGCCGACGGCGCGCTGCTGCTCGAGCGCGGCCGGCGTCTGCTCGCGGAAGCCGACGAACTCGATCGCCTGTTCCGCAGCCGCGACCGCGAAGTGGTCGGGCGGCTCAACGTCGACGTGCCGAGCCGGATCGCGCGGCGCGTGATCGCGCCCGCACTGCCGGCGCTGTTCCGACGTCATCCGAAGCTGCAGCTGTCGCTCGGTTCGTCTGACCGGTCGATCGATCTCGTGCAGGAGGGCGTCGATTGCGCGATCCGCGTCGGGCGTCTCGCGGAAAGCAGCCTGGTCGTGCGGCCGCTCGGCCGGTTCGTGCTGGTCAATTGCGCGAGCCCGGACTACCTGCGCGAATGCGGCGTGCCGGACCACCCGGATGCACTGGCGCACGGGCATTGGTCGGTCGGCTATGCGTCGCCGGCGACCGGGCGCGAATTGCCATGGGAATACGTCGCCAACGGCGATACGCACACACTGACGCTGCCGAGCCGCGTGATCGTCAACAACGCGGAGACGTACATCGCGAGCTGCCTTGCCGGGATGGGGCTGATCCAGATTCCGCGCTTCGATGTCGGGCACCTTCTCGACAGCGGCGTGCTGGTCGAGGTGATGCCCGCCTACCGTGCCGAACCGATGGACGTGTCGGCCGTGTATCCGCACCGGCGCCACCGGTCGCGCCGGCTCAATGCATTCATCGAGTGGTTCGACGAGCTGATGGGCGGCGCGCTGGAGGAGCGGGCGCGCGGCGGCTGACCGGCGTGATGCCGGACGCGCATGCGGCGCGCGTTCATTCGGTGCGATGCGGAACGTTGTCCGGGAACGGATAGGGTGCGTGCGGGCCCGGCCAGTCCGGCACGGGCGGCTGGCTCAGGATGTCGCAGCCGGACAGCGCGAACCAGAGCGCGGATGCCAGCACACCCGCGCAGATCCGTTTCGAAGTTGCTCGCAGGGACATAGGCCGCCTCCGTGCTGCGTCGTGCCTGTTGCTTGGACAATCGGGCAAGCCGGTGCGTTGCGCTGCAAGCGCGTGAGCACTTGGGACGTCACTGTCTTTCAGTGCCGCGTCGTGGTGGCGGCGTGGTGGCGGCGGAGGGGGGCATGATTTCAGTCGAGATGCGCTCCCTTACAACGCCAATCGCCTGCTTGAGCGCGTAAAGGTCCTGAAAATAGCGCTTCGGCATCCGCATCTGGCTGGCGTGCGCATCGATGTTCTCGATGTCCTGGTTCCATCGCGCGATCTGGTCGCGGGTTGGCTGCCGGTTGGCCCAGATTTCATCATCCAGCAGCTTGAGCTCCCCGTAGCAGATCAGCAGCCGCTTTTTCAAATGCGCCTCCACCATGCGTGGCAGTGCCTGCAACAGGCCTAGGAGCAGCGCTGCGAAAGGAACCAGGACGAGCAGGCGTCGTTCGATGAAGCTGGCCAGCCAGAACGGCAGGTAGCGCTGCAGGAAGGGGCGGCCGGATGTGAAATAGCGCGTGCTTTCGTCCGCGATCGGAAATTCCTGGGTGTTCAGGTTGGGGAACGTGCCGATCGGCGTGAAGTAGTCCTCGCGGCCGTGGACCATTTTGGTGACATCGAGCAGCAGATAGACGAAGGCAGGATGCAGCGTGTCTTTCGCCACGAGCAGCGCCGTGGCGGCCAGCAGGGTGACGTCTGCCGGTGGACGATCGTTGGCGATGCTGGTCGAGCCGCGCGGATAGACGATTCTGGACAGGGATGGAAACTTCTGCACGAGCGCGTCGGCCTGCGCGAAACTCATGAGCTTCAGATCGCTGCTCAGCAGGGTTTGCTGCATCGGCGCGTCAGGCCGGCCGATGAAAAAAGCGGCATCGAGCTCTCCCTGCTCGAGGCGCTGATATGCGGTGGCTGCATCCACTTGCTCCAGGGTCGTGTTGTTCCGTGTGATGCCGCTATAGCCGAGCAAGACAAGGGAGACATTGAGCAGTCCGCTGCCGGGCACACCGATGCCCACCCGTTTGCCGCGCAGTTGGGACAACCGGTCGACAACCGTGTCGCCACGATAGAACACCCAGATCGGCTCATACGAGACGGCGGCGATGGTCTGCAGGTGATCCGTCTCTTTCGGCGTCGTCGTGCCCGATTGGATGAAACCCACTTCGTACTCGCCGTCGGGCTTCGTCAACCGCTCGTAATTTTCGACCGAGCCGGACGAGCTGCGGATCTCGAGCGTGATGCCGTCACGCTTGAGGATCGCCGCGTAGCGGTCTGCAAAGCCGCGATAGATGCCGTTGTCGGCGCCCGTCGTAATGACGATCGTATGGCGCAACGCAGGCTGGATGACGCCGACGAGCACCCACCCCAGCGCTGCCAGGATCAATGCGGTGCCGGCCACGACGAGGTATCGGTGTGCCGGCGACGCGGGAGGTTTCTCGTGCGGGCGAAGCGCTCCGTGATCTCTGGGCATCGTTGGGTCTTCTCTTATCCGGCCTCATGTGCGCCGCTTGGCCGACGGGCCAACGTCAGACGTCTCGCGGGTTTTCTTGCGCAGTGGTGCCAGAGGCCGCGGGGGATGGGACACCGGAAATGAATCGGTGCTCCCACGCAGACGACGGTTCTTCATCTTCAACTTGAACGCGAGCGGAGCCAGGCGTAGCTGCGCTGGACGGCAATTACCGCAGAAGTTACCACAGAAACACGCGCTGGAAGGCTGGGGAGCCTTGACTGATAAGGCTTTGAAGGGATGTGACGGTGCCAGGGCTGCACAAACTAAATATCCACTGACCGTGCGACGGTATGGGGCGCCCCACCGGACTGGCACAGGCTGTGCGAAAGATCGCCGGCGTCCACCGCCAGCGCGCGCCGAGCCTTGATTGCCGGCAACTTTGACACGGTAGTTACCCCTATTCGGCACGTGCTACAGTCCTCGCACGTTTCCCACTTCGAAGACGCAGGAAGCGGCGTACATGGACATTGCTGGCGACGAATCGAAATATGCCGGCATCAGCCCGGATGATTGCGGCTGCGGTGACGCTGACGAGCAAGCGCAGCGGTCGACAGCAAAGCAGACTCAAACGGACCTTGAGAGCATCCTCGGCGGCGGCGCCAATGCGCGTTCGGGCAGCCTGCTTCCGCCGCTCATACCGCCGTCGCTCCCTCCATCTCCGATTCCCTTTTAAGCATCATGCCAATGACGAAGGACGAATTGATCGCGTGGGCCAACGATCCAAACCGAGCGGGCACGCTTCCGTACGGTGCGTTCGAGCCGAAGCACCAGCGAGCGATCGTAGGCGCGGCCCTCGCCGTGCGTGCTGTTGTCTACTTCAAGGGCGGGTGCACGCCAGCCAAGCGCAAGGCGCTGGCGGCCTGCTACCAGCGATTCGACCATGCGCTGCAGACTTATCAGCGCGCCGCCGAAGAGGCCGCCGACCGCGCCCCGTCCAAGGGCTCCCCGCTCCGATGGCTGTACCAGGACGGAAAGCAGCCGGTCGAACTGGGAAAGGGGCCGTCGGTCGCTTCCCTGTCGACCAGCATCCCGGCGGACGCTCCGTTCGTGCTCGCAGTCTCCAACGCCGAAGACAAGCAAGAGGCCGGCACGATGGAATTCTCGACCTTCTGCCTCGAGGACTGGCAGGCGTCGTTGAACCGCGGCATGGACGTCGTGACGTTCTCTGTTCCGCAGGCCTTTCTGACGCTCTGCCCGAGCGTGTTTCAGGCGCTCTTTGCGCACGTCGTCCGCGAACTCGACGCAGTGAGCGGTCACGCGGGATATGCCGCGAACCTTTCGCTGTTGCAGCGCGGCCCGAACGAGGCGTCGGAGTTTTTTTGGGCCCGCAAGTTCGGCCCCGGGCTGGACGTCGGCGACCCGATGCGTCGCAATCTCCGCCGCCTTACCGATCGCATCAAGACGGTGGACTGGCTGACCGCGATCAATGCCGACCTGGTACGCGAGTTGGGCAGGGCAGACAGACTGAATCTGCCGCCGGACTGGTTCATCGAGATGCCCTACGACGACGGTGGCCTGATCATCCAGGCGGGCGTCGCGCCGCAGACGGGCATTGCTGGCGAACAAGGGCACCCGCCCGAGCCCCCGCCCGCGTACGTGCTGCTGAACAACGCGTTGCGCCCGATCGTCGCTGAAGCGATCGGGACGCTGCAGACGGGAACCGCGACCAGCACCGCTCCCCTGTTGAACACGCAGGTTGCGACCGAGGCTTGGCTCCGCCGGCTCGACGTCGAGCCGGATCGTATTAATGCGTATTGGGTCGAGCTGCACAAGACGCCGAAGTTATCACCCGCATCGTGATATTGCGTCGCGAGCGCGGTTTTGGCCCGCCTTGATACAGGCCGAGCCCTTCGGCTTTAGGCCCATTTTGGGCCCGCGGGTGTGTCCAGGCGGCGGACACAGCGGGAGCCAGGGGAGGATGCGTTGAGGCAAAGAAAAAGCCCCGCCTGTTTCCAGTGCGGGGCTTTCTGTGCAGCTTTTGGACACGCTCCAGGGTCACGCTGTGCCACTTGAGGATGTCTTTTTGGAGAGAATCCTGGCTAAACCCTTGATTCCCTTCGATTTGTGATGGTGCCCAGGGCCGGAATCGAACCGGCACGCCTTGCGGCGGGGGATTTTGAGTCCCCTGCGTCTACCAATTTCACCACCTGGGCTTTTCCGGACTGCGCATGCGATTGCGCGCGGCGAAAAGGTAAATTATCGCTGAAAACGCGGCACCGGGCAAGCAGCCCGGCCACCGGTCACTGGCTGAGATAGACGAACCCGCCGTTTTTCACGATGCCCATCACGCTCGCGCGCTGGTCGAGCCCGACATGGTCCTTGTCGTTCGTGTTGACGACGCCGTTCGGCACGACGAGTTCGTGCGCGCGCTCCAGCTCGCGCCGCAGCGCGTTGCGGAATTCGGGCGTGCCCGGCTGCGCGGTCTTCAGCGCGCGGCCGACCGCATCGGCGAGGCGCGGATAGACGCCCGCCGCGTCGCCCGCGAACTGCGTGACGGTGCCGGCGCCATATTTCGCTTCATACGCATCGACGAATGCGAGCGCGGCCTTGCGGGCCGGATGATCGGCCGGCAGCGTGCGCGCGACGACGACCGGCTGCGTCGGGAACAGCGTCCCGTCGACGTCCTTGCCGCCGAGCTTGATGAATTCCGGCGTCGCGATGCCGTGCGTCTGGTAGATCGGGCCCTTGTAGCCGCGCTCGATCAGCGTGCGCTGCGGCAGCACGGCCGGCGTGCCGGATCCGGCGATCAGGATCGCGTCCGGCTTCGCCGCAACCAGCTTCAGCGCCTGGCCCGTGACGCTCGCGTCGGTGCGGTTGAAGCGCTCGGCTGCCACGACGCGGATCTTGCGCAGGTCGGCGAAACGCGTGAACTCGTTGAGCCAGCTGTCGCCGTAGCTGTCCGCGAAGCCGATGAAGCCGACCGTCTTCACGCCGTGGTTCGCCATGTAGCGGGTCATCACGTCGGCCATCGCGCGGTCGCTCTGCGCCATCTTGAACGCCCAGGTGCGCGCGCCTTCCTGCGGCTCGACGATCGCGCCGGAGCCGACCAGCGTGATCATCGGCGTTTGCGCGGCGGCCACCGCGTCGAGCGCCGCGAGCGCGGCCGGCGTGATGTTCGGCCCGATCACGACGTCGACACGGTCTTCGGACACGAGCTTCCTGATGTTGCGCACCGCCGCACCCGGGTCGGACGCGTCGTCGAGCAGCGTGACCTGCACGTTCTGCCCGGCGATCGTCTTCGGCCACATCAGGATCGCATTCTTGCTCGTGATGCCGATCGCGGCGGCCGGGCCGGTCGTCGACAGGTCGATGCCGACCTTCAGGTCCGCATGCGCGGCGGCGCACGCAAGCACGAGGGCGGCGCCGGCGGCGCCGCGCAGCAGGGCGGAAAGCGTCATGCGGAGTCCTCCGTCGGACAGAAAAAAGGGGCGCGATTTGCGCCCCTGTCTTTATACACGTGGCTTCAAGAAAACGCCGGGCCGCCCGAAGTTTTCTTGACCCCCTCGGGGGGCTGGCGCGAAGCGACAGGTCTGGGGGTGCCTGTTAAAGCTCGTACGATTCGGATTCGCCCTTGAGTGCCTGCTCGATCAGCTTGCGGTTCAGCGTCGGCGACAGCAGCTCAACGAGCGTATACACATAGCTCCTCAGGTACGCGCCCTGCTTGAGCGCGACGCGCGTGACGTTGCTGCCGAACAGATGGCCGACCGGAATCAGCCGCAGGTTGCGATCGCGCTCCGGGTTGAACGCGATGTCGGCCATGATCCCGACCCCGAGCCCCAGCTCGACGTAGGTCTTGATCACGTCGGCGTCGATCGCCTCGAGCACGATGTCCGGCGACAGCCCGCGCAGCGCGAACGCGTGGTTGATCTTCTTGCGGCCCGCGAACGCGTCGTCGTAAGTGATCAGCGGGTATTGCGCGAGATCGTCGAGGGTCGGCGTCTTGCGCTCGAGCAGCGGGTGATCGACGGGCACGACGGCCGCGTGGTGCCACTGGAAGCAGGGCAGCGACACGAGATCCTTGTAGTCGGCGATCGCCTCGGTCGCGATCGCGACGTCGGCCTGGTCGTGGATCACCATCTCGGCGACCTGCGTCGGGCTGCCCTGCAGGATCGACAGGTGCACCTTCGGGAAGCGCTTCTTGAATTCGGCGATAGCGGCCGGCAGCGAGTAGCGGGCCTGCGTGTGCGTCGCGGCGATCGTCAGGTTGCCCTGGTCCTGCGCCGCGTAATCCTTTCCGACCCTTTTCAGGCTCTCGACCTCCTGGAGGATCCGCTCGACCGACGCGAGGATGATCCTGCCGGGCTCGGTCAGCGAGCGCACCCGCTTGCCGTGCCGCGTGAAGATCTCCACGCCCAGCTCGTCTTCCAGCTCGATGATCGCCTTCGACACCCCCGGTTGCGACGTGTACAGCGCCTTGGCGGCTTCGGTGAGGTTGAAATTCTGCCGGACGGCCTCGCGCACGAAGCGAAATTGGTGCAGGTTCATTTATAACCCTTCCGCATATCAACAGAATTTTTTAGTCGTTTGAAATATAAGGCGAGTTTATTACGATTCACCGGAGTTTTTCAAATATGGATATCTGTTTTCGTCATTAGCAATCCACCGGGCAGCGGAAGGCCGGGCGGCGCGGACGGAACGGAGATTCGGGCGCGACGTGGCTAGGACGTCGCGCGGTCACCACGAAAACCCTGGGGTCCCCGAATGTATCAGTACGACCAATACGACCAGACAATCGTCGACGAGCGCGTCGCGCAGTACCGCGACCAGGTCCGCCGCCGCTTGTCGGGCGAGTTGAGCGAAGACGAGTTCCGCCCGCTGCGCCTGCAGAACGGCCTGTACATGCAGCGTCACGCCTACATGCACCGCATCGCGATTCCGTACGGCAACCTGCGCAGCGACCAGCTCCGGATGCTGGCCCGCATCGCGCGCGAGCACGATCGCGGCTACGGCCACTTCTCGACTCGCTCGAACATCCAGTTCAACTGGGTCCAGCTCGAGGAAACGCCCGAGATCCTCGCGAAGCTCGCGTCGGTGCAGATGCATGCGATCCAGACGTCCGGCAACTGCATCCGCAACATCACGGCCGACCAGTTCGCCGGCGTCGCGCAGGACGAGGAGATCGATCCGCGTCCGTGGTCGGAAATCCTGCGCCAGTGGTCGACGTTCCACCCCGAATTCGCGTGGCTGCCGCGCAAGTTCAAGATCGCGGTGTCCGGCTCGAAGGACGACCGCGCGGCCGTGCAGATCCACGACCTCGGCGTGTACCTGAAGAAGAACGCGCAGGGCGAGGTGGTCGCGAGCATCCTCGCGGGCGGCGGCCTCGGCCGCACGCCGATCGTCGGCGCGGTGATCAAGGAAGACCTGCCGTGGCAGCACCTGCTGACCTACTGCGAAGCCGTGCTGCGCGTGTACAACCGCTACGGCCGCCGCGACAACCTGTACAAGGCCCGCATCAAGATCCTCGTGAAGGCGCTGTCGCCGGCGAAGTTCGCGCAGCAGGTCGAGGAAGAGTGGCAGCACCTGAAGGACGGCCCGTCGACGCTCACGCAGGCGGAACTCGACCGCGTGTCGCAGTGCTTCTTGCCGCCCGTCTACGAGAAGCTGGCCGACACCGACGCGTCGTTCGAACAGCACCTGCTCGAGAACAAGGCGTTCGCGCGCTGGGTCGAGCGTAACGTCGCGCCGCACAAGGTGCCGGGTTACGCGGCCGTCACGCTGTCGCTGAAGGATCATCGCGTGGCGCCGGGCGACGCGACCGACCAGCAGATGGAACTGGTCGCCGACTGGGCGGATGCGTACTCGTTCGGCGAGCTGCGCGTGTCGCACGAGCAGAACCTGATCCTCGCGAACGTGAAGAAGCGCGACCTGTTCGCAGTGTGGGAAAAGGCGAAGGCGGCCGGTTTCGCGACGCCGAACATCGGCCTGCTGACCGACATCATCGCGTGCCCGGGCGGCGATTTCTGCTCGCTCGCGAACGCGAAGTCGATCCCGATCGCACTGGCGATCCAGCAGCGCTTCGACGATCTCGACTTCGTGTACGACCTGGGCGACCTGTCGCTGAACATTTCCGGTTGCATGAACTCGTGCGGCCACCACCACGTCGGCAACATCGGCATTCTCGGCGTCGACAAGGACGGCGCCGAGTGGTACCAGGTGTCGCTCGGCGGCGAGCAGGGCACGGGCCATAACGGCGCGCGCCTCGGCCGCGTGATCGGGCCGTCGTTCTCGGCGGAAGAAGTGCCTGACGTGATCGCGAAGCTGATCGACACGTTCGTCGAAGCACGCATCGACGGCGAGCGTTTCATCGACACGTACGACCGCATCGGCATCGCGCCGTTCAAGGAGCGCGTCTACGCGGCGCGCCAGGCTGTGAACGCGTAACCAACCGGGTAGAAGGAATTAGCAGATGGCTTCGATTATCAAGAACCGCGCCGTGATCGACGATGCATGGCAGGTCGTGCGCGCGGCGGAAGACGGCGCGCTGCCCGCGGTCGACGCGTTGCCGGCCGGCAAGGTGCTGGTGCCGTTCGCATTCTGGCAGGCCGAGCGCGCGGCGCTCGTCGCCGCGAAGACGAAGGACGAACTCGGCGTGTGGCTCGCGCCGGACAGCGAACCGGCCGATCTCGCCGCCGACTTCGGCGCGATCGCGCTGATCGCCGTCGAGTTCCAGCGCTTCGCAGACGGCCGCGGCTACAGCATCGCGCGCCTGCTGCGCGAGCGCTACGGCTGGACGGGCGAGCTGCGCGCGATCGGCGACGTGCTGCGCGACCAGCTGCTGTACATGTCGCGCTGCGGCTTCGACGCATTCGCGGTGCGCGCGGACAAGGACATCCACGACGCGCTGAACGCGTTCGGCGAATTCTCGCAGCGCTACCAGGGCGCGTTCGACGAGCCGGCGCCGCTGTTCCGCCGCCGCGGCGCGGCGGCTGGCGTAGCGACGCCCGACACGAAGGTGAGCGCATGAGTGCCGACGCCACCGCACTGACGCCGGAACTCGCCGCGAAGGTCGAGCGCCTCGATGCGCTGCTCGCGCAGATCGCCGCGCGCCATCCGAAGGTGAAGTTCGCGAGCAGCCTCGCGGCCGAGGACATGCTGGTGACGCACGCGATCCTGTCGAAGGGCGTGGCGATCGGCGTCTTCTCGCTGAACACGGGCCGCCTGCACGCGGAGACGCTCGGCATGATCGACCGCGTGCGCGAGCGCTACGGCTACGAGATCGAGCAGTTCCACCCGCAGCAGGATGCGGTCGACCAGTACGTTGCCGAGCACGGGCTGAATGCGTTCTACGAGAGCGTCGAGCTGCGCAAGTCGTGCTGCCACATCCGCAAGGTCGAGCCGCTCAACCGCGCGCTCGCCGACGTCGACGCGTGGGTCACGGGCCAGCGCCGCGAGCAGTCGGTGACGCGTGCCGAGCTGCACGAGGAAGAGCGTGACGATGCGCGCGGCATCGCGAAATACAATCCGCTCGCGGACTGGAGCGAAGCAGAAGTGTGGGCCTACCTGAAGGCGTTCGACGTGCCGGTCAACCCGCTGCATGCGCGCGGCTACCCGAGCATCGGCTGCGAGCCGTGCACGCGTGCGATCCGCCCCGGCGAGGACAGCCGGGCGGGCCGCTGGTGGTGGGAATCGCGCGATTCGAAGGAATGCGGACTGCACATCTCGATCACGCCGATTCCCGCGACGGCCGAAACCGGCGCGACGCACTGAACGACCGACACAAGACCGAACATGCGCCGCCTGCGACAGCGGGCGGCACGAACCCAGAAGAGAAGGACTGAAATCATGAGCACGACGCTCGAGCAATCCGCCTTTGCCCCGCCCACCGGCGCCGACAGCCGCATGGGCCACCTCGACTGGCTCGAAGCCGAGTCGATCCACATCCTGCGCGAGCTGGTTGCCGAGTGCAGCAAGCCGGCGCTGCTGTTCTCGGGCGGCAAGGATTCGGTCGTCGTGCTGCACCTCGCGCTGAAGGCGTTCGGTCTCGGCGCGAACCGCAAGACCTCGCTGCCGTTCCCGCTCGTACACATCGACACGGGCCACAACTACGACGAAGTGATCGACTTCCGCGACCGCCGCGCGAAGGAGATCGGCGCCGAGCTGATCGTCGGCCACGTCGAGGATTCGATCAAGCGCGGTACCGTCGTGCTGCGCCGCGAGACCGATTCGCGCAACGCCGCGCAGGCCGTCACGCTGCTCGAGACGATCGAGCAGCACGGCTTCACCGCGATGATCGGCGGCGCGCGCCGTGACGAAGAGAAGGCGCGCGCGAAGGAGCGCATCTTCTCGTTCCGCGACGAGTTCGGCCAGTGGGATCCGAAGGCGCAGCGCCCGGAACTGTGGAGCCTCTACAACGCACGCCTGCACAACGGCGAGCATCTGCGCGTGTTCCCGATCTCGAACTGGACCGAGCTCGACGTGTGGCAGTACATCGCCCGCGAGAACCTCGAACTGCCGTCGATCTACTACGCGCACCAGCGCGAGATCGTGCGCCGCAACGGGCTGCTCGTGCCGGTCACGCCGCTCACGCCGATGCGCGAGGGCGAGACGAGCGAAGTCGCTCAAGTGCGCTTCCGCACCGTCGGCGACATCAGCTGCACGTGCCCGGTCGAGAGCGACGCGGACGACGTCGAGAAGATCATCGCCGAGACGGCGGTGACCGAGATCACCGAGCGCGGCGCGACCCGGATGGACGACCAGACCTCCGAAGCCGCGATGGAACAGCGCAAGAAGCAAGGTTATTTCTGACGCACACGAGGACATTCACATCATGAGCATCATCGAGAACAACGAAGACCTCGGCGTGCTGCGCTTCATCACCGCGGGCAGCGTCGACGACGGCAAGAGCACGCTGATCGGCCGCCTGCTGTATGACAGCAAGGCCGTGCTGTCCGACCAGCTTTCCGCGCTGTCGCGCGCGAAGAACAAGCGCACGGTCGGCGACGAGCTCGACCTCGCGCTGCTGACCGACGGCCTCGAAGCCGAGCGCGAGCAGGGCATCACGATCGACGTCGCGTACCGCTACTTCGCGACCGCGAAGCGCAAGTTCATCATCGCCGACACGCCGGGCCACGAGCAGTACACGCGCAACATGGTGACGGGCGCGTCGACCGCGCACGCGGCGATCATCCTGATCGACGCGACGCGCGTGACGATCGAGAACGGCGTCGCGGAACTGCTGCCGCAGACCAAGCGCCACAGCGCGATCGTCAAGCTGCTCGCGCTGCAGCACGTGATCGTCGCGATCAACAAGATGGACCTCGTCGACTACAGCGAAGCGCGCTTCAACGAGATCCGCGACGCGTACGTCACGCTCGCGAAGCAGCTCGGCCTCTCCGACGTGCGCTTCGTGCCGGTGTCGGCGCTCAAGGGCGACAACATCGTCGGCGCGAGCGAGCGCATGCCGTGGTACGCGGGCGAGCCGCTGCTCGACGTGCTCGAGTCGCTGCCGGTCGAGACGCAGGCGCATGACGCGCTGCGCTTCCCGGTGCAGTGGGTCGCGCGCCAGGACGGCAGCTCGGCCGACGACTTCCGCGGCTACATGGGCCGCATCGAGGCGGGCGAAGTGAAGGTCGGCGACGAGATCCTCGTGCTGCCGTCGAACCGCACCGCGACGGTCGCCGAGATCATCGCGCCGGTGCCGGGCGGCACCGCGGCGGTCGAACTGGCGTTCGCGGGCCAGACCGTGACGATCCGCCTCGCGGAAGACGTCGACGTGTCGCGCGGCGACATGTTCGTCGCGATCGCGCAGCCGGTCGAGCCGGCGAAGAAGCTCGAGGCCGATCTGTGCTGGTTCGACGAAACGCCGCTGTCGCCGCAGCGCAAGTACCTGCTGAAGCAGACCACGAGCACCGTGTTTGCGAAGGTCGGCGCGGTCAAGCAGGTGCTCGACGTGCACACGCTGTCGCACGCGACCGACCGCCACGACCTGAAGATGAACGACATCGGCCGCGTCGCGCTGACGCTGCAGAAGCCGATCGTCTGCGACACGTACGATGCGCATCCGGGCACGGGCGCGTTCGTGCTGATTGACGAGGCGACGCATCACACGGTCGCCGCAGGGATGATCCGGGCGTTCTCGGCGTAACCGGGAAGCCGCGCCGCCGCACGGCGGCGCGGGCCGGAGCCGTCCCCCGCGGACAAGCGAAGCGACCAACATGGGCAAGGTGTATCTGATCGGAGCAGGACCGGGCGCGGCGGACCTCATCACGGTGCGCGGCGCGCGGCTGCTCGCGCAGGCCGACGTCGTGCTGCACGACGCGCTCGTCGAGCCGGCGATGCTCGACTATGCGCCGAACGCGCGCAAGATCGCGGTCGGCAAGCGCTGCGGGCAGCGTTCGACCGCGCAGCAGTTCATCAACAAGCAGATCGTCGACGCGGCGCGCGAACATGCGTGCGTCGTGCGGCTGAAGGGCGGCGACCCGATGCTGTTCGGCCGCGCGGACGAGGAAATGCGCGCGCTCGAGGCGGCCGGCATCGACTACGAGATCGTGCCGGGCATCACCGCGGCGCTGGCCGGCGCGGCCACGCTGAAGCGCTCGCTGACGCTGCGCGGTGTCGCACGCAGCGTCGCGTTCGCGACGCACAGCCGTGCGCCGGGCAGCGACGAGATCCGCGAAGCCGCGCGCGCCGATTCGATCGTCTACTACATGGGCCGCGACAGCGCGCCGGGCATTGCGCAGCAGCTGATCGACGCGGGCCGCGCGAGCGCGACGCCGGTCGCGATCGTCGAGGCATGCAGCACGGCGCGCGAGCGCACGCTGACGTTGACGCTTGGCGAGATGGCGGCGGGCGCGGCGCAGGCCTGGCTCGATCCGGCCGCGCCGAGCCTGCTGATGATCGGCGACGCGTTTGCCGGCCGCGGGAAGCAAGCGAAGCAGGGCGGCGCGTTGCGCGATGCGGCCTGAGTGAAACGAAAAACGCTGGCATAGGCCAGCGTTTTTTTCTGTGTGGCGTTCGCCGTGCTTACGCGTCGTCGCCCGACTGCTCGAGGCAGTAGCGCGCGATCGCGTCGAGCACGCCGTCGTCTTCGCCGACCGCGGTCGTGCAGCGGATTTCGACGCCCGGATGCGCTGCGCGGCACGCATCGACGAGCTGCGGCAGGTCGCGGCGGATATGGCCACCCTGGCCGAAGAACACCGGCACGACGGTGATGCGCGTGCAGCCGGCCGCCACCTGCGCGGCGACTGCGGTGTCGAGCGACGGCGTCATCAGCTCGAGAAACGCGAGCGAAACGGACCCCGGTGGCGCAGCGGCGCCGCGCGCGGCGCGCAGCCGTGCGGCGAGCCGCTCGAACGGCTCCGCCCAGCGCGGATCGCGGGCGCCGTGACCGAACAGGACGATACCGTGTGAACTCATGTGGCCCTCCGTCGCGTGCCGGCGCTCAGTGCCGGTCGACCCATTTGAGCGCGAACAGCCCGAGCGCGAGGTAGATCAGGCCGGGGGTGGCCGCCGTCAGCGGTGCGGGCCACGTGTTCAGCGTGCCGATATGCGAGAACAGCGTATTGAGGAGCTGGAAGCTCATGCCGAGCATGATGCCGCCGAACACCTTCACGCCGACCACGCCCGCGCGCGTATGCAGGTACGCGAACGGCAGCGACAGCACCAGCATCACGAACACCGCGAACGGGTACAGCAGCTTGCGCCACAGCGCGATGTCGTAGCGCTGCGTGTCCTGCTGGTTTTCCTTCAGATGCTGGATGTAGCGGAACAGATTGATGATCGACATCCGGTCCGGCGACACGAGCAGCACCGACAGGATCTGCGGCGTCAGGTCCGAGCGCAGCCGGTATTCCGGCAGCGTGACCTGCTGCGACCGGTACACGGGGTTCAGCGCGTCGGCGGGCTGGCCGCTGATCGGCTTGATCGGCGTGAGCTCCGTCTCGGTCACGCCGGTCAGCAGCCAGTGGCCGGGCGGCTCGTAGCGGCCCGTTTGCGCGATCCGCACGTTCTGCAGCTGGAATTTCGAATCGAATTCGTAGATCCGCACGTTGCTGATCGTCGAATCCGGCGACAGGCTGCCGACGTTCACGAAGCGCGTGACGTGCTCGCCGTTCTCGCGCGCCGCGAGCGTGTCCTTCACCCACACGCCGGACTGGAAGTTCGACGACACGGACGCGCCGAGCGCCTGCAGCCGCACGCGTTCGGACAGCTGGTCCGCGTACGGGCCGACGAACTCGCCGATCAGGTAGGTGACGATCACGATCGGGATGCCGATCTTCAGCAGCGAGCGCAGCGCCTGGTTGGTCGCGAGGCCCGATACGCGGAAGATCGTGAACTCCGAGTTCGCGGCCATCTGCGCGAACACGTAGATCGCGCTGATCAGCGCGGCGACCGGGATGATCTCGTAGAAGCGCGACGGCGTCTGCAGCGCGACGCGCAGCACCGCGTAGCCGAACTTGTAGTTGCCGTGCCCGACCGAGTTCAGTTCGCTGATCAGGTCGAAGAAGAAGAACAGGCCCGAGAACGCGAACAGGATGAAGACGAACGTGACGTAGATCTGCCGCGCGAAGTATTTTTCATAGAGCCGCATCGATCATGCTCCCGTCGAGCGGCTGAACAGCGCGCGTGTAAACAGCGGCCGGTTGCGCACCCGCAGCCAGAAGATCACCGCGACGATCGCCGCGACGATCAGGTGCAGACCGACGAGGCCGACGCCGAACGACAGCTTGCCCTGCTCGATCTGCGCCTGCACGACGTTGAGCAGGTTCGAGTAGGTCAGGTAGATCAGCACGGCCATCACGAGGTTGATCGTGCGGCTGCGGCGCGGGTTCTGGTACGCGAGCGGGATGCCGAGCACCATCAGGTTGATCGCGATCAGCGGCAGGCCCGCGCGCCACGCGAATTCGGCGAGGTTGTCGCGCGTCGGGTTGCGCAGCAGCTCGAGGGTCGGCGTGCTGTTGGTGGTCGGCACGTTGACGACCGGCTTGCTCGTGATCTTCACGCCGTAGCGCTCGAACTCCATGATCTTGAAGTTCGGCTGGCCGGGCGAGCCGTCGTAGCGGCGGCCGTTCTCGAGCACGACGAAGCGGTCGCCGTCCTTGGATTCCGTGTGGCCCGTCTGCGACACGACGACGTTGACCTTGCCGTTCTCGGTCGACGTGACGAACACGTTCTGCACCTTCGACTGGTCCGGCGTCATCTTCTCGATGAAGAACACGCGGTGGGTGGTCGCCGATTCGCGGAACTGGCCGGGCGCGAGCAGCGAGATCTCGTCGCGCTGCTGGAAGCGCGACTTGATCATCTTGCTCTGCTGGTTCGACCACGGCCAGCCGACGAACGCGAAGAATGCAATCAGCAGGACGATCGGCGTCGCGAACATGCCGATCGGCTTGATGAGACGCGTGAGACTCACGCCGGACGCGAGCCAGACGACCATTTCGGAGTCCCGGTACCACCGGGTCAGCACGAACAGGATCGACACGAACAGCGTGACGACGAGCATCACGGCCAGGTAGCCGATCACGGTGAGGCCGATCAGCACGAGCACGTCGCGCGGATCGATTTCGCCAGACGCGGCATAGCCGACGATGCGGATCATCATCGTCGTGAGCATGATCGTGAGCAGCACCATGAACACGGCGCCAGCCGTATACGCAAGCTCGCGCTGGAGGGAGCGTTCGAAGATCATTCTTGATGAGAAGAGGGCGGGGCGCTGCACACGCGTGGGTCGGCGCTCGCGCCGCCACGGGAAAAATAGCGGATAATTGCGGCTTTCATCCTTAGCCCAGATTTTATCCGAGGACAAGCGCGATGGACTTTAGCATAAAAGGCTGTGATTGGAGCAAAGGCGAGTCGAAGGGGTTCCTGACCGGGAAGTCCGACTGCATCGTGCTCGGCATCTTCGAGGCGCAGACGCTGTCCGGCGCCGCGCTCGACATCGACACGGCCACCAAGGGACTGATCTCGCGCATCGTGAAGGCCGGCGACATGGACGGCAAGCGCGGCAAGACGCTGTTCCTGCACGAGGTGCAGGGCATCGGCGCGTCACGCGTGCTGCTCGTCGGCCTCGGCAAGCAGGATGCTTTCAACCAGAAAGCCTACAACGACGCGGTGACCGCCGCGTGGCGCGCGCTGCTCGCGACCAAGGTCGTTCAGGTCACCTTCACGCTGGCCCAGCTGCCGGTCGACGAGCGCAGCTCGGACTGGGGCGTGCGCGCGGCGATTCTCGCGCTGCGCAACGAGACCTATCGCTTCACGCAGATGAAGAGCAAGCCGGAGCCGGCGTCGCATGCGCTCAAGCGCATCGTGTTCAGCGTCGACCCGGCGGACGAGAAGACCGCGAAGGTCGCGGTCAAGCAGGCCGTCGCGCTCGCGAACGGGATGGATCTGACCCGCGATCTGGGCAACCTGCCGGGCAACGTCTGCACGCCGACCTATCTCGCGAACACCGCGAAGCAGATCGCGAAGGACTGGGGCCTGAAGGCCGAGGTGCTCGGCCTGAAGCAGATCCAGGCGCTGAAGATGGGCTCGTTCCTGTCGGTCGCGCGCGCGTCGGTCGAGCCGCCGCAATTCATCGTGCTGCACTATCAGGGCGGCGCGGCGAAGGCCAAGCCGGTCGTGCTGGTCGGCAAGGGCATCACGTTCGACACGGGCGGTGTCTCGCTGAAGCCGGGCGAGGGCATGGACGAGATGAAGTACGACATGTGCGGCGCGGGCTCGGTGCTCGGCACGATGCGCGCGGTCGCCGAGATGGGCCTGAAGATCAACGTCGTCGCGATCGTGCCGACCTGCGAGAACATGCCGGGCGGCAACGCGACGAAGCCGGGTGACATCGTCACCAGCATGAAGGGACTGACGATCGAGGTGCTGAACACCGACGCCGAAGGCCGCCTGATCCTGTGCGACGCGCTGACCTACGCGGAGCGCTTCAAGCCGGCCGCGGTGATCGACGTCGCGACGCTGACGGGCGCGTGCATCATCGCGCTCGGCAACCACAACAGCGGCCTGTTCTCGAAGGACGACGCGCTCGCGGGCGAACTGCTCGACGCGTCGCGCGAGGCGAACGATCCGGCGTGGCGCCTGCCGCTCGACGACGAGTACCAGGACCAGCTGAAGTCGAACTTCGCGGACATCGCGAACATCGGCGGGCGTCCGGCCGGCAGCGTGACGGCCGCGTGCTTCCTGTCGCGCTTCACCGACAGCTATCCGTGGGCGCACCTCGACATCGCGGGCACCGCCTGGAAGAGCGGCGCGGCGAAGGGCGCGACCGGCCGTCCGGTGCCGCTGCTCGCGCAGTTCCTGATCGACCGCGCCGGCCAGTGACGGCGGTGCGCATGACGTGGCGGGCGTGCGGGCGATGACACGGATCGATTTCCACTCGAACGTCGGCGATTCGCTCGCCTACGCGTGCCGGCTGCTGCGCAAGGCCTACCAGGCCGGGCAGCCGGTCGTCGTGCTCGCGGAGCCCGCACGCCTGCGCGCGCTCGACGAGCAGCTCTGGACGTTCTCGCCGCTCGATTTCATTCCGCATTGCGGGGTCGACAGCGCGCACGCGGCCGACACGCCGATCGTGCTCGCAGCCGACCTCGACCGGGCGCCGCATCACCACGTGCTGCTGAATCTCGGCGCGGCGGTGCCGGCGCAATTCGCACGCTTCGAGCGGCTGCTCGAGGTGGTCGGCAACGAGCCGGCCGAACTGGCTGCGGGGCGCGAGCGCTACCGCTTCTATCGCGATCGCGGCTACGCGCTCAATAATTACAAGCAGGGCAGCTAGTCGCACCCGTCGACGGAGTATCCACGTGGGGCAAACCGAATCATCCTCGATTCCGACGCTGACGGACGTGCTGGTGCCGGGCAAGCCGGCGCCGGCGCGCGCGCCCGCGGCCGATGCGCCGCGTGACGATGCGGCCATTCCGGTGCTGACCGACGTGGTCGCATCGGGCAAGCCGGGGCAGGAAGCGGCGAAAGTGGCCGAAGAGACGCGGCCGGAAGCGACGGCCGTGCCAGCCGAAATCGAAGGCGACCCCGATACGGTGACCGTCGAACCGGTGCCGACGCCGCATGTTCCGGCGGTCGAATGGCCGCCTGCCGGCGAGGTTGCCGCGCCGGTCGCCGACACGCCGGCGCCGTTTTCATCCTCTTCGACCCTTTCTTCCCCTTCGACCCCGGACACCGGCGCAACGACTTCCGTCGCACTCACGCCAGAAGACGCGCAGCACATTGCCGAGCGGCTGCGCGACCGTCTGACGAATTACCTGACCGGGGAAGGGCGAGAGGCGATCGAGGCGCGCTGCCGCGATGCGCTGCACGACCACACGGCGTGGCTCGTCAGCCAGATCACGCGCGAGGTGGCGCTTGCGCTCGAAACCGAAGTGATGGAGTGGGTGCGGGATGCGGTCGACGAAGAGATCGCGCGCCGCCGCAACGGGCGTTCCGGCTGAATCGGACGCACGATCCGGTCGGACTGACTTACTTCAGCGTCAGCACCCAGTGCGCGAGCGCATGCGCCTCGGCACCCGTCAGCTGCGTATTCGCGGGCATCGGCACGCTGCCCCACACCCCGACGCTGCCCTTCACGATCGTCTGCGCGAGGTAATCGCCGGCGTCGCCGCGCGCGCCGTACTTGTCGGCGATGTCATGGAAAGACGGCCCCATCAACGGCTTGTTCACCGCATGGCAGGCCATGCAGTTCTTGCGTTGCGCGAGCGTCAGGCCGTCGGTCTGCTCCGCGTGCGCGGCCGCGCTGCCGATCAGCAGGGTCAGGATCGTTGCACGCAATATCGTCTGTTTCATGCGGTTCTCCGCCGGCGGCACAGCCGGCTTGACGTCCGCGCATTATAAAAGCAAAGGGAGCGCGCGGTTTTGCGCTCCCTTGGCGGGCGGCCGGCTTGACGGCCGCATCATCGCCCGGCCTGATCTCAACCGGTCACGGCGCCCTGGTTCGCCGGGCGCGCGAGCGCCGCGAACTTCGCGAGCACGCCGCGCGTATAGCGCGGCGCCGGCTGCTTCCACGCGGCGCGGCGGCGCGCCAGTTCGGCGTCGTCGACGTTCAGCTGCAGCACCAGCCGGTGCGCGTCGATCGTGATCGAGTCGCCTTCCTGCACGAGCGCGATCGTGCCGCCGACGAACGCTTCCGGCGCGACGTGGCCGACCACCATGCCCCAGGTGCCGCCCGAGAAGCGGCCGTCGGTGATGAAACCGACCGATTCGCCGAGCCCCTTGCCGATGATCGCCGACGTCGGCGCGAGCATTTCCGGCATCCCCGGGCCACCCTGCGGGCCGAGATAGCGCAGCACGAGCACGTCGCCCGCGTGGATCCTGTCGCCGAGGATCGCTTCCATCGCGCTCTGCTCGTCGTCGAACACGCGCGCAGGGCCGGTGATGACCGGGTTCTTCAGGCCGGTGATCTTCGCAACCGCGCCGTCTTCCGCAAGGTTGCCCTTCAGGATCGCGAGGTGGCCCTCCTTGTACAGCGCCTGGCCGATCGGGTAGATCACGTTCTGGTCCGCGCGCGGCACGCTCGGCACGTCCTTCAACTCGTCGGCGAGCGTGCGGCCCGTGATCGTGATGCAGTCGCCGTGCAACAGGCCGGCGTCGAGCAGGATCTTCAGCACCTGTGGAATGCCGCCCGCCTGGTGCAGGTCGGTCGCGACGTACTGGCCCGACGGCTTCAGGTCGCAGATCACCGGCACGCGCTTGCGGATGCGCTCGAAGTCGTCGATCGTCCAGTCGACCTCGGCTGCGTGCGCGATCGCCAGATAGTGCAGCACGGCGTTGGTCGAGCCGCCGGTCGCCATGATCAGCGACACCGCGTTCTCGATCGATTGCTTCGTGATGATGTCGCGCGGCTTCAGGTCCTGCTTCACCGCTTCGACAAGCACGCGCGCCGATTCGGCCGCGGAGTCGACCTTTTCCTGGTCGGGGTTCGCCATCGTCGACGAATACAGCAGCGACATGCCGAGCGCCTCGAACGACGAGCTCATCGTGTTCGCGGTGTACATGCCGCCGCACGAGCCGGTCGTCGGGCACGCGTTCTGCTCGACCCCTTCGAAATCCTCCTGCGACATCCGGCCCGCGGTGAACTCGCCGACGGCCTCGAACGACGACACGATCGTCAGGTCGCGACCCTTCCAGTGGCCGGGGCGGATCGTGCCGCCATACACGTAGATACCCGGCACGTTCAGCCGCGCGAGTGCGATCATGCCGCCTGGCATGTTCTTGTCGCAGCCGCCGACGACGACCACGCCGTCCATCCACTGGCCCTGCACGCAGGTCTCGATGCAGTCGGCGATCACTTCGCGCGACACGAGCGAGTATTTCATCCCCTCGGTGCCCATCGACATGCCGTCCGAGATGGTCGGCGTGCCGAAGATCTGCGGGTTCGCGTCGGCGGCCTTCACGGCCGCGACCGCCGCATCCGACAGGCGCTGCAGGCCCGCGTTGCACGGCGTGATCGTCGAATGGCCGTTGGCGATGCCGATCATCGGCTTGTCGAAATCTTCCTTCCGGTAGCCGAGCGCGTAATACATCGAGCGGTTCGGCGAACGGGCCACGCCTTGCGTGACGTTCTTCGAGCGGCGGTTGTATGACATGGGGACTCCATCCTGGTGTGGGTGATGCCTGCGGGTGCACACGCAGGCGGCGCATCGGCTCCGATGACGCAAGGATGCGATTTCCCTCTGAGCGTGTCCAATATATTATTCATCGCCTATTAGGTCGTTTTCCATATGACTGACGATGCCTGACCTGACCCCCGATCTGCGGCAGTGGCGCTACTTCGTGACCGTTGCCGAAGAACGCCATTTCGGCCGCGCGGCAACGCGCCTGTCGATGACGCAGCCGCCGCTGTCGCAGGCGATCCGCGCGCTCGAGGAGCAGCTCGGCGTTGCATTGTTCGTGCGCACCAAGCGCTCGGTCGCGCTGACGGCCGTAGGCGCGGCGCTGCTCGCGGACGTGCGCAAGCTGCTCGAGGCGGCCGACGCGTTGCCGTCGCGCGCGCAGAGCCTCGCGCGCGGCGAGACCGGCTCGCTCGCGCTCGCGTTCGTGTCGACCGCCGACTACGGATTGCTGCCGTCGCTGTTGCGCGCGTTCGGCGCGCGCTATCCGCAGGTGCGGCTGCAGCTCGCGGAGGCGACGAGCGACGTGCAGATCGAGGAGCTCGCCGCCGGCCGCATCGACGCCGGGCTGATCATTCCGCCCGTGCCGCCGCGCCATGCGGCCGAGCTGTCGTACCTGCCCGTCGTGCGCGAGCCGCTCGTGCTGGCGATGCCCGCGGCGATGTGTGACGCGCCCGGCGACACGCCGGTGCGGCTCGCCGACGTGGCCGCGTTGCCGCTCGTGATCTTCCCGCGCCGTTTGGCGCCCGGCTTTTATGACATCATTACGGGCTGCTACGGCGCGGCGGGGGAGACCCCGCGCATCGGCCAGGAAGCGATCCAGATGCAGACGATCGTGAGCCTCGTGTCGGCCGGCATGGGTGTCGCACTGGTGCCGCAGTCGCTGCGTAACCTGCGGCGCACCGGCGTGGTCTACCGGCCGCTCGCGGGTGATGCGCCCGTCGTCGAGACGGGCCTCGTGTGGCGCACCGGCGACGTCAGCCCCGTGCTGGCCGGCTTCATCGACATCGTGCGCGCGCGGGCGTTCGCGAGCGCATGACGTGAACGATGGCGCGCCGGCGTCGTCCAATGCGCGGCGCGGCACGTTTGCGCGCCGTCGCACCGAATTCGAAACCTTCACCGTTAACCCATGATCATTCACCCGAATTTCGACCCCGTTGCGATCCATCTCGGGCCGCTCGCCGTGCGCTGGTACGGGCTCATGTATCTCGTCGGTTTCATCGCCGCGATCGTCGTCGGCCGCGTCCGCCTTAAGCTGCCGCACGTCGCCGCGCAGGGCTGGACCGCGAAGGACATCGACGACATGATGTTCTACGGCGTGCTCGGCACCGTGCTCGGCGGCCGGCTCGGCTACGTGCTGTTCTACAAGGCGAGCTTCTACTTCACGCATCCGCTCGACATCTTCAAGGTGTGGGAAGGCGGCATGTCGTTCCACGGCGGCTTCCTCGGCGTGACGCTCGCGATGATGCTGTTCGCGTGGCAGCGCAAGCGTCACTGGCTGCAGGTCACCGATTTCGTCGCGCCGATGGTGCCGACGGGTCTCGCGGCGGGCCGCCTCGGCAATTTCATCAACGGCGAGCTGTGGGGCCGCGTGACCGATCCGGCCGCGCCGTGGGCGATGCTGTTCCCGGGCGCGTCGCGCGACGATGCCGCGTGGCTCGGCGCGCATCCGGAACTCGCCGCGAAGTGGCACCTGAACGACGTGTTCCTGCAATACCAGATGCTGCCGCGCCATCCTTCGCAGCTCTACGAAATTGCGCTCGAAGGCATCACGCTGTTCTTCGTGCTGTTCTTGTTCGCGCGCAAGTCGCGTCCGATGGGGGCGGTGTCCGCGCTGTTTCTGATCGGCTACGGCCTCGCACGCTTCACGGTCGAGTTCGCGCGCGAGCCGGACGACTTCCTCGGCCTGCTTGCGCTCGGCCTGTCGATGGGGCAGTGGCTGTCGCTGCCGATGATCCTCGCGGGCATCGCGCTGATGATCTGGGCGTATCGCCGCCGCGCGGCCGCGGCCACTGCATGATGCGCTTGCGCGCGTGACGCACCAACGAAAAACGCCGGCCCCGGGGCCGGCGTTTTCGCATCTGGCGTGCAGACTGCCCGCGTGACTTCGATTACTTCAGTTACTTCATCTGCACCGAGCCGTTGACCGTGACCGTCACGGTCGCCTTGCCGCCTTCGACGGCGATCGGCGCGCTCATCTTCGCGCTGTCCATCGCAGGCGCGGCCATCGCCATCATGCGCGGATACGGCTGCACGTTGCGGCCGCTGCCGACGTTTACGTCGCGAATCGAATAGCTGCTGTAGCCGAATGCCTTCGCGGCTTCGTCCGCACGCATGCGGAACGACTTGATCGCTTCGGTCGTGAGCTTCTCTTCGGCTGCGCGTTGCGCTTCGGGCGACAGCGAGAACTCGACGTTCGCCACCTGCATCAGGTTCGACAACTGGCCCGCGAGCTTCGACGCCGCGGCGAAATCGCGCGACTCGAGCACGACTTCCGTGCGGCCGCGCCATGCGGAGATCTTGCCGTCGCGATCGGTGCTCGGATAGACGGAGAACGCGCCCGTATGCGCGGTCACGCCGGACACGCTCTTCGCTTGTGCGAGCGCGGCGTCGGCGCGCTGGTTCAGCTGCGACGTCAGGCTGCCCGGATCCTTCGCCTGCTCTTCATAGAACAGCGTGATATGGATGATGTCCTGCGGCACTTCGCTGCTCGCCTGCGACGACAGCGACAGCACGCCCGACGGCTGCGGGAAGTGCGGGTTGACGGCTTGGGCCTGCGCGGTGGCGGGCGCGATGGCCAGCACAGCGGGCACGGCGGCGGCAAGCATCAGCGACAGCGCGAGTGCGGATTTCTTCGTCATTGTTGGGTTCCTTGTCGATGGCGCGCACGCGGATCGCGCGTGCGCGACGCGGGCGGACCGCGCGAGGGAAAAACGACAGCCGGCCGGATCGGCCGGTCGCGGTTGCTTAGGCCCGGCGATGCATCGGCGAGTTCCGGACGCGCCGCGCATGCTGACCAAATTTGACGTTTGCCCGCCCGCGCTTACTTCATCAGCCGTTCGGTGATGAAGCGCCATTCGGCGCGCGTGACAGGTGTGATCGACAGCCGGTTGCCTTTCGCAAGCACACGCATGTCGGCGAGCTCGTCGTATTCGCGCAGCGCCGCGAGCGGCACGAGCGGCGACTTCTTCACGAAGCGAACGTCGACGAGCAGCCAGCGCGGCGTTTCCTGCGTCGACTTCGGATCGTAATAGGGACTCTTCGGATCGAATTGCGTGGGATCGGGGTAGGGTGTCGACGACACTTCGGCGACGCCCGCGATGCCCGGCTCGGGGCAGCTCGAGTGATAGAACAGCACGCCGTCGCCGAGCTTCATCGTGTCGCGCATGAAATTGCGCGCCTGATAGTTGCGCACGCCGGTCCAGGGCAGCGTGCGCTGCGGCGCGTTCGCGAGATCGTCGATGCTCGCTTCGTCCGGTTCGGACTTCATCAGCCAGTATTGCATGGATCGTGATCGACGCAGAAAGAGGCTGCTACAAGAGGCCGCTACAAAAGAGGCCGCTACAAAAGGAAACGGCATCGGGTGCAAGACCCGATGCCGTTGGATAGGCCCCCGCCTTAGCCGCTAGGCCGGCATCCTGAACCTGGGGTTCAGAATTGGTCGCAGTTAGCAGCACTTCGGGTACATCAGACAGAGTGACGCGCGCGCCCGTGCTACAAATTTCCGCAACCGTGCACATGGCATTGGTTCAAGGAATATATGACCTTGGCGAACCAGGCAGGGAAGCTGACTGAACTGTGAATCGTTGTGTCCAATTTGACCACCGTTGACCGCTGAGATCAAGGGGAATCGACACATCGATTCGAGGTTACTGCGTCTCGTGCTGTGCGAGCACCGCACCGAGTTTTTCGTTCATCTGGCGCATTGTACGCCGGATTTCTTCCGCCGGAAATGCTTCACCGTGACGCACGCTCGTTTGCAGCCGCAGCAGTTCGGACGCGAGCGACAGCGCCGCCATCACGGCGATGCGATCGGTGCCGCGCACCGAGCTGTTCGAGCGGATCTTCGTCATTTCCGCGTCGACACGCGCGACAGCCTCGAGCAGCGCCCCTTCGGTCTCGGCCGAACAGGCGAGACGATAGGCCTGGCCGAGAATCGAGACTTCGATCTGCTTGGTGCTCATGCGTGTTCTCCGTGGCTTGCCGCGTCGTCGCGATCGGCGCGCGCCTGTGTATCCAGCAGATCGAGCTGGTTGTCGGTTTCCGCCACGCTCTTCGAGCGCGGCAGCTTCTCGAGAATCGCGTTCAGTTTCACCTGAGCGTCGTCGATCTTCGCCGACAGCGTGTCGCGTTCCGCCTCGAGCGCATTGCGTTCCTCGCGCAGTTGCGTGAGCTCGGCGCGCACCGTGTCCGCTTCCGCGCGCAATTGCGCGACTTGCTCTTCGAGCGCGAGCCGTTCCGAGTGATAGCGCTGGTTCAGTGCAATCAGCCGGCCAATATTTTGAGATAGGGTTTCGAGTTCGTTGAGCATCTGCTGCGTCCTCTAAAGACCCAGCATTTTAGCGCGGAATAACGCGCATTCCGACATCTGTAACGTTTCCAGTCGTAACACCCCTGCTTCTTGCCGCGAAATTGCGAGACGGGGGCCGGTTTTTGCCTGTGTGCCGAGCGCTTTCTTGACGCTCTCGCGGACCGCTCCTAAACTGGCGCCGCCTCGGTGCTCGCGCGTGCGACGCGCGGTTAAACGGGAAGCAGGGCGCCGGCTCCGCCAGGAGCGGCCAACCTGCGCTGCCCCCGCAACGGTAAGCGGCCGCATCGGACGATGCAGGCCGGCTCGGGTGCGCTCGGCGTGTGCGGTTCGCATGCGGGCGCAGGCCACTGCGCATGATTGCGCGGGAAGGCGAGCCGGTGTGCCGCCAGCCCGGATACCGGCCGAGGCGGGGAGCCCGTGCGCGGGCTTCATGACGCGCGGCCTGCGGGGAAGCGGGGCGCGCAGCCGTTCACAGGATGTCTTCGATGCTGACCCCAATCGCCCGCAACGCGCTCGGCGCGCTATGCGGGCTGCCGCTCGCCGCCGCGGCCCAGACTGCTGCTGCACCGGCCGTACCCGCCACCTCCACCACACCCGCTGCCGCGCAGACAGGACAGAACACCGACGCGCAGCTGCTCGCGCCGGTCGTCGTCACCGCGCAGCGCGCGCCGCAGGTCCTTGCCGATGCGATTCCGCAAACGACCGTGTTCGACGCGCAGGACATCGCTGCGCATCCGGGCGCCGACCTGCCGACGCTGCTCGCGTTCGCGCCAGGCGCGCAGATCGTGCGCAACGGCGGCCCTGGCGCGAGCGCGACGCTGTTTTTGCGCGGCGCGCAATCGACGCAATCGCTCGTGCTGGTCGACGGCGTGCGCGTCGATTCCGCGAGCCTCGGCGCCGCGCAGCTGAGCCAGCTGCCGCTCGACCAGATCGAGCGGGTCGAGATCGTGAACGGCAACGTGTCGTCGCTGTATGGCTCCGGTGCGATCGGCGGCGTCGTGCAGGTGTTCACGAAGGACGGCGGCAATCATCCGCCGCGCTTCAACTTTGCGGTCGGCCTCGGCAGCTATGGCACGCAGACGCAGCAGGCGGGCGTGTCGGGCCGGCTCGACGCCGACGGCAAGACGACCTTCAGCGTGTCGATCGCGCGCGACAAGGACAACGGCTTTTCCGCGCTCGATCCGGCGAAGCAGCCGAATGCGAACCCGAACGCGAACGGCTACCTGAACGAGAGCGTCACCGCATCGCTGCGGCATCGCTTCGACGATCGCTGGGATGCGGGCGTCACGTACTTCCAGTCGAACGGCACCAACAGCTACGACAACGCGTTCGGCGCGCCGACCGACCTGAACAACCTGTATTCGCGCGTGCAGCAGGCGCGCGTCTTCGCGAACGGCAAGCTGTTCGACTGGTGGACGACGCATGTCAGCGTGGCGACCGGCAACGACCGCAGCCAGACGGAGCTGAACGGCGTCTACACCGACCACTTCAATACCGACAACCGCCAGTACACGTGGCAGAACGATTTCCGGATCGCGCCCGACCACATGATCCAGGCCGGCTACGAGCGGCTCGACCAGCAGTTCATGTCGAACGTGTATTCGGCGCCGCAACGCCACGTGAATTCCGGCTGGCTCGGCTACATGGGGCGCATCGGCCGCCAGCAGTTCCAGGCGAGCCTGCGGCGCGACCAGTATTCGGATTTCGGCGGCGCGAACTCGTACTATCTGGGCTACGGGCTCGACCTCACCGATCGCTGGAAAATCACCGCCAGCTATTCGGACGCGTTTCGCGCGCCGAGCTTCAACGACCTCTATTACCCGATCGCCGGGAATCCGTCGATCCAGCCCGAGCGCAGCCACTCGGTCGAGGCCGCGCTGCAATATGCGGCGAACGCGGTGGGCGTCATGCGCATCACCGTGTTCCAGACGCGCTATTCGAACCTGATCGACTACCGGCCTGAAGCGAACAGCTTCTTCTATGTCGCGCAGAATGTCGGCCGGGCGAAGGTGCAGGGGCTCGAAGGCTCGTGGCAAGGGCACGTCGGCGCGACCGACGTGCGGGTTGCCGCCACCTTGCAGAACCCGATCGACGAAACGCAGAATCAGGACCTGGACCGGCGCGCGCGGCGCTTCGCGTCGGCAGCGGTGAGCCGCGCGTTCGGCCCGGTGCGCGTCGGCGGCGAATGGCTCGTCAGTGGCGCGCGCAACGATTCGGGCGGCGGGCGGCTCGGCGGTTATGGGCTCGTCAATCTGTCCGCGCGCTACAACATCACGAAGGCGTGGTACGTCAGCGCGCGCATCGACAACCTCTTCGACAAGGACTACGAGCTTGCCTACGCATACAACACGCCGCGGCGCGGCGCCTATGTCACGCTCGGCTGGCAGCAGCAGTAAGCGCCCGGCGTGCGCGGCACGGTGCGCCGCATGAGCGCCACGCGCGCGGCGGCGATCTGGGCGGCGCTCGCCGTGGCCGTCGCCGTGCTGTTCGTCGCGTCGCTGACGATCGGCAGCGTGCCGATGTCGCCGCTGCAGGCGCTCGCATCGCTCGTTCCGCACGGCGGCGGCGATGCGCTGTTCGCCGACATCGTTCGCACGCTGCGGCTGCCGCGCGCGCTCGCGGGCTTCGCGTGCGGCGCATTGCTCGCACTCGCGGGCGCGCTGCTGCAGGTGCTGCTGCGCAATCCGCTCGCGGAACCGTACGTGCTCGGCGTGTCGGGCGGCGCGGCCGGCTTTGCGCTCGTCGCGATGATCGCGGGCGCCGCGTGGTGGCTCGTCGATGCGTCGGCGTTCGCCGGCGCGCTCGTGTCCGTGGGGCTCGTGCTCGGCCTCGCGCGCCGCGAGCTGTGGCGCGGCGAGTTGCGTGACGCGTCGCCGCGGCTGCTGCTCACCGGCGTCGTGATCGCGGCCGGGTGGGGCGCGCTCGTCACGCTGCTGCTGTCGCTCGCGCCCGATGCCAGGCTGCGCGGCATCATCTTCTGGCTGACCGGCGACCTGAACGGCGCCGCGGCGCCATGGTTCGCGTGGGCCGCGCTTGCGCTCGCCGCGTGCGTCGCGCTGCCGGCCGCGCCGCAGCTGAACGTGCTGCTGCGCGGCGACGCGACCGCACTCGCGCTCGGCGTGCCGGTCGCGCGGCTGCGCGTGCGCATCTACCTCGTCGCGTCGCTGGCCGCGGCTGCTGCGGTGACGACCGCGGGCACGATCGGCTTCGTCGGGCTCGTCGTCCCGCATGCGCTGCGTCTCGCGTTCGGCAACGACCAGCGCATGCTGCTGCCTGCCGCGCTGCTCGCGGGCGGCGGCGGCGTGATGGCGGCCGACCTGCTCGCGCGGACCGTGATCGCGCCCGCGCAGTTGCCGGTCGGCGTGATGACCGCGCTGATCGGTGTGCCGGTGTTCCTGTGGATGTTGCTGAGGAGACCGACGCGATGAATGCAGCCGTATCCTTGCCGGCCACCGGCGTCTCGTACGCGGCTGTCCACCTGACGCTGCGGGTCGGCGCGCGCACGTTGCTGAGCGGCTTCACGCAGGAGTTCGGGCCCGGCGAGATCTGGTGCGTCGCGGGGCCGAACGGCGCGGGCAAGACGACATTGCTCGCGACGCTCGCGGGCCTGCATGCGCCGTCCGGCGGCCACGTCGAAGCCGACGGCCGCCCGCTCGCCGCGTGGCCGCCCGCCCAGCTCGCACAACGGCGCGCGCTGATGCCGCAACACCTGCACGATGCGTTCAGCGCGACCGTGTTCGACACGGTGCTGCTCAACCGCTTCCCGTATCTCGGCGGCTGGGGCTGGGAGCGCGACGGCGACCGTGCGGCCGCGCGCGACGCGCTCGCGACCTTCGGCCTCACGCCGTTTGCCGATCGCGACGTGCTGTCGCTGTCCGGCGGTGAGCGGCAGCGCGTCGCGCTGGCCGCGACGCTGTGCCAGGATGCGCCGCTGCTGCTGCTTGACGAGCCGCTCGCGCATCTCGACCTGCATCACCAGATCGATTGCCTGACCGCGCTGGCCGCGTGGCTCGACGCCGGCCAGCGCACCGTGCTGTTTTCGTGCCACGACCTGAATCTCGCGCGCCGCTTCGCGACGCATGCATTGCTGCTCGACGGCCGCGGGCGCGCGTGGGCGGGCCCCGTGCACGACGTGCTGACGGCCGAGCGCGCGAGCGATGCGTTCGGCTATCCGCTCGTGCTGATCCGTCAGGATGGCCGCGACGCATTGCTGCCCGCGTGGCCGGAGCGGCGATGACTTACTTTCTTTCGACGTGCGGCGGCTGCCGCGCTAACCAGGCGAACCAACGATGACCCAGACCGACTTCCTGCCCGACATCGCGCCGCTCGACGCATCCTTGCGCGCGCGCCTGCAGCATGTGATTGACCACAAGACCAAGCCGCCGGGCAGCCTCGGCCAGCTCGAGCCGCTCGCGCTGCAGCTCGGCCTGATCCAGCAAACCGAGCGGCCGCTCGTGCAGCGTCCGGCGACGATCGTGTTCGCGGGCGACCACGGGATTGCGGCCGAAGGCGTGAGCCCGTATCCGCAGGCCGTGACCGCGCAGATGGTCGCGAACTTCCTGGCCGGCGGCGCGGCGATCAACGCGTTTTCCGGCGTCTCGCAGAGCACGCTCGAGATCGTCGATGCAGGCGTTGCGTCGCCGCTGCCCGCATCCGACCGGCTGATCTCGCTGCCGGTCGCGCGCGGCACGCGCAACTTTGCGCTGGAGCCGGCGATGACGCGCGACGAGGCGCTCAGCGCGCTTGCCGCGGGCGCCGCCCGCGTGCGCCATCACGCGGCGCTCGGCACCAACGTGATCGGCTTCGGCGAGATGGGAATCGCGAACACGTCGTCGGCCGCCTGCCTGATGAGCCGCCTGCTCGACGTGCCGATCGACGCATGCGTCGGACGCGGCACGGGGCTTGACGATCAGGGGCTCGCGCACAAGCGCGCGGTGCTCGGGCGTGCGCTCGCGCGGCATTCGCACGCGATCGAGCCGCTCGATGTACTCGCGACGTTCGGCGGCTTCGAGATCGCGATGATGACGGGCGCGTTTCTGGCGGCGGCGAGCGAGCGCATGACGATCCTCGTCGACGGCTTCATCGCCACCTCGGCGTTGCTCGTCGCGGAGCGGCTCGCGCCGGCCGTGCGCGATTACTGCGTGTTCTCGCACACGTCGAACGAAGCGGGGCATCGCCGCATGCTCGAGCATTTCGGCGCGAAGCCGCTGCTCGCGCTCGACCTGCGGCTCGGCGAAGGCACGGGCGCGGCGCTCGCGCTGCCGCTCGTGCGCGCAGCGGCCGCGTTCATGACCGAGATGGCGAGCTTCGATTCCGCCGGCGTCGACAATCGTGACGCCTGAGCGCGCGCGCGGCCTGCGCGCCGAGCTGCGCTACTTCTTCGTCGCGCTCGGCTATTTCACGCGCGTGCCCGTGCCGCGCGCGATCGGTTACGCCTCCGGCGATCTCGACCAGGCCGCGCGCTACTTTCCGCTCGTCGGCGCGTGCGTCGGCGCGTGGGGCGCGCTCGTCTACCTCGCGGCGCTGCGCATGCTGCCGGCGTCGATCGCGGCGGGCCTGTCGATCGCCGCGACGCTGCTCGCAACCGGCGCGTTCCACGAGGACGGGCTCGCCGACAGTTGCGATGCGTTCGGCGGCGGCTACACGCGCGACGACGTGCTGCGGATCATGCACGACTCGCGGATCGGCACGTTCGGCGCGGTCGCGCTCGTGATCGCGCTCGGCCTGAAATGGCAGGCGCTTGCCGCGCTGCCGCCGCTGCGCGCTGCGTGGACGATGGTTGCCGCGCACGCCGCGAGCCGCGCGATGGCGGTGAGCCTGCTGATGTCGCTCGATTACGTGCGCGCCGAAGGCAAGGCGAAGCCGGTCGCGCAGCGGATGGGGCCGCGTGCGGCGCTCGTCGCGGCGGCGTTCGGCCTGCCCTGGCTGTTCTGGCCGGACTGGCGAGCTGGCGTGGCCGCGTTCGCGGCGCTCGTGCTGCTGCGCGCATGGCTCGCGCGCTATCTGGTGCGGCGCATCGGCGGCTACACGGGCGACTGCCTCGGCTTCGCGCAGCAGTTGGGTGAACTGACGATCTATCTCGTGGTGCTCGGATGGACGTCGTCCTGATCCGGCATCCGGCGGTCGATGTCGATGCGGGCGTGTGCTACGGGCGCAGCGACGTGCCGCTCGCGGCGCCGGCGGAGGCCGGCGCGCAGGCCGTGCATGCGCGTGTCGCGGCGTTGCGTGCGCCGCTGCCGGAACGTATCGGGTGCAGCCCGCTGACACGTTGCGCGTCGGTTGCGGAATGCCTCGCGCATGCGCTCGGCGTGCCGCTGCAGCGCGACGCGCGCTGGCAGGAGATGGATTTCGGCGCATGGGAGATGCAGCGCTGGGACGACATCGACCGCGCGGCGCTCGATGCGTGGGCGGCGGACCTGATGCATGCATGCGAGCACGGCGGCGAGAGCGTCGCACGTTTCGCTGCGCGGGTTGCGCAGATGGTCGACACGGTCGCGCAGAACGGCGCGCCGCAATGGGTGATCACGCATGCAGGCGTGATCCGTGTGTTTGCGTCGCAGGTGTTACGGATGCCGCTCGACTCGCTGTTGTCGCGGCCGGTGCCGTATGGCGGCATTGTGTGGCTGCGCAGGTGCGATGCATCCGGTGCGTGGGAGATGGTGCACTGGGACGATCAGGGCCCGCTATTGACGTGAACAGGCGTTGACGTGAACCGGCCCTGCGCGCGCGCTTGCGTCAGCGCGCAGGCCGCCGCTTGCGTGCAAGGTCGAGATCCTCGCAGAGTGCCGCTGCGCCTTGCGCGATGCGCGGCGACGCGCGCGTCAGCAAGTCGCCGTCGATCGCGAACAGGTTGTCGCGCGCGACGGCCGTCAGCGCCGGCCACGCGCGCCAGCGCGCGAGGCTCGGTAGCGGCTCGCGCGACGCCGTTGCGCCGGCGCTTGTCGTCACGATCGCTTCCGGATTGGCCGCGAGCACGGCTTCGTCCGTGACCGTCGGCACGAGCGGCTTCTGCGACGCGAACACGTTGCGGCCGCCGCACAGCGCGATCACGTCGCTGATCAGATGCGTGCCGTTGAGCGTCATCAGCGGCCGGTCCCACACCTGGAAGAACACCGTGACGGGCGCGCGCGCCGCATAGCGTGCACGCAGCGCGTCGACGTCGCGCGTGAACGCCGCAGCGGCCGTGTCGGCCACGGGCTGCGTGCCAAGCAACGCACCGAGCTGGCGCAGCGATGACGCGATGTCGTCGAGATGCTGCGGCTCGCTGAAGAACAGCGGAATGTGCAGCGCGCGCAGCGCGTCGGTCTGCCGCTCCGCATTGCCGTGTCGCCAGATGACGATCAGGTCGGGCTTCAGCGCGGCGATCCGTTCGAGATCGAGCGCCTTGTTGTCGCCGACGCGCGGCACGGCTTTCGCGGCGCCCGGATAGTCGCTGTACGTGACGGTGCCGACGAGCTTCGCGCCGCCGCCGGCCGCGTAGATCAGCTCGGTTGCGTGCGGCGCGAGGCTGACGACGCGTTGCGCGGGCGCGGGCAGCGTAACCGCGTTGCCTGCATCGTCGCGTGCGCTGACGTCCGCGCGCGCAGGCGGCGCGCTGCCGAGCGCGAGCAGCGCGAACAGGGCGGTTACCGGCAGCAGGCGCGCGAGCGGACGCATCGTCAAAGCGCTGTTCCATCCAGTCCGGGAGCGCATCGTGCGAGCGCGTCTGCGAGGCGCTGCCATTCCGCTTCGTTGCCCGGCAAGCCCACGCGCATGCTCGACGGTTGCGCGAAGTGCCGCGTCCAGATGCCGTGCCGTGCAAGCGCCGCATGCAACGCCCCGGCGCGCGGATCGGCGGTCCAGCTGAACAGCGGCGTTGCGTGCACGACGTAGCCGTGTCCGCGCAGCAGCGCGGCGAGCCGTTCGCCGTCGGCGGCGAGCCGCTCGCGGGCCGCCGTCTGCCACGCGCGGTCGGCGAATGCGGCCGTGACCGCGTGACGGGCGGGGCCGCTGACGGTCCACGCGCCGAGCGTGTCGCGCAGCGCGGCGATCAGTTCGGGATGCGCGAGCACGAAACCGGCACGGATGCCCGCCAGCCCGAAGAACTTGCCGACCGAGCGCAGCACGACGAGACCCGGACGATCGACGCAGGCGGCAAGCGAGCCGGCCGTGCCCGTGTCGGCGAATGCCTCGTCGACGATCAGCGTGCCGCCGCGCGCCGACAGCTGCGCATGCCAGCCGAGCAGGCGCTCGGCGGCGACGCGCTCGGCGGTCGGGTTGTTCGGATTCCCGACGATGACGTGACGCAGCGTCACCGGCAGCGTGTCCGTGCCGATGTCGAGCGGTTCGATGCGGTGGCCGTGGCGCGCGAACGCGGGCCCGTATTCGCCGTACGCGAGCGCGGCGACGCCTGCCGCGCCGTGCGGCAGCAGCGCGGGCAGCGCGCGGATCGCGGCCTGGCTGCCGGCGACCGGCAGCACGTGCGCGGCGTGCGGGGCGCCGTAGTAGCGGGCTGCGCCCGCGGCGAGCCCGTCGCCGTCGTCGGGCAGCCGGCGCCACGCGTCGGCGGGGACGGGCGGCACCGGGTAGCCGGCCGGATTGATGCCGGTCGACAGGTCGAGCCACGCGTCGTACGGGATGCCGTGGCGGCGTGCGGCTTCGTGCAGGTTGCCGCCGTGCGTGATGCGGGTGTCAGACATGCTGGGTGCCCATGACGAGTGCGGCGCTCGCGACGAGCAGCGCGAGCCACAGCGCGAGGGTGCGCATGACGAGCGACAGCGCGGCGACGATGTGCGCGGCGCTCGCGGGCGCGCCGCTGCCGAGTTGCGGACGGTTTTCGATTTCACCGTGATACACGGCCGGGCCGCCGAGCTGCACGTTCAGGCTGCCCGCGCCCGCGGCCATCACCGGGCCCGCGTTCGGGCTGTCCCAGTGGCGCGCCTGCGTGCGCCAGCAGCGCCATGCGTTCGCGGTGTCGCCGAGCAGCGCATAGCTCGCGGCCGTGAGGCGCGCGGGAAGCCAGTTCAGCGCGTCGTCGATCCGTGCGGCGGCCCAGCCGAACGTCAGGAAGCGCGGCGTGCGGTAGCCCCACATCGCGTCGAGCGTGTTCGCGAGCCGGAACATCAGTGCGCCGGGGCCGCCCGCGACGACGAACCAGAAGAGGGCGCCGAAGATCGCGTCGTTGCCGTTCTCGAGCGCCGATTCGACGGCCGCGCGCGACAGCGCGCCCTCGTCCGCGTCGCTCGTGTCGCGCGACACGATCCGCGCGGTCAGCGTGCGCGCGCCGGGCAGGTCGTGCCGCAGCAGCGCGGCGGCGATCGGCGCGAGATGGTCGGCGAGACTCTTCGCGCCGAGCGCGAACCACAGCAGCGCGACGTGCAGCGCGGCCGCGAGCGGGCCCGGCAGCGCGGCGGTCAGCGACGCGGCGAGCACGACCGGCGGCGCGACGGCCGCAAGCCATGCGGCGATGCCCGCGAGGCGGCCGCGCCGGCCGGTGTTCAGCGCGGCTTCGATCCGCGCGGCAAGCCGCCCGAATGCGACGAGCGGATGCGCGGCCGACGGCTCGCCGAGCACGCGATCGACGATCACGGCGACGATCGCGAGCAGCGCGAGCGCGGGCAACGACAGCATCAGCATGACGCGGGCTCCGTCTTGATTGCGACCGGCAGCCCGGCGACGAGCAGCGTGACGCGCGTGGCGAGCGCGGCCACGCGCTGGTTGAGGCGGCCGAGCTCGTCGACGTAGCGGCGCGTGATCGAGCCGAGCGGCACGACGCCGAGCCCGATCTCGTTGCTGACGACGATCACCTTCGCGCGCGCGTTGCGCAGCGCCGCGTCGAGCGCCGCGACGCGCGCCGCGTACTGCGCGTCGTCGAGCGGTTCGCCTTCGGCCGGACACAGCAGGTTCGTGAGCCACAGCGTCAGGCAGTCGACGAGCAGGCACGCATCGGGATCGTCGAGCCGCGCGACGGTTTCGGCGAGCGCGACGGGGGCGTCGGCGAATCCCCAGCTCGCCGGCCGGCGCGCGCGATGATGCGCGATCCGTTGCGCGAATTCGGCATCGCCCGCATACGCGGTCGCGATATAGGTGACGGCGCGGCCGCTGTCGGCCGCGAGCCGCTCGGCGTACGCGCTCTTGCCCGAGCGCGCGCCGCCGAGGACGAAGGTGAGATCGTGCGGAATCATCGCGTGATTGTAACGGCGCAGGCGATAATGCGGCCTTCGTTTCGCCACGCCTTTGACCCGATGAATGCAACCGAGATGCGGCCGCGCGGCTCGCTGATGATCCAGGGCACGACGTCCGACGCGGGCAAGAGCACGCTCGTCGCGGGCCTGTGCCGGCTCGCGCGCCGCGCCGGCGCGCGCGTCGCGCCGTTCAAGCCGCAGAACATGGCGCTGAACAGCGCGGTGACGGCCGACGGCGGCGAGATCGGCCGCGCGCAGGCGCTGCAGGCGCTGGCCGCGGGCGTCGCGCCGCATACCGACTTCAATCCCGTGCTGCTGAAGCCGACGAGCGACCGCGGCGCGCAGGTGATCATCCACGGCAAGGCGCGCGCGAACCTGAACGCGCGGGCATACCACGACTACAAGCCGGTCGCGTTCGACGCGGTGCTCGAATCGTACGCGCGGCTGCGCGCCGGTTACGACACCGTGATCGTCGAGGGCGCGGGCAGTCCCGCCGAAATCAACCTGCGCGAAGGCGACATCGCGAACATGGGCTTTGCCGAGCGTGTGGACTGCCCGGTCGTGCTCGTCGCCGACATCGACCGCGGCGGCGTGTTCGCGCACCTGGTCGGCACGCTCGCGTGCCTGTCGGACAGCGAGCGCGCGCGCGTGCGCGGCTTCGTGATCAACCGGTTTCGCGGCGATTTCAAGCTGCTCGAACCGGGCCTCGACTGGCTGCGCGCGCAGACCGGCAAGCCGGTGTTCGGTGTGCTGCCGTACCTGCACGGCCTCACGCTCGACGCGGAGGACATGCTGCCCGCGCAGGCACGCAGCGGCGCCGCGCGCGACGGTGCGGGCGTGCTGCGGGTCGTCGTGCCGGCGCTGCCGCGCATCAGCAACCACACCGATTTCGATCCGCTGCGCGCGCATCCGCAGGTCGACTTCACGTACTGGAAGAGCGGGCCCGTGCCGGCCGCCGACTTGCTGATCCTGCCCGGCTCGAAGAGCGTGCAGCGCGACCTCGCATGGCTGCGCGACGCCGGCTGGGATGCGGTGATCCGCCGCCATCTGCGCTACGGCGGCAAGCTGATCGGCATCTGCGGCGGGATGCAGATGCTCGGCCGCACGCTCGACGATCCGCACGGCCTCGAAGGCGCGCCGGGCAGCGTGCCGGGGCTCGGGCTGCTCGATTACGACACGACGCTGCTGCCGGACAAGACGCTGAAGAACGTGACGGGGCAGCTTGTGCTGCCGGGCGGCGCGGCGGTGCGCGGCTACGAGATCCACATGGGCGAGACGCGCGGGCCCGCGCTCGCGGCGCCGGCGCTCGCGCTGGCGGACGACGATTCCGGTGGCCCTCAAGGCCCGCAAGACACGCGCACCGACGGCGCGCTGTCGGCCGACGGTCAGATCCTCGCGACCTACGTGCACGGCCTGTTCGACGCGCCGGATGCGTGCGCGGCGCTGCTCGCGTGGGCGGGCCTCGATGCGGCCGAGCGGATCGACTATCCGGCGCTGCGCGAAGCATCGCTGGAACGGCTCGCGGACACGTTCGCTGCGCATCTCGACCTCCCCGCGCTGGTCGCGGAATTCCGCTGACGCCTGCTGATATCGGCTGGCATCGGCCGATCCGTCTGGCGGTTCGTCTTCGCTTTTTTTGCCGCGTGGCATACAACAAAGGAGGGCGGATACCCGTCCGGAGGAGCGCGACGATGAAGGCTCGAAGGTGGTGGTGCGCAGTGCTGTTGGGGTTGCTGATGGCGTCGACTTGGGCGCAGGCGTGCGATTCGTATTCGCCGGACGGCGGCCAGTCCAGCGGATCCTCGCAAGGCAAGGGCGGCTACTGAAGAATCTGAATGGCGAATCGCAGGGGCATGGCAGTCATGCCCCTTTTTCACGTCGTATTAATTCCAATCGAGAAATAATCTAAGCGTGTTCGCCTGTTTATCGGCAAAACGGGTTCGAATAGAGTGCGTTCCATTCTCATCCACACACGAAGGAACCCGACATGAACCCGAACCGGCTGAACGACTTCGCCGCGACGCTGCTGCGCGTCGCGCTCGGGGTGCTGTATCTCGCGCACGTCGCGCAGAAGGTATTCGTCTTCACGCTGCCCGGCACCGCGCAGTTCTTCGCGTCGATCGGCCTGCCCGCGTGGCTCGCGTATGTGACGACCGTTGTCGAACTGGCTGGCGGCGTCGCACTCCTCGCCGGCTTCCAGGTCCGTATCGCCGCACTGGTGCTGCTGCCGTTCATGCTCGGCGCGACCGCCGCGCATCTGCCGAACGGCTGGAGCTTCGCGTCGCCGCACGGCGGCTGGGAATACCCGGCGTTCTGGGCCGTGACGCTCGCCGTGCAGGCGCTGCTGGGCGGCGGCGCGTTTGCATTCGGTTCGCAACGGGCGGCCGCGCAGCGCGCGTGAGCGCGGTCCGGAGAACCTGCGCCGACTGACAGGTTCCGGTGACGCCCCATTTGCCGATATCATCGCTCCCTGCATCCGTAATCGTGCGGCGCCCGCCTGTCTGCGGGCGCCGCGCGGCTTCCTCGGGAGAATTCATGACGGTCATCGTGGTGGCGAATCCGAAAGGCGGCGTGGGGAAGAGCACGCTGTCCACCAATCTCGCGGGTTATTTCGCGGCACAGGGCGCCTGGGTCGCACTCGCCGATCTCGACCGGCAGCAGTCCGCGCATGCGTGGCTCGACCTGCGCCCGGCCGGGCTGCCGGCGATCGAGGCGTGGGGGCTCGACCCCGATGCGCCGTCGAAGCCGCCGCGCGGCCTCGAATACGCGGTGATCGACACGCCGGCCGGCCTGCACGGCAACCGGCTGAACATCGCGCTGCAGCTCGCCGACAAGGTGATCGTGCCGTTGCAGCCGTCGATGTTCGACATCCTCGCGACCCAGCATTTCCTTGAACGCCTCGCGAACGAGAAGGCGGTGCGCAAGGGCAGCGTCGAGGTCGGGATCGTCGGGATGCGGGTCGATGCGCGCACGCGCTCGTCCGAGCAGCTGCATCGCTTCGTCGAGGGCCTGAAGCTGCCGGTGCTCGGCTACGTGCGCGACACGCAGAACTACGTGCAGCTCGCCGCGCACGGGCTCACGCTGTGGGACGTCGCGAAAAGCCGTGTCGACAAGGATCTCGAGCAATGGCGGCCGATCGTCGAGTGGGCGCAAGACAAGCCCGCGAAGGTCGCGAAGGCGTCGTGACGGGCTGAGCGCGGTGTGCGCCGGGCGTGCCGGGGGCCGCAGCGGCGCGAGCCGGAACACATGACAAGGGCCGGATTCCGTACGAGACGGAATCCGGCCCTTTGTTCATCCGGCGGTGTGAACCGGATCAGCGGCCGTCCGGAGCCGGAACCGCGCCCGGGCCGGCCGCCGCTTCGCGCATCGGCCGCGCGCGTCGTGCCCGATTACGTCCAGTTCTGGGTCGGCACGTGATCGCGGCTGCCCTTGATCTTGTTGCCTTCGTCCGCGTCGACGAAGACCAGGTCGGGCTTCCAGCCGGCCTTCAGCTCGGCTTCGTCGACCGTGGCGAACGCCGCGATGATCACGAGGTCGCCGAGCTGCGCGCGGCGCGCGGCCGAGCCGTTCAGCGAGATCATCCCGCTGCCGCGCTCGCCCTTGATCGCGTACGTCGAGAAGCGCTCGCCGTTGTTGATGTTCCAGATGTCGATCCGCTCGTTTTCGACGATGTTCGCGGCTTCGAGCAGATCTTCGTCGATCGCGCACGAGCCTTCGTAGTGCAGCTCGCAGTGCGTGACGGCCGCGCGGTGGATCTTCGATTTGAGCATATGGCGCTGCATGGTGCCTCCTTGATGCGTCGTAATGCGCTGGCGGACGAAAGCCGTCAGATTTCCAGGTTGTCGATAAGGCGGGTCGCGCCGAGCTTCGCGGCGGCGAGCACGACGAGCGGCTCGCCGGCCTCGAGTTCGGCGGCACTCGGCGCGATCAGGTTCGCGCGCCGGCGGATCGAGATGTAGTCGGGCGCCCAGCCGCGGCCGGCGAGGTGCGCATGCGCGTGCTGTTCGAGCTTCGCGAGGTCGCGCTCGCCGCCGAGCACGGACTCACGCACGCGCTGCAGCGTCTTCGCGAGCTCCGGCGCTTCCTGGCGCTCGGCCGGCGCGAGATAGCGGTTGCGCGACGACAGCGCGAGGCCGTCGGTGTCGCGCACGGTCTCGGCCGCGACGATGTCGACCGGCAGCGCGAGCTGCTGGCACATGCTGCGCACGATCATCAGCTGCTGGTAATCCTTCTTGCCGAACACGGCGACGCGCGGCTGCACGCATGACATCAGCTTCGTGACGACGGTGCATACGCCGGTGAAGAAGCCGGGCCGGAACTCGCCCTCGAGAATTCCGCCGAGGTCGTTCGGCGGCTGCACGCGGTATTCCTGCGGCTCCGGATACATGTCGCGCTCGGTCGGCGCGAACAGCACGTAGACGTTCTCCTTCTGCAGCTTCTCGATGTCGTCCTGCATCGTGCGCGGATACTTGTCGAAATCCTCGTTCGGGCCGAACTGCAGCCGGTTCACGAAGATGCTCGCCACGACCGGGTCGCCGTGCTGGCGCGCGAGCCGCATCAACGACAGGTGCCCTTCGTGCAGGTTGCCCATCGTCGGCACGAAGGCGGTGCGGTTCTGTCCGCGCAACTGGTCGCGCAGTTCCTGGATCGAGCTGATGACTTTCATGATCGGGTAGCGGGTTCCTCGCGCTGGCGCGCGTTGGCGCCGCGGTGCGCGGCGTCGGGGTCGAAGCGGCAAACGTGCCCGCGCGCAAGCGGCGCGTCGGGCGTCGGCGGATTGTAGAGGATTTGTCCGCGGGACGCACCGATAAGTGCACGGTCGTTCACTTCTGTCGGGAATACCGCCGCGCGGGCACAAACGGGCCCCAATAACGCGCGTTTGTTCGGGGAGGGCGGCGGTGATGCCGACGGCTTATGCGGGGAGGTACGCGAGGCGGACGTAGATCGGCGCGAACGGTTCGGCCTGGGTGATCTCGACGAGCGATTCGCGCGAGAGTTCGAGCATCGCGATGAAGTTCACGACGACGACGGGCACGCCGCGCGACGTGTCGAACAGATCGGCGAACTCCATGAAGCGCGCGTTCTGCAGCTTGCGCAGGATCAGGCTCATGTGCTCGCGCACCGACAGCTCCTCGCGGGAGATCTTGTGGTGCTGGACGAGCTTCGCGCGCTTCAGCACGTCGGCCCACGCGGCGCGCAGGTCGTCCGAATTCACGTCGGGGAAGCGCGGCGTGACGCTTTGCTCGATGTAGACCTCGGCGCGCAGGAAGTCGCGGCCGAGCTGCGGCAGCTGGTCGAGGCGCTGCGCGGCGAGCTTCATCTGCTCGTATTCGAGCAGGCGGCGCACGAGTTCGGCGCGCGGATCCTCCGCTTCCTCGCCCGTGTCGGCCTTCTTGACCGGCAGCAGCATCCGCGACTTGATCTCGATCAGCATCGCGGCCATCAGCAGGTATTCGGCCGCGAGCTCGAGGTTCGACGTGCGGATCTGGTCGACATAGCCGAGGTATTGCGCGGTGACCTGCGCCATCGGGATGTCGAGCACGTTGAAGTTCTGCTTGCGGATCAGGTACAGCAGCAGGTCGAGCGGGCCTTCGAACGCTTCGAGGAAGATCTCGAGCGCGTCGGGCGGGATGTAGAGATCCTGCGGCAGCTTGAAGAGCGGCTCGCCGTACAGGCGTGCGAATGCCGCGACGCCGTCGACCGTGTCGGGCGTCGAATCGGCGCCCGCGGGCGCGGCGACCGCGTCTTCCGGCCGGGCCACGTCGGGCCGGGCCGCGTCAGGCCTGACCGCGTCCGGCTGGGCGGCGCTGGCCTCGTCGGCGGCGCTCACGACGTCAGAAGTTCTGGTAGTAGACGTAGGACGTCTGCTTCACGCGCGATTCCTGTTGGTCGGCACGCTCGTCGAGGTCGATCGGCTGCTTGTCCCACAGCAGCGCGCGGCCCTTGCGCTGTTCTTCTTCGAGCGTCGGCTTCTGCTGCTTGAGCTGGTTCAGGAATTGCGTGACGTCGGACTGGTACGGCATGGCTTGGCTTTCCGTTTCGGGCGGCGCGCGCGGCGCCGGAATGTGGGATGGCGGGATTTTACCGCATCGCGGGGAACAGCCGGTGTCAAACGCGCGTCGAAAGCGCGGGCCGGAGCCGCACGTGGTCCGCGACTGGTCCGGGCGCCGTTGCGTGCAAGCGTCAGTGGCGCGCGTGAGCGTGCGGGCTCGGCGGCGTCCGTGTGGTCAAATACAGGGTTTTCCACCAATTCGAACATCACTGAGGGCGAGGTCATATTTGGCGGGTCACGCGAACCAGCAACGAAACGCGGCCGGGCGGCAGGCAGTCTGCGGCGGCGCCCGGCGCGGCGACGGCAGCGGGGCGGCCCGGGCCGCGCGCGTGGTCCTCGCCTGCATCGCCGCGCTCGCCGCAATGCCCGCGCAGGCCAGGTACGACGTCGAGATCGACGCGCCGCGCGCGATCCGCAAGCTCCTCAAGTCCCACCTCGACATCGCGCGCTTCGGCAAGCGCGACGACGTGAGCGACGACCAGTTCGACTTCCTCGTCACCGCGACGCCGCAGCAGGTGCGCGACCTGACCGCGACCGAAGGCTATTTCTCGCCCGTCGTGCGTACCGACGTGCGTACGCGCAACGGCAAGCGCGACGTGAAAGTGTCGGTCGATCCGGGGCCGCAGACGGTCGTGTCGTCGGTCGCGCTGAACTTCAACGGGCCGGTCGGTTCGGAAGACCCGAAGCAGGAAACCGCGACCCGTTTCGCGTTCTCGCTGAAGGACGGCGATCCGTTCACACAGGCGGGTTGGGACAGCGCGAAGGGCGCCGCGCTGAGGCAGCTGCAGTCGCACCGCTATCTCGGCGCGAAGATCACCGCATCCGAGGCGCGCATCGATCCGCGTACGCAACACGCGGCGCTCACGGTCACGTTCGACAGTGGCCCGACCTTCACGATCGGCAAGGTCGACGTCGAAGGCGTGCGCCGCTACCCGGAGAAGATCGCCACGAACGTCAATCCGCTGTCGGAAGGCGAGATCTACGACGTGCAGCGGATTGCCGAGCTGCAGCGGCAGCTGCAGAACACGCCGTACTACGCGAGCGTCGCGATCGACGTCGGCGACGACACGGCGAAGCCCGACAGGACGCCCGTGCACGTGAAGGTCAGCGAGTATCCGTACAACAGCGTGCGCGGCGGGATCGGCTACGCGACCGACACGGGCCCGCATATCCAGGGCTCGTACACGTACCTCGATACCTTCGGCGCGGCCTGGCCGCTCACCGTGTCGGGCCGGGTCGACCAGATCCAGCAGTACGGCCAGGTCCAGCTGTCGATGCCGCCGGGGCCGCGCGCGTGGACCAACAGCGTGCTCGCGTCGTACACGAACACCAACGTGTCGGACACGCGCATCTACAGCACGCGGATCGGCGTGCAGCGCACGCGCACCGGGCAGTTCATCGACTACGCGTATTCGCTGATGTTCTACCAGGACCGGCTCGACCAGAACGGCGCGGGGCCGACCACGAGCCGCGCGCTCGTGCCGCAGTGGGCGTGGACGCGCCGCAACGTCGACGATCCGCTGTTCCCGCGCTCGGGCAACCTGATCCATGCGGAAGCCGGCTTCGCGGTGAAGGGCGTGCTGACCGACCAGACCTTCATCCGCGGCTACGCGCGCGGCCAGCAGTATTTGCCGATCGGCAAGCGCGACCTGTTCGTGTTCCGTGCGGAACTGGGCGGCGTGTTCACGAGCGGCAGCTCGTCGGGCGTGCCGGCGTCGCTGCTGTTCCGCGCGGGCGGCTCGAACTCGGTGCGCGGCTATGGCTACCAGAGCATCGGCAACAGCGTCGACGGCTCGGTGCTGCCGACCAAGTACCTGATGACGGGCACCGCCGAGTACCAGCACTGGTTCAACCGCGACTGGGGCGCCGCGACGTTCTTCGACATCGGCACCGCGACTGACGCGTGGGGCGAGAAGGTGTTCTATCCGGGCGTCGGCATCGGCGCGCGCTGGCGCAGCCCGGTCGGGCCGGTGAATTTCGACGTCGCGTACGGGCTGCGCAACCGCAGCGTGCGACCTTACCTGACGCTCGGCGTCGCATTCTGACACTCTGAACGAACTCTCCCCGCATGACGAAGGACGCCAACGACCCACCGCCCAACGATCTGCCGCCTCACGATCCGGATTCGCCCGACGACCGGCGCGCAGATGCGCCCCGCGCGCCGCGCCGGCCGCGGCTCGTGCGCGCGCTCGCGTGGACGCTCGCCGGTGTCGTGCTGGTCGTCGTGCTGGCGGCGGCGCTCGTGCTCGCCGCGGCCACGACCGAGCGCGGCACGCGGCTCGCGTGGCAGGCGGCGGTGCGCGTGCTGGGCGGCCGGCTCGCCGGCACGCTCGACGGCGGTGCGCTCGCCACCGGCGTGCGCGTGACGTCGTTCGCGTGGACGAGCCCGGACGGCAAGGGCACCGAAGTGCGGATCGACCGCCTCGACGGCCGCTGGTCGCTGACCCGCGCGCCGCTGCGCGTGACGGTCGCGTATCTGCGCGCGGGCACGATCGACGTGCGGGTGGCGCCGAGCCCGCCGACGCCGACCTTGATGCCGCAGGACCTGCGTCTGCCGCTGCAGCTGCGCATCGACGACCTGCGCTTCGACCATCTGGCGATCCACGAAGGCGCGTCGACGACCGCGCTCGACCATCTGGTGCTGAGCGGCCGCAGCGACGGCCGCCTGCACGAACTCGCGCTCGATCGGCTCGACACGCCGTTCGGCGCGCTGGCTGCGCGCGTGAAGCTCGACGGCGTGCGGCCGTTCGCGCTGACGGGCGACGCGACCTACGCGGGCAAGGTGTCCGACGAGCCGGTCGACGCGCGTGCGCGCGTGTCGGGCTCGCTCGAAGCGCTCGTCGCCGACGTCGACGCGAGCGGCCTGAAGCTGAACGGGCGCGCGCACGTCGAGGCGGCGCCGTTCGGCGCGGTGCCGCTCACGCGCGCGTCGCTCGCGTTCGATCACGTGAACCCGCAGGCGCTGTCGCCGGGCGCGCCGGCCGCGGATCTCGCGGTGCGTGCGGCGCTCGCGCCCGCGCCGGCCGATCCCGCGCATCCGCACGCGTTCGCGGTGACGGGCCCCGTGACGATCGTCAACGCGAAGCCGGGCACGCTCGGCGATCACCTGCTGCCGGTCGTCGATGCGAAGGCGATCGTGCGGCTCGACGCGCACGCGCAGCGGATCGACGGCCTCGCGCTGAAGCTGATCCGCGACGGCAGCGTGACGGGCAGCGGTGCGCTGGCAGGCGGCAAGGGCCGTTTCGACCTGAAGGTCGCCAATCTCGACCTGAACGCGTTCGTTGCCGAGCTGCGCCCGATGCGGCTCGGCGGGCCGGTCGGCGTGACGCTCGCCGAAGGGGCGCAGATCGTCGACTTCGACCTGAACGACCCGAAGCTCGCGCTCGGCGCCCGCGCGAAGGTCGCGCTGACGCCGCAGCAGACGGTGCTGACCAACGCCCGCGTGACTGCGGCCAAGGGGCGCGTCGACCTGACGGGCGTGTTCCGCCACGACGCGCACGCGAGCTATGACGCGAAGGCGACGCTCGTCGACTTCGATCCGCTGCTGCTCGCGGCGATGGGCGCGCCGCAGGGCGGCGCCCGCAAGGCGGGTGCCAAGGCTGCCGCCGAGGCCGCAAACGCCAGCAAGGCCACGCCTGCCAAGCGCGGCGAGACGCGCGTGAACGGCACGCTGACAGCGTCCGGCGCGTTCGCGCCGCAGGTGTCGACTAAGGCGACCTTCAAGCTCGGCGACAGCGTATACGACGGCCTGCCGCTGACCGGGGCGGGCGTCGTGCAGCTCGCCGGCTCACGCATCCTGCCGAGCAACGCGAGCCTGTCGATCGCGGGCAACCGCGTCGACTTGCACGGCAGCTTCGGCGCGCCCGGTGACCGGCTGCGCTTCGCGATCGATGCGCCGCAGCTCGACCGTCTCGGCTTCGGCGTCGCGGGGCTCGTCGAGGCGCAGGGCGACCTGACGGGCAGCTTCGCGCACCCGAACGTGACCGCGACCTACAAGGCCGAACGCGTCGTCGTCGGTTCGAACCGGATCGGCGCCGCGCAGGGCCGCGCCGACATCCGCGACGGTGCGCACGGCGCGCTGGTGTTCACGGTCGACGCGAGCAACGTCGCGCTCGGCTCGCTGCAACTGAAGACGCTGCGCGCGAACCTCGACGGCACACGCGCGAAGCACACGCTCGACGCGTCGGCGATCGGGGTGGCCGGCGGCCGCGTGATCGACCTGACGTTCGCGGCGAACGGCGGCGTCGTCGAAAGCCGCGACGGGATGCGCTGGGACGGCACCGTCACGCGCCTCGCGAACCGCGGCACGCCGTCCGTCGCGCTGGAGACGCCGCTTGCCGTATCGGCGGGCGCCGGCCGCGTGACGCTCGGTGCGGCGCGCCTGAGGCTCGAAAGCGCGGCGATCAACCTGAAATCGTTCGCGTTCGACCACGGCCAGCTGCGCTCGGCGGGCGCGGTGAGCGGCGCGTCGGTCGCGCGTTTCCTCGAGATCCGCCAGGAGCTGACGGGGGCCCGCCCGCCGGTGCGGACCGACGTCGTGCTCGACGCAGACTGGGATTTCTCGGTCGGCGCGACCGCGACCGGCTATCTGCAGGTGAAGCGGAGAAGCGGCGACGTGACGATCGAGACCGGCCGCGGCATTGCGTCGCTCGGGCTGACCGACCTGCAGGCGCGCGCCGCGTTCGGCGCGGGCAACCGGCTGAACGTGACGGCGCAGGGCAAGGCGAACCGGATCGGCACGTTCGACGCGAACGTCGCGGTGCCGTTCGCGCCGCGCGACGGCGTGCTCGCGGTCGCCGACGACGGCGCGCTGTCGGGCCGCATCGACGCCGACATCCCGTCGCTGAAGGCCACCGGCAACCTGTTCGGGCCGAGCTACCTGCTCGGCGGGCGCGCGGCGCTGAAGCTGACGGTGGCCGGCACGCCGGCGAAGCCGAGCCTGTCGGGGATGCTGACGGGCGACGAGCTGTCCGCGACGCTCGTCGACCAGGGCGTGCAGCTGAAGGACGGCATCGTGCGCATCAGGCTGTCGGAGAACCTCGTCGAATTCCAGCAGGTCGAGTTCCACGGCGGCGACGGCACGCTGCGCGCGATCGGCCGCGTGCGTCTCGACAACGAGGCGCCTGACCTGACCGCGAGCATCGTCGCGGACAAGCTCGAGCTGTTCGCGGCGCCGGACCGCAAGCTGTCGCTGTCGGGCAAGGCGACGGTCGCGAACGAGGGGCCGCACGGCGGGCTCGTGATCGACGGCAAGTTCACGGTCGACCGCGCGCTGTTCGATCTGCCGGAACAGGCGGCGCCGCACCTGTCCGACGACGTCGTGATCGTGCGGCCGGACGGCACGGTGCGCGGCGAGACGCCGACCGGCACCGCGATCGCAAAGCCGCAGCCGGCCACGGACAAGCCGGCGCCGTCGCTTGCACCGCGCGCGAACGTCGACATCAACCTCGGCAACAACTTCCGCTTCAAGGGCCACGGCGCGGACCTCGGGCTGCGCGGCACGATCACCGTGACGAGCGCGCCCGGCGTGCCGCTGCGCGCGGTCGGCAACGTGCGCGTGTCCGAAGGCTCGACGTACACGTCGTTCGGCCGCAAGCTCGCGATCGAGAACGGGTTCTTCACATTCAACGGCCCGGTGTCGAACCCGGGCGTCAACATCCTCGCGATGCGGCGCAACCAGGAGGTCGAGGCCGGCGTGCAGGTGACGGGCACGATCCAGTATCCGACGGTGAAGCTCGTGTCGGAGCCGAACGTCACCGACAACGAGAAGCTGTCGTGGCTGCTGTTCGGGCACGGAACCGACCAGGGCAACAACGTCGGCCAGCAGAACACGATGACGGCCGCGCTCGCGCTGCTCGGCAGCGCGACCGGCAAGCGTGTCGCGCAGTCCTTCGGCCTCGACGAGTTCTCGATCGGGCGCAGCGACGTCGGCCTGACCGACCCGCAGGTCGTGCAGATGGCGAAGGCGATCAACGAGCGCTTCGTGCTCGGCTACGAGCAGGGGCTGCAGTCCGCGAGCAATGCGTTCAAGGGCACGATCAACCTGACGCGCTTCTGGTCGGTGTCCGCGTATGGCGGCACGTTCCAGGGCGTCGACCTGAACTACACGCGGCGCTTCGACCGGTGGTTCGGCGGGCGGTGACCCGATGACGACGATGGCACCCGACACCCGACACCCGGCATCCGGCATCCGGCATCCGTTGCGCGGACCGGACGATAAAAAAACCCCGCGCGGTCGGCTGACCGGGCGGGGTTTCCTGTTGCAGCGGGGCCGGCGGCGACGCGCCGCCCCGATATGCGTTACTTCACGCGCATACCGGGCTTCGCGCCGCTGTGCGGCTCGAGGATGTAGAGACCCGGCTCGGCCTTCTCGTCGGTCGCCGACGCCGCGAGCACCATCCCTTCGGACAGGCCGAACTTCATCTTGCGCGGCGCGAGGTTCGCGACCATCACCGTCAGCTTGCCGACGAGCTGCTCCGGCTGGTACGCGGACTTGATCCCGGAGAACACGTTGCGGGTCTTCTCCTCGCCGACGTCGAGCGTGAGCTGCAGCAGCTTGTCCGACCCTTCGACAGCCTGGCACGCGACGATCTTCGCGATGCGCAGGTCGATCTTCGCGAAATCGTCGATCGAGATGGGCGCGGCGTCATCATCCGCGCCGTTCGCGCCGCCAATGGGCTTCGCGCTCGCTTTCGCGTCGGCCTTCGCGGCTTTCGCAGCCTTCGCGCTGCCGGCCGCGTCCGCCGCTGCGCCGGCTCCGCCCTGCAGCGAATCGCGGTTCGCTGCGAGCAGCGCGTCGATCTGCTTCACGTCGACGCGGGTCATCAGGTGCTGGTAAGCCTTGATCGGCTGTTCCGACGACAGCGGCTTGGCGGCGTCGGCCCACACGAGCGGCGCGATGCCGAAGAACGCCTCGACCGCATCGGCCACGCGCGGCATCACCGGCTTCAGCGCGAGCGACAGCAGGCGGAACGCCTCGAGGCTCACGCTGCAGGTTTCGTGCAGCGCGACCGCGTTGGCCGGATCCTTCGCGAGTTCCCACGGCTTCGCGCCGTCGACGTACGCGTTCACTTCGTCCGCGAGCTCCATCGTGTGGCGCAGCGCGCGGCCGTATTCGCGCGCCTCGTAGTGCGCGGCGATCCCGGGAATCGCGTCGCGCAGCTTCGTGACGAGCGGATGGTTCATCGCGCTGTCCTGCACGCGGCCGTCGAAGCGCTTGATCAGGAAGCCCGCCGCGCGGCTCGCGATGTTCACGTACTTGCCGACGAGATCGCTATTCACGCGCGCCTGGAAGTCCTCGAGGTTCAGGTCGATGTCTTCCATCGTCGCGTTCAGCTTCGCCGCGAAGTAGTAGCGCAGCCACTCGGGGTTCAGGCCCGTGTCGATGTAGCTCTGCGCGGTGATGAACGTGCCGCGCGACTTCGACATCTTCGCGCCGTCGACCGTCAGGAAGCCGTGCGCGAACACGTTGGTCGGCGTGCGGTGGCCCGAAAACTCGAGCATCGCGGGCCAGAACAGCGTGTGGAAGTACAGGATGTCCTTGCCGATGAAGTGATACTGCTCGGCGGTCGAGCCCCGGCGGATCCACGCGTCGAAATCGATGCCGCGCTGGTCGCACAGGTTCTTGAAGCTCGCGTAGTAGCCGACCGGCGCGTCGAGCCACACGTAGAAATACTTGCCGGGCGCGCCCGGGATCTCGAAGCCGAAGTACGGCGCGTCGCGCGAGATGTCCCAGTCGGCGAGCTTCGCTTCGCCGGCGTCGCCGAGCCATTCGCGCATCTTGTTGGTCGCTTCCGGCTGCGCAAGACCGCTCACCCAGTCGCGCAGGAAGGTTTCGCAGCGCGGGTCGGACAGGCGGAAGAAGTAGTGCTTCGACGTCTTGCGCACCGGCGTCGCGCCGGACACGACCGAATACGGGTTCAGCAGCTCGGTCGGCAGGTAGGTCGAGCCGCACACTTCGCAGCTGTCGCCGTACTGGTCCTTGGCGTGGCACTTCGGGCACTCGCCCTTGATGAAGCGGTCCGGCAGGAACATTTCCTTGACGGGGTCGTACGCCTGCTCGATCTCGCGCTCGGCGATCAGGCCGTTGTCCTTCAGCGCCAGGTAGACCTGTTCGCTCAGCACGCGGTTCTCGTCCGAATCGGTCGAGTAGAAGTTGTCGAACGACACGCCGAAGCTGTCGAAGTCGCGCTTGTGCTCGTTCCACACGCGGTCGATCAGCTGCTTCGGCGTCAGGCCTTCCTTCTCCGCGCGCAGCATGACCGGCGTGCCGTGTGTGTCGTCGGCGCCGATGTAGTAGACCTCGTGGCCGTGCATTCGCAGCGTCCGCACCCAGATGTCGGTCTGGATGTACTCGACCATGTGACCGATGTGGATCTGGCCGTTGGCATACGGCAGCGCGGACGTGACGAGGATCTGGCGGCGGCCTTGCGGCGCGCCGGCCGGCACGGAAGTGAGGTCGGATGCGGACATAGGGTCTGTAGAAGGACTGCGGGAAAGCTTCGGGAAACTGCGATTCTAGCAGGGGCGCGGGCCGCGCAGGCAGGCGGCCGCTGCAGGCGGGGCGGGGAGGCGGGAGGCCGGTTCAGACCAGGTGCCCGGGCGGCGCTTGTTGCGGTGCAGCGTGATTCGCGTGGGCAAAATTCGCGCGGGCAAAAAAAACCGGGGCGGATACGGCCCCGGAGCAACAACGACAAGAGGAGAATGGTGACGCGCCGGCAAAACCAGCCGCGTACCGTAGAGAGAGACCACGGATTGCGACGGAAGTTCGAAATTTTTTTCGATTTGTTACTTGCCCCGCCGGAAGCCTTGTCCGGCGGGGCAGTGCGGACGGCGCGCCCGCGCATTCCCCGCGACGCGTGCTTACTGCTGCTGCGCAGCGCGCAGGTAGATCTCGACGCGGCGGTTCTGTGCGCGGCCGGCTTCGGTCGCGTTGTCGGCGATCGGGTTCGATGCACCCATGCCCTGTGCCGACAGGCGGCCGGCGTTGACGCCGCGCTGCGACAGCGCGTTGACGACGCTCTGCGCACGGTTCTGCGACAGCGTCTGGTTCAGCGAAGCCGAGCCCGTGCTGTCGGTGTAGCCGACGACCGACGCGGTGACTTGCGGGTTCTGGTTCAGCGTCGTGGCCAGGTCGTTCAGCAGCGGCGTGAACGCCGGCGTGATCGCGTACTGGTTCGTCGCGAACGTCACCGAGCTCGGCACGTTCAGCTTCAGCGAGCCGTCCGGCTGCTCGGTCACCTGCGTGCCCGTCTTGGCCGCCGACGGCGCGAGCTTGTTCTTGATCGCTTGCCAGTTATAGCCCGTCACGCCACCGACCAGCGCGCCGACGCCTGCGCCGATCGCCGCGCCCTTGCCGCCGCCTGCCAGCGCGCCGATGCCGGCGCCCAGTGCGGCGCCCGCGCCCGTGCCGACGGCCGTGTTGGTGCCTTGCGGCGACGTCGCGCAGCCGGCGAGAACCGCACCGGCCAATACGAAGACAGACAGGCGAGTCGCGATTTTCATGTTCATGCTGGATTCCTCTCTTGCTCTCTTGGTTGAACGAGTCGACAACGACAACTGGTACGGCTCCCCAGGCAGGTCCGTCCGGAAAAAGGGGGAACGGGCCCGCACGCGCGGTGGCCGCTGCGGCGACCGCATGCCCTGCCCGGCAGCGTGGCTGTTCGGGCAGCGCGACGCGTCAGCCTCTACAATATAGGCGGTACGAGGCCGATTTGGCCCCATAGCGTGCCGCACGCGAAGATTGCGCCGGCTCGCGCGTTCGCGCAATGGCATGCAACAGATTCTTTCACTTTTCCTGATTTTCGCCGCGTTATTTGATGTTTTTTGACGTTTGAGCGCGAAAACAACGTTTTTCACGGAGTTTCGATGAGCATTGACCGGGCCCTCGTCGACGCCGCGCTCGCGGCTGTCGCTGATCCCAACACGGGCCGCCCGTACGCAACCGGCAAAGGGGTACGCAACGTGGCGATCGACGGCGACGCCGTGAGCGTCGACGTCGTGCTCGGCTATCCGGCGAAGAGCCAGTACGACGACGTGCGCGCGCGCATCGCCGCCGCGCTGAAGACTGTGCCGGGCGTGCGCGACACGCGCGTGAACGTGTCGCAGGAGATCGTTGCGCACACCGTGCAGCGCGGCGTGAAGCTGCTGCCGAACGTGAAGAACATCGTCGCGGTCGCGTCAGGCAAGGGCGGCGTCGGCAAGAGCACGACGGCCGTCAACCTCGCGCTCGCGCTCGCCGCGGAAGGCGCGTCGGTCGGCATCCTCGACGCGGACATCTACGGCCCGTCGCTGCCGACGATGCTCGGCATCCACGGCCAGCGGCCCGAGTCGCCGGACAACCAGTCGATGAACCCGCTCGTCGGCCACGGCCTGCAGGCGAACTCGATCGGCTTCCTGATCGACGAGGACAACCCGATGGTGTGGCGCGGCCCGATGGCGACGTCGGCGCTCGAGCAGCTGCTGCGCCAGACCAACTGGCGCGACCTCGACTACCTGATCGTCGACATGCCGCCGGGCACCGGCGACATCCAGCTGACGCTCGCGCAGCGCGTGCCGGTCACCGGTGCGGTGATCGTCACGACGCCGCAGGACATCGCGCTGCTCGATGCGAAAAAGGGTTTGAAGATGTTCGAGAAAGTCGGCATCCCGATTCTCGGCATCGTCGAGAACATGAGCATCCACATCTGCTCGAACTGCGGCCACGAGGAACACATCTTCGGCGCGGGCGGCGCCGAGCGGATGTCGAAGGACTACGGCGTGAACGTGCTCGGCAGCCTGCCGCTCGACATCGCGATCCGCGAGCGGGCGGACAGCGGCGCGCCGACGGTCGCGGCCGATCCGGACGGCGCGCTCGCGCAGCGCTATCGCGAGATCGCGCGCGGCGTCGCGCTCGCGATTGCCGAGCGTGCGCGCGACATGACGTCGAAGTTCCCGACCATCGTTGTTCAAAATACGTAAAACCCTTGCGGGACGGGGCCGGACGCTGTTTACGGCGCCGCGAGGCGCGGTATCATGGCGCTTTTCCAGGGTCCCTTTACCCCGCCCGGCGGGCGCCGTGTCAGACGGCCGCCTGCCGGCATGAGGATCGCATGAATCAACGACATCACGGCGCGCGCGCCGGCAGCGCGTGTCACGCGCTGCTGGCCGCCGCCGCGCTGGCCTTGCTGGCCGGCTGTACTTCCTTTTCGTCGACGCACGAGAAGCGCGCCAACGCGCAGCTGCAGCCGACGGTCGGCTCGCAGACGCGCGGCACGGTGACGCTCGTCGAGCGTCCTGACGGCGTGCAGGTCACCTACAACCTGGAGGGCCTGCCGGCGAACAGCGACCACGCGCTGCAGGTGCACGAGCGCGGCGACTGCAACGCGGGCGACGGCTCGAGCGCCGGCCAGGTGTTCGCGCCGGCCGCCGACCGGCTGCGCGCGGGCGCCCGCGTCGCCGGCGACCTCGGCAACATCCACGCGGATGCGAACGGCGTCGCGGCGGGCTTCATCGTCGCGCCCGATCTGGCCCTCGATGGCGTGCGCTCGGCAATGAACCGCTCGGCGCTCGTGCATCGCGAGCCGAGCGATCCCGCGTTCCCGCAGCACGGCGCGGGGCCCGCGCTCGCCTGCGGCGTGATCCGATGATGCGGCGCCGCGTACGCACGCCGATCATCGCGTAAAATGTGCGCCTTTCCCGGCCGCCGCCTTGCGCGGGTGGCCTTCGTCTACCGTCACGCAGCGTTTTCTGGCGCCCAGATATGAAACGACCCCAACGCTCACTTTGTTCGCCCGGGGGGGCGCAGCTTCTCCGTCCTCGCTGTGCGCGGAGGCTGGCATGAGCATCAAGTCCGACAAGTGGATCCGGCGTATGGCCGAAGAGCACAAGATGATCGAGCCGTTCGAGCCCGGTCAGGTGCGCGCGTCCGAGGACGGCCGCCGGATCGTCAGCTACGGCACTTCGAGCTACGGCTACGACATCCGCTGCGCGGACGAATTCAAGATCTTCACGAACATCAACTCGACGATCGTCGATCCGAAGAACTTCGACGAGGGTTCGTTTGTCGATTTCAAGGGTGACGTGTGCATCATCCCGCCGAACTCGTTCGCGCTGGCCCGCACCGTCGAATATTTCCGCATCCCGCGCACCGTGCTGACGGTCTGCCTCGGCAAGTCGACCTACGCGCGCTGCGGGATCATCGTCAACGTGACGCCGTTCGAGCCCGAATGGGAAGGCTACGTCACGCTGGAGTTCTCGAACACCACGCCGTTGCCCGCCAAGATCTACGCGAACGAAGGCGTCGCCCAAGTGCTCTTCTTCGAGAGCGACGAGGTGTGCGACGTGTCGTACGCGGATCGCGGCGGCAAGTATCAGGGGCAACGGGGTGTCACGCTACCGAAAACCTGATCTGGTTGCATATCAGCTGAACACCGACCGGTTATCAGGTGACCGCTGCGCGTGACGCGCCGCGGTCGTTCTTTTTGGAGATTCGCCCATGAAGTTTCGTTTCCCCGTCGTCATCATCGACGAAGATTTCCGCTCCGAGAACATCTCGGGCTCCGGCATCCGGGCGCTGGCCGAAGCGATCGAGAAAGAGGGCGTCGAAGTCCTCGGCCTCACGAGCTACGGCGATCTGACGTCATTCGCGCAGCAGTCGAGCCGCGCGTCGTGCTTCATCCTGTCGATCGACGACGACGAACTCATGCTCGGCGAAACCGGGCCGGACGGCGAGCTGCCCGAGCTTGCCACCGCGATCATCGAGTTGCGCGCGTTCGTGGCCGAAGTGCGCCGCCGCAACGCGGACATCCCGATCTTCCTGTACGGCGAGACGCGCACGTCGCGCCACCTGCCGAATGACATCCTGCGCGAACTGCACGGCTTCATCCACATGTTCGAGGACACGCCGGAGTTCGTCGCGCGCCACATCATCCGCGAGGCGAAGGTCTATCTCGACTCGCTCGCGCCGCCGTTCTTCAAGGAACTCGTCAAGTACGCGGACGAAGGCTCGTACTCGTGGCACTGCCCCGGCCACTCGGGCGGCGTCGCGTTCCTGAAGAACCCGCTCGGCCAGATGTTCCACCAGTTCTTCGGCGAGAACATGCTGCGCGCGGACGTCTGCAACGCCGTCGACGAACTCGGCCAGCTGCTCGACCACACGGGCCCGGTGGCCGCATCGGAGCGCAATGCCGCGCGCATCTTCAGCGCCGATCACCTGTTCTTCGTGACCAACGGCACGTCGACGTCGAACAAGATCGTCTGGCATGCGACGGTCGCGCCGGGCGACATCGTGCTGGTCGACCGCAACTGCCACAAGTCGATCCTGCACGCGATCACGATGACGGGCGCGATTCCCGTGTTCCTCACGCCGACGCGCAACCACTTCGGCATCATCGGCCCGATTCCGCGCGACGAGTTCAAGCCGGAGAACATCCGCCGCAAGATCGAGGCGAACCCGTTCGCGCGCGAAGCGATGCGCCAGAACCCGGACATGAAGCCGCGCATCCTGACGATCACGCAGAGCACGTACGACGGCGTCGTCTACAACGTCGAGATGATCAAGGACCTGCTCGGCGACCTGCTCGACACGCTGCACTTCGACGAAGCGTGGCTGCCGCATGCGACCTTCCACGACTTCTACCGTGACATGCATGCGATCGGCGACGGCCGGCCGCGCACCGGCGCGCTGGTGTTCGCGACGCACTCGACGCACAAGCTGCTCGCCGGCATCTCGCAGGCGTCGCAGATCGTCGTGCAGGATTCGGAGAACCGCACGTTCGACAAGCACCGCTTCAACGAGGCGTACCTGATGCACACGTCGACGAGCCCGCAGTACGCGATCATCGCGTCGTGCGACGTCGCCGCCGCGATGATGGAGCCGCCGGGCGGCACCGCGCTCGTCGAGGAGTCGATCGCCGAGGCGATCGACTTCCGCCGCGCGATGCGCAAGGTGGACGCCGAGTACGGCGACGACTGGTTCTTCAGCGTGTGGGGGCCGGAAGACCTCGCACAGGAAGGCATCGGCTCGCGCGAAGACTGGATGCTGAAGCCGAACGACCGCTGGCACGGCTTCGGTCCGCTCGCGGAAGGCTTCAACATGCTCGACCCGATCAAGGCGACGATCATCACGCCGGGGCTCGACGTCGACGGCGAATTCGGCGAGACCGGCATTCCGGCCGCGATCGTCACGAAGTACCTCGCCGAGCACGGGATCATCGTCGAGAAGACGGGCCTGTACTCGTTCTTCATCATGTTCACGATCGGCATCACGAAGGGCCGCTGGAACTCGATGGTGACCGAGCTGCAGCAGTTCAAGGACGACTACGACAACAACCAGCCGCTGTGGCGCGTGCTGCCGGAATTCGTCGCGCAGCATCCGCGCTACGAGCGCGTCGGCCTGCGCGACCTGTGCACGCAGATCCACGACGTCTACCGCGCGAACGACATCGCTCGCCTGACGACCGAGATGTACCTGTCGGACATGGAGCCGGCGATGAAGCCGTCGGACGCATTCGCGAAGCTCGCGCACCGCAAGATCGACCGCGTGCCGCTCGACGAGCTCGAAGGCCGCGTGACGAGCATCCTGCTGACGCCGTATCCGCCGGGCATTCCGCTGCTGATTCCGGGCGAGCGTTTCAACAAGACGATCGTCAATTACCTGCGGTTCGCGCGCGACTTCAACGAGCGCTTCCCGGGCTTCCACACCGACATCCACGGCCTCGTCGCGGAAGAGGTGAACGGGCGCGTCGAGTACTTCGTCGACTGCGTGCGCGATTGACGATGGCGCGGACTCGAATCGGGACGATGCGCGCGGCCACGGCTGCGCTCGTCGCCTGGGCAGCCTGGTCGGGCGCGGCGCACGCGGAAGTCGCGGCGGCCGACCCGAACGACGTGGCGATGCGGCAGTGTCTCGCGCAGCGCGACCGCTCGTCGACGGCAGGGCAGATCCAGTGCATGGGCGAAGCGCAGCAGCAGTGGCAGGCGGTGATGGACGGCGCGTACAAGCGCCTGCTGAACGATGCGCCCGACGACGCGAAGCGCGGCTGGCAGGAGAGCCAGCGGCGCTGGGTGGCATGGCGCAAGGACGAAGTGCAACTGCTGAAGGCCGTGTACGACACGACGCGCGGCACGATGTACACGATGGCGAGCGCCGACATGCAGCTGCAGCCGGTGCGCGACCGCGCGCTTGCGCTGCGGGCGGCCGCCGATCGCTACGCGCCGCCGCCGGCCCCCGCGCCGAACGGCGGGTCGCAGCCGGCGGCGGCCAATGCCGGCGGTGCGTCGAATGGTACGGCGAACGGTATGGCGAATGCCGGGACGACCGGCACGCAGAACGGCGCATCGAATAGTGCCCCGAATAGCGGATCAAGCAGCGCATCAAGCAGCGCGCGCGACCCTGCGCGCCGCATCCGGCCATGCGAGCAGGACGCTGCGTGCGAGCACGCGCTGTTCGACCTGAACCGCTATTACCAGAAACTGCGGCGCAAGATGCCCGCGCATTCGGCCGCGACGCTCGTGCATGCGCAGCGTGCGTGGATCGCGTACCGCGACGCGACGGCGCCGCTCGTCGGCGAGGACGGGCGCATCGACATCATCGGCGCGCGCATCGCGACGATGAAGCGTTTGTCGGAGACGGCCGGCAACAAATGAGCGCCGCGCGCGTGCCGCATCCAGACATGCGGGTTCGCACGACGGAAATGCAGAACTGGGACCGCTACGGGCACCGCGAGGTGCCCGTTTGCGTTTGGGGGGATACGTCGGTGAAGCGGGTACGAGGCCGCCCGCGCAGTGGACCCCGCCGCGGGAGACCGCGGTCCGGTCACGGATGTCGAGCGTCGCGCGGGCCGAACCAGGCGGGCATCAGCGCAAGCGCGTCGTCGAGCGACGCAAGCACGTGCAGGCTCAGCGCGACGATCTCGGGCGTCGGTGCCTTCAGGTCGGGCACCGTGACGACCGCCGCGCCCGCGCCTGCCGCGGCCTGCGCGCCGAAGTCGCTGTCCTCGAACGCGACGCATGCATGGGCCGGCACGCCGAGCCGTTCGGCCGCGAGCCGATAGACGGCCGGATCGGGCTTGCCGCGCATGACTTCGTCGCCGCCCGCGATCGCGTGGAAGAACGGCAGCGCGCCGACCGCGTCGAGCCGCGCGCGGATCACGTCGCGCGCGGACGACGACGCGACCGCGCACGGGATGCCGGCCTGCGCGAGCGCGGACAGCAGCGCGTGCGCGCCGGGCTTCAGCGGAAACTTCGGATGGGGCTCCGGCGCGGCGAGCCGTTCGCGCACGCGCGTGCGCACCGACTCGAACGTGTCGGGCTCGCCGATGAGGCCCGCGAGGATCGTCTGGCCTTCCGCGAACGAGCGGCCGACGATCTGCAGATAGTCGGCGACGGTCAGCGCGACGCCGTGCGCGCCTGCGACGTCGATCCAGGTGTTCATGATGGTCCGCTCGGAGTCGATGAGCAGGCCGTCCATGTCGAAGATCGCAGCGGAAAACGTCATGGGGAAGATCCGGGAGTCGGGGGCGGGGAAGGGCGCAGCGCACGCAACCAGCATGGCCGCACAAACAAAAAACGGACGCCGCAGGGGCGTCCGTCCGGTGCTGCCGGCTTACTTGCCGAGCGCGGCGCGCGCGGCCTTCGCTGCGGCGCGCACCTGGTCCGGCGCGGTGCCGCCCGGGTGGTTGCGGCTTGCGACCGAACCCTCGAGCGTCAGGTAGCCGAACACGTCGTCGCCGATCAGGTGCGCGACGTTCGGCAGCTCCTGCTTCATCTCGTCGAGCGTCAGGTCGGCGAGATCGATGCCGCGGTCATCGCAGATCCGCACCGCGTGCGCGACGGCTTCGTGCGCATCGCGGAACGGCAGGCCGCGCTTCACGAGGTAGTCGGCGAGGTCGGTGGCGGTCGAGAAGCCCTGCAGCGCCGCCGCGCGCATTGCGTCCGGCTTCACGGTGATGCCCGCGACCATTTCGGCGAAGATCCGCAGCGTGTCGGCGACGGTGTCGACCGTGTCGAACAGCGGCTCCTTGTCTTCCTGGTTGTCCTTGTTGTACGCGAGCGGCTGGCCCTTCATCAGCGTGAGGAGCGCCATCAGGTGGCCGTTCACGCGGCCCGTCTTGCCGCGCGCGAGCTCGGGCACGTCCGGGTTCTTCTTCTGCGGCATGATCGAGCTGCCGGTGCAGAAGCGGTCGGCGATGTCGATGAAGCCGACGCGCGGGCTCATCCACAGCACGAGCTCTTCCGAGAAGCGCGACACGTGCGTCATCACGAGTGCGGACGCGGCCGTGAATTCGATCGCGAAGTCGCGATCCGACACCGCGTCGAGCGAGTTCGCGCAGATGCCGTCGAAGCCGAGCGTCTTCGCGACCGCGTGGCGGTCGATCGGGTAGCTCGTGCCGGCGAGCGCCGCCGCGCCGAGCGGCAGGCGGTTCACGCGCGTGCGGCAGTCGCGCATGCGTTCTGCGTCGCGCGAGAACATCTCGACGTAGGCGAGCAGGTGATGGCCGAACGTGACCGGCTGCGCGACCTGCAGGTGCGTGAAGCCCGGCATGATCGTGTCGGCGTTCTGCTCGGCGAGGTCGATCAGCGCGCCGCGCAGGTCGTTCAGCAGGCCGCCGATCCGGTCGATCTCGCCGCGCAGCCACAGGCGGATGTCGGTCGCGACCTGGTCGTTGCGCGAGCGGCCCGTGTGCAGGCGCTTGCCGGCATCGCCGATCAGCGCGGTCAGGCGCGCCTCGATGTTCAGGTGGACGTCCTCGAGGTCGAGCTGCCATTCGAATTCGCCGCGCTCGATCTCGCCCTGGATCTGCGCCATCCCGCGTTCGATCGCCGCCAGGTCGTCGGCGCTGATGATCTTCTGCGCGGCGAGCATCTTCGCGTGCGCGAGCGAACCGGCGATGTCGACGAGCGCGAGGCGCTTGTCGAAAAACACCGACGACGTGTAGCGCTTGACCAGCTCGGACATCGGTTCCGAGAAGCGGGCCGACCAGGCCTCGCCCTTTTTGTGCAGTTGGGACGTCATGGCGATTCTTCGAAGGGGTGTTGGGCGGCGTGCGCCGCGAGGAATCCGGGGATTCTAACATTCGCGGGCGCGCGCGCCGTGGCCCGGGCGGCCCGCCCGCCGCGCCGCCCGGGCCGCCGAGGCGCGCCGCAGGCGGGCGTCGGAACCGTGCGCGCGCGTGGCGTCCGGCGGCTCGCCGCAGGCCCGCTGCGGGCACTCGCGGGCGTCGCGCGGAGCCGTATGGGCGCGATCGTGGTTATTCGCGCACCAGCACGACGAGCTTCAGATCCTCGCGGTGCGCGGGCTTCAGCGTGATCTGCTGGTACACGAGCCGGCCGTCGGCCGGATGGTCGAACTCGCGCAGGCCGCCTTCGCGCTCGAACACGTCCTGCGACGCCCAGTACTGCGCGAACGCGTCGCTGCCGGCCGTCAGCGCGTCGATCAGCGCGCGGGTCGGCGCGTCGTTCAGGTGACGGATCGAATCGGCGCGAAATTCGGCTGCGAGCCGGCGCGCGCGGGTGTCCCAGTCGACGATCAGCGCGCGCGCGGCCGGCGACATGAACGTGAAGCGCAGCAGGTTGCGGTCGTGATCGCCGTCGAGCCAGCCGGCAAACAGCGCAGCCGCGGGCGGGTTCCACGCGAGCGCGTTCCATTGCCGGTCGAGCACGTAGGCGGGCGTCGCGATCGCGGCGACGGTCGCGGCGAGCGTCGGCGGCAGGTCGCCGGCCGCGACATCCGGCTCGGCCGGGTCGCGCTGCGCGGCCAGTTCGAACAGGTACGCGCGCTCGGCCTTCGACAGCTGCAGCGCGACCGCGATCCGCGCGAGCGCGTCGGCCGACGCGGACACCGGGCGGCCTTGCTCGATCCACGTGTACCAGGTCGGGCTGACACCGCACAATTGCGCGACTTCCTCGCGCCGCAGTCCGGGCGTGCGGCGGCGCGGGCCAGGCGGCAGGCCGACGGCCTGCGGTGTCAGGCGCTCGCGGTGCGCGCGGATGAAGTCGCCGAGCGCGCGGGCAGGCGTGGTGTCGAGTGGCGGGGTGGGGGCGGCGGGCGGAAGGTTCATGCGTAAAACGTGCGTCAAACGTCAGACAGGTGGATCGAATACCAGAATAACTTGTTGTCTTGTACTGGTACAGGAGCGAGCGCTATTGTAGCGGCTCACGCGTCCGCCCGCAGCGGTGCGGACGGTCCCAAACAAGCTTTGCATGGGGCCGGAGTAAGCGCTGAAACGCCAGCTCCGGCCGACAGGAGAGTGCAATGAAACATCACGACCAGGTTGCCGATGCGTTCGGCTCGACGGCCGCCGCCTATCTGACGAGCACCGTGCATGCGACGGGCGCCGACCTGCAGGCGCTCGCGGACGCGGTGCGCGCGACGCCGGGCGCCGCGGTGCTCGACCTGGGGTGCGGCGCGGGCCATGCGAGCTTCGCGGTCGCGCCGCACGCGCGCGAAGTCGTCGCGTACGACCTCGCGCCGCAGATGCTCGCGACCGTCGATGCGGCCGCGCGCGAGCGCGGTCTCGCGAACATCCGCACCTGTCAGGGGCCGGCCGAGCGGCTGCCGTTCGAGGCGGCGACGTTCGACTGGGTCGTGAGCCGGATGAGCGCGCACCACTGGCACGACGTGCGTGCCGCGCTCGCCGAGATGCGCCGGGTGCTGAAGCCGGGCGGTCGGGTGCTGATGATCGACATCGCCGGCCACGCTCATCCGCTTCTCGACACTTACCTGCAGGCGGCGGAAGTGTTGCGCGACGCGTCGCACGTGCGCGATTACCGGGCCGACGAATGGCTCGCGATGTTTCGCGACGCGGGCTTCGACGCGCAGGTGGCGAGCCGCTGGCGCCTGCCGATCGATTTCGACACGTGGGTCGCGCGGATCCGCACGCCGGCCGACAGCGTGACGGGCATCCGCGCGCTGTGGGCGCACGCGCCCGACGAGGTGCGCGGTTACTACGCCGTGCAGCCGGACGGCTCGTTCGAGCACGATGCGTTGATGATCGACGCACGCTGATCGCGGCGAAGGCCCGCACAAAGTCGCAGCAACGGCGGCCACGACGGATCGCTGGGGCGTGCGGCGGTGTGCGGGGTGTGCGGCGATGCGCTCGTCGTGCCGGAACGCCCGGTCGCGACCGGGCGTTCCCGCGTGCGATTGCCGATGAAACGGGGTGCGGCAGTGGAAACGAAAAGGCCGCGACACCGGAAACCCGTATCGCGGCCTGTGCCGTTGCGGCGCGGCACGCGCGCCGCGCGTGCAGCATCCGTTTTGCGGATCAGCCCGTGTTGCGCAGGCCGGCCGCGATCCCGTTGATGGTCAGGTGAATCCCGCGCCGCAGCCGCGCGTTGGTGTCGCCCGCGCGGTGCCGCTTGATCAGCTCGACCTGCAGGTGGTTCAGCGGATCGAGGTACGGGAAGCGGTTCTTGATCGAACGCGCGAGCAGCGGGTTCGTCGCGAGCCGGCTGTCGTGGCCGGTGATCTCGGCCAGCGCCTGCGACGTGCGCTCCCACTCGCCGACGATCCGGTCGAACACGTGCTTGCGCAGCTTCTTGTCCGCGACGAGCTGCGCATAGCGCGACGCGACCGCGAGATCCGTCTTCGCGAGCACCATGTCCATGTTCGACAGCAGGTTCGAGAAGAACGGCCAGGTCTTGTGCATCTTCTTCAGCAGCGCAAGACGCTTGCTGCGCTCGGCGTCGTCCTTCGCGCCGTCGAGGTAGGCGGCCACCGCGCTGCCGAAACCGTACCAGCCGGTCAGCAACAGGCGGCACTGGCCCCACGAGAAGCCCCACGGAATCGCACGCAGATCCTCGATCTTCCGGTGCTTCGGGTCCTGCAGCTTGCGCGACGCGGGACGGCTGCCGATGTTCAGCTCGGCGATCTCGCTGATCGGCGTCGACGAGAAGAAGTAGTCGGTGAAGCCGGGCGTCTCGTAGACGAGCGCGCGGTACGCGGCCATCGCGCTGTCGGACAGCGTCTGCATGGCGGCTTCGAACGCGGGCAGCTGCGCGGGCGCATTCGACTGCGGCAGCAGCGACGCTTCGAGCGTCGCGGCGACGACCGTCTCGAGGTTGCGCCGGCCGATCTCCGGGTTCGCGAACTTGCTCGCGATCACCTCGCCCTGTTCGGTCAGGCGAATCTGGCCGTTCACGGTGCCGGGCGGCTGCGACAGGATCGCCTGGTAGGTCGGGCCGCCGCCGCGGCCGACCGTGCCGCCGCGGCCGTGGAACAGCCGCAGCGTGATGCCGCGCTCGCGGAACAGGTCGACGAGCGCAAGCTCGGCGCGGTACAGCTCCCAGTTCGACGTCAGGAAGCCGCCGTCCTTGTTGCTGTCCGAATAGCCGAGCATCACTTCCTGCTCGCCGCCCTGGTGCGCGACCAGCGCGTCGACGCCCGGCAGCGCGAAGTACTCGCGCATGATCCGCGACGCGTCGCGCAGGTCGGGGATCGTCTCGAACAGCGGGATCACCATCAGGCCGTTCCGCGCGCCGCCGTGCTTCGCGCCGAGCGAGCCTTCGAGCAGGCCCGTCTCCTTCTGCAGCAGCAGCACTTCGACGAGGTCGCTGACCGTCTCGGTGTGCGAAATGATGTAGTTGCGCACCGCGCGCGGCCCGAACTGCGCGCGCACCGCACGCGCCTTCTCGAATACGCCGAGCTCGCTCTGCGCGAGCGCCGAGTATTCGAAGTACGGTGAGCGCAGCGGCCGCGGATCGGCGAGCGCGGCGAGCAGCACGCGCAGCTTGTCTTCCTCGGCGAGCGCCGCGTAGTCGGCCTCGACGCCGGCGCGCGCGAACAGCTCGGCCACGACGGCCTCGTGAATGTCGGAGCTTTGCCGCAGGTCGATGCTCGCGAGATGGAAGCCGAACACTTCGGCCGCGCGTGCGAGCGGTGCGAGGCGCGGCGCGGCGAGCGACGCGCCGTGATGCTCGGCGAGCGACTCCATCAGCACCTTCAGGTCGCGCACGAATTCCTCGGAATCCGCATACGGCGTCGCGCGCACGGGCGGTGCGCCGCGTCCGGCGCTGCGCACGGGCACCGTGCCTTCGCCGAGCCGCACGCGCGAGCTCGCGGCGAGCCGCGTGTAGATGCCGATCAGCGCGCGGCGGTACGGTTCGTCGACGCGGTGCGGCGACTGGTCGGGCGAGGCGGCGGCGAGCGCCTTCACCGCGTCGTTCGCGCCGACGAGCAGGTTCGACACCGACAGCTCGGCGCCGAGTTTGTGCACCTGTTCCAGGTAGTGCTCGAGGATCACCGCGGACTGGCGGTTGATCGCCTCGTCGAGCGTCGTCGCGGTGACGTTCGGGTTGCCGTCACGGTCGCCGCCGATCCAGCTGCCCATCTGGAAGAATGCCGGCACGCGGGCGGGCAGGCCGTGCTCCGCGAGCGCAGCCTCGATATCGCCGTACAGCGCGGGCAGCTCGTCGAGGAACGTCGCGCGGTAGTAAGACAGCGCGTTCTCGATCTCGTCGCCGACGGTGAGGCGCGCATCGCGCAGCATCCGCGTCTGCCACAGCGCCGTCACGCGTGCGCGCAGCATCGCCTCGTTGTGCGCGCGTTCGCGCGTCGTCAGCGGCTGGTCGCGCTCGGCCAGCAGGCGCGCGATGTCGTGCTGCGCGTCGAGAATGCTCTTGCGCTGCACCTCGGTCGGGTGCGCGGTGAGCACGGGCACGATCAGCGCGTCGTCGAAGAAGCGCTGCAGCACGCCCTTCGATGCGCCGCCCGTCTGCTTCAGCTGATCGAGCGCGAATGCGACCGTGCCCGGCTGCGGCGTCGAGCCGGCAAGCGCGTGGATGCGGCGGCGACGGTTGTGGTGGCGGTCCTCTGCGATGTTCGCGAGGTGCGAGAAATAGCTGAACGCGCGCACGACGCTCACCGTCTGCTCGGGCGTCAGCTTGCGCAGCTTCTTCTCGAGCGTCTGCGCGGCTTCGCGGTCGTCCTCGCGGCGGAATTTCACGGCCGTCTGGCGGATCGTCTCGACGACGTCGAACACCGCGTCACCCTCCTGCTCGCGCACGACGTCGCCGAGCAGGCGGCCGAGGAAGCGGATGTCCTCGAAGAGCGGACGGTCCTTGTCCTCGCGGGTGCGCGCGTTCGGCTTCGGCGTGCTCGCTGCCGCGCCGCCATCGGCGGCTTTTACCGCGCGTTTTGTCTGACGTATCGGGTCTTTCGGTTTCGTTGCCGGTTTCGTTGCCGATGTCGCGCGGCCGTTCGCAGCGGCGGCGATGGAGCCCGTCTGGGCGTCGGAGGAGGGCAAGGCAGCATTGCGGCGCGCCGTACGCGCCGATCCGGAAGACTTCACGATGGGTTTCCTTGGGAAAGCTCGAGTCAAAAGGAACTGCGGAAACTGCGGGAACTGCGGTCAAGCGACAAGCTGGGGCTGCGGCACATCCGCGCATCGCCGCGACGGCCCGCGCCAGGCGGCGTCGGGCCGGTTCCGCGCCCGGGCGGGCGAGGGCGTGCGTGCTACCATTGTTCGATCTTCAATCCCGTCCTTCGATTGTTCCTGCAATGAATTCCGAGACCTTATCGGCACAGCCGCCGGCGACGCTGACGATTGCTTCGCGCGAGAGCCGCCTGGCGATGTGGCAAGCCGAACATGTGCGTGATGCGCTGCGCAAATTATATCCAGCTTGTGACGTGAAAATCCTCGGGATGACGACCCGCGGCGATCAAATTCTCGATCGCACGCTGTCGAAGGTCGGCGGCAAGGGCCTGTTCGTCAAGGAGCTGGAAAACGCGCTCGCCGACGGCCGCGCCGATCTCGCCGTGCATTCGCTGAAGGACGTGCCGATGGCGCTGCCCGACGGCTTCTCGCTCACGGCTGTCATGAGCCGCGAAGATCCGCGCGATGCGTTCGTGTCGAACGACCACGCATCGCTCGACGCGCTGCCGGCCGGCGCCGTCGTCGGCACGTCGAGCCTGCGCCGCGAGGCGATGCTGCGCGCGCGCTACCCGCACCTGCAGGTACAGCCGCTGCGCGGCAACCTCGACACGCGCCTCGCGAAGCTCGATCGCGGCGACTACGCGGCGATCATCCTCGCGGCGGCCGGGCTGAAGCGCCTGGGCCTCGAAGCACGGATCCGCGCGCTCATCGACGTCGAGGACAGCCCGCCGGCAGCGGGCCAGGGCGCGCTCGGCATCGAGATCGCATCGCACCGCACCGACGTCGCCGCGTGGCTCGCGCCGCTGCACGACCGCGAGACCGCGCTCGCGGTCGAGGCCGAGCGGATGGTGTCGCGCGCGCTCGGCGGCAGCTGCGAGGTGCCGCTCGCCGCGCATGCGGTATGGCGAGCGGGCGAGCTGTACCTGACGGGCCGCGTGTCGACGACCGACGGCAAGCGCGTGCTGACGGCCGAGGAATGCTCGGCGGTGATGAGCGCCGCCGACGCGCTGGCGCTCGGCCGTGCGGTGGCCGACGAACTCGAGGCGCAGGGCGCGCTCGACATCGTCCATGCGCTGCTCGCCGGCTCGCAGGCCGGCAAGGGCGACGCCTGATGGCGGGCGGCGCGCGCGCGTTCACCGCCGTCCTCACGCGCCCGGACGGACAGTCGGCCGGGCTGGCCGCGCAACTGGCCAGCGCCGGTTGCGACGTCCTCGATTTTCCGCTGATCGACATCGCGCCGCTCGACGATCCGGCGCCGCTCGACGCTGCGTTCGCGGCGCTTGCCGACTATGCGCTCGTGATCTTCGTGTCGCCGAACGCAATCGACCGCGCGCTCGCGCAGTACGGCGCGATCTGGCCGAACGCGCTGCCGGTCGGCGTCGTCGGGCCGGGCAGCGTCGCCGCGCTCGAGCGGCACGGCATTGCCGCGCCCGCGTATCGCGTGATCGCGCCGCAGGCGCCCGCCGACGGCAGCGCCCCGAATTACGATTCCGAAAGCCTGTTCGCGTGCATCGAAGCCGCATTCGGCGGCGCGGCGGCGCTCGCCGGCAAGCGCGTGCTGATCGTGCGCGGCGACGGCGGCCGCGAATGGCTGGCCGACCGGCTGCGCGAAGCGGGCGCCGACGTGCAGCTCGTCGCCGCGTACCGGCGCGTCGTGCCGGAGCCGCGCATCGGCACCTGGGAGCGCGTGCACGCGCTGCTCGGCGGCGAGCCGCACGCGTGGCTCGTCACGAGCTCGGAAGGCGTGCGCAACCTGCACGAGCTCGCGCACGCGCACCTGAACGAGGCCGAGATCGACGCGCTGAAGCATGCGCCGCTCGTGACGCCGCATCCGCGGATCGAGCAGACCGCGCGCGCATTGGGTTTTGATAGGATTACGCTGACCGGCGCGGGCGATGAGCGCATCGTCCGCGCGTTTCGAACGATGGCCGACGAGGCCGTCCAACCGGCGACAGCCGCACCGGTGACAAAACGCATGACTGATACCAACGATTCCAAAAGCGTCTCTTCCCAGCCGGCCGCTGCACCTGCGACGCCGTCCAGCCCGCCGTACATGGCGTCCCAGCCGCCCGCGCGCCGTGGCGGCAGCGCCGTGCTGTGGCTCGTCGTCGTCGTGCTCGGCTGCGCGGCGGGCGTCGGCGGCTATGCGCTGAACCGCAAGGTCGACCGGCTCGACACTACGCTGGCCGCACGCCAGAAGGCGCTCGACGCGCAGGCGGCCGACACGCGCACGAAGACCGAGCAGGCGCTCGCGAGCACGCACCAGGTCGATACGCAGCTCGCGCAGCTCGACGGCAAGCTCGCCGATGCGCAGAACGCGCAGCAGGCGCTGCAGCAGCAGTACCAGGATCTCGCGCGCAACCGCGACCAGTGGATGCTCGAGGAAGTCGACCAGATGCTGTCGAGCGCGAGCCAGCAATTGCAGCTCACCGGCAACACGCAGCTCGCGCTGATCGCGCTGCAGAACGCCGACGCGCGTCTCGCGACGTCGCAGAGCCCGCAGGCGGTTGCGGTGCGCAAGGCGCTTGCGCAGGACGTGGAGAAGCTGAAGGCCGCGCCGTCCGCGGATCTCACGGGCCTCGCGATCAAGCTCGACGACGCGATCGCGAAGATCGACGCGCTGCCGCTCTCCGGCGAGGCGATCGTGCCGCACGCGGCGCCGAAGGCCGATGCGCCGGCGGATGCCGCGAAGACGGCCGCAGCGGCCGCAGCGGCTGCCGCGGCCGGCGAGCCGCGCTGGAAAATCTGGTGGCATGACTTCTCGGCCGGCCTCGGCCAGCAGTTGAAGGGCCTCGTGCAGGTGCGCCGGATCGACAACGCGGACGCGATGCTCGCGTCGCCCGAACAGGGCTACTTCGTGCGCGAGAACGTGAAGCTGCGCCTGCTGACGGCCCGGCTGTCGCTGCTCGCGCGCAACGAGCCGGCGATGAAGGCCGACCTGCACGCCGCGCAGGCGTCGCTCGCGAAGTATTTCGACCAGGCATCGAAGGACACGCAGACCGTCGAGGATCTGCTGAAGCAGGTCGACGGCGCGTCGCTGACGGTTGCGCTGCCGAGCCTGAACACCAGCCTGAACGCCGTTCAGCAGTTCAAGAGCCGGGGGTAACGATGACGCTTCGAGGAATCGTTTGGCTCGCAATCCTGTTCGCGATTGCCACGGCGCTGGCGACCGTCGGCCGCTTCGATACGGGCCAGGTGCTGCTCGTCTATCCGCCGTACCGGGTCGACCTGTCGCTGAACCTGTTCGTGATCGGCATCGTCGTGCTGTTCATCGTCGTCTACGCGCTGTTGCGCGTCGTGCGCAACATCTGGCGCATGCCGCAGCGGGTCGCCGCATATCGCGCCCGCGCGCGCAACGAGAAGGCGCAGGCTTCGCTGCGCGACGCGATCTCGAACCTGTACGCGGGCCGCTTCTCGCGCGCCGAGAAGGCCGCGCGCGACGCGCTGTCGATCGACGCGAACCAGGGCGCGGCGAGCCTCGTCGCGGCCACTGCCGCGCACCGGATGCATGAGTACACGCGCCGCGACGACTGGCTGTCGAAGGTCGGCGCGCCGGAATGGCAGGACGCGCGCCTGCTCGCCGCGGCCGACATGCGCGCGGATGCGCGCGATGCCGACGGCGCGCTCGCCGCGCTCGCCGAGATGCAGGCGGGCGGCAAGCGCATCCATGCGCAGCAGGTCGCGCTGCGTGCGCAGCAGCAGCTGAAGAACTGGGCCGAAGTGCTGAAGCTCGCGAAGGCGCTCGAGAAGCGCGAGGCGCTGCATCCGGCCGCGGCCGTGCGGCTGCGCCAGCAGGCGGCCGAGAACCTGCTGCGCGAACGCCGCCACGATCCGGATGCGCTGCTCGAGGTGTGGCAGTCGCTGTCGGCGACGGAGCGGCAGTCGCCGCGCCTTGCCGATCTCGCGGCCGAACTGCTCGCGTCGCTCGAGCGCCGGCCCGAAGCGCGCCGCATCGTCGAGGAGGCGCTCGCGCACAACTGGGACGCGCGGCTTCTCCGCCGCTACCCGGACACGGCCGGTGCGGACGCGCTGCCGCTGATCCAGAAGGCGGAAGGGTGGAAGAAGGATCATCCGGAAGACCCCGACCTGCTGTTCGCACTCGGCCGGCTCTGCCAGCAGCAGCAGCTGTGGGGCAAGGCGCAGTCGTTCCTCGAGGCGGCGCTCAAGCTCGCCGACAACGAGGCGCTCAAGGTGCGCACGCATCGTGCGCTCGCGCGCCTGTTCGAGCATCTCGGCGAGACCGACAAGGCGGCGAAGCACTACCGCGAAAGCGCACTCGCGATCTCGGTGGTCTGACGCGGCCGGCGCGGGCGCATCGAGCGGCCCGGGATTCGCGCAAAAAGCCCCGAATGCCAGATGGCTTTCGGGGCTTTTTGTTGTCTGCTGCGGAATTTCTGCGATCCGTGCGACGCGGTACCGACCAACGGAGCGTTTCGGGGCGGTGCGGCTTCGCCAAGGCCCGAAGAGGGAAACGGGCCGTCAGCCGACCTGCCTGCGCGCGCGGTCCGTCACCTGTCGACGAGCCGCTTCGGCACCGACAGCGCGAGCAGGCCGCCGAGCACGAGGAACGCGGCGAGCATGTACATGCCCGTGTCGTTCACGCCCGTTGCCTGCTTGAGCCAGCCCATCATGTACGGGCTCAGGAAGCCCGCGAGGTTGCCGATCGAGTTGATCATCGCGATGCCCGCCGCGGCCGCGGTGCCGCCGAGGAACGCGGTCGGCAGGCTCCAGAACAGCGGCAGCGTCGTCAAGATGCCCATCGTCGCGAGCGTGAGGCCGATCATCGCAAGCGCGGTTTCGTGCGCCCAGATGACCGACAGCACGAGCCCGAGCGCACCGAACGCGGCCGGAATCGCGAGGTGCCAGCGGCGTTCGCGGCGCTTGTCGGCGCTGCGCGCGACCAGGATCATCGCGACGACCGCGGCCGCATACGGAACCGCCGACAGCAGGCCGATCGCGAACGTGTCGGTCACGCCGGTCGCCTTGATGATCGTCGGCAGCCAGAAGCCGACGCCGTAGAGCCCCATCACGAACGAGAAGTAGATGAGCGCCATCAGCCATACGCGCGGGCTCGACAGCACGGTGCCGAGCGACGGGTCTTCCTTCACCGCTTCCTCGGCATCGACATTGCGCGTGAGCAGCGCCTTTTCCTCGTCGGTCAGCCAGTGCGCCTTCGCGATCCGCTCGTCGAGCGCGAAGAACACGACCACGCCCGCCAGCACCGACGGGATGCCTTCGAGCAGGAACAGCCATTGCCAGCCATGCCAGCCGCTCAGTCCGTCGAACGTCTTCAGGATGAAGCCCGAGATCGGTCCGCCGATCACGCCGGACAAGGCGACTGCCGTCATGAAGAACGTCGTCATCCGGCCGCGCCGGTGGGCGGGATACCAGTAGGTCAGGTAGAGGATCACGCCGGGGAAGAAGCCGGCTTCGGCGAGGCCGAGCAGGAAGCGCATCACGTAGAACATCGTCGGCGTCGTGACGAACATCGTCAGTATCGAGATCACGCCCCACGTCGCCATGATGCGCGCGATCCACAAGCGTGCGCCGACCTTGTGCAGGATGATGTTGCTCGGGATTTCGAACAGGAAGTAGCCGACGAAGAAGATCCCCGCGCCGAGCCCGTAGACGGTGTCGCTCAGGTGCAGGTCGCTCGCCATCTGCAGCTTCGCGAACCCGACGTTCACGCGATCGAGATACGCGACCACGTAGCACAGCAGCAGCAGGGGCGTGAGTCGCCACGAGACCTTGCGGTACGTTGCTTCCTCGAATGCGCCGGACGAACCCGGCAGCGAATGCGTCGATGTCGCCATGTTGTCTCCTGTCGTTCGTCGTTCGTGTGATGCGGGCCGGCGGGCGGGCCCGGTGCGGCAAGGGCCCGTCATTGGCGTGAACAGGCCCTAGATGCAGCGCCCGCCGTCTACCTCGAGGCAGACGCCGGTGATGAACTCCGCTTCGTCCGATGCGAGGTACAGCGCCGCGTTCGCGATGTCCTGCGGTGTCGAGAAGCGGCCGAGCGGAATTGTCGCGAGAAAGCGCTGGCGGTTTTCCGGGGTGTCTTCGCACCCCATGAACTCGGTCATCAGGCCGGTTTCGCCGAGCACGGGGTTGATGCAGTTCACGCGGATGCGGTCCGCGCCGAGCTCGGCGGCGAGCGACTTGCTCGCGGTGATCATCGCGCCCTTCGTGCTGTTGTACCAGACGAGGCCCGGGCGAGGCCGCACGCCGGCCGTCGATGCGACGTTCACGAACACGCCGCCGCCCTGCGTGCGGAAGTACGGGACGAGCGTCTGAACGCACCAGTAGAGGCTCTTCATGTTGACTGCGTACACGCGGTCGAACTCCGCTTCGGTCACGTCGAGCACCGGCTTGTTGCGGTGTGTGGTGCCGGCGTTGTTGACGACGATCTGCACCGTGTGGAAATCGTCGAGCGCAGCGTCGAGCAGCGTGCGCCAGTCGTCGCGTCGCGACACGTCGCCCGCGACCGCGATCGCCTTGCCGCCCGCGAGCGCGATCTCGCTCGCGACACGTTCGGCCGCCGCGCCGTTCAGGTCGTTGACGACGACGTTCGCGCCTTCGCGCGCGTACGTCTTCGCGATGCCTTCGCCGAAGCCCGAGCCGCCGCCCGTGACGATCGCCGTCTTGCCGCTCAAACGCATGGTGTGTCTCCTTGTTCGATGGACGTCATCGTATTTTGATGTGCTGCGTGCTGCGTGCTGCGTGCTGCGTGCTGCGTGCTGCGTGCTGCCGCGCATTCAGCCGTGCCGGATCGCGATGGTCTTCAGCACCGTGAAGCCGTACAGCGCCTCGAAGCCTTTCTCGCGGCCGTGGCCCGAGTGGCCGACGCCGCCGAACGGCAGTTCGACGCCGCCGCCCGCGCCGTAGTTGTTGACGAACACCTGGCCCGCGCGGATCTTTCGCGCGACGCGCAACTGGCGTGCGCCGTCGCGCGTCCAGATACCCGCGACGAGGCCGTACGGCGTGCCGTTTGCGAGCGCGATCGCTTCGTCCTCGTCGACAAAGCGCATCGCGGCGAGCACGGGGCCGAACACTTCCTCCTGCGCGAGCCGGTGCGCCGGCGGCACGTCGCGCAGCAGCGCCGGCGCCTGGTAGAAGCCGCTTTCGGGCGCCTCCGGGACGACCTGGCCATGCGCGGCCATCGGGATGCCGTCGTGCTGCGCGTCGGACAGGAAATCCCACACGCGCTGCTGCTGCTTCGCGTTGATCAGCGGGCCGCAGTCGAGATCCGCGCGGCTCGGGCCGACCCTGAGCCCGTTGAACGCGGTCGCGAGCCGTTCGACGAGCGGCTCGTACACTGCGCGGTCGATCAGCACGCGGCTGCCTGCCGAGCAGGTCTGTCCGCCGTTCTGCACGATCGCGTTGACGAGCACCGGCAGCGCGGCGTCGAGATCGGCATCCGCGAACACGATCTGCGGCGACTTGCCGCCGAGTTCGAGCGTGACGGGCACGTGGTTCTCGGCGGCCATCTGCGCGACGAGCTTGCCGGTCGCGGGCGAGCCCGTAAACGATATGTGGTCGATGCCCGGATGGCGGGCGAGTGCCGCGCCTGCCTCATGGCCGTAGCCGGTGACGATGTTCAGCGCGCCCGCCGGCAGTCCCGCCTCGGCGGCCAGCGCGGCGACGCGCAGCACCGACAGGCATGCGTCCTCGGCCGGCTTGACGACGCACGCGTTGCCGGCCGCGAGCGCCGCGCCGACGCTGCGCCCGAAGATCTGCATCGGGTAGTTCCACGGGACGATGTGGCCGGTGACGCCGTGCGGCTCGCGCACCGTCAGCACCATGTAGCCCGCCTGATAGGGCAGGGTTTCGCCGTGCAGCTTGTCGGCGGCGCCCGCGTAGAACTCGAAGTAGCGGGCGAGCGCGGCCGCGTCGGCGCGCGCCTGCTTCATTGGCTTGCCCGTGTCGCGCGCCTCGATGACGGCGAGTTCCTCGAGATGCGCCATGACGAGCGCCGACAGCCGCTGCAGCACCCGGCCGCGCTCGGCGGCGCTCGCCGCGCCCCACGCGCCCGAGAACGCGTCGCGGGCCGCGGCGACCGCGCGTTCGATGTCGGCGGCGGAGCCGCGCGCGATCGCGGCGAACGGCTGGCCGTCGGACGGATCGATGACCGGGATTGTCTCCAGCTGCGCGGGCAACGTCCATTCACCCGCGATGAAATGCTTTGCCTCTTCCATGCCTGCTCCTGTCGATCGGAGTTGGCGCTTCAGCGCTTAATCTGGTCCGATGCTTCGCGGTTGATCGGCGCCAGCGCTTCAACGCTGACGCCGGCCCCATGCAATGCTGCGCGTTGTTCGATGGCCGGACGCTCAGCGCGATTATCGCGCCGTTCGTCATCCGGACGCCATCGGTCGATTGGCTATAATGGCGCATTCTTTCCGGACATGCCGGCGGCGGTGCCTCAGCTGCGGCGTGCCCTGTCCCGAATTCCCTTCGACCAACAGAGAGCGCACATGAGCTTCAACCATGTTCCGGCCGGCAAGGACTTGCCGCAAGATTTCAACGTCATCATCGAGATTCCCGCGCAAAGCGATCCGGTGAAGTACGAGGCGGACAAGGAGCTGGGCCTCCTCGTCGTCGACCGCTTCATCGGCACGGGCATGCGCTACCCGGTGAACTACGGCTACATCCCGCAGACGCTGTCGGGCGACGGCGATCCGGTCGACGTGCTGGTGATCACGCCGTTCCCGCTGCTGGCCGGCTCGATCGTGCGTTCGCGCGCGCTCGGCATGCTGCAGATGACGGACGAGTCGGGCGTCGACGCGAAGCTGGTCGCGGTGCCGCACGACAAGGTCTGCCCGATGACGGCGAACCTGAAGTCGATCGACGACGTGCCCGAGTACCTGAAGGACCAGATCAAGCACTTCTTCGAACAGTACAAGGCGCTCGAGAAGGGCAAGTGGGTGAAGGTCGAGGGCTGGGCCGGCATCGACGCCGCGCACAAGGAAATCACCGACGGCGCTGCGAACTACAAGAAGTAAGCGGCGCGCCGGCCGCGACGGCCGGTTCGTACGGTGTTCAGAAACCGCGCGTGTCTCGTCAGGAGACCGCGCGGTTTTGTTTTGCGCGGGCGGTTTTCTTCGGTGCGGATGCGGGTGCTGCGCGGCCCGTGGAGCGGGACTTCGCTGCCGGGTTGGGGGGCGCCTTCGACTTCCTGGCGGCGGTGCGCCCGGTTGTTGGCGCCGTGATGCCCGGCTCCGCTGCGTCGAGCGTCGCGCCGGTGGCCGACGCTTTTTTCTTCGACGTCGAGCGCTGTGCCGACGCGACCTTGGTTGGCGAACCTCCACGGGCTGGTGAAGTCTTTGCCGGGGTGCGGCCACGTTTCCGGACGGCGGCGTTCGGATCGGACTCGTCGATTGCAGTGCCGGTGACTGACGCGGCCTCCTTCGGTGCTGCCTTCGCAACCGAGCCCGTGCGAGTCGGCGAAGTCCCGGCCACGCTGCGACTGCGTTTGCGCGCGCTGTCGTTCTTCCCGGCTGTATCGCTCACGGTGACAGCGGCAGTGTCCGTTGCCGTCATGTTGCCCTTCGGCGCCCGCCCGCGACGTACGCCAGCCGTCCGCTTGCGCGACTTGCCCGTTGCCGATTTCCCGCTGCCGTCACCCGCGCCCTCGTCGACCGCTGTCACGACAGGCAAAACCGATTCAAGCGTCCGCACGCCCGCCGCCAGCTCGCGCTTCTGCGCCGCAGTCAGCTGCTTGACCCGGTATTCGGCGCGCAACGCGCTCGACCGGTCGGCAAGCGGGAACGACGCGAGCACCGCGCGCGGCTTGCGCGAGCGCGTGTAGCGCGCGCCCTTGCCGGCCGCGTGTTCGTCGAAGCGCGCAGCCACGTCGGTCGTGATGCCGGTGTAGACGCTGCCGTCGGCGCATTCGATCAGATACAGGAACCAGGACATGACAGGGCGGCAAAATTCGGCGAAATGCGGCGAAGCCGCCAGTGTCTCAGAAAAGACGCGCGTCAACGGCGCGTTTCGGCATGGCCGTCGCGGAAGCGGCTCGGCGATGCGCCCAGCTCGCGCGTGAAAAAGCGCGTGAACGCGCTTGCCGACTGGAAGCCGACGCGCGCGCCGATCTCGCCGATCGGCAGGCGCGTGTTCACCAGCAGGTCGCGCGCTTCGCCAAGACGCGCCCGCGCGACGAGCGCGTTGAAGCCGAGCGATTCCTGGTGCAGCCGCCGGCGCAGCGTCCAGCGGGAAATCGAAAAGCGCGCACACACGTGCTGCATCAGCGTGTCGACTGGCGTATCGGTGTCCTCCGACGTATGCAGCCAGTCGCGCACGCATTGTTCGACCGTCGAACCGAATGTCGACCGCGCGAGCACGCGCTCGCGTGCGGTGTCGGCCGTGTGGCGCTGAATGTCCGCGAGCGGCGCGTTGAAGCGCTCGAACGGCGTATCGAGATGCGCGGAGCGCAGCACGATGCGGTTGCGTGCGGCGTCGAGCGTCAGCGGTGCGCCGAGCATGTCGCGCAGCGCGCCGGCGGGCGCGAACCCGGGGCCGGTAAATTCCGCCTGTTCGATTCGCAGGCTCGGGTCGTACAGCCGTGCGACCGACGCGATGAGCGCGAGGTTGCCGAGCGCGCAGCTCGACAGCCGGTCGTTGCCTTCGAGCACGTATTCGAGCGCGATCGCGTCGCCGGTTTCGCGCGCGAGCAGCCAGTCGACGTTGCCGATCAGGTCGCGATAGTGCAGGTAGCCGCGCAGTGCGTTGCGCAGTGTCTGCGCATTGCACGCGACGCCGGCGAGTTCCGGAAACGGCGTGAGCCATGGCACGACCCACGGCGGCCGGCGCCACGCAAGCCGCCAGCGGCTGGCGAGTTGCAGCGCGGCGACGTGCCGGTCGCCTGCGATGCGCCGCGTATCGTCGTCCAGGTCGGCAGGCCCGATGCCGAGCGCCGCGTAGAGCGGCGCGGCGTCGATCCCGCGCGCGCGTGCCTCATCGAACAGCCAGCGGTAGATCCGGATGGATACCGACTTCTGTTGCAACTTCATGCCTCTCCCTCATGTCTGGACCCGCGCTCGGCTCTTCCGACAGCCGGCGCAAGCCCGCTATTGGTGCAAGCACGCACGGGACCTTCGGGTTAGTCCCGGCTGCGAGAGGTCAAGCGATGCTCCTGCCGGTCAAGCGTGGTGACCGGTCGATTCTTAGACTGGCACGCTGGAGTGATGGCAAGTACAACAGAACGAGACTGGAGGATCAATGAAAACTTCGCTGTACCGATGCTCGACGATCGCGGCTGCATGCGCGCTGATGGTAATGCTCGCGTCATGCGGCGGCGACGACATCCACGCGGACCCGGCCACGCCAGCCGACGCGGACGCCGCAGCCGACCGGCGCGCGGCCGCGCTCGTCGCGCAACTGACGACCGACGAGAAACTGCAACTCGTGCATGGCACGGGCATGCCGATAGTCGGCCTCGGCGGGCCATTTCCCGCCGAGGCGCTGAACGGTTCGGGCTTCATCCCGGGCGTGCCGCGGCTTGGCATTCCGCCCGTCAACATGGCCGATTCGGCGGGCGGCGTCAACGTGCAGCAGGCGCGGGTCACCGCGCTGCCCGCGCCGGTCGCGCTCGCCGCGAGCTGGGACACGGCGCTCGCGGGCACTTACGGCACCCGCATTGCGCGCGAGTTGCGCACGCTCGGCTTCGCAGAAGGGCTCGGCGGCGGCGTCAATCTCGCACGCGAGCCGCGCAACGGCCGCACGTTCGAATATATGGGCGAGGACCCGGTGCTCGCGGGCACGTTGAGCGCCGCGCGCACGAACGCGACGCAGGCGCAGAAGGTGATCGCGACGATCAAGCATTTCGCGTTCAACGACGAGGAAACGAACCGATTTACCGTCAACTCGATCGTCGACGAACGCACGATGCGCGAGGGCGAACTGCTTGCATTCGAGATCGGCGTCAAGGACGGCCGGCCCGGCAGCGTGATGTGCGCGTACAACCGGCTCAACGGCGTCTATGCCTGCGAGAACCCATACCTGCTGACGACGGTGCTGAAGAACGAGTGGGGCTTCAAGGGCGTCGTTCAGTCGGACTGGGGCGCGACTCAGTCGACGGTTGCGGCGGTGCAGGCGGGGCTCGACGAGGAACAGCCGGGCGCGGCCGACGACAACAACGCGCCGCTCGGCTCGTTCTTCAACACCAAGCTGCGCGCGGCGCTGCAGGCGGGCAGCGTGTCGGTCGCGCGCCTGAACGACATGGTGCAGCGCAAGCTGCGCACGCTGATCCGCATCGGCGTGATGGACGATCCGCCGTTGCCGGGCGGCACGATCGACGAGGCCGCGGGCAATGCCGACGCGCTGGCGATCGCGCGACAGTCCGCGGTGCTGCTGAAGAACGCGGCCGCGCCCGGCGACGCGCAGCCGGTGCTGCCGCTCGCCGCGGGCGCGCTCAAGTCGGTCGTCGTGATCGGCGGCCATGCCGATGCGGGCGTGCTGTCAGGCGGCGGTTCGGGTGCGGTGCCCGCGATCGACGGCAACGCGGTGACGGGGTGCCAGCAGCCGCCCGACATGATGTTCGGCGGCTGTGCGACCTGGTACAAGTCCGCGCCGCTCGCGGCGATCCGCGCGAAGGCGCCGAGCGCGTCGGTCAGCTATCTCGACGGGACCGACGCGAACGCCGCCGCGACGGCGGCCGCGCAAGCCGACCTCGCGATCGTGTTCGCGACGCAATGGCAGACGGAAGGGCTCGACCTGACGAGCCTGTCGCTGCCGGACGCGACGATGGACCCGTACAACCAGCAATACGACCAGAACGCGCTGATTGCGGCGGTTGCGGCGAAGGCGAAGCGCGTGATCGTCGTGCTCGAGAACGGCAGCCCCGTACTGATGCCGTGGCTCGCGAACGTGCACGGCGTGCTCGAAGCGTGGTATCCGGGCGTGCAGGGCGGCCAGGCGATCGCGGACCTGCTGTTCGGCGACGCGAACCCGTCGGGCAAGCTGCCGCTGACGTTCCCGAGGCAGGAGACGGATCTGCCGCAGCAGACGATCGACCCGGCGAGCCAGCAATCGGTCTATGCGGAAGGGCTCGCGTACGGCTACCGCTGGTTCGACGCGAAGCAGATCGAGCCGCTGTTCCCGTTCGGCTACGGGCTCTCGTATACGACGTATGGGTACTCGGGGATGACCGCGCAGGCCGATGCCGCGGGCAACGTGACGGTCGGCGTCACCGTGACGAACAGCGGCGCGCGCGCCGGTGCGGAGGTCGTGCAGGTCTATGCGGCGTTGCCCGCGTCGCTCGGCGAGCCGCCGAAGCGGCTCGTCGGCTGGGCGAAGGTCGCGCTGCAGCCGGGCGAGTCGCGCACGGTCAGCATCGCGATTCCGTCGCAGCGCTTCGCGACCTGGGACGTGAACACGCATGCATGGCGGGTGAGCGCGGGCAGCTATACGCTCACGGCAGCCGCGTCGTCGCGCGATCCGCACGCGCTGTCGCAGGCGGTGTCGCTCGCGGCCCGCTGACCGGCCGCGTCGCGTGCCGGGCCGGCACGGCACTTTGCCCGCCGGCTTGTGCCGGTTGTGCGCGATGCGTGCCTGCACCGGCGCGCGCTGGCCGCGCAGGCACGTGCAGGCGTCCCGCGTTAATCGCCGGCGCGCTTGAACGGATTGTGGTCGCGCAGTTCGTCGACGTATGAATGGATGTGGTCCGTCTCGCGTTCGAGAAAGCGCGACACCGCGTCCGAAAACGCCGGATGCGCGAGCCAGTGCGCGGAATGCGTGACGGTCGGCAGGAAGCCGCGCGCGAGCTTGTGCTCGCCTTGCGCGCCGCCTTCGAACGTATCGAGCCCGGCATCGATGCAGAACTCGAGCAGCTGGTAGTACGCGGTTTCGAAATGCAGGCACGGCACGTGCTCGACCGCGCCCCAGTAGCGGCCGTACAGCGTGCCGCCGCCGTTCGCGTCGCGCTGGTAGACGGCGAGCGCGCTCGCGATCGGCTTGCCGTCGGCTTCCGCGATCACGAGCAGCAGGTTCTCCGGCATCGTCGCGCCGATCGTGCGGAAGAAGTCGAGGTTCAGGTACGGGCTCGAATAGTGGTCGCGATAGGTCTGCCGGTAGCAGCGCGAGAAGAACCGCCAGTCGGCATCGCCGATCGCGTCGCCGGTGAGGCGCCGGAACGTCACGCCCGCGTCGTGCACCTTGCGCCGTTCCGCGCGGATGTTCTTGCGCTTCTTCTGCTCGAGCGTGCCGAGAAAATCGTCGAAGTGGCGATAGCCGTCGTTGACCCAGTGGAACTGCACGCCCTGGCGCAGCATCATCCCCATCGAGTCGAACAGCTGCGCCTCGGTTTCGGTCGGGAACAGCACATGCAGCGACGACACGTCGCTCTGCTCGGCAAGCGCAAGCAGCGTCGCCGCGAGGCGGCGGCGCGCGTCGTCGTCGGCCGCGAGCACGCGCGTGCCCTGCACGGGCGTGAACGGCACCGCGCACAGCAGCTTCGGGTAATAGGGCACGCCATTGCGCTGGTACGCGTCCGCCCACGCCCAGTCGAACACGTATTCGCCGTACGAATGGCTCTTCAGGTAGACGGGGGCGGCGGCCGCGAGCCGGCCGGTGCGTTCGTCGGTCAGCGTGACGAAGCGAGGCGACCAGCCGGTCGCGTCCACCGCGCAGCGCGCGACGTGCAGCGCGTCGAGGAATTCGTGGCGCAGGAACGGCGTCGGCCGCGCGTCGCGGGCGAGCAGCGCGTTCCATTCGTCGGCGCTCACCTCGGCCGGGGACGACAGGATGCCCGTGCGATAATCGATGCGTTCGTGTTTCAACCGTGTCAACCGTTTGATTGCGTACCGTTGGATGTCGCCGGGGGCGCGCCGCCTGCCGCGGCATGCTCCCGGGACGATTTCGTCAGCCGTTCACTGCGCGCCGTTGGGCAGCGCCGATCCCGTCATGAAGACCCGTATCGCTCTCGCTCAAATCAACGTCACCGTCGGCGATTTCGCCGGCAACGTCGCGCGGATCGTCGCGGCCGCGCGCGCCGCGCACAACGATGGTGCGCAACTGATGATCGCGCCCGAACTCGCGCTGTCCGGCTATCCGCCCGAAGACCTGCTGCTGCGGCCCGCGTTCTACGCGGCGTCGGCGGCGGCGCTCGACACGCTCGCGGCGCAACTGAAGGCGTTCGACGGGCTCGCGGTGCTGGTCGGCCATCCGCTGCGTGCTGCCGGCGAAGGAACGGCGGGCGGCGAAGGCCTGTCAGGCGTCGATGGTAATGCAAACCGTCCGATCGAGCGCGGCGTGCCGCCGTCGGATACCTACAACGCGGTGTCGCTGATCGTCGGCGGCGAGATCGTCGGCACCTACCGCAAGCAGGATCTGCCGAACGCCGAGGTGTTCGACGAGAAGCGCTATTTCGCGACGGATGCCGAACCGCTCGTGTTCGAGCTGAACGGCGTGAAGTACGGCGTGATGATCTGCGAGGACGCGTGGCACGCGTCGGCCGCGCAGATCGCGAAGGCGGCCGGCGCGCAGGTGCTGCTGATCCCGAACGGCTCCCCGTATCACATGAACAAGGAAGCGGTGCGCATGGACATCCTGCGTGCGCGCATCCGCGAGACCGGGCTGCCGATGGTGTACGTGAACCTCGTCGGCGCGCAGGACGAGCTGGTGTTCGACGGCGGCTCGTTCGTGCTCGACGCGGCGGGCGAGCTGGTCGCGAAGATGCCGCAGTTCGAGGAAGGGCACGCGATCGTCGAGTTCGACGGCGCAACGCCGCTCGCCGCGGCAGTCGTGCCCGAGCTGCCGCTCGAGGCGCAGGTGTACCGCGCGCTCGTGATGGGCGTGCGCGACTACATCGGCAAGAACGGCTTCCCCGGCGCGATCATCGGCCTGTCGGGCGGCGTCGATTCCGCGCTGGTGCTCGCGATCGCGTGCGACGCGCTCGGGCCCGAGCGCGTGCGCGCGGTGATGATGCCGTCGCGCTTCACGGCCGACATTTCGACGACCGACGCGGCCGACATGGCGCGGCGCGTCGGCGTGCGCTACGACGAGATCGCGATCGCGCCGATGTTCGACGCGTTCCGCGCGGCGCTCGCGAGCGAATTTGCGGGCCGCGCCGAGGACGCGACCGAGGAGAACATCCAGGCGCGCATCCGCGGCACGCTGCTGATGGCGCTGTCGAACAAGTTCGGCTCGATCGTGCTGACGACAGGCAACAAGAGCGAGATGGCAGTCGGCTACTGCACGCTGTACGGCGACATGGCGGGCGGCTTCGCGGTGATCAAGGACATTGCGAAGACGCTCGTCTACCGGCTCTGCCGTTACCGCAACGCGGCAGCCGAATACGGCACGCGCGACATCATTCCGGAGCGGATCCTGACGCGCGCGCCGTCCGCGGAGCTGCGCGAGAACCAGACTGACCAGGACAGCCTGCCGCCGTACGACGTGCTCGACGCGATCATGCGGATGTACATGGAGGAGGACCGCCCGCTCGCCGAGATCGTCGCGGCCGGCTATGCCGAGGCCGACGTGCAGCGCGTCACGCGGCTCATCAAGATCAACGAGTACAAGCGGCGCCAGGCGCCGATCGGGATTCGCGTCACGCATCGCGCGTTCGGCCGCGACTGGCGCTACCCGATCACGTCGCGCTTTACCGAAAGCCTCGATTGAGCCGCGGGCGGCGTAGAATCGGGGCCACGTCTGTTCATCCAAACGAGCATTGAGGGACAACCATCATGAAACGCATCACCGCCATCATCAAGCCGTTCAAGCTGGACGAAGTCCGCGAAGCGCTCGCCGAAGTCGGCCTGACGGGCCTGACCGTGACCGAGGTGAAGGGCTTCGGCCGCCAGAAAGGGCACACCGAGCTTTATCGTGGCGCGGAGTACGTCGTCGATTTCCTGCCGAAGATGAAGATCGAGGTGGTCGTCGCGCAAGGGCAGGTCGACCAGGTGATCGACGCGGTGATCGGCGCCGCGCGCACCGGCAAGATCGGCGACGGCAAGATCTTCGTGTCGGACGTCGAACGCGTGATCCGCATCCGCACCGGCGAGGAGAACGAGGCGGCCGTCTGACGCTGCATGCCGGAACGGACGCGCCGGCGATGTCGGTGCGTCCGAACAAGCCGGGGCCGGCCTCGCGCCGCCGCCGACGGCTCGCCTGCCGCCGGCCCGTCCATATCGCCCGTCCCGAATAAAAAACGGTGCGATACCCTGTCGGGTACCGCACCGATACGCGCCTCTCGCAGCAGCGTGGAAAACTTGTCGATTCGATTCGTTGAGCCGGACGCGGATCAGAACAGGTGCTGGATGCCCGCGTAGACGCCGGTCTGGCTGCCGCCCTGGTGCGGATTGCCCGTCGACACGTCGGTGCCGGCGCCGTTCGCGTTCAGGCCGAAGTTGGCCGTCTTGCTGTTGCGGACCGTCGCGACCTGGATGTCGAACAGCGTGCGCTTCGAGATGTTGTACGAACCGCCGAGCGTGTAGATGTTCGCGTTGCCGCCGCCGTGGTTCGCGTTCACGTGGTAGACCGCCGCGATCAGCGCCGCCGCCGGCGTTGCCTGCCACGTCACGCCGCCCCACATCTGCTGCGTCGACGTGATGCCGCCATTGACGGCCGGGCCGCCGTTCGCGTGCGACGTCTGGTAGGCCGCCTGCAGCTTGAACGGGCCGAGGAACACGTTCGCGCCGGCGAAATATTCGCGCGAGTAGTTGAACACGTCGTCGAGCTGGCCGTTCGCCGGATTGCGCGCTTCGTCATAGAGGCCGCGGAGCTGGAACAGCGAGGTCGTGTACGTGACCTGCGCGCCGACGCTGCGGCCCTGGCTGGTCGTGCCGTTGCCGTTCCAGTTCGTGGCGTTCGACAGCGCGTACTGGCCGTAGAAGTCGAAGCCGTAGAGCTTCGGCGACTGGTACGAAATGTTGTTGCTCGTCTTGTTCCAGTTGCGGCCGCGCACCAGCGATGCGCTCGACCACGCCGACTGACCGAGCGGATCGAAGTCCCACACGCCGTTCGCGATCGCGAGTTCACGGCCGAGCAGCAGGGTACCGTACGTGTCGTTCGCAATGCCGACCGTCGCCCAGCGATTCCACAGGCTGCCGCCGCCCGGGCCTGCGCCGCTCATCGTGTCGAAGCTGCCTTCGAGCTGGAAGACCACCTTGTTGCCGGCGCCGATGTCTTCGGCCCCCTTCAGGCCCCACAGGCTCGTGCCCCAGTCGCCGCTTTCCGCGCGCCAGCGGGCGCCGTTCTGCATCCCGTTCAAGTATTCGATGCCGGCGTCCAGGCGGCCGTACAGCGTGACGCTGCTTTGCGCGTGAGCGGCGACTCCAGCAGCCATCAGCGCTGCGGCGACCAAAGCTTTCTTCATCATCTCCTCCATACCCTGTCAAAAAGTCAACCCAGTACTGCACGAGATGTCCGGCGCCCGAGCGCCGGACAAAAGCGGGATAACCAGGGAGACCTCGCGCGAAGCCGGTAGGCGCAGCGCGCGGGCAAGCAGACGGGATTGCCGTTGAGCGGGCCCGCGAAGCCGGGTCGGCCAGCGGGGTCTCCTTGTTGTGTTATGAAACTAAACTACATTTCATGAACTTCGTTTTGCTACTTTGGTTACTAATTTAGCAAAAATACAATTTTGTGGCGACGGAAATCGTTGTTTGACTAACACGTGTCGCCAAATTGCCATGCAACACGGCGCGCAACCCCATGCCGCGACCGGCCGGATTGCCACGAAAGCCTTATCCGGCAAGGGAGACACGGTTTGCGGGAAGTTGCGTCAAGGATTGCCACTATTGACGCTGGAAACGACGTCGCGTAAATGCGTCCTGCTGGCGTCGGTAAGGATTTCGTAATAACGGGCGCGAGGGGTGGCCGCTACATCCGGACGACGGCGCGCACATGGTCCGCCTACACGAGGTCGTCCGGCCGTGCGGCGAGCAGTTGCGCGCGAATCCAGCGATGCGCGTCGGTGCGCGCGTGCTTCGCGTGCGAGTAGACCTTCAGCGTATAGCGCGGGATCTCGAACGGCGCCGGGAAGATACGGATCGGCGCCGCGCGGCGCAGCACCTGCGCGGCGCGGTTCGGCACGGTCATCAGGAGTGCCGAATCCGCGATGATGAACGGGGCAGCGAGCACGGTCGGCAACTGGACGGCGACTTGCCGCGCGAGGCCGAGCCGGTCGAGTACGTAGTCGATGACGCCGCGCGTCTCGCTCCACGGCGTGACGACGACGTGGCGCGCTGCGAGGTACTGCTCGAGCGTCACGCGGCGGCGAATCTGCGGATGATCGGCGCTCGCGATCACGACGTAGTCGTCGGAGAACCAGTCGAAATCCTCGATGCCCGGCGTGTCGGCCGCCGATTCCTCGTGATAGCCGAGCGCGAAATCGATGCGGCCGGCCGCGAGTTCGTCGGTCGAGATCTTGCGGTCCGAATGAACGACCCGGATCCGCAGTTGCGGCGCGACGTGCTGGATCCGCGCGATGAACGCAGGCAGCACCGCGAACGCCGTGTAGTCGGTCGCCGCGAACACGAAGGTCCGCTCGCTGTGTGCGGGATCGAAGCGGCGGGCGCGCGCGAGCCCCTTTGACATTGCGTCGAGCGCGTCGCCGGCCCACATCGCGATGTCGTCGGCGAGCCGGCCGGTTTCGCCATCTATTTCTTTTCCTATTCGACGTGGCTCGGCCGGCAGGGGCTGTATCTCGAGGACCTGTACGTATCGCCGCGCTTTCGCGGCGCGGGGGCCGGCCTGCGCCTCCTGAAGACGCTCGCGCGGATCGCGGTCGATGCCGGCTGCGGGCGCTTCGAGTGGAGCGTGCTCGACTGGAACGAGCCGGCGATCCGCTTCTACGAAAGTGTCGGTGCGGCGCCGCAAAGCGAATGGGTGCGCTACCGGCTCGCCGGCGATGCGCTGCGCGCATTCGCCGACGCGGCGCCTGCGGACGCGGTCCCGGACAGCCGCACATGAACACGAACGTAAACGCAAACGGGCGCCACGCGGCGAACCGCGAGGCGCCCGGCGGCGCGGCGGGATCGGCGGTCCCGGCTTACTTGAGGCTGCCCGACAGGAACTGGCGCAGCCGTTCGCTCTTCGGATTCGCGAACACGTCGGCCGGCACGCCTTCTTCCTCGACGCGCCCCTGGTGCAGGAACATCACGTGGTTCGACACGTTGCGCGCGAAACCCATCTCGTGCGTGACGACGATCATCGTGCGGCCTTCCTCGGCGAGCTTCTGCATCACCTTCAGCACTTCGCCGACGAGTTCCGGATCGAGCGCGGACGTCGGCTCGTCGAACAGCATCACGTCCGGATGCATCGCGAGCGCGCGCGCGATTGCCACGCGCTGCTGCTGGCCGCCCGACAGGTGCGACGGATACTGCTTCTCGACGCGCGGCGGCAGGCCGACCTTCTCCAGATACTCGCGCGCGCGCTCCTCGGCTTCGCGCTTGCTCAGCTTCAGCACGTTGACGGGCGCTTCGATCACGTTCTCGAGCACGTTCATGTGCGACCACAGATTGAAGTGCTGGAACACCATCGAGAGCTTCGTGCGCACGCGCTGCAGCTGCTTCGGCTCGGCGGCGCGCAGCGCGCCCGTCTTGTCGGGCGTGGTGCGCACTTCCTCGCCGTCGACGACGATGCGGCCCGCGTTGGGCTGCTCGAGGAAGTTGATGCAGCGGAGCATCGTGCTCTTGCCGGAGCCGGACGAGCCGATCACGCTGATCACGTCGCCCGCGTTCGCCTTCAGCGACACGCCCTTGAGCACTTCATTGCTGCCGTACCGCTTGTGAAGATCGTCGACGAAAAGCTTTTGAGTCTGGGAGTTCATCAATAGTCCTGCGGAAACTTACTTGCCCTGCGGGCGCAGATACGCGAGCCAGCGGCGCTCGGCCTGGCGGAACAGCCACACGAGCGTGAACGAGATCACGAGATAGAGCAGCGCGGCGATGCCGAACGCGTGGAACGACATGTAGGTCGCCGAGTTGACGTCGCGGGCGATCTTCAGGATGTCCGGCACGGTTGCGGTGAACGCGACCGTCGTCGCGTGCAGCATCAGGATCACTTCGTTGCTGTACAGCGGCAGCGCGCGGCGCAGTGCCGACGGCAGGATCACGCGGCGGTACATCGTGAAGGACGACATCCCGTAAGCGCGCGCGGCCTCGATCTCGCCGTACGACGTCGCCTTGATCGCGCCCGCGAAGATCTCGGTCGTGTACGCGCAGGTGTTCAGCGTGAACGCGAGCAGCGTGCAGTTCATCCCTTCGCGGAAGAACGCGTCGAGCATCGGCGTGCCGCGCACGGCCTGCAGGCTGTAGAGGCCCGTATAGCAGAGCAGCAGCTGCACGTAGAGCGGCGTGCCGCGGAACACGTATGTGTAGAGCCATACCGCGCTCGACAGCCACCTCTTCTTCGACACGCGCGCGACCGCGAGCGGCACGGACAGGCAGAAGCCGAGCCCGATCGACACGACGAGCAGCCATAGCGTGATCGCGACGCCGGTGGTGCGGTAGCCGTCGGTGAAGAGATAGTTGCGCCAGTATTCTTGGATGAGTTCGATCATAGGTCTGCCTTGCGGACGCCGGTCGAGTAGCGCTTTTCAAGCCACATCAGCACGAAGTTCGAGACCGTCGTGATGGCCAGGTAGATCGCCCCCGCGATCAGCGTAAAGAAGAAGAACCGCAGCGTGCCCTTGCCGGCGTCCTGCGACGCCTTCACGACGTCGGCAAGCCCGATGATCGACACGAGCGCGGTGGACTTCACGAGCACCTGCCAGTTGTTGCCGATGCCCGGCAGCGCGAAGCGCATCATCTGCGGGAACATGATCCGCGCGAACACCTGCCAGCTCGTCATCCCGTACGCGCTGCCGGCCTCGAGCTGGCCGCGTGGCACCGACAGGAACGCGCCGCGGAACGTTTCGGTGAAGTACGCGCCGTAGATGAAGCCGAGCACGAGCACGCCGGCGAGGAACGGATCGATGTCGATCTGATCCCAGCCCGCGAGGTCGGTCAGCTGGTTCAGCCAGATCTGCAGGCTGTAGAACAGCAGCAGCATCAGCACGAGGTCCGGCACGCCGCGGATCAGCGTCGTGTAGACGGTGCCGGCGCCGTTCGTGAAGCGGTTGCGCGACAGCTTCGCAGCCGCGCCGAGGAGGCCCAGCAGGAACGACAGCGCGAGCGAAAGCACCGCCAGTTTGACGGTTTGCCAGGTGCCTGCGAGGATCAGCGGGCCGTAACCTTGAAGAAACATATGTGGTCCTTGACGGCGCACCGGGTGCGCCGCGAAAGACGCGCCCCGCATGCTGCGCGGAACGCCCCGTGCGTATCATGACCGTCCGCCCCGGCGGGGGCGCCGGGCCCGCACGCCGCGGGGGCGGCGGGCGAGGGGGCGGGCGGCGCGTGGTTTGACTGCCTGTACTGCGCGGATGCGGGGCAAGCCCCGCGTCCGGATTTCGGCGGGCCGCTCAGCGGGCCGAGTAGACGCTGAATGCGAAATACTTGTGCGACAGCCGGTCGTACGTGCCGTCCTTGTGCATGTCGGCCAGCGCCTGGTTGACCTTGAGCTTCAGGTCGGCATCTTCCTTGCGCAGCCCGATCGCGGTGCCGTCGCCGATCGTCTTCGGATCCTTCACTTCCGGCCCCGCGAACGCGAAACCCTTGCCGCGCGGCGTGCGCAGGAAGCCGTAGTCGGCCTGCAGCTCGTCCTGCAGCGTCGCGTCGAGACGGCCCGAGCCGAGATCGGCGTAGACCTGGTCCTGGTTCTGGTACGGAATGATCGTCACGCCTTGCGGCTCCCAGTACGTCTTCGCGTAAGTCTCCTGCGTCGAACCCTGCTCGACGCCGACGCGCTTGCCCTTCAGCGACGCGATCGTCGGCAGCAGCGGCGAGCCGGTTTTCGCGATCATCCGCGCCGGCGCGTCGTATACCTTGTCGGAGAAGTCGATCTGTTCGCGGCGCTTGTCCGTCACGGTCAGCGACGACACGATGATGTCGTACTTCTTCGCCTTCAGCGCCGGGATGATCCCGTCGAGATCCTGCGCCACCCACACGCATTTGACGTTGATCCGCTTGCAGATTTCCTTGGTGAGATCGACGTCGAAACCGACGATCTCGCCGCTCGGCGCGGTCGACTCGAACGGCGGGTAGCTGGCATCGACGCCGATCCGCACGGTCTTCCACTCCTTCGCGAAGGCGCTGCCCGCCACGAGGGCGAGGGCGGCGCACAGGGCGGCCTTCTTCATTTCCATCCTTTTGTTGCTGAATTGCCGGGGCGGCGTGCGCGGCCTCGTGGGCCGGGCGCCGCGCCGTATTCTAGATAGCCAAAAATCGTCGTTCGGCGTCCGGGTGGCGGCCACCGCCGGACAGGCGGGCGCCAAAAGGGCGGTATTTTACCCGAACGCGATCCCCGGACAGCGCATAAGCGCGCTTGCAAGCGCATCCGTTGGTGCCGGACGACGCGGGCCGACCCGGCGCGATCGGGCTGTTGCGGCAATCGCTGTAGTCGCAACGAGTATTGCGCGAATTGAGCTCATGGGTGCAACGATCCGGTGCGTGCACGCGGATTGTTGCGACATGCGCGAATCCCTACATTGGCGGCATCCCGGAAAACCCTTACGGAGCGCCCGCCATGTTCCAGATTCGCCGCGCGGCCGAGCGCGGTTACGCCCACCGCGGCTGGCTCGAGTCGCATCACAGCTTCTCGTTCGCCGACTATCGCGACGACGCGCACCAGCAATTCGGCGCGCTGCGCGTGCTGAACGACGACCGGATCGCGCCGACCCGCGGCCTCGGCATGCACCCGCACCGCGACATGGAGATCGTCACGTACGTGCTGGACGGCGCACTCGCGCACCGCGACAGCATGGGCAACGGCTCGATCGTCCGGGCGGGCGACGTGCAGCGGATGAGCGCCGGCACGGGGATCGTGCACAGCGAGTACAACGCGTCGCGCGATCGGCCGCTGCATCTGCTGCAGATCTGGCTGCTGCCGACCGAGCCGGGCTGCCGGCCCGCCTATGAAGAGAAGCGCTTCGGCGCGGACGAGAAGCGCGGCCGAATGCGGCTCGTCGCATCGCCGGACGGGCGCGATGGTTCGGTGTCGATGCGCGCGGACGCGCGGATCTATGCGGGACTGATCGACGGCGACGAGGTGGCGGCGGTCGCCGTGCCGGCCGGGCGCCGCGCTTACGTCCATGTCGCGCGCGGCGCGGTGGACGTCAACGGCGAGCCGCTCGAGGCCGGCGACGGCGCGCGGCTCGGTGGTGTGAAGTCGGTCGCGTTCACGCGCGGCCGGGATGCGGAGGTGTTGCTGTTCGATCTCGCCTGAACGGGCGAGAGGGCGGACGCGGGCCGTTCGCCTGCGTCCGCCGGGCCGCCGCGCAGGCCTGGCGCAGGCCTGGCGCAGACCGAGCGCGACGGCCGTCCGGCTTACTGCGCCGGCGCCGACGCGGCCTTGCCCGCCTGGCGGTGCTGTTCCCAGCGCTCCTTCATCTTCTCGTGGCGCTGCTCCATCCGCGCGTATTGCTGCTTGATCGCGGTGCTGACCGTCGTCTTCTGCTGGTCGTTCAGGCCGTTGTAGAACGCGAGCCACGCGGCCGATGTCTGCTCGCGCAGTTGCGCGTTCTGCTGCTCGGCCTGCTGGCGCGCGGTGTGCATTGCGTTCAGGTCGAGGATCGGCTGGTTCTGTTGCGCCTTGAACTGTGCGCGCATCTGCTCGTGGCTCTTGCGCATCGCTTCGCGGTTCTGCTTCATCGTGTTGACAGCGGTCTGCCACTGCTGCTCCTGCGCGGCGGTGAGCTTCAGCTGGTCGTGCAGGCGCATGATCGCGCCGAACGGGCCGCCTTCGTGCATGTGTTGCATGCCGGGGCCGCCCGGCGGCGGCGTGTCGGACGGCTGGGCCGCCTGCGCGGCGCCGAATGCGAGAGCGAGCATGGTGGCGGCCGCAATGGCCACTCGGGACGTCTTCTTATACATTTCAGAAACTCCTGTAACCAAAGGATCCGGCGATGCGGCGGCGGGGGAGCCGGGCGTCGCATCCGGTAACAGGCAGGTTAGCGGTGCGCGTTCCGGACGGTGTTACGCGGGCCGGCGGCGGAATTACCAGGCATTACAGTTCCCTTGCGCGGTAACTCGCAGTAACCCTTTCGTCCCTTTGTATCGTTTTTAGTGGCCGCCCTCGCGCGGTAAACTCCGAGCCATGACTACCCAGATCCTCATCGTCGACGACGACCAAGAACTCCGCGACCTGCTGCGCGACTACCTCGTGCGCCAGGGGATGGAGGTTTCCGTGCTGCACGACGCGGCGACGCTCGAGAAGCGCCTCGAGCGCGAGCGCCCCGACCTGATCGTGCTGGACCTGATGATGCCGGGCGTCGACGGCCTCACCGCGCTGCGCCAGCTGCGCGCGGCCGGCGACGACATCCCCGTGATCATGCTGACCGCGCGCGCCGATGACGTCGACCGCATCGTCGGGCTCGAGCTTGGCGCGGACGACTACCTCGGCAAGCCGTTCAACCCGCGCGAGCTGCTCGCGCGCGTGCAGGCCGTGCTGCGCCGCCGTCGCGCGACGCCGTCGGCCGCGGCGCCCGAGCAGCGCGAGCCGTACGCGTTCGGCCGCTTCGTGCTCGACTTCCAGGCGCGCACGCTGTCGGTCGACGGCAAGCCGGCGACGCTGTCGAGCAGCGAATTCGCGCTGCTGAAGATCTTCGTGAACCACGCGCTGCGCACGCTCACGCGCGAGCGGCTGCTCGAACTGCTGCACGGGCCCGAATACGACGGCACCGACCGCGGCATCGACGTTCAGGTGTGGCGCCTGCGCCGCATCCTCGAAACGGATCCGTCGACGCCACGCTTCATCCAGACGGTGCGCGGGCGCGGCTACGTGTTCGTGCCCGACGGCGAGGCCCATGCGCAAACCCATTGATTCGCTGTTCGGCCGGCTGTCGCTGCTCGTCGTCGGTGTCCTGCTGCTGTCGCACTTCGCGTGGTATTTCGCGATCCGGCTCGAGCGCAACCAGATGCAGACGCGCTATGCAGTCGAGGAAGCCGCGTTCCTCGTCGATGCCGTGCGTCAGCACGTCGCGCGCACGCCGGACCAGCCGTTGCCGTCGCGCGTGCGGCTCGTTCCGCCCGGCAGCGCCGACGTGCCGCATGCCGACGGCAGCCTGCCGGCGCCGCTGAAGCGGTTCCGCGACGACGTGAGCGAGCGGATGCCGCCCGGCACGCGCGTCGAGATCGGCTTGCCGGGCCATCCTCCGGTGCTGTGGGTGAAGGAGCCGGCCGACGCGAACTGGATCGTCGTCCCCGTGCAGCCGTTGCGGCCGCCGCGCTCGCTGGACCGGATGCTGCTGTGGCTGGGCACGATCTTCTCGGCCGGCGTGATTGCCGCGTTGTTCGCGGCCTGGCAGCTGCAGCAGCCGCTGAGTTCGCTGGCGCGCGCGGTCGCGCGCTTCGGCCGCGGCCAGCCGGTGCCGCCGCTGCGCGAGCGCGGGCCACGCGAGCTGCGCCAGCTCACGCACGGTTTCAACCAGATGGTGGAGCAGGTGTCGCGCGCGGAGAACGACCGCGCGGTAATGCTGGCGGGCGTCGCGCACGACCTGCGCACGCCGCTTGCGCGGATGCGCCTGCGTGCCGAGATGATGGACGATGCGCGGCTGCGGGACGGCGTCGTGCGCGACGTCGACTCGATGTCGCACATCGTCGACCAGTTCCTCGTGTTCGCGCACGGCGGCAGCGACCGCAGCGAGCCCGTGCCGGTCGACCAGGCCTGCGAGCGGATCGCGCGCACTTACCGCGCGGTCGCGCCGAACGCGCCGACCGTCGAGACCCGGCTGGCCGCGGATCCGGGCTTTCTGCTGCCGACCGCGACGCTCGACCGGATCCTGTCGAACCTGCTCGACAACGCGCACGCGTACGGCGCGCCGCCCGTCATCGTCGAAACCGAGCGCAACGTGGCCGGCTACGTGCTGTCGGTCAGCGACCACGGAGGCGGCATCGCGCCGCGCGACCTCGCAGCCGCGACCCGGCCGTTCGTCCGCCTCGACCCCGCGCGCGGCGGCAACGGGCACAGCGGCCTCGGGCTTGCGATCGTCGAGCGGCTGGTGCTGCGGCTGGGCGGGACGTGCGAGATCGGCAACCGGCCGGAAGGGGGCCTGCGCGTCACGATGACGTTCCCGTTCGACGTGGTGCCGAAGGACGAGGCGCACGCCCAGGCCGCGTGAGCGGCAGGCATGGCGCCCGCGCGGCTGCGCGGGGCGCCATGCCGCGTCATTCGCCGAACAGCGTGCCGAGCGTCTCGGCTGCGTTGCTGTCGATCGTGTTGTAGGTCACGCTGGTGGCCTCGAAGATATAGACGGTCGTGTACCGGCCGAGGCGCTCGAGGATCGCTTCCTGCAGCGAATCCGGTACGATATTCATGTTCAGGTACCACGACGTCGACGACAGCCGCGTCTGGAACGAGCCGTATTCCTGCATCAGCTCGTAGAACGCATCGGCATCCTGATCGCGGCACACGATCACCAAGTTTCCTGCCATTCCCATTCCTCCCGCTCGTCGGACAATCCCCGTAGGGGCTAGCCCTGATCATACCTGCTTAGTCGTGTCCGACTCCTGACGCCGCACACGGTTTCGCGCCGCGCGCCGCAGGCGGGTTCCCGACCGGGCCGGATCACGGCATAATTCGGGCCAGCGCGCCGGCCGGACGACTGCGAGCCGCGCCATCCTGCGCCGATCCGTCTGCCGCCCGCCCGTTCCGGGCCCGTTTGCCCGCGGCGGCGGCCGGAACCCACCGTTTCGCCCCGGAAGGTTGTGCCTGAAATAGAGGTTGTAGTAGTGTCGTGCCGTTTGCGGAACGACTCGGCCGGGACCCGCGCGGTGGCGCAGTGAGCACGTGCGGCGCGTTGCGTCCGCCTTACATCGTGAGTCAAAACGAATTACCGCGCCCGTGCGCTTTGCCATGATTCAACATCGTCTGCCGGTCACATATTTCGATTCGATTGGCCTTACCGGGGAGAGCGCCTGATGGATATCGGATTCGATCCGAACCGGATCGCCAATGCATCCGCATGGCGCGTCCTGCCGAACCGGTGGGACTTCATCGCCTTTCCGCTGATCATCTGCCTGATCGCGATGGCGGTCGTCGGCTTCCACGAGACGATGGCGCCGATCGCGACCCTCAATACGCAGAAGATCTCGCTCGACCCGTCGAACCTGCCCGAATATGCGCTGCGCACGACGCTGCGGATGCTCGCCGCGATGGTCGCGTCGCTCGTCTTCACGCTCGTGTACGGCACGCTCGCCGCGAAGAGCCGCCGGGCCGGCATGGTGCTCGTGCCGATCCTCGACATCCTGCAGTCGGTGCCGGTGCTCGGCTACATCTCGTTTACGGTCACGTTCTTCCTCGCACTTTTCCCGAGCCGCGTGCTCGGCGCCGAGCTGGCCGCGATCTTCGCGATCTTCACGAGCCAGGCGTGGAACATGACGTTCAGCTTCTACCAGTCGCTGCGCACCGTGCCGCGCGATCTCGACGAAGTGTCGCGCGGCTTCCACCTGACGAACTGGCAGCGCTTCTGGAAGCTCGAGGTGCCGTTCTCGATGCCGGGCCTGATCTGGAACATGATGATGTCGATGTCGGGCGGCTGGTTCTTCGTCGTCGCGTCCGAGGCGATCACGGTCGGCAACCACACGATCACGCTGCCGGGCATCGGCGCGTATCTCGCGCAGGCGATCTCCGACAAGAACCTCGGTGCGATCGGCTGGGTGATCCTCGCGATGACGGTCGTGATCCTCGCTTACGACCAGCTGCTGTTCCGTCCGCTCGTCGCGTGGGCCGACAAGTTCCGGATGGAAACCACGAGCTCCGGCAACGCGCCCGAGTCGTGGCTGCTCGACCTCGTGCGCCGCACGCGGCTGATCCACAAGCTGCTCGTGCCGGCCGGCTGGTTCTTCGCGAAGGCCGCGCGGATCCCGTTCCGCCTGCCGCTGTCGGGCGCGGTGCGCTTCACGCTGCCGCGCGTCGAGAAGAAGGCGTCGCTCGCGGCCGACATCGTCTGGGCGATCGTCGTGCTGCTCGGCACGGCCTACGTGGTCTGGCGCGTGATCAGCTTCGTGGCGACCGGTGTGACGATGGCCGAAGTCGGCCACGTGTTCGTGCTCGGGCTCATCACGCTGCTGCGCGTGATCGTGCTGATCGCGATCGCGTCGGTAATCTGGGTGCCGATCGGCGTGTGGATCGGGCTGCGTCCGGCGCTGGCCGAGAAGATGCAGCCGCTCGCGCAGTTCCTCGCCGCGTTCCCGGCGAACCTGCTGTTCCCGGCGTTCGTGATCGTGATCGCGCGCTTCCACCTGAACGCGGACATCTGGCTGTCGCCGCTGATCGTGCTCGGCACGCAGTGGTATATCCTGTTCAACGTGATTGCCGGCGCGACCTCCTATCCGAACGACTACCGCGAGGCGGCGACGAACTTCCGCATCCGCGGCTGGCAGTGGTGGCGCCAGGCGATCCTGCCGGGCATCTTCCCCTATTACGTGACGGGCGCGATCACCGCGTCGGGCGGCGCGTGGAACGCGAGCATCGTGTCCGAAGCCGTGCAGTGGGGCGACACCAAGATCACCGCGCACGGCCTCGGCGCGTATATCGCGCAGACGACGGCCGCCGGCGACTTCCCGAAGATCATTCTGGGCATCGCCGTGATGTCCCTGTTCGTGACCCTGTTCAACCGCGTGCTGTGGCGCCCGCTGTATGCGTATGCCGAGTCGAAGCTGCGACTTGACTGACCCTGATTGAGAGCGAAACGCGATGCAAAATCCGAATGCTGTAAACGCCCCCGTTCAGACGCAGCCGGTGCCCCCGAAGCTCGGTGAGGAAATCCTGCGCGTCGACGACGTCAGCCGCGGCTTCAACAAGAACCAGGGCGAGCTGCTCGTGCTCGATGGCGCGAACCTGTCGCTGCGCGAAGGCGAGATCGTCGGGCTGCTCGGCCGTTCCGGCTCGGGCAAGTCGACGCTGCTGCGGATCATCGCCGGCCTGATCGAGCCGACGGGCGGCGAGGTGAGCTATCTCGGCAAGCCGCTGCGCGGCCCGGCCGAAGGCGTCGCGATGGTGTTCCAGACCTTCGCGCTGTTCCCGTGGCTCACCGTGCTGCAGAACGTGGAAGCCGGCCTCGAGGCGCTCGGCGTCGGCGCGCGCGAGCGGCGCGAGCGCGCGCTCGCGGCAATCGACCTGATCGGTCTCGACGGCTTCGAGAACGCGTATCCGCGCGAGCTGTCGGGCGGCATGCGCCAGCGCGTCGGCTTCGCGCGCGCGCTCGTCGTCGATCCGACGATCCTGCTGATGGACGAGCCGTTCTCGGCACTCGACGTGCTGACCGCCGAGACGCTGCGTACCGACCTGCTCGACCTGTGGACGCAGGGCCGCATGCCGATCAAGTCGGTGCTGATCGTCACGCACAACATCGAGGAAGCGGTGTTCATGTGCGACCGGATCCTCGTGCTGTCGTCGAACCCGGGGCGCGTGATCGCCGAGATCAAGGTGCCGTTCAAGCATCCACGCAACCGCCTCGACCCGGCATTCCGCCGGCTCGTCGACGACATCTACGCGAAGATGACGGCGCGCCAGATCGGCGAGGCGACGAAGAAGGGGCTCGAGCTCGGCAGCTGGCTGCCGCAGGTGTCGACCAACCTGATGGCCGGCCTGATCGAAACGCTGGCCGCGCCGCCGTACCACGGCCGTGCGGACATGCCGGAGATCGCACGCACGCTGCATCTCGAGGTCGACGACCTGTTCCCGATCGCCGAAGTGCTGCAGTATCTCGGCTTCGCGGACGTGCGGGAAGGGGACGTGTTCCTGACGCCGCCGGGGCGCGTGTTCGCCGAGTTCGGCACGCAGGAACGCAAGCTGATGTTCGCGGACCATCTGCTGAAGCACGTGCCGCTTGCCGCGCGGATCAAGAAGGTGCTGAACGAACGGCCGGGCCATCGCGCGCCGCGTGTGCGTTTCGAGCAGGAGCTGGAGGATTCGCTGTCCGACGGCGCTGCCGAGGAAACGCTCGACGCGGTGATCGACTGGGGCCGTTACGGCGAGATCTTCTCGTACAACGACCAGACCGAGATCTTCAGTCTCGAGGACGTCGAGTCCTGACCGGCGTGCCGGGCCGCCGGCCCGGCAGCGGTGAGCGTCGCGCTTACCGGACGTATTGGACGCACCCGGCGCGGCGCGCCTGATTCTTTACTGCAGGTTGCCCCAGCGGTCGACGGCCGGTTCGGCCGCGGCCCACTTCCAGTGCGTGCCTTGCTGGCACGCGCTCGCGAAATACCAGTCGGCCTTCGCGCCGTCCTTCACCGAAAACGCGAATTCCTTGCACAGCGCGAGCGGCGTCGAATACGCGCGCGTGACGCGCACTTCGCCTTCGCCGTTGTCGAGCGGAATCGTGTTCTTCACCTTCCACGGCTTCACTTCGCCGACCGCGAGGCCGCCGACCGCCTGCGCGATCGCATCCTGCTGGTTCTGATGGAGCTGCTTCATCGAGCGGTTCACGGCCTCGTCGGTCGCGGCCTGCACGGCGATGCCGACTCCGATGCCGACGGCCGGGTTCGCGGTCACGAGGCCCGTCGCCGCGCCCGCGAGCGCGCCGCTCGCCGCGCCGACCGAGCCGCAGCCGGAAAGCGTGGCGCCGGCCGCGCACAGCGCGCCGAGCCACGCGAGGCGAAACGCGACGCTCATTGCAGCGCGCCCCAGCGCTCGGTCGCCGGCTCGGCCGACGCCCATTTCCACACCGGGCCGTCGCGGCAGATGGTGGCGACGTAGAACGCCGATTGCGCGGCGGCATCGGGTTTCGCCGGCGTGTCGACGGAGAACACGATTTCCTTGCAGTCGAGCGGGCCGACGCTGATCATCCGGCTGACCGTCACGCGGCCGCGCTCGTCGTCCTCGATCGGAAACGAATGGTTGGTCGACCACGGCGCAACGCCGCCGACATCGAGCGGTCCGGCCGCAGTGGCGACCTGCTGCTGCGTGTAGCGGTGCGCGACGCGCTGCGTGTACTGGACGCCGGCGCGCGCGCCGGCAACCGCGCCGAGGCCGATGCCCGTCGCGACGGCCGCGTTGTTGGTGACCTTGGACGCGATCGCGGCGCCCGCGATGCCGGCGCCGGCCGTCGCGCCTTCGCTGTAGAGCGAGTTGCAGCCGGACAGCAGCGCGGCCGTGGCGACCACCGCCAGCACGATGCGCGCCGGCATGGCCCGGCGCGGCGATTCGAAACGAATGTTCATCCCTGAGTGCGAGTCCTGTCTGGGTGAGCGGCGATGCATGCGCGCGCCCACATGCCGTGCCATTGTTTCGCAATTGTCATGGGAAAACTGCAAAGCTTTGACAAATCGCCGGCGGGAGGGGCTCGCGCGCGCGCGGCGCTATTGTCTGGCAGATGGCTGACGAAGGGTCGAAGCGTTACAAATTGAAGGCAATTGTTACTTTGGCGCACCATCAACGCGCCTAGACTGTTTTGTTATGGAATGTTTCAACGACGGCGACGCGCCGCTCCCTGCATGAGACACTCAGCCATGCGCCGTTCGAAACGGCCTGCGCATCAGCCGCCCGACGCGGGCGCCGGCCGTCCTCGGCCGCGCACCGATGCGCCCTCCGCACCGCCAGCCGGCGCGCCTGACACGGCGCCGTCCGATGGCGATCACAACCAGGGCGGCGCCCGCCCGGAAGGACTCGACTATCAACGCGACCTCGGCCTGGAGCAGGACGCGTAACGACGTCTTCGTGACATCCTTCGCCGCATTTCGTCATCGCATCTCGTCAACGCATTTCGCAGGATTTCCCACGCCTGAACCGCCGCACGGCAGACCGCAAGCTGCCGTGCCCGCCAACGCGCGTGCCGCGCGCCGGCCATTCGAATCGGGGAGGGGAAGCCGCATGAGCAGATCGATCGTGGTATCGAACCGTGTCGCCATCGGCGAGGACACGCGCCCGAGCGCGTGCGGCCTCGCGGTGGGCGTGATCGACGCGCTGAAGGAAACCGGCGGCGTGTGGTTCGGCTGGAATGGCGAGAAGACGAACCTCGCGCGGCTGCGCGAGAACGACCTGTCGAAGTGGCGCGATACGTTCCTCGCCGATCTGCGCAGCGTCGCGACGGCCGCGTCAGTGACGCGGCGCGCGGCGATGCGGCGGGCTCAGGCCGATGCGTTCGGTTGCGGGGCCGCGATTCGCAGCATGCTGACGACGGCCGCGGCCGCTGCGAACGCGGCTGCCACGTAGAGCGCGATGGTCGGCCCGTGCGCGGGCGCGACGCCGAAGATCAGCGCGACGAGCGCAGCGCCGAGCGTCTGCCCGGTCAGCCGCGCGGTGCTGAGCATGCCGCCCGCACCGCCGCTGCGCTCGCGTGGCGCCGACGACAGCATTGCACGGTTGTTCGGCGACTGGAACAGCCCGAAGCCCGCGCCGCACAGCGCCATGCGCCAGACGATGTCGACCGTGTCCGGATGCGCGCCGATCGTCGCGAGCGACAGCAGCCCGGCCGCGAACAGTGCGAGCCCTATGCCGCCGAGCACGCCGGCCGAGTAGCGGTCGGACAGCACGCCGGCGAGCGGCGCGGCGACGACGATCACGAGCGGCCACGGCGTCATGTAGAGGCCCGTCTGCACCTGCGAGAAGCCGAGCGAATTCTGCAGCCAGAACGGCAGCGCGACGAACGCGAGCATCTGCGACGTGAACGACGCGACCGACGTGCAGATCGACAGCGCGAACACCGGGATGCGCATCAGGTCGACGGGCAGCAGCGGCGCCGGCTGCGACAGCTGCCGCTTCACGAAGAAGTAGCCGACGCCGAACGCCACCGCGAACTCTGCGGCGACGAACGCGCCACGCTCGCCGTGGCCGAGCCCGTCGACGGCCATGATCAGCAGCCCGAACACGCAGGCGTTCATCAGCGCGCTCGGGATATCGTACGGCGCGTGGTGCAGCGGATTGGCGGGCAGCGCGCGCAGGCTGCCGAGCACCGCGACGATGCCGATCGGCACGTTGATCGCGAAGAGCCACGGCCACGGCGCGACCGACAGCACCGCGGACGCGACCGTCGGGCCGACCGCCGACGACAGCGCGACCACCATCGCATTGATCGACAGGCCGCGGCCGAGCATCGACGACGGATAGATCATCCGCACGAGCGCCGCGTTGACGCTCATGATGCCCGACGCGCCGAAACCCTGGATCACGCGCAGCACCGCGAGCATCGGCAGCGACGTGGCGAGCGCGCAGCCGAGCGACGCGACGGTGAAGAGGGCGAGGCCCGCAATGTAGATGCGCCGGTAGCCGACGCGTTCGCCGAGCGACGCGAGCGGCAGCAGCGTGATCGTGACGGCGAGCTGGTACGCGTTGACGATCCAGATCGATGACGCGTCGGACGCGTGCAGGTCGCGCGCGATCGTCGGCAGCGCGACGTTGGCGATCGCGCCGTCGAGCACGGCAAGCGTGATGCCCAGCGCGACGCAGACGATCGCCCAGTAGCGTTGCGGAAGCGGCAGGCCGGTATCGGCATTCATGACGGGAACGCGTCAGTCAGGAGCCGGAACGCGGCCATGGAGCCTCCTTGCGGTGATGGGCGGCAGGTTGATGCGGGGAATTGTGCGAATGGCGCTCGCTCTCGCAGGCGGGCAGGCGGGCGCAAGCCGGCCGAGTGTAGCACCGGGCCGCGCGACACGTCGTCGACGCGGCGCGGCTCGGCGCGGTGGCCCTTTGCGCGGTCAACCCTCGAAGTCGAGTCCGCCCAGCCGCACCAGCGGCTCGGCCTGCGTGCGCGACACGAGATCGACGTCGCGCGCGCTCTGCCACGCGGTCAGCTTCCTCGGCAGCGCGGCGAGGTAATGCTCGAAGCGCTCCGTGCTGTGCGGTTCCATCAGCCGTTCGATTTCGTCGGTATCCCAGGTCAGCTCGAGGTTCAGCGGATGCGCGAAGCCGCTCACGTGTTCGTGCGGCGTGCTGCGGATGCGTACGCACGTCGGGTGGCCGTGACCCCCGTACGGGACGACGTCGGCCTCGACGTGGTCGGCGAAGAATGCGGCGATCGCGCGCGCGATGCGCGGCGCGAATTCGGTATCGAAACGGCGGGCGGTTTCGGGCTGCATGCGGGCGTCTCCTTTGTCCCGAAAATGCTAGCACGGCGGTTGCGCGCCGGGGCCCGCCGGTTCGCCGTAATTGCGCGTTACCACTTGCTGCATCTATTACGGCCGCTTGCCACCACAATGCATCGCATCCCGTACCACTTCGCGTGGGAGTGCATCATGAAAAAGCTCGCAGCAGTGTGTGTTCTCGCCGGTTCGCTTGCCGTTGCCGGGCCGGCCTCCGCGCATGGCCGCGACGGCGGCGCCGTGATCGGCGCGCTGATCGGCGGCGCGGTGCTGGGCGCGATCGTGACGTCCGCGCTGAATCCGCCGGTGGTGTATCAGGCGCCCGCGTATCAGGCACCGGCCTATCAGCCGCCGACCTACTACCAGGCGCCGGCCTACCAGGCGCCTGCGTATCCGCCGAGCTATCAGCAGGCGCAGTATCAGGACGAAGATGGCGACCAGCCCCGCTATTGCTATGACCGCTATCAGCGCCCGTATGTGTGCGGCGCGCCGGCGCAGGGCGGCTACGGCTACGCGCAGCCGGGCGGGTGGTAAGGGTGGCGGTGCGCGGCTGATCGGCTGGTTGGCTTGTTGGCTGCCGCGCTGCGCCGACGCCGTGATCGCACGTCGTGCTGCGCGTGCAGCACCTGGCAGAGCGCCGCGGCTCGTGCAAGGTGAATGCAGAACGGAAACGAAAAGGCCCTCGCATCGTGCGAGGGCCATTTCATTGGCGCAGTGCTACTGCAGATTCCGCAGATTCGGGAAATGGATGCATGCGCAACGTCGTTCGAGCCGCCATGCGTCACCCGCGCCGGATACAAACGGTTGCAATTGCGTCAGTGCCAGAAGCCGTGTCCGCGGTCGTCGTTGGCCTGGCCGCCACGCGAGTCCCGGCTGCCGCCGTTCGCGCGGTTGCCTTCGCTCGGGCGGTTGCCGCCATTGCCGCGATTCCAGCCGTTGCCGTTGGCATTGCCGTTGCCGCTGCCGTGATTCCAGCCGTTGCCATTCGCGTTGCCGTTGCCGCGATTCCAGCCATTGCCGTTGCCATTGCCGCGATCGCCCCAATTACGGTCACGGTCGCCCCAATTGCGGTCGCCCGGGCCGCGGTCGTGGCGCCAGTCGCGGTCGCCGCGGCGGTCATCGCGGCGATCCCAATCGCCGCCGCCACCCCAGATGTTGACGGTGCCGTATGCGGGCCCGTAGGCGGGGCCGTACGCGTAACCGGGGTCCGAGTAGTACGGCTGTCCGTAGCCGTAGCCGTAGCCGGCATCCGGGCCGACGACGCAGCCCGTCAGCAGCGTGGCGACGGCGGCGGTGGCGGTAAGAGTGATGAGCTTGATCATGGCGTTCTCCGTTGGGTCGAATCATATGTGGCGGAGCGCCGCAGATCCGCTAGCAATTGTGTCTCTAAATTACAGCCTCGAAAGGTCGGCCAGCGAAAGTGTTAGCATCCGGAGCCATTCGTCATACAGGAGCACATCGATGAAATTTGCGATCCGGGCCGCACTGGCCGCCGTCTGCGTGATGACCGCCGCCGCTGCATGTGCGGCGGGACCGTTGTCCGAGCCGGCGGTTTCTGCCGAATCGATCAAGATGTTCCCGCAGCCCACGGCCGGCCAGCAGCGCGTCGTGATTGCGCTGCCTGCACTGCCCGACGAAGCCGACGCGCGCGTTGAGCTGATGATCGGCAAGACCCTGCAGACCGACTGCAACCAGCAGTGGTTCGGCGGCGAACTGACGGCCGAGACGGTGCAGGGCTGGGGCTATTCGTATTACCGGCTGTCCGACGTGAAGGGCCCCGCGTCGACGCTGATGGCCTGTCCGGGGCAGGCGCCGCGCGAACGGTTCGTGCAGGTGCGCGGCGACGATCAACTGCTGCGCTACAACAGCCGGCTGCCGATCGTCGTGTACGTGCCGAACGGTTTCGAAGTGCGGTATCGCGTGTGGCATGCGTCGAACGACGTGAAGCAGGCGGTCGTGCAGTAATGTGCTGACGGGTTGTGCCGTGCCGGTGTCGCGATGCCGGGCGGCAAGATGAAGTCCATCCGTGGCGGCAATGCATCGGTGAGCGCCAATGCGGGGTCGCGGCGTTCGATGCGAATGCCGTGTCGCGCATGCGCGCTGTGCGATCAGTGCGGAACGGGGGAATCGATGGGCGTGGAGGTGTCGGCAGCGCGTGCAGAGACATCGCTGGTCCCCCCGACAGGAATCGAACCTGTATCTAGCGCTTAGGAGGCGCTTGTTCTATCCATTGAACTACGGGGAGCCTGCGGATCCGGCGTGGCGCGCGCGGCGCGAACCGGACAGCGGTATGGACAGCGCGCAGAGTATAGCAAACGCGCGTTCTCATCGGCAGACGGAATGCGCGCCGATGCGAACGTGCCGCGCGCTCAGGCGATCAGAAATCGACGACGACGAAGTCTTCCTTGCTCACGTCGCACAGCGGGCAACGCCAGTCCGCAGGGATGTCGGCGAACCGGGTGCCGGGCGCGATGCCCTCGTCGGGCAGCCCGTCCGCTTCGTTGTAGACCCACCCGCAAATCAGGCAGACCCAGCTCTGGTATTCGGTCACTTCGCTCATGTCGCGCTCTGGATGATGAATTCAGGGAATCGCCGTCCGCGGCCTGGCCGGCGGACGAAAGGCGCAATAGTACCGGAATTTCGCCGAACTCGGCCGCAACGTCGTTTTAAACGTGCGCATCGCGAACAATGCGGCCGAAACGCGCGTGTCGTGCACGCAGTGTATGCTTCGTGGGCCTGTCAGCCTGTCAATCAGAAGGAGAAAAACAATGCTCAACAAAAAGTGGATCGCGGGTGCGGTGTGCGTGGCGGCGATGGCCGTGTCGGTGGCGGCGCGGGCCGAGTCGCGCATGTACTTCGTCGAGCCGCAGGACGGTGCGACCGTGTCGAACCCCGTGCACGTTAAGTTCGGTCTCGACGGCGACGTTCATCTGGCGCCGGCCGGCGACATGACGCCGAAAACGGGCCATCATCATCTGCTGATCGACGGCAAGCCGGTGCCGAAGGGCGAAGTGATCCCGGCTTCCGAGCGTTCGCTGCACTTCGGCAAGGCCCAGACCGAGACCGACGTGAAACTGCCGCCGGGCCAGCATACGCTGACGCTTCAGCTCGGCGACGGCATGCACCGTTCGTACGGTCCTGAACTGAGCTCGACCATCACCGTCAACGTGAAGTAAGCGCGTGCACCCGCGCGCAGGTGGCCCGGCCGCCGCGCGCGACGCTGCATTCGCCGTCCGGGACCCGCGCCGTCGCGCCGCGCCCGGCAACTGACAACCCGGCCTTCCGAGCCGTCCGTTCGGCATCGTCCGTTCGGCCATGCCGGCGGCGGCTCCGCCACCGGTACAATGAGCGCTTCCGATTTCTCTTCGCCGTCTTCCCCATGTCGCTTTATTCCATTACCGGCGCGCAGCTCGCGTTCGGTCACGTCGCGTTGCTCGATCACGCGGATTTCTCGCTCGAGGCCGGCGAGCGCGTCGGCCTGATTGGCCGCAACGGCGCGGGCAAGTCGTCGCTGCTGAAGATCGTCGCCGATCTCGCGCGGCCCGATGACGGCCTCGTCACGCGCCAGCAGGAGCTCGTGACGGTCTACGTGCCGCAGGAACCCGAATTCGAGCCTGGCGCGACCGTGTTCGACGCGGTGGCGTCGGGCCTCACGCATGCGCGCGCGCTGCACGACGAATACGACGCGATCGCGCACCGTCTCGCGGAGACACCCGAAGGCGCCGAGCACGATGCGCTGCTCGCGCGGATGAACGCGCTGCAGTCGTCGCTCGACGCGACCGACGCATGGAACTGGCGCACGCGCGTGGCGATGACGCTCGCGCAGATCGGCCTGGCCGACGTCGACGCGCGCGTCGACGCACTGTCGGGCGGGATGCAGAAGCGCGTCGCGCTCGCCCGCGCGCTCGTCGTGCAACCCGACGTGCTGCTGCTCGACGAGCCGACCAACCACCTCGATTTCGACGGCATCCGCTGGCTCGAGGAGCTGCTCGTCACGCAGCGCGCAGGGCTGCTCTTCATCACGCACGATCGCGCGTTCCTCGACCGCGTCGCGACGCGCATCGTCGAGCTCGATCGCGGCCGCCTGCTGTCGTATCCGGGCAATTTCTCCGCATACCAGACGCGCAAGGCGCAGCAGCTCGAAGTCGAGCGCGTCGAGAACGAGAAATTCGACAAGCTGCTCGCGCAGGAAGAAGTGTGGATCCGAAAGGGCGTCGAGGCGCGCCGCACGCGAAGCGTCGGCCGCATCGCACGCCTCGAGCAGATGCGCCGCGAACGCTCGGAGCGCCGCAACGCGCAAGGCAACGTGAAGCTCGATGTCGCGCAGGGCGACAAGTCCGGCAAGATCGTCGCGGAACTGACCGACGTGACGAAACGCTATGGCGACCGCACGATCGTCGACCGCTTCTCGACGACCGTGATGCGCGGCGACAAGATCGGCTTCGTCGGCCCGAACGGCGCGGGCAAGACCACGCTGCTCAAGCTGATCGTCGGCGAGCTGAAGCCGGACGAAGGCACGGTGCGCACCGGCACGAACCTGCAGGTCGCGTACTTCGACCAGATGCGCGCGCAGCTCGATCAGGAGATGAGTCTCGCGGACACGATCAGCCCCGGCAGCGAATGGGTCGAGATCGCCGGCAACCGCAAGCACGTGATGAGCTATCTCGGCGATTTCCTGTTCGCGCCGGAACGCGCGCGCTCGCCGGTGAAATCGCTGTCGGGCGGCGAGCGCAACCGTCTGCTGCTCGCGCGCCTGTTCGCGCGGCCGGCCAACGTGCTGGTGCTCGACGAACCGACCAACGACCTCGACATCCCGACGCTCGAACTGCTCGAGGAACTGCTGACCGACTATGACGGCACCGTGCTGCTCGTCAGCCACGATCGCGCGTTCCTCGACAACGTCGCGACGTCGGTGATCGCATCGGAAGGCGACGGCAAGTGGCGCGAATACGTCGGCGGCTTCACCGACTGGCAGATCCAGAGCGAGCGCGCGCAGCAACTCGCCGCGCAGGAAGCCGCGAAGCGCGCAACGAAGGAGGCGGCCCCCGTCAAGGAAGAGCCGGCGAAGAGTGCGGCAGGCCGCAACGCGCAGCGCACCGTGAAGCTGTCGTTCAACGAACAGCGCGAGCTCGATGCGCTGCCGGACCGGATCGCGACGCTCGAGGAAGAGCAGAAGACGATCGGCGCACAGCTCGAGGACGGCTCGATCTTCGCGAAGGACCCGCAGGAAGGCACGCGCCTGACCGAGCGCTTCGCGGCGATCGACGACGAGCTGCTCGCCGCGCTCGAACGGTGGGAGACGCTCGAAGCAAAGCGCAAGCCGTGACGCGAGGTGGGGTGGCGATCCGTCGGGCGGCGATCCGTCGGGCGGCGATCCGCGGGTAGCCATCCGCCGGGCGGCGATTCACGGGGCGGCCATCCGTGGGGCGGCCATCCGTGGGGCGGCCATCCGTGGGGCGGTCATCCGCCGGCAGCCATCCGCGCGGCGGCCCTTCGCAGCGATCCCTGCACCGGCGCCGCAGCGCGTCGCACCGCGGCACCGGGCCGACCCGCAATTCGCCGGACGGCGCGTCGCGCGGAACCAGTAGAATACGGCCCGTTTCGGGCTGCGCGGCGCACGCTGCGCGCCCGCTTTCGGAGCAGTCCAAGCACACAGTTGTTTCGATTCGCTTTTTTACGGAACTCAACGTTTTGTCCACGACGTTGTCCACACGAGATGTGGACAACGTCCCGATGAATGACGAACATCAGCGCCTATGTCAACGAAGAAGCCCAGCGCGGCCTATAGCGAAGCATCGATCAAGGTGCTCAAGGGTCTCGAGCCGGTCAAGCAGCGGCCCGGCATGTACACCCGTACCGAGAATCCGCTGCACATCATCCAGGAAGTCATCGACAACGCGTCGGACGAGGCGCTCGGTGGCTACGGCAAGCAGATCACCGTGACGCTGCACGCGGACCAGTCGGTATCGGTCGAGGACGACGGCCGCGGCATCCCGTTCGGCCTGCATCCCGAAGAACGCGTGCCCGTCGTCGAAATCGTGTTCACGCGCCTGCACGCGGGCGGCAAGTTCGACAAGGCCGCGGGCGGCGCCTATACGTTCTCGGGCGGCCTGCACGGCGTCGGCGTATCGGTGACGAACGCGCTCGCGACGCGTCTCGACGTGACCGTCTGGCGCGACGGCAAGATCGCCGAGCTGGGCTTTGCGGACGGCGACGTCGTGAAGCCGCTGACGACGCAAGGCGCGGGCCGCGGCGAAAAGAAATCCGGCACGCGCGTGCAGGTGTGGCCGAATCCGAAATATTTCGATTCGCCGAACCTGCCGACGGGCGAGCTGCAGCGCCTGCTGCGCTCGAAGGCCGTGCTGCTGCCGGGCGTCGAGGTCGTGCTCGTCAACGAGAAGTCCGGCGAGCGCCAGAGCTGGAAGTACGAGGACGGCCTGCGCGGCTACCTGCTCGACGAGATGAACGGCAGCGAGCTGCTGATTCCGCTGTTCGAGGGCGAGCGCTTTGCCGATTCGCGCTCGGGCGACGACACGTTCGCCGAAGGCGAGGGCGCGTCGTGGGTCGTTGCATGGAGCGAGGAAGGCTCGCTCGTGCGCGAGTCGTACGTGAACCTGATCCCGACGCCGGCCGGCGGCACGCACGAGTCGGGCCTGCGCGACGGCCTCTACCAGGCGGTGAAAAGCTTCGTCGAGCTGCACAACCTGCAGCCGAAGGGCGTGAAGCTGCTCGCGGAAGACGTGTTCGCACGCGTGTCGTTCGTGCTGTCCGCGAAGGTGCTCGATCCGCAGTTCCAAGGCCAGATCAAGGAGCGCCTGAACAGCCGCGACGCGGTGAAGCTCGTGTCGTCGTTCTCGCGCCCGGCGCTCGAACTGTGGCTGAACCAGCACGTCGAGCACGGCAAGAAGCTCGCGGAGCTCGTGATCAAGCAGGCGCAGGCGCGCACCCGCGCCGGCCAGAAGGTCGAGAAGCGCAAGAGCTCGGGCGTCGCGGTGCTGCCCGGCAAGCTGACCGACTGCGAGGCCGAGGACATCGCGCGCAACGAGCTGTTCCTCGTCGAGGGCGACTCGGCGGGCGGCTCCGCGAAGATGGGCCGCGACAAGGAATACCAGGCGATCCTGCCGCTGCGCGGCAAGGTGCTGAACACATGGGAAACCGAGCGCGACCGCCTGTTCGCGAACAACGAGGTGCACGACATCTCGGTTGCGATCGGCGTCGATCCGCACAGCCCGGACGACGGTGTCGACCTGTCGAACCTGCGCTACGGCAAGATCTGCATCCTGTCGGATGCGGACGTCGACGGCTCGCACATCCAGGTGCTGCTGCTCACGCTGTTCTTCAAGCACTTCCCGCAGCTGATCGAGCGTGGCCACGTCTATGTCGCGCGGCCGCCGCTGTTCCGCGTCGATGCGCCCGCGCGCGGCAAGAAGCCCGCGCAGAAGCTCTACGCGCTCGACGACGGCGAGCTCGAAGCGATCCTCGACAAGCTGCGCAAGGACGGCGTGCGCGACACGCAGTGGAGCATCAGCCGCTTCAAGGGCCTCGGCGAAATGAGCGCCGAGCAGCTGTGGGACACGACGATGAACCCCGACACCCGCCGTCTGATGCCGGTGAAGCTCGGCGAACTCGACTACGAGGCCACCGTCGCGCGGATGACGATGCTGATGGGCAAGGGCGAGGCGGCCGCACGGCGCGGCTGGCTCGAGGAAAAGGGCAACGACGTCGAAGCCGACATTTAAAGCGCCCCGGAAAGGGGCAGGAAGACGCGGGACAGCCCGGCGTCTTCCTGTGGAGCGCGGCCCGGCGTGACGCCCGGCCCTGTCTCGCGCCACCTACGAACACGGAAACCAGATGGACGACAACACTTCCGATCTCTTTGCCGGCTCCGACGCGCCCGAGAACGACGCGCTGACGCTCGGCAACTACGCGGAGCAGGCGTATCTCAGCTATGCGGTCAGCGTCGTGAAGAGCCGCGCGCTGCCGGACGTCTGCGACGGCCAGAAGCCGGTGCAGCGCCGGATCCTGTACGCAATGAACGAAATGGGCCTCGGCCCCGACGCGAAGCCGGTGAAGTCGGCGCGCGTGGTCGGCGACGTGCTCGGCAAATACCACCCGCACGGCGACCAGTCCGCGTACGACGCGCTCGTGCGTCTCGCGCAGGACTTCTCGCTGCGTTATCCGCTGATCGACGGGCAGGGCAACTTCGGCTCGCGCGATGGCGACGGCGCGGCGGCGATGCGCTACACCGAAGCGCGGCTCACGCCGATCGCGAAGCTGCTGCTCGACGAGATCGACCAGGGCACGGTCGATTTCATGCCGAACTACGACGGCTCGTTCGAAGAGCCGAAGACGCTGCCGAGCCGCATGCCGTTCGCGCTGCTGAACGGCGCGTCGGGCATCGCGGTCGGTCTCGCGACGGAAATCCCGTCGCACAACCTGCGCGAAGTCGCGGCGGCGGCGGTTGCATTGATTCGTCATCCGAAGCTCACGCACGCGGAGCTGATGTCGCACATTCCCGGCCCGGACTTCCCGGGCGGCGGCCAGATCATCTCGAGCGACGCGGAAATCTCGGCGGCCTACGAGTCGGGCCGCGGCAGCCTGAAGGTGCGCGCGCGCTGGAAGATCGAGGATCTCGCGCGCGGCCAGTGGCAGCTCGTCGTCACCGAGCTGCCGCCGAACACGTCGGGCCAGAAGGTGCTCGAGGAAATCGAGGAACTGACGAACCCGAAGCTCAAGCTCGGCAAGAAGACGCTGACGCCCGAGCAGCTCAACACGAAGAAGGCGATGCTCGACCTGCTCGACGCGGTGCGCGACGAGTCGGGCAAGGAAGCGGCCGTGCGGCTCGTGTTCGAGCCGAAGTCGCGCACGATCGACCAGACCGAGTTCGTGAACACGCTGCTCGCGTACACGAGCCTCGAATCGAACGCCGCGCTGAACCTGGTGATGATCGGCGCCGACGGCCGGCCAGGCCAGAAGGGGCTGCTGACGATCCTCGACGAGTGGGTGAAGTTCCGCCAGCTCACGATGACGCGCCGCTGCCGCCACCGTCTCGCGAAGGTCGACGACCGGATCCACATCCTCGAAGGGCGGATGATCGTCTTCCTGAACATCGACGAGGTGATCCGCATCATCCGCGAGTCGGACGAGCCGAAGGCCGCGCTGATGAGCGCGTTCGGCCTCACCGAACGCCAGGCCGACGACATCCTCGAAATCCGTCTGCGTCAGCTCGCGCGGCTCGAGAAGATCAAGATCGAGAAGGAGCTCGAGGCGCTGCGCGACGAGAAGGCGAAGCTCGAGGAACTGCTCGCGAACGAAAGCGCGATGAAGCGGCTGATGATCAAGGAGATCGAGGCCGACGCGAAGCAATTCGGCGACGATCGCCGCACGCTGATCCAGCAGGAAAAGCGCGCGACGTTCGAGGCGAAGGTCGTCGACGAGCCCGTGACGGTCGTCGTGTCGCAGAAGGGCTGGGTGCGCGCGCTGAAGGGCCACGGTCTCGATCCGGCGAGCTTCTCGTTCAAGGCCGGCGACACGCTCTACGCGGCGTTCCAGTGCCGTACGCCCGACAAGCTGATCGCCTGGGGCAGCAGCGGCCGCGTGTATTCGGTCGACGTGTCGGTGCTGCCGGGCGGCCGTGGCGACGGCGTGCCTGTCACGTCGCTGATCGAGCTCGAGTCGGGCTCGCACCTGATGCATTACTTCGCGGCGCCGGCCGAGCAGCAACTGCTGCTTGCATCGAGCAACGGCTTCGGCTTCCTCGCGAAGGTCGGCGACATGGTGAGCCGCGTGAAGGCCGGCAAGTCGTTCATGACGATCGACGCGGGCGCGGCGCCGCTTGCGCCGATGCCGGTGCTGCCGAACGCGACGCAGGTCGCGTGCCTGTCGAGCGGCGGGCGGCTTCTCGTGTTCGGCATGGACGAGATGAAGACGCTGTCGGGCGGCGGCCGCGGCGTGATCCTGATGGCGCTCGAAGACAAGGAAACCCTCGTGCAGGCGCTCGCGATCGATCCGGCCGGCGTCGTGCTGATCGGCACCGGCCGTGGCGGCAAGGTCATGGACGAGACGCTGTCGTACGCGGGGCTCGCGCCGCACGTCGGCAAGCGCGCGCGCAAGGGCCGCGCGCCGGACACGAAGCTCAAGGTCGTCAGCGAGCTGCGTCCGCTGCTCGGCTGAGCGCACGTACCGGCGGCACCCCTGGGCCGCACGGCTGCTTCGGCGGCCGTGCGGCCTTTTTCGTTGTCGATGCGCGGCGCCGTCATGCAGCACTTGCAAAATAGTGTGAAATTCCGATGAGGGCCTGAACCGCATCGCAGCGCGCCTGTCGAACGTCGCTTGATGCCGCGCGCATCGACCTGCCGGCCGGTGTGCAGCGCATGCATGGCCGCGCCGGGCCGTCGGATGCGCAGCCGGTTCGCCGCATTCAACCCAGAACAGGATTTTCACCATGTCCCACGCCATCGCCGTCGCGTTGTTTCTCCATCTGCTGGCCGTCGCCGTGTGGGTGGGCGGGATGGTATTCGCCAACTTCTGCCTGCGTCCGGCGCTGTCGGACCTGTCGCCGCAATTGCGGCTGCCGCTGATCGAGGGCGTGTTCGGCCGCTTCTTCAACTGGGTCGCGGGCGCGGTGATCGTGATCCTGCTGTCCGGCGGCTTCCTGCTGATGCAGTTCGGCGGCGCGCACGCAACCTGGCCGCTGCACGCGATGGCCGGCCTCGGCGTCGTGATGATGCTGATCTTCGGTCACATCCGCTTCGCGCTGTTCCCGCGCATCCGCCGCGCGGTGCAGGCGCAGAACTGGCCTGACGGCGCGCGTGCGGTGAATGCGGTGCGACTGCTCGTCGTCGTCAACCTCGTGCTCGGTGTCGTGACGATCGGCGCGGCCGTGATGTCGCGCGGCTTCTGACGCGCGATTCTCGACGCGATTCTCGACGCGGTTTTCGACGCGATTCCTGCGCGATGTGCGGGCGGTGCGCGGCGGCTTGCGCGCGCGCCGCACGGTTCGACCGCGGGCGTCCGCCGGTGTCCGCCGCACCCGACACGCACCCGTCACGCAGCCAGCATCGCATCGAGCAGCCACGCGCCGGCGGGGCCGAGCGGCCGGCTTCTCGACCACACCGCATCGACCCGCACCCGGCGCGGCCAGCCGCGCGCGCGCAGCTCGCAGAGCCGGTCGCGCGCGAAATGCTCGACCATCCAGCGGGGCAGTTCTGCCCACCCGAATCCCGGCACTGCCATCTCCAGCAGCATCAGGTAGCTCGGCGCTGACCAGCGGTTCGTGCCGGCGACGATCGGGCCGTCCGCGTCGCGGCCGTCCGGCGTCGCGTACGTATTGAGGCGCAGCTCGCGCGCATCGCGCAGCGCCGCATGCGGCACCTCGGCGTCGCCAAAGGCGGCGAGCGGGTGCGTGCGTCCGACGAACAGCCCGATTTCCGATTCCTCCGCGATCGTCGCCGCGCCGATGTCGGCCGGGTACGCCGCGCGCGCGGCCATCAGCCCGAGTTGCGCGCGGCCCTGCTGGATCAGGTCCAGCACGTCCTCGTGCTCGGCGATCTGGCATTCGAGCTCGAGCGCCGGAAAGCGCTGCTCGAGCGCGGTCAGCGTCTCCTCGTAGCGCTTCGACTGATAGGTGTCGGAAACGACCAGCGTCAGGCGCGCCTCCTCGCCGCCGGCGAGCCGCGCGGCGGTGCGGTCGATCGCCGCGCCGGCTTCGAGCGCGCGCTGCACGTGCGGCAGCAGCGCGCGCCCGGCGTCGGTCAGCGTCGGCGTGCGAGTCGAGCGGTCGAACAACTGCACGCCGAGATCAATTTCAAGGTTCGCGATCGCTTCCGACACCGTCGACTGGCGCTTGCCGAGCTTGCGCGCGGCGGCGGTGAACGAGCCGAGCAGTGCGGCTTCGGCGAACGCGAGCAGGGCTTCGGGGGCGTGGCGCATGCGGGGTGCCTCGCATCGTCTTATCGGAAAATCCGATGATAACCAATTGGATTCGCCCGGTCAGGCCGATCAGAATGGCGGGCATGGATCACATGTCTGGATCGGAGGTTCGCAATGAAGCATCCCAATAAAACGGTGACGGAACGGCTCGTGCATGCGCTGACGTTCGAACTGGTCGCAATCGCGCTGTGCGCGCCGATCGGCGCGTGGCTGCTCGACATGCCGGTGTCGCACGTCGGCGCGTTGACGGTGATGGTGTCGCTGATCGCGATGGCGTGGAACATGACGTTCAACACGCTGTTCGACCGGTTCGAGCGCCGTTTCGGGCTCGTGCGCAATCTCGGCATGCGGATCGTGCATGCGGTCGTGTTCGAACTGGGGCTCGTCGCGATGGTGGTGCCGCTTGCCGCGTGGTGGCTCGGAATCGGCCTCGTCGAAGCGCTGCTGCTCGACCTCGGCATCGTGCTGTTCTTCCTGCCTTACACGTTCTGCTTCAACCTCGCGTACGACTACCTGCGCGCGCGCCGGATCGCGAGGCGCGTCGCGGCATGATGCCAGTGGTGTCAGGGTGTCAGTGTTGCCGTGGTGCCCATAGTGCCCACGCATCCGTGCGGCCGCACGCTCAGTGCGCGGCCGCCCACAGCCATGCGCCGCACGCGATCGCGACCGCGCCGTACACGACGAACACGGGCACCCTGAAGCGCGCAAAGCACAGCATCGCGAACGCGCCCGTGACCCAGTAGATCGGATCGGCCGGCTCGCGGTGCAGGATCTTCACGACCGCGACGACGAGAAAGCCGGTCGTCGCCGCGCGCAGCAGGCGCATCCCGTGCTCGAAGCGCGAATGCCGCTTCAGCCGGAACAGGTGATGCTGCGCGAACACGACGAGGCAGCCGGACGGGATGAAGAGGGCGGCGGTCGCGAGGAGCGCGCCGAGCCAGCCGTCGGTCAGGTAGCCGAGGAACGGCACGACATTCAGCAGCGGTCCCGGCGACACGGGCGACAGCGCGAAGGCGAGCGTGAAGTCGCGATCGGAGATCCCCGTCTCGGGCGTGACGAACAGCGCCTTCAGCACCGGCAGCGCGGAGAAGCCGCCGCCGAACAGCGTCATGCCTGCGCCCGCGAGGCGCGGCCACAGCAGCGTCGACTGGTAGTCGCCGGGAATCGGCAGCGCGAACAGCGCGACGAACACGGCAAGCAACATGAGCAGCTTGCGGTCGCGTCTCGACAGCCGGAGATCGACCGCGTTGCCCTGCGACGGACTGGTCAGCCAGCCCGCTGCAAACGCCGAGAAAAGAATCACGACGAACGTGGCCGGACTATGCGCGAATGCGAGCAGAATCGTCGACAGCGCCGCGATTGCCTGTTCGAGCGGCGCGCGCACGAGCGTGCGCAACTGCTTGACCCACGTGACGCCGATCAGCGCCGCCAGCACCATGCTGAAATGGTTGAGCATCACCGGCGCGGCCAGCGAGCGCACGAGCGGCGTGCGATAGAAGATCGCGAACAGCGTCATCATCACGAAGAACGGCAGCACGCTCGCGAAGCCGGCGACCCACGCGCCGATGCGGCCGTGCAGCGTCTGGCCGACCTGCACCGCGACGTTGCAGCCGACGGGGCCCGGCACGAGCCACGCGAGCGCGACGAGGTCGCCGAACGCGTGCGGTTCGATGCGCTGCATCCGGTGCACGTAATGGCGCTCGAGCTGCGCCATCATCGCGAGCCCGCCCCAGGACATGGCGGAAATGCCCGCGATGACCTTGAACAGGTTCCACAGGGAGGCCTGCTCGACGCGGTCTTCGGCTTCGACGCTCGTCATGGATGGGGGGCAGCGCGGGTTCATGCGATTCCGGTTTGGCCCTCGCGAACCGGCATGCGGACCTCGGACGTACCAATGCGTAGCATTTTCCGATGCGCGGCGCAGCGCAACCATGCGCAAAAACGCTAGTAAACCGACTAAACAATTAGGTTGGGAAACGAAACGATCCGGCAATCCGCGGTGGCGGGGCGCTCAGGTGCCCGTATGGCCCGTTGCGCGGTGCGGGACGAGGTGCGGATGCTCGCCGCGCACGCCGAAGCGCGCCAGCAGCGACGGGATCGCGTCCGCGGGCACGGGGCGCGAGAACAGGAAGCCCTGCGCTTCGATTTCGCCGAGCGCGGACAGCCACGCGATCTGCTCTTCGGTCTCGGTGCCTTCGACGACCACCGTCAGCCCGAGCGAGCGGGCCAGATGCACGATCGACGACACCATCACGCACACGCTGCGGTCGTTCGGGATCGCCTGCACGAACGAGCGGTCGACCTTCAGCGTGTCGACGGAGAAACGGTGCAGGTACGACAGCGACGAGTAACCGGTGCCGAAATCGTCGAGCGCGATGCGGATGCCGAGCTTCTTGAGCGCGACGATCTTCTCGGACACGAGCTCCGGATATTCCATCATCGCGGTCTCGGTAATTTCGAGCTCGAGGCGGCCCGCGTCGATGCCGGTTTCCTGCAGCGTGCGCGAGATCGTCTCGATCAGGTCGCCGCGCCAGAACTGCACGGGCGAGATGTTGACGGCGAGTGTCAGCGTGCCGTGCCCTTCGTCGCGCCAGCGCGCGATCTGCTCGCACGCGGTGCGGATCACGAAATCGCCGATCGGCACGATGAGGCCCGTCGATTCGGCGATCGAAATGAATTCGTTCGCGGAAATGATCCCGTGTTCCGGATGGTCCCAGCGCGCGAGCGCCTCGAAGCCCGTGATGTAGCGGTGCGTGAGGTCGATCTTCGGCTGGTACGCGAGGAACAGCTGTCCCTCGGCGAGCGCGACGCGCAGTTGCTGTTCCCAGCGCATCAGGTGATCGGCGCGATGCGACAGGTGCGGCGCGTAGAACTGGTAGCAGTTCTTGCCGGCGTCCTTGGCGCTGTACATCGCGAGGTCGGCCTTTTTCAGCAAGTCGATCTCGCTTTCGTTCGCGACCGTGTGCAGCGCGATGCCGATGCTCGCATGCAGTACGAACGAGCTGCCGCGCACGTCGAACGGCTCGCCGAACATCCGGATGATCGCTTCCGCCAGGCGCACTGCGCGCCGCTCGACGTCGTCGCCCTTCATCACGACGACGAACTCGTCGCCGCCGATCCGCGCGAGCGCGCCTTCGTCGCCCACCGCGTCGGACAGGCGCGACGCGGTCATCTGCAGCACGATGTCGCCGGCGTTGTGACCGAGCGTGTCGTTGACGGTCTTGAAGTTGTCGAGGTCGATGAACAGCAGGCCGAGCCGCGACAGGCTGGCCGGCATCGACACGTCGTTGCGCAGCCCGCGCAGCGTCGCGTAGCGGTTCGCGAGGCCCGTGAGCAGGTCGTATTCGGCGAGCTGGGTCATTTCGCGCTCGCGGCCGAGCAGCTTGCCGATGAGCCCCGTCGCGACGCCGAAGAACGCGAGCATCGCGAGCGTGATGAAGCTCGTCATCAGCAGGTAGACGTTGCGCGTATGGTTGTAGTCGGCGAACTCCTCGGCCTGCGACAGGCCGACGATCACCGCGAGCGGATAGCCGTCGAGATGGCGGTACGACACGATGCGCGTGACGTCGTCGATCGGGTCGATGATCGTGCCCGAAGTCCGTTCGGCGACCGGATAGACGCCCGATGCCGAGAACGCGCCCGGCGCGTTGCTCGCCGAGCCCGTGCGCCGCGCGAGCACGGCGCCGGTATCGGACACCACCGCGATCACGCCTTCCTTGCCGATCGCCGCGTTGTTGTAGAAATCGTTCGTGAAATAGCTCGGATCCTCGGACACGACCACGACGCCCGCGAAGCTGCCGTCCGGGTTGTTCAGGCGCCGCGTCATCTGCAGCGTCCAGTGGCCCGACACGCGGCCGAGCACGGGCTTGCTGATGTAGAGCTGGTTGTCGTTGCGCTTCAGGTGCACCTTGAAGTGTTCGCGGTCGGACAGGTCGATCGGCTTCGGATTGCGTTCGGCCGTGTTCGCGAACAGGATCCCCTTCGCATTGACGAGCGACACCTGGATCAGCGTATCGCTCGGCACGACGCCTTTTTCGACGGCGCTCGCGAGGTTGAAGCGCGCGGGCGCCTTCTCGAACTCGAACTTGACGAAGCGGGTGATCTGGTCGACCTGGTGGATCGCCTTCACCGTGTGCTGCTCGAGTGCGGACGACAGGATCGCCGCGGAGGCGGCCGCCTCCTTGTACGCGCTGTCCTTTTCGACCGACAGCCGCGCAACGATCACCGCCCACAGCAGCGCGAGCGCGATCATCCCGAGCAGCGGGATCGCGAACAGCGCCCGGCGGCGCGACTTGCGCGGGGCGCGCAACGGTCGCGTCGACGGCGTATGGGATGACCGGGCGGAGCTCATCGAAGGGTGCGGCGTCCTGGCGCGCGTGTGCCGTCCACTCGGGAGGGCTGGATATAGGGTCCCGTCAGCGTCTGTTCGTCTGCGGAATGCGCATCTGTGGACAGACCCCCGGGCGACGGATTAGGCCCGATATTACTGGTTGGAGGATTTTTGCGATAGCTGGGCTAAGGATAGCGCCGGCGGGCGCGGCGCGCATGGCGCGCCACGAAAAATCAGAGGGAAGTGCGGATGGCCGCCCCGGCGGTGCCAGCCAATCGAAAGGTGCCGTCGACGATCGTGACGACATGGCCGCCGATCCAGGTCGCGCCGGCGTCGTCGTCGTAGGTGACGGCGATCCGGCCGTCGCGGCCGATCGCCGTGCCCTGGCGGGCCGTGTACGACGGGCCGGGGCGGCGTTGCTGGCGGGTCAACAGCCCCGCCAGCGCCGCGTTCGCGCTGCCGGTGACGGGATCCTCGCCAACGCCGAAACCGCCGCCCGTCATCAGGCAGCGGATCTCGAACGTTGCCGGGCCCCCCGGCGGATGCGGCGCGTAGACCGCCAGCCCGTGCGTGCCGTAGCGATGCGTGAGCGCTTCGAGCGCCGCCGGATCCGGCGCGAGGCCGACGCACGCGGCGGCCGACTTCAGCCGTACGACGAGCCACGGCGCGCCGTTGTCGACCGCGCACGGTTCGGCATCCGGATCCACGTCGGCGGAGCGCAGCGCCGCCTCGAGCGCCGGGTAGTCGGCACTCGCAAGCGGCGTGACCCGCGCGGGCGGCGCCGCGAATGCCCAGCCGTCCGCCTGCTCGCGCAGCACGACCTGGCCGACCCCGCACTGCTGGATCAGCCGGCCCGGCGTGCGCGGCACGCCACCGGCTTCGAGAAACGCGTGCGCGGTGCCGAGCGTCGGGTGGCCCGCGAACGGCAGCTCGCCGCACGTCGTGAAGATCCGCACGCGGTAATCGGCGTCCGGGTCGGTCGGGGCGCAGAGGAACGTCGTTTCCGACAGGTTCGTCCAGCGGGCAATCTCGAGCATCGCGTCGTCGCCGAGCGAATCGGCGTCGAACACCACGGCGAGCGGGTTGCCCTTGAACGGCACCGACGTGAACACGTCGACCTGCTTGAAGCGGACGAGGCGGCCGGGCATCGTGATGCCCTCGTTACGCGACTTCGGCGATCAGTTCGATCTCGACGCACGCGCCGAGCGGGATCTGCGCGACGCCGAACGCCGAGCGGGCGTGCTTGCCCGCGTCGCCGAACACTTCCGCGATCAGTTCCGACGCGCCGTTCGTCACGAGGTGCTGCTCCGTGAAGTCGAGCGTCGAGTTCACGAGGCTCATCAGCTTGACGATGCGCGTGACCTTGTTCAGGTCGCCCGTGTGCGCGTGCAGCGTCGCGAGCAGGTCGATCGCGATCGCGCGCGCGGCGGCCTTGCCGTCTTCGGTCGTGAGGTCGGCGCCGAGCTTGCCGGCCCAGACCTTGCCGTCCTTCTTCGCGATGTGGCCGGACAGGTACACGGTGTTGCCGCTCTGTGCGCTCATCACGTAGGCGGCGGCCGGTGCGCCGGCGGTCGGGAGCTCGATGCCGAGCGATTTCAGTTTGTCGTAGACGTTTGCCATCTGTTCGATTCCTCGTTGCGAGTCGTGAAAGGAAAGGGGCTCAGAGACGCTCGCGCAGCAGCTTGCCGAGCCGCGCGACGCCTTCTTCGATCTTCTCGGGCGGCACCGTCACGAACGACAGGCGCAGCGTGTTCTGCTGCGCATCGTTCGCGAAGAACGGTGCGCCGGGCACGAACGCGACGTGGTTCGCGATCGCCGCCTCGAGCAGCTTCATGCTGTCGATCTGCTGCGGCAAATTCACCCAGATGAACATCCCGCCTTCCGGGCGGTTCCACGTGACGCCTTCGGGCATGTGGCGCGCGAGCGCGCTGAGCATCGCCTCGCATTGCGCGCCGTACAGCTGGCGGATCGTCGGGATGTGCTCGTCGAGGAAGCCGTCCTTGATCACCTCGTGCGCGATGCGCTGCGTGAGTGTCGGCGTGTGCAGGTCGGTCGCCTGTTTTGCCTGCACCAGCTTGAAGTGGAGTTCCTCGGGGGCGATGATGTAGCCGATTCGCAGGCCCGGCGCGAGCACCTTCGAGAACGTGCCGAGGTGCACGACGTGGTCGGGCGCCATCGACAGCATCGTCGGCAGCGGCTCGCCCTGGTAGTTGAGCGCGCCGTACGGATCGTCCTCCAGCACCGGGAACGGGCTCGTCTGCGCGAACGCGGCGAGCGCGCGGCGGCGCTCGACGGGCAGGCGGCGGCCGGTCGGGTTCTGGAAGTTCGGCTGCGCGTACAGCAGGCGCGCGCCTTGCGTCAGGTCGGGGGTGAGGCCTTCGGGCAGCAGGCCCTGCTCGTCGGTCGGCACCTGCACGTAGCGCGGCTCGTACAGCGAGAACGACTGCAGCGCGCCGAGGTAGGTCGGGGTTTCGACGAGGATCGGGCTGCCCGGATCGACGAGCGCCTTGCCGAGCAGGTCGAGCGCCTGCTGCGAGCCGGTCGTGATCAGCACCTGCGACGTGCGCACGCTGTAGCGCTCGGCGATCCACTCGCGCAGCGGCAGGTAGCCTTCGGTCGCGCTGTACTGCAGCGCGGCGGCCGGCGCATCGCGCAGCACGCGGTCGGCGGCCGCGCGCATGCGCTCGGCCGGGAAGGTGGCGGGAGCGGGCAGGCCGCCGGCGAACGAGATGACTTCCGGACGCTCCGTGACTTTCAGGATCTCGCGGATCGCAGAGCTCGTAAGCTTGCGGGCGCGTTCGGAAAGCTGCCAGTGCGGGGGATGCAGATCGCTCGGATTCATATGTCTCCTCGTTCGGATATCAAGGTCAGTCATGATGGTCGGCCGGGCCGGTCGGTTCGACGAAGCCGGGTAGGCTGGGTCGATGACGATCGGTCAGGCGCGGCCGGGTGGGCAAAACCGGTCAGGCAAAACGGCCATTATGGCTCACCAATTCAGCCAGCGCGAGCGGGCTGGGGGGCGGTGACCACCGAAGCGCGGCGGCCGAGCATCACGGTCGCGATCACGGCAGCGGCGAACAGCCACGTCGACGGCGTCACGGTCTCGCCGAACAGCAGCGCAGAGAACGCGATCGTGAAGAAGATCTGCAGCAGCTGCACCTGGCCGACGCGCGCGGTGCCGCCCATCGCAAGGCCCGCATACCACGCGAAGAAACCGATGAACTGCGAGAACAGCGTCACGTAGCCGAACGCGAGCCACGTGCGCAGTGCGAGCGGGCCCGGGTGCGCGGCGTGCTGCGTCCAGGCGAGCCAGCCGACCGGCAGCACGAGGAACGGCGCGGACACGACGAGCGCCCAGCAGATCACCTGCCAGCCGCCGATCTGGCGCGCGAGGCGCGCACCCTCCGCATAGCCGAGCGCGCCGATGCCGACCGCGGCGAGCATCAGCAGGTCGCCTGCCTGCAGCGTGCCGCCGCCGTCGCGCAGCGCGAACCCGATCACGAGCGTGCTGCCCGTCAACGCGCTGACCCAGAACGCCTTCGACGGCCGTTCGTGCGACAGCCATGCCGCGTACAGCGCGACGAGCAGCGACTGCAGCCCGTTCACGACCGCGCCGTGCGACGCGGGCACCGTTTTCATCGCCCACGCGGAGAACACCGGATAGCCGATGATCACGCCGGCCGAGACGACGGCGAGGCTTTTCAGTTGCGCACGCGTGGGCAGCGGCTCGCGCCGCCACCACAGCAGCAGCCCGGCCGGCACCGCGGCCGCGAGCGCGCGGCCGAGCCCGTTGAGGAGCGGATGCATTTCGGTGACGACGATGCGCGTCATCGGCAGCGTCAGGCTGAAGATCATCACGCCGATCAGGCCGAGCAGCATGCCCCGGGTTTCGCGCGAATTCATGTCGAGGGTGTCTCCGTATCGTGTATCGGGTAGCGGCCGGGCCGGTCAGCGCAGCGTGCGCGCGCCGTGCGGGGTGTCGAACTCGGCGACGTGGTGCTCGCCGTCGTCGAGCGTGCGGGCGGCGATCACGAGATGGTCGAGTGTCAGGGAATGGGCTGCCATGAACGTCGGAAAGCGAAACAGAAAGAAGCGTAACTGTAACGGTGGCGGGCAGCGCTGCCGGCGCGCGGCGGCCCGGACGGTGTGCCTGCCCGGGCCGGCCTGCGCGCCGGGTCCCGCGCGCGAAAGCGGCGAAAGCGGCCGCCGCGCGGCACCCGGTCCGACCAACTGTAATCGTGCGCACCGGCACAGTAACGGTACAATCGGCGCGATACCCTTCGGTACAGTTGGAGCCCCACGATGTCCACCGTCCCGCTCGACCAGATTCCCGTCCCGCACGACACGGCCACGCTCACGCTCGTCGACCAGTTGGTCCAGTGGGCGCGGCGGCGCATCGACGAGCGCGTGTTCCGCCCCGGGATGCGGATGCCGTCGATCCGCAAGCTCGCGCTCGACAAGAGCGTGTCTCGCTTTACCGTCGTCGAGGCATACGAGCGCCTCGTTGCGCAGGGCTACCTCGATTCGCGGCGCGGCTCGGGCTTCTACGTGCGCGAGCGGACCGGCGGCCCGCAGCCGGTCGACCTGTCGGCGCGTGGTGCCGAGGCGGCGCCCGTGCACAACACGATCGACGTCGTCTGGCTGCTGCGCAACATGCTGCACACCGTCAGCCCGGAAAAGGGGCCCGGTCTGGGCTACCTGCCCGGGCGCTGGCTCGACGGCGAGCTGATCACCGGCGCGCTGCGCGCGCTCGGGCGGCAGTCCGGCGCGCAGATGCTCGGCTTCGGCACCGCGCAGGGTTTCCTGCCGCTGCGCCAGCAGCTGCAGACGCGGCTCGCGGAGGTCGAGATCGGCGCGACGCCCGACCAGCTCGTGCTGGTGTCGGGCATCACGCAGGGCATCGACCTGATTTCGCGGATCTACGTGCGGCCGGGCGACGCGGTGATCGTCGGCGATCCGGCGTGGTTCCAGATGTTCGGTCGCTTCGCGGCGCAGGGTGCGCAGCTCGTCGGCATGCCGTACACGCCGGACGGCCCCGATCTCGATGCGCTCGAGACGCTCGTGCAGATGTGGCGCCCGAAGATGCTCGTGATCAACTCGGTGCTGCAGAACCCGACCGGCACGTCGCTGACGGCCGCGCAGGCGTTCCGGATCCTGAAGCTCGCCGAGGCGTACGACTTCCTGGTCGTCGAGGACGACGTGTACGGCGACCTGTGCCCGCCGAGCTACCCGGCGACGCGGCTCGCGAGCCTCGACCAGCTGAAGCGCGTGATCTATCTCGGCAGTTATTCGAAGACGCTCGCGGCGAACCTGCGGGTCGGGTACGTCGCGTGCGCGCCGGAGATCGCGAAGGCGATCACCGACCAGAAGATGCTGGTCGGGATGACGACGCCCGAGCTGAACGAACGCGTGCTGTACAAGATCCTGACCGAAGGGCATTACCGGCGCCACGTCGAGCGGCTGCGCGCGCGGCTCGACGGCGTGCGCGACAAGACCGCGCGGATGCTCGAGCGCACGGGCCTGCGCCTGTTCACGATGCCGGCTGCGGGGATGTTCCTGTGGGCCGATACGGGCGTCGATTCGGATGCGCTCGCGGCCGCCGCGCACGAGGACGGCTTCCTGCTGACGCCGGGGAGCCTGTTCTCGCCGCAGCAGTCGCCGTCGACGTGGACACGCTTCAACGTCGCGAACTGCGGCGATCCGGCGCTGCCGGTGTTCTTGTCGCGGTATATGGAGTCGGTGGCGCGGCGGGCGTCGTGACGCGCGCGTGCCGCTCTTGAAATTTCGCATGCCGTCCCCAGATAGGGGCGCAATACCCGCCGGGCATCGCGCACCGGACGTCGGGGCCACACCATTCAAGTAAGAGGAAACACGATCCATGGCACACGAAACGATGAGCTTTCAGGCAGAGGTCAAGCAACTCCTCCACCTGATGATTCATTCGCTTTACAGCAACAAGGAAATCTTCGTGCGCGAACTGGTGTCGAACGCGTCCGACGCGGCCGACAAGCTGCGCTTCGAGGCGCTCGCGAACAATGCGCTGTACGAAAACGATCCGAACCTGCGCATCCGCATCGGCTACGACAAGGCCGCGCGCACGATCACGATCGACGACAACGGCATCGGCATGAGCCGCGACGAGGCGATCGCGCACCTCGGCACGATCGCGCGCTCGGGCACCAAGGAATTCTTCTCGAAGCTGTCCGGCGACCAGCAGAAGGACGCGGCGCTGATCGGCCAGTTCGGCGTCGGCTTCTACTCGGGTTTCATCGTCGCTGACAGGATCACCGTCGAGACCCGCCGCGCGGGTCTGCCGGCAAGCGAAGGCGTGCGCTGGGAAAGCGCGGGCGAAGGCGACTTCACGGTCGACGGGATCGAGCGCGCGCAGCGCGGCACGACGATCACGCTGCACCTGCGCGAAGGCGAGGACGAGCTGCTGTCGTCGTACCGCCTGAAGTCGATCATCCAGAAGTACTCGGACCACATCGCGCTGCCGATCCTGATGCAGAAGGAAGAGTGGGACCAGGAAAAGGGCGAGATGGTCCTGAAGGACGAGGACGAGACCGTCAACCAGGCGAGCGCGCTGTGGACCCGTTCGAAGAGCGAGGTCACCGACGAGCAGTACCAGCAGTTCTACCAGCACGTCGCGCACGACCACCAGGATCCGCTCACGTGGACGCACAACCGCGTCGAGGGCCGCAGCGAATACACGCAGCTGCTGTTCGTGCCGTCGCATGCGCCGTTCGACCTGTGGAACCGCGACTATCGCGGCGGCCTGAAGCTGTACGTGAAGCGCGTGTTCATCATGGACGACGCCGAGCAGCTGCTGCCGCAATACCTGCGCTTCGTGAAGGGCGTGGTCGATTCGGCGGACCTGCCGCTGAACGTATCGCGTGAAATCCTGCAGGAAAGCCGCGACGTGAAGGCGATCCGCGAAGGCGTGACGAAGCGCGTGCTGTCGATGCTCGAGGAACTCGCGAACGCCGAGGACGATGCCGGCAAGGAGAAGTTCACGGCGTTCTGGCGCGCGTTTGGCCAGGTGCTGAAGGAAGGCCTCGGCGAGGATCACGCGAACCGCGAGCGCATCGCGAAGCTGCTGCGCTTCGCGTCGACGCACGGCGACTCCGACGAGCAGAACGTGTCGCTCGCCGACTACGTCGCGCGGATGAAGCCGGACCAGAGCAAGATTTACTACGTGACCGCCGACTCGTGGCTGGCCGCGAAGAACAGCCCGCATCTCGAGGTGTTCCGCAAGAAGGGCGTCGAGGTGCTGCTGCTGACCGACCGCGTCGACGAATGGATGCTGTCGTTCCTGCATGAATTCGACGGCAAGCCGCTCGCGAGCGTCGCGCGCGGCGACCTCGATCTCGGCGAGCTGAACGACGACGAGAAGAAGGCGCAGGAGCAGGCGGGCGAGGCGATCAAGCCGGTCGTCGACAAGATGAAGGAAACGCTCGGCGACAAGGTGAAGGACGTGCGCGTCACGTTCCGCCTGACCGATTCGCCGTCGTGCCTCGTCGCAGACGACAACGACATGAGCGGCTACCTGCAGCGGATGCTGAAGGCAGCCGGCCAGTCGGCGCCGTCGTTCCAGCCGATCCTCGAGATCAATCCGGAGCATGCGCTCGTCAAGCAGCTGAAGGCCGACAGTGCCGATTTCGGCGACTGGTGCCACCTGCTGTTCGATCAGGCGCTGCTGGCCGAAGGCGGGATGCTCGACGATCCGGCGAGCTTCGTGAAGCGGACCAACGCGCTGCTGCTGTCGCGCGCCGCGTGAACGCGCGGATGCGATTCGATGGCGGGCAGTCGGGCTGGTGCGAGACGCCGCGGCCCGGCTGCACGCTTGACCAGCGCGACTGGCTGACGCGCGGCGGCTCGCTGACCGCGCATCTCGCGCGGCTCGGCCGCGTGAGCGTGCGCGTGACGCGCGAGGCGGTCGACGGCCCGTGGTTCGACGAGCACATGGCGGTGGCCAGCGCGCCGCGCGCGCCGATGTGGGTGCGCGAGGTGATCCTGTCGGTCGACGGCACGCCGTACGTCGCCGCGCACAGCATCGCGCCGCTCGGCGCGAGCAAGGGCATCTGGCAGGCGATGCGGCGGCTGCGCACGCGGCCGCTCGCGGAATTGCTGTACAGCGATCCGCAGGTCGAGCGCTCGGCGCTCGTCAGCCGGCGCGTGATTGCCGGCCATCCTTTGTATGCACTCGCGACTCATGCGCTCGGCGGCGCGCGCGCGCCGCATGCGTTCGCCGCGCGGCGCTCGGTGTTCCAGCGTCACGGCGAACCGCTGATGGTGACCGAGTGCATGCTGCCCGCGCTGTGGCGGCATCTCGACGCGCACGGCGACGGGCCGCGATCGGGCGGGCCGGGCAGGGGCGCGTGATGCTGCGGGGGTTTCCGCCGGTCGTCGCGCCGAACACGCACACGATGATCCTCGGCAGCTTTCCGGGCGAGGCGTCGCTCGATGCCGCGCAGTACTACGCGCATCCGCGCAATCAGTTCTGGCGGTTGCTGGGCACGGTGATAGGCGAATCGGAGTTGCATGCGCTCGACTACGATGCGCGGCTCGAACGCGTCTTGCGGCACGGCATCGGGATCTGGGATGTGCTTGCCGCATGTCACCGCGAAGGCAGTCTCGATTCGGCGATTCGGAATGCGAAGCCGAACGACTTCGCATCGTTGCGCGAGCATGCGCCGTTGCTGAAGAAGGTCTGCTTCAACGGGAAGACGGCGGGAAGGTTTGCGGAAGTGATCGGCGCGGCGGGCTATGAGACGCTCGTGCTGCCTTCGTCGAGCCCGGCACATGCGTCGCTCTCCTTTGATCAGAAGCTGTCGCACTGGCGCGAGATTCTTGCCTGAATCCGCCGTCTCGGTCCCCTTAGGGTTTTCCCGCATCAAGGCAATTCGGCGCGAAGCCGTTATTGACCTTCATATCAACGATGCCCGGCATTGGTTCGGATACGCGCAGGCAAACGTTTGTCCGAATCCGGTTGCTGTCGTGATTTCCGGGCCCGGTCCGTTTGATCGTGATGCCCCGGGGGCGACGATTGTATTGCGCGCTGGTTCAACGCTGCGCGGACGAAGCTGCCGATGTGGCATTCGCGGCGTTCGCGAGTCACTGCAGGAGATCGACATGAACGCGGTGAAGACCGAGATCGAACAACTCGAGAAGGCGCTGAACCTGCTGGTTCGTCTCCCGCAACTGGTCCTCCGCGACTATTGGGTGTCGCAGATCGAGGGGCTGCTGGAACAGACGGGCCTCTCCTCGCAAGACGTGCGACGCCTGCACACCCTGCGCGAATTGTTCGGCTTCCCTGCGGACGAGTGCGCCGCCGGCAAGCCGTAGCGTCGTCAGGGCTAGCCGAGCCGGTATTGAAGTCATGCGCGGCTGACGCGCTCGCGCTACGGCGCCATCAGGTGTTGCCGGAAAAACGCTTCGGCGCGCGCGATCGCGCCGTCCGCGGACGCCGGGTCACGGCCGACTTCGTGACCGACAACCTCCCACCGGCGCAAATCGCCATTCGGCAGAACCACCTGCCTTGCCACGTTCGCGGTCGCCGCCCGCCGCGAATGCTATCCTCTCGTCCGCAAATCCAGCCTCACCCCAGCGAGATTCATCCATGACCCGACTGATCAAGCGCGCATCCGCCGAGGCGCGCGCATTCAATAGCGACAAGGCGTCCGCCTACAACGGCTCGTCGAAATTCCAGCAGCCGCGCGTGAAGCGCCGTACGGACATCGACGAACACGACGACGTGCCCGTCCTCGAAGCACCGCGCAAGCCGCGCTTCGCGCCGGTGACGTTCTCCGAGGAGCGCGGCGTGCGCTACCTGCACTTCGGCACCGAGTGGGTGCAAGGCGCGATGCGGATCTCGAAGCCGCACGCGATCGAGCTCGAATACGCGCAGCAGATGATGGCCTGGCTGCTGTTCCTCGAAACGCCCGGGCGGATCGTGCAGCTCGGGCTCGGCACGGGCGCGCTGACCAAGTTCTCGCACCGCTTCCTGCCGACCGCGAAGGTCGAGGCCGTCGAGCTGAACCCGGCCGTGATCGTCGCCGCGCGCACGATGTTCGCACTGCCGCCCGACGATGCGCGTCTCGCGGTGCACGAAGCGGACGCGTGGGACTTCGTCAACGACCCGGCCAATCGCGGCACGACGGGTGCGATCCAGATCGACCTGTACGACGCGACCGCGCGCGGCCCCGTGCTCGACAGCGTCGCGTTCTATCGCGCGGTGCGCGGCTGCCTCGCGGACGCGGGCATCGCGACGATCAACCTGTTCGGCGACCATCCGAGCTTCGTGCGCAACATGAAGCACCTGAACACGGCATTCGGGAATCGCGTGATCGCGCTGCCGGAAGTGCACGACGGCAACCGGATCGCGCTCGCATTCTCGGGCCCGGCGCTCGACGTGCCGTTCGCGCAGCTCGACGCGCGCGCGAAGCTGGTCGAGGATGCGCTGAAGCTGCCCGCGCGCAAGTGGGTGAAAGCCTTGAAAGCATCGGTCGCGCCGGGCGCGACGTCGTTCGCCATCTGACGCGACATGCACCGGCCGCATGCCGGTGCAACCTCACCGCGGGGACGGATCACCTCGGGTTCGTCCCCGCTTGACCGCCCGCTTGCGGCACCTATACTGGCGCGAAGCCAGGGGAGCCGCAGCTTACCCGTTTCGCCGCTCCTCTCGCCGCCGTACCCGTTCAAGAACACCGATAACCGGGAATGAAGAGGAGACGTCATGGCTCACGATGCCGACGCCAACCGGGCCGCCAAGCGCTGGCTCTGGCTGCTGGTGCTGCCGCTGATCGCGATGGTCTGGGTGCCGTCGTACAACAAGGTCGATCCGCAATGGCTCGGCTTTCCGTTCTTCTACTGGTATCAGCTCCTGTGGGTCTTCATTAGCGCGGTGATCACCGCGTTTGTCTACTTCAAGACCCGGAATGCGTGGAAGGCGGGCAGCGCGCAAGGAGACCGTCGATGAACCTTGCCGCTACCTTCGTCTTCGTCCTGCTCTTCATCGGCGTCACGATCATCGGCTTCCTCGCCGCGAACTGGCGGCGCGGCGATCTCGCGCATCTCGACGAGTGGGGCCTCGGCGGCCGCCGCTTCGGCACGATCGTCACGTGGTTCCTGCTCGGCGGCGACCTCTACACCGCGTACACGTTCGTCGCGGTGCCGGCGCTCGTGTTCGGCGCGGGCGCGATGGGCTTTTTCGCGCTGCCGTACACGATCCTGATCTATCCGTTCGCGTTCGTCGTGTTCCCGAAGCTGTGGAGCATCGCAAAGCGGCACGGCTACGTGACATCCGCCGACTTCGTCAACGCGCGTTATGGCAGCCGGATGCTCGCGCTTGCGATCGCGGTGACGGGCATCGTCGCGACGATGCCGTACATCGCGCTGCAGCTCGTCGGCATCGAGGTCGTGATCGGCGCGCTCGGGTTCGACACCACCGGCTTCGTCGGCGACCTGCCGCTCATCATCGCGTTCGCGATTCTCGCCGCGTACACGTATACGTCGGGGCTGCGCGCGCCCGCGATGATCGCGATCGTGAAGGACATCCTGATCTACATCACGATCGCCGCGGCGATCGTCGTGATTCCGGCGAAGCTCGGCGGCTTCGGGCAGATCTTCAGCCACGTGCCGCCCGCGAAGCTGCTGCTGAAGGCGCCGGACGCGACGAGCCTGAACGGCTTCAGCGCGTACACGACACTCGCGATCGGCTCGGCGCTCGCGCTGTTCCTGTATCCGCACTCGGTCACGGCGATCCTGTCGTCGTCGTCGGGCAACTCGATCCGCCGCAACATGGCGATGCTGCCCGCGTACTCGTTCGTGCTCGGCCTGCTCGCGCTGCTCGGCTACATGGCGCTCGCGGCGGGCGTGAAGGACATGCCGCAGTACGCGCCGTACTTCAAGGCGTTCGGCCCGAACTTCGCGGTGCCCGCGCTGTTCCTCGAGTATTTCCCGTCGTGGTTCGTCGGCGTCGCGTTCGCGGCGATCGGCATCGGCGCGCTGGTGCCGGCGGCGATCATGTCGATCGCGGCCGCGAACCTCTATACGCGCAACATCCACCGCGAGTTCATCAATCGCAACATGACGCACGACCAGGAGACGCACGTCGCGAAGCTGACTTCGCTGATCGTGAAGGTCGGCGCGGTCGCGTTCATCCTCGGGCTGCCGCTGACCTACGCGATTCAGCTGCAGCTGCTCGGCGGGATCTGGATCATCCAGACGCTGCCGGCGATCGTGCTCGGCCTCTATACGCGTCTGCTCGACTATCGCGGCCTGCTGCTCGGCTGGCTGGCGGGCATCTTATGCGGCACGTGGATGGCGATTTCGCTGAAGCTCGCGGGCTCGATCTTCACGATCCACCTGTTCGGCTATGCGATTCCCGGTTACGCGGCGGTGTGGTCGCTGATCGTGAACCTCGTCGTCGCGATCGTGGTGAGCGTGCTCGTGCGGGTGGCGGGGATGTCGCATGCGGAAGACCGCACGCGGCCGGAGGATTATCTCGACGTCGTCGAAAGCTGACGCCGCTTCGTGCGTGTAAATTTCGTGCGCGCAAAAACGGCAACGCCCGCCACCGGCAGGTGGCGGGCGTCTGTTCCGTCGGCCCCGCGCGTCAGCCCTGCGCGCGCTGCGCGAGATCGTCGCGCTGCGACAGATCCTCGACGTTGATCATCCACTGTATGCCGAAGCGATCCTTCAGCATCCCGAAGCCGAGTGCCCAGAAAGTTTTCTGGAAGGGCATCGTCACTTCGCCGCCGTCGGCGAGCGCATCGAACAGCTTCTTGCCTTCATCGACGCTCGCCGGGTTCAGCGACAGCGAATAGCCCGTGTGCGTACCGCCCGTATTGCGGCAGTCGCCGTCCGAGCACATCATCATCGAATCGCCGATCGTGAAGCTCGCATGCATGATCTTGTCCGCCATCTCGGGCGTGACCGGCTGCTCGGGGTTGGGCGGCGCGTCCTTGAAATGCATCTTGAACAACGTCTTCGCGCCGAGCGCCTTTTCGTAGAACTGAAGTGCAGCTTCGGCCTGGCCGTAGAAGGTCAGGTACGGTTGAACTTGCATCGTTGTCTCCGGTTCGACTCCAAGTTGACTGGGTAGAACGCATCGGGAGCGGCCGATGCGCCCGTGTCGTGGATTGTAGTGCGCGAGCTTGACCGGCGGATGAAAAAATAAGACGGCCGCGAACATCGCGTTCGCGGCCGTGTCCGGCAGGGGCAGGGGCAGGGGGGATGCTGCCCCACGTACTGTCTTGCGCAGCCGGCCATTGCCGGCTCCTGACACTCAGCGCAGCGCGTCGATCAGCTTCTCGAGCTTGACTGCATCGGCGGAGAACTGGCGAATGCCTTCGGCGAGTTTTTCGGTCGCCATCGCTTCGTCGTTCAGCTGGAAGCGGAACGATGCCTCGTCGATCGCGACCCGGTCGATCGCGACACGCGCGGCGGGCACATCCGTGAGCGCTTCCGGCGACAGCTTGCGCGTGACCGTCTCGTTGCTGTCCTGCAGCTTCTGCAGCAAATCGGGACTGATGGTCAGCAGGTCGCAGCCCGCGAGTTCGACGATCTGGCTCGTCGTGCGGAAGCTCGCGCCCATCACCTCGGTGTGATAGTCGAACGTCTTGTAGTACGTGTAGATGCGGCGCACCGACTGCACGCCCGGATCGTTCGCGCCGCCGTTCTTCACGTCATCCCATTCGGCGCCGGCCTGCTTCTTGTACCAGTCGTAGATGCGACCGACGAACGGCGAGATCAGCTGCGCGCCGGCTTCCGCGCACGCGGCGGCCTGCACGAGCGAGAAAAGCAGGGTCATGTTGCACTTGATCCCTTCCTTCTGCAGCACCTCGGCCGCGCGGATGCCTTCCCACGTCGACGCGAGCTTGATCAGGATGCGTTCGCGGCCGATGCCGGCGGCTTCGTAGAGCTTGATCAGTTCGTGTGCCTTGTCGATCGAGCGCTGCGTGTCGAACGACAGGCGCGCGTCGACTTCGGTCGACACGCGGCCCGGGATCAGCTTCAGGATCTCGGTGCCGAAGGCGATCAGCAGGCGGTCGATGATGAAATCGGTGCTCTCGTCGCGGTGATCGCGGACGGTTTTTTCGAGGATCGGCTTGTACGCGTCCTTCTGCACCGCTTTCAGGATCAGCGACGGGTTCGTGGTTGCGTCTTGCGGCTTGTATTGCGCGAGCTGCTGGAAATCGCCCGTGTCGGCGACGACGGTGGTGTACTGCTTCAGCTGGTCGAGTGCGGTAGTCATGGCGATTCGAGAAGAGGGCGCGATGCGCCGGGGTTCTCAGGGGCCGCGCTGTACGCGGCGGCGAAGCGAAGCGGCGCGCGCAGCGCCGCGTCCGATTCGCTATTCTAGGCCCGATTCGCGTCGCGCATGTTTCGCAGGGCCGAAGATCGCGCCGGCGCAGCGCGGACGGCCGGCGTGAACGGGGCGCGCAACGCGCGTTCGGCGGTCCGTCGCGCGCGAACGGCCCCTGGGTCTGCTTACCTGTCCCGGGCCGGGCGTCGCGCGTTGAGGATCACCTGCGTGACGATCCCGGCGATGAGCCCCCAGAACGCCGAGCCGATCGACAGCAGCGTGAGGCCCGACGCGGTCACCATGAACGTGACGAGCGCCGCTTCGCGCTGCTTCGCGTCCTGCATCGCGTTCGCGAGGCCGCTCATGATCGAGCCGAACAGCGCGAGCGCGGCGACCGACACGACGAGCGCCTTCGGCAATGCGGCGAACAGCGCGGCGATCGTCGCGCCGAAGATCCCGGCGATCAGGTAGAAGGTCCCGCACCACACGGCGGCCGTGTAGCGTTTCGCGCGGTCCTCGTGCGCCTCGGGGCCCGTGCAGATCGCCGCGGTGATGGCAGCGAGGTTCACGCCATGCGAGCCGAACGGCGCGAGCACGAGCGACGCGAGGCCCGTCGTCGCGATCAGCGGCGACGATGGCGTCTGGTAGCCGTCCGCACGCAGCACCGCGATGCCCGGCACGTTCTGCGACGCCATCGCGACGACGAACAGCGGAATGCCGATGCTGACGATCGACGCGACCGAGAACGCGGGCATCGTGAACACCGGCTTCGCGAGCGCGATGTGGAAGCGGCTGAAGTCGAGCAGGCCGAGGCCGCCGGCGACCGCCGTGCCGACGATCAGCGTCGTCACGATCGCATAGCGCGGCGCGAGCCGCTTGACGATCAGGTACGTGAAGAACATCGCGAGCACGAGCGCGGTCTGGTATTGCGCGGCGCGGAAGATCTCGATGCCGATCTCGAACAGGATGCCCGCGAGCAGCGCGGCGGCGATGCCGGCCGGAATCCGCCGCATCAGCGTGTCGAACAGGCCGCTCACGCCGACCGCGGTCAGCAGCAGCGCGCACACGACGAACGCGCCGATCGCCTCGGGGTAGGGCACGCCGGGCAGCGACGCGATCAGGAGCGCCGCGCCGGGTGTCGACCACGCGACGACGACGGGCGCACGAAAGCGCAGCGACAGGCCGATCGTCGTGAGCGCCATGCCGATGGAGAGCGCCCAGATCCACGACGAGATCTGCGCGTCGGTCAGGTGCGCGGCGCGGCCGGCCTGGAACATCAGCACGAGCGAGCTCGTATAGCCGGTCATCATCGCGACGAAGCCGGCGACGAGCGCCGACACCGACGTGTCCGAGAAAAAACGGCCGCTCGCGCGGCCCGCGCGCGCGGTGGGCGACTGGGTCATGCTATCTCCGGGAGGGGCCGTTCGAACGCGGCCTTCGAGTTGGCTGGGTGGTTATTTGCTGAGTGCGCGCATCGCGGTTTCGAGGCCCGCGAGCGTAAGCGGATACATGCGCTGGCCGAGCAGGTCGCGGATGATCGCGACCGACTGCCGGTATTCCCATAGCCGCTCGGGCTCGGGGTTCAGCCACGCATGATGGGGGAACTGGTCGGCGAGCCGCCGCAGCCATATCGCGCCGGCTTCTGGGTTGTTGTATTCGACCGAGCCGCCGGGCTGCAGCACCTCGTACGGACTCATCGTCGCGTCGCCGACGAAGATCAGCTTGTAGTCGGGCGTGAACTTGTGCAGCACGTCGAAGGTCGCCGTGCGTTCCGAGTGGCGGCGCCGGTTGTTCTTCCACAGGTGGTCGTACACGCAGTTGTGGAAGTAGAAGAACTCGAGGTGCTTGAACTCGGCCTTCGCGGCGGAGAACAGCTCTTCGGTGCGCTTGATGTGATCGTCCATCGAGCCGCCGACGTCGAGCAGCATCAGCACCTTCACGTTGTTGTGGCGCTCGGGCACCATCCGCAGGTCGAGCCAGCCCGCGTTCGCGGCGGTGCTGCGGATCGTGCCGGGCAGGTCGAGCTCCTCGGCCGCGCCTTCGCGCGCGAAGCGGCGCAGCCGCCGCAGCGCGACCTTGATGTTGCGCGTGCCGATCTCGACCGAATCGTCGTAGTCGCGGTATGCGCGCGCTTCCCATACCTTGACCGCGGTGCGGTTGCCGTTCGACGGCCCGCCGATGCGGATCCCTTCCGGGTTGTAGCCGCCGTGCCCGAACGGCGACGTGCCGCCGGTGCCGATCCACTTGTTGCCGCCTTCGTGCCGTTCCTTCTGCTCGTCGAGCAATTGCTTCAACCGCTCCATCAGCTTGTCGAGCCCGCCCATCGCTTCGATCTGCGCTTTCTCCTCGTCGCTCAACTCGCGCTCGAGACGCTTCTCGAGCCAGTCGAGCGGGATGTCGAACGCGTCGGACGGCAGCGCGGACACGCCATGGAAGTACGCGCCGAACGCCTGGTCGAACTTGTCGAAGTACTGCTCGTCCTTCACGAGCGTCATGCGCGCAAGGTAGTAGAACGCGTCGATCGACGGCGCGATGAGCCCGGCCTTCAGCGACTCGAGCAGCGTCAGGTATTCCTTCACCGAGACGGGCAGCTTCGCTGCGCGCAGCGCGTAGAAGAAATTGAGCAACATGGCCGGGCCTTCGCGAGGGTAGGAAGCTTACCGGTTGTGCCGGTTCATGTAGACGAGCCGCTCGAACAGGCTCAGGTCCTGTTCGTTCTTCAGCAGCGCGCCCGCGAGCGGCGGCACGATCTGCTTGCGATCCGGGCCGCGCAGCGCGTCCGGCGGGATGTTCTCGGCGAGCAGCAGCTTCAGCCAGTCGAGCAGTTCGGACGTCGACGGCTTCTTCTTCAGGCCCGACACGCCGCGCAGCTCGAAGAAGCTTTCGAGCGCCGCCTGCAGCAGCTCCTCGCGGATGTTCGGGTAGTGGACCGCGACGATCTTCTGCATCGTCGAAGGATCCGGAAACTGGATGTAGTGGAAGAAGCAGCGGCGCAGGAACGCGTCGGGCAGCTCCTTCTCGTTGTTCGACGTGATGATCACGAGCGGGCGGTGCTTCGCGCGCACGGTCTCGCGCGTTTCGTACACGTGGAATTCCATCCGGTCGAGCTCGCGCAGCAGGTCGTTCGGGAATTCGATGTCGGCCTTGTCGATCTCGTCGATCAGCAGCACGCTCGGGTGCCCGGCGTCGAACGCCTGCCACAGCACGCCCTTCACGATGTAGTTCGCGATGTCCTTCACGCGCGCGTCGCCGAGCTGCGAATCGCGCAGCCGCGACACGGCATCGTATTCGTACAGCCCCTGCTGCGCCTTCGTCGTCGATTTGATGTGCCACTGAAGCAGCGGCATGTCGAGGGCCGCCGCGACTTCCTCGGCGAGCATGGTCTTGCCGGTGCCCGGCTCGCCCTTGATGAGGAGCGGGCGTTGCAGCGTCAGCGCGGCGTTGACCGCGAGCTTCAGATCGTCGGTGGCGACGTAGTGCGAGGACCCTTCGAAACGCATGGCGGCGCTCTTCTCTATCGCGAAAAAATCCCAGTATAAGTCAGAAGGGCTGTCGGGTTCGGCCGCGGCCGCGTATCGTTGCGGGACCGCGGCGGGGCGGGCCGGGGCGCCGTATGGACGCGTTCCCCGCCGACGCGGTACAATCTGGCCGTTTTTTTGGCCTGCGTGGCGACCCGATAAGCAAAACGGCGCGGGCCGTTGCCGCTTTGGCGCCAGTTTCCCCTCAAGCTAGGTTACAAGAGCTATGAACAAATTCGTCGGCAAATACGTCGTTGTCGCAGCGCTCGTGGCGCTCGCGGGCAGCGCGCAGGCGGCCGGTGTGGTCGGCAACCCGAAGGTCGGGGCGAGCAAGGCCGCCATGTGCATCGGCTGCCACGGCATCGACGGCTACCGCACGGCTTACCCGGAGGTCTACCGGGTGCCGGTCCTCGGCGGCCAGAACGAGCAGTACCTCGCGAATGCGCTGCAGGCCTACCGCAAGAAGGATCGTCACTTCCCGTCGATGAACGCGATCGCCGGTTCGCTGACGGACCAGGACATCGCCGATCTGGCGGCCTACTACGCCGCGCAGAAAGCCGACTCGAAGGACAATCCCTACAAGTAAGCGCCGCGCTAGGAGCATTCATGAACAACGCATTCAAGACGGCGTCGGCGATCGCGTTCGCGGCCGGCCTCGCGATCGGCACCGCGCATGCGGCCGACCTGTCGAAGGGCAAGGACCTGGTCGAATCGCACAACTGCGCAGCCTGCCACGGCGCGAAGCTGAACCAGCCGATCAACGCCGAGTATCCGCGCCTCGCGGGCCAGCACGCCGACTACCTCGTCTGGGCGATGCGCGAGTACCAGATGGGCCTCGCGAACCCGCTGCTCGGTCGCAACAACGCGATCATGCAGGCGCAGGTGCAGAACCTGTCGGTCAGCGACATGAAGGACATCGCAGCCTACATCGAGTCGCTGCAGGGCGACCTCGTGTTCAAGAAGTAAGCGCACCTGGGCCGTACGGCCCGTGCAGCGCGAATACCCCGCCGCGGCGGGGTATTTTTTTGCCTGTGTCTGTTGCTCATGTCTGTTGCCGGCCGCCGACAGGGCCCGTGGTGGCGGGCCGGCCGGACACGCGGCGATCGGGTGCGATCGGGTGCGAGCGGGTTCCGCGCGTTCAGTCGCGCGATGCGCGGCGCAGGATGCGCTGCAGGTATGCGTCCGTGTCGGGCGGCGTATTCGTGCGCTGCGCTTCCCAGATCGTCTCGCCGAGACATTCCATGATCGCGTGCTGCGCGTCGTGCGTCGAATCGAGCTTCGCCGCGAGCTTGTCGTGCGCGGCGCGGATGCCGGGCGGCTGGTCGATCGACAACTGCTCGCTGATCGCGAGGTGCATCGACAGGTGCAGGAACGGGTTCGTGCGGCCTTCCTCGGGCGTGTAGTTGCGTGTCGCGGCGCCGTCGGCGTCCTCGAGGTCCGCGTGGTATTCGGGATGCTCGACGATCCAGTCGGCCGCGATCGCTTCCAGCGGCGTCAGGATTTCGCCGGCGCGTTGCTTGCGCCAGGTGTCGATGAAAAAGCGACGCACGTCGTCGCGGCTCGGATTGAACATGGTGGGGAACGTCGTCATTCGCGCGGCCTCATGCCGCGTCGCGCATTGTACGCCGCCTCGCGGTTCGCTGCTGGCGGCGCGGCCGGGGTTAGCGCGCCGGGCCAAGCACGCCGGGCCAAGCACGCCGGGCCAAGCACGCCGGGCCAAGCACGCCGGGCCAAGCACGCCGGGCCAAGCGCGCCGGGCCAAGCGCGACGGGCCAAGCACGACGGGGTAAGCACGACTGGGTAAGCACGACCGGGTTAGCGGGGGCTAGGCCCGGCGCCGCGCCGTCGATACACTCTGATGATTTCGGGCCGCCATCCCGCCTTCCTGTCCATCGTTTCGCCATGTCCGCCACCGCCCGTCCGCCGTCCGCCGCCCTGCAGGGCGCGCTCTATGTCGCATTGTCCGCCATCGCGTTCGGCGCGATGGCGATCTTCGGCCGCTATGCGTATGCGGGCGGCGTCGACGTGCTCGGGCTGCTGATCGTGCGCTTCGCGATCGGCGGCGCCGTGCTTGCCGCGATCGCCCGGCATCGCGGCGTTGCATGGCCGCGCGGCCGCGCGCTCGCGCCGCTCGTCGCGATGGGCGCGCTCGGCTACGTCGGCCAGTCGTTCTGCTATTTCAGTGCGCTCCAGCATGCGCAGGCGAGCCTCGTCGCACTGCTGCTGTACCTGTATCCGGCGTTCGTCACGCTGCTCGCCGCGTGGTGGCTCGGCGAGCGGCTCACGCGTACCAAGGCGGTCGCGCTCGTGCTGTGCGTCGCGGGCTCGGCGCTGATGGTCGGCGGCGGCCACGGCGAGCCGCTCGGCATCGCGCTCGCGCTGGCCGCCGCGGTGATCTATTCGCTGTATATCGTCGCCGGCACGAAGGCGACGCGCGGCGTCGACCCGCTCGCGACGACTGCGGTCATCTGCGTATCGGCGACGGTCATGCTCGTGCTGATCGCCATCGTGCGCAGCGCGGCGTTCGGCGCGCCGCCGCGCTGGCCGGCGACGGCAGGCGGCTGGGCCGCGATGCTGGCGATCGCGCTCGTGTCGACGGTCGCCGCGATGATCGCGTTCTTCGCAGGGCTCGAGCGGCTTGGTGCGGCGCGCACGTCGATGCTGTCGACGCTCGAGCCCGTCGTGACGGTCGCGCTGGCGGCGCTGCTGTTCGGCGAGGCGCTATCGCCGATGCAGTGGGCGGGTGGGGCCGCGATCCTCGCGGCGGTGCTGACGCTCGTGCGCGCGGGCGGCGCGGCCGCGGACGATGCGACCGCGACGTCCAACGCATAGGGGGAAGCGGGGAGGCCGGGTCTGGTCGGCAACGTGCGGCAAGCCGCGCAAGCGGTACGGGTTCCCGGAGTCGGTTCGCAGCACAGGTCCCGAGGCAGCCTCACAAGGTATCGTCCCGAGGTAACGCCGGGACCAGCGCGCGTTGCCCCGCATGACCTCCGCTGCGACTACGCGCGACATCTCACTCGGCCGGCGCTCACTCGACCGGCGGCGGCGTCTTCGGCTTGTATTCGCACAGCGGCTCGATCGCGCAATGCCAGCATTCGGGCTTGCGCGCCTTGCACACATAGCGGCCGTGCAGGATCAGCCAGTGATGCGCGTCCTGCAGGAATTCCTTCGGCGTGAACTTCTCCAGCGCGGCCTCGACGGCTCGCACGTCCTTGCCCGGTGCGAGGCCGGTGCGGTTCGCGACGCGGAAGATATGCGTGTCGACCGCGATCGTCGGATGGCCGAACGCGGTGTTCAGCACGACGTTGGCGGTCTTGCGGCCGACGCCCGGCAGGCTCTCGAGCGCCTCGCGATCGGCCGGCACTTCGCCGTCGTAGCGCTCGAGCAGGATCCGGCATGCGGCGACCACGTTCTTCGCCTTGGTCCGGTAGAGCCCGATCGTCTTGATGTACTCGGTGACGCCTTCCTCGCCGAGCGCGACAATTTGCCGCGGCGTATTTGCGACCGGGAACATCTTGCGCATCGCCTTGTTGACCGACACGTCGGTCGCCTGCGCGGACAGCATCACCGCGATCAGCAGCTCGAACGGCGTCGAGTATTCGAGTTCGGTGGTCGGCGCCGGATTGAGGCTCTGCAGCGTTTCGAAGATCGCGCGTCGTTTGCTGGCGTTCATTGTGGTTTCTTGTCGGGCGGCGTGGCGGAACCGTCTTCGGATTCGGGCTCGGACGCTCCGGCCTGCTGCGCCTGCTGTTCGGCGAGCCGCTTGCGGCGCGCTTCGGCCGCATCGATCTGTGCCTGGACGGCAGGGCTCACGTGTTCGATGTTCTTCGGCGCGCTGCCCTGTGCGGCCAGCTCTTCCTTCTTCTTGCGCGCGCGCTCGAGCGCGGCGGCGATGATCGCACGTTTCTTCGCATCGGCATCCGCGGCTGCGTCGGCCGGCGGTGCGGACTGCGCAGCGGATGGCGCAGCAGCCGGCTGAGCCGCGCTCGCGGTGCTCGTCGCGCTCACCGCACGCCGTGCGGCCGCGCGCGCTTCGGCGGCTTCGCGCTCGCGGCGCTCGCGCGCGAGCCGGCGGTCGTGGCGCTCGCGTGCGGCATCGGCCTGGTCCTGGGTCCACGCGTCCCAGCCGGTGCGCTCGCCCGTCACGGGCACCATCGCGATGCAGTCGACCGGGCACGGCGGCACGCACAGGTCGCAGCCGGTGCAGAGCGAAGCGATCACCGTGTGCATCTGCTTGGGCGCGCCAGCGATCGCGTCGACCGGGCACGCCTGCATGCACAGCGTGCAGCCGATGCACAGGCTCTCGTCGATCACCGCGACAGGACGAGCGCGTTCGTCACCGTTGACGGGGTTCAGCGGAATCACGGGCTTGCCGAGCAGGCGCGCAACGCGCGCGACGCCTTCGGCACCGCCGGGCGGGCACTGGTTGTAGTTCGCGTTGCCGGCGGCGATCGCCTCGGCGTACGGGCGGCAGCCCTGGTAGCCGCACTTCGTGCATTGCGTCTGGGGAAGCAGATCTTCGATGCGATCCGCGAGTGTCTTGGAGTCGGTCACGGTGACAGCGGGCGCCAATGCGCCGAATGTCTCGCAGCCGCGCGCCGGGCGCGGCCGGAAAGGTTTGCCAAAACGGAATTATCGCCGATTTCCCGCATTGCGCTTGACGCCTTCTGTGCGCATAATCGAAGCGCTTTTTTGCAGGGGCGCAGCAGGAGGGCGGCCGCACGCGGCGCGCCCGTTCCAGGGTCGCCGGCGCCGACGCGGTGGGGCGACCGGTCCGGATCACGCGGCTCACATAGCAAAACGCCACCATGAATCAGCCAAAAATCAAAAGAGATCCTGAAGGCACCCGCCGCCGCATCCTGATGGCGGCGGCCGAAGAATTCGCGAGTGGAGGCCTGTTCGGCGCACGTGTCGACCAGATTGCGCGCCGGGCGGAAACCAATGAGCGCATGCTCTATTACTACTTCGGCAGCAAGGAGCAATTGTTCACCGCCGTGCTCGAGCACGCGTTCTCCGCGCTGACCGAGGCCGAACGGGTACTCGACCTGGACGGCGTCGCGCCTGTCGAGGCCGTCACGCGGCTCGCGCATTTCGTGTGGGACTACTACCGCGACCATCCCGAGCTGCTGCGGCTCATCAACAACGAGAACCTGCACGAGGCGCGCTACCTGCACAAGTCGACGCGGATCCGCGAGATGATGTCGCCGATCGTCGCGATGCTCGCGAACGTGCTCACGCGCGGCCAGAAGGCCGGGCTGTTCCGCAGCGACGTCGATCCGCTGCGCTTCTACGTGACGCTGTCGGGCCTCGGCTATTACATCGTGTCGAACCGTTTCACGCTCGCCGCGACGCTCGGGCGCGACTTCACGGTGCCTGAAGAGCGCGCGGAAATGGTCAGGATGAACACCGAGGTGCTGCTCGCGTTTCTGCTGCGGCGCTGATCGAGCGCTGACGGTGAGTTGAACGCGGATTGACGTCCGCCGGATGAACGAACGCCGCCGTGCACAAGCACGGCGGCGTTTCATTTGGTGCGGGCGCGTGATGTGGCCTTGATTCGAGGCCTTGATTCGAGGCCTTGATGCGCGGCCTTGCTACGCGGCCTTGCGGGTGCGGACCGGCTTTGCACGCGTGCCGCTGCCGCTGCCACGTTTCGCGGCGGCGGTTTTCGCGGGAGCGGGCGCGGCGTCGGACGCATTCGCACGGACACGCTTCGCGGCGGCTGCCTTGGCCGGTTCGGACGGCGTGCTCGGGGCCGGCACGGCGGCGAGCGCCGCCTTCGCTGCGGGGGCGTCCGGATGATCCTTCGCGTCGCCGCGCTTCGGCTCCGGTGCATGCTCGCGGATGAAGTCGCGCAGTTGCGGGTAGATGATCGTGCGCCAGCGGCGGCCCGAGAAGATCCCGTAGTGGCCGCACTTCTCCGCGGTCAGGCTGCGGCGGTGATCCTGCGGGATGCCCGTGCACAGCTCGTGCGCGACGTGCGTCTGACCGCTGCCGGAGATGTCGTCGAGCTCGCCTTCGATCGTCATCAGCGCGGTGCGGTGGATGTCCTGCGGGCGCACGAGTTCGCCGCCGATCTCCCACGTGCCTTCGGCCAGCCGGAATTCCTGGAACACGATGCGGATCGTCTCGAGGTAATACTCCGAGGCCATGTCGAGCACCGCGTTGTATTCGTCGTAGAAGTTGCGGTGCGCTTCCGCGTCGTCTTCGTCGCCGCGCAGCAGGCTCTGGTAGAAGTCCCAGTGCGATTGCGCGTGACGCTCCGGATTCATCGCGACGAAGCCCGTGTGCTGCAGGAAGCCCGGATATACCTGGCGGCCTTCGCCCGGATAGTTCGCGGGCACCGTGTGGATCACGTTGTTTTCGAACCACGAGATCGAATGCTGCGTCGCGAGCGAGTTCACCGACGTCGGGCTGCGGCGCGCATCGATCGGGCCGCCCATCATCGTCATCGTGAGCGGCGTGTCCTCGCCGCGGCTCGCCATCAGCGAGATCGCCGCGAGCACGGGCACCGTCGGCTGGCAGACCGAAATCACGTGCAGGTTGCGCGCGCCGATGTGGCGGATGAATTCCTGGATGTACGCGACGTAGTCATGCAGGTGGAACGGGCCGGTCTCGACCGGCACCATCCGCGCGTCGATCCAGTCGGTGATGTAGACCTTGTGGTCCTGCAGCAGCGTGCGCACGGTGTCGCGCAGCAGCGTCGAGTGGTGGCCCGACAGCGGCGCGCAGACCAGCACGACCGGTTCGTCCTTCAGCTGGGTGACCGCGTCGGCGTCGTCCGAGTAGCGCTTGAAGCGCAGCAGCCGGCAGAACGGCTTCTCGACGATCGTCTGCTCGACGATCGGGATGTTGTGGCCATCCTTGACGATCTGGTGAATGTTGAACTCGGGCTTCTCGTAATCCTTGCCGAGCCGGTACAGCAGCTCGTACGCAGCAGCCATCCGTGTGGCGCCCGGAACCAGCGAGAACGGGCTGGACGGGTTCGCGAACGACTTCGAGGCGGCCTGGGCCCAGGCCGTGAGCGGGCTCAGCATCGCCCGCTGGAATTCGTGCAGTTGGTAAAGCATGCAGACTACTCCCGCTGGGGGACGGTGCGCGAAGGCGGCGTGGGGCGTCGCGGCGTGCCGTGTGGGTCGGCGACCGGCCATGTTGCATTGCAGCCAGTCAATCGCCGTCGATCATATCGGACAACGATGCGTGGTGCAATGCAACATTTCCCGGATTTTTCATCAAAATTTTGCGATTTGACGTTCTCTGACGATGCCTTCGCGCCCGTTTTCAACGCCCGGTGGCGACGGCCGGCACCGGCTGGCCGACTGCGCGCGCCATCGCTTCCTCGTGGTGCATCAGGTTCATCGCGGTGTGCACGAGCGCAACGTGCGAGAACGCCTGCGGGAAGTTGCCGACGAGGCGCCCTTCGACCGGGTCGTACTCTTCGGCGAGCAGCCCGAGGTCGTTCGACAGCGACAGCAGCCGGCAGAACAGCCGGTGCGCTTCGTCGATCCGGCCGAGCAGCGCGTAGCTGTCGACGAGCCAGAAGCTGCACGCAAGGAACGTGCCTTCACCGGGCGGCAGGCCGTCGTCGTATTCGTGCGTACGGTAGCGCAGCACGAGGCCGTCGTGCAGCAATTCGCGCTCGACCGCGGCGACCGTGCCGGCGACGCGCGGATCGTCCGGCGGCAGGAAGCCGAGCAGCGGCATCAGCAGCACACTCGCGTCGAGCTCGTCGCTGCCGTAGCTCTGCGCGAACGCCTGCTTGCCGTCATGCCACGCGTTCGCGCAGACGTCCGCGTGGATCTTCTCGCGCAACGCGCGCCAGCGCTCGAGCGCGCCGGGCAGGCGGAACATTTCCGCAGACTTGATCGCGCGATCGAACGCGACCCACGCCATCACCTTCGAGAACGTGAAATGGCGGCGGCCGCCGCGCGTTTCCCAGATCCCTTCGTCGGGCTCCTGCCAGATCTTCTCGAGATGGTCGAGCAGCGTGCACTGCACCGACCACACCGTGTCGTCGGCCTGCAGGCCGCCCACCCGCGCGAGGTGCAGCGCCGCCATCACTTCGCCGAACACGTCGAGCTGCAGCTGGTTCGCGGCGCCGTTGCCGATCCGCACCGGCTTCGAATCCTGATACCCGGGCAGCCAGTCGAGCTCCATTTCCGGCAGCCGGCGCTCGCCGGCGATGCCGTACATGATCTGGATCTGCTCGGGCGAGCCGGCCATCACGCGGCCGAGCCAGGTGCGCCAGGCGCGGGCCTCGTCGTAGTGGCCGCCGCGCATCAGCGCGAGCAGCGTGATCGTCGCGTCGCGCAGCCAGCAGTAGCGGTAGTCCCAGTTGCGGTTGCCGCCGATCTTCTCGGGCAGCGAGGTGGTGGGCGCCGCGACGATGCCGCCCGTCGGCTCGTACGCGAGCGCCTTCAGCGTGATCAGCGAGCGGCGCACCGCGGCCTCGTAGCGGCCCTGCACCTGGCAGCGCCCCGACCATTCGAGCCAGTAGTTCTCGGTGCGCGCAAGCATCGACAGCGGGTCGCGCGCGGGCGGCAGCCGCAGGTGCGACGGCGCGTAGCCGAGCGAGAACGGCACGCGCTCGTCGGCGCTCACGGTGAATTCGGCGAGCGTGTGCAGGTTCTTGCCGGTGAGCGGCACGGGCGTGCGCAGCACGACGGTGTCGGGCCCCGCGATCGCTTTCATTCCGTCCTCGCGTGACAGCTGCGTGACCCACGGAATCGAGAAACCGTAGTCGAAGCGCAACACCAGCTCCATGCGCATCTTCATCGTGCCGTGCCGGCCGACGACGATTCGCACGAGTTCGGACCAGCCGTTGCCGGGCGGCATGAAGTCGACCACGGTGACGGCGCCGTCGGCGCTCTCGTAATCGGTTTCGAGTATCAGCGTGTCGCCGCGATAGCGGCGCGTCGTGTGCGTGATCGCGGCATCGGCGGCCGGCGCGAGCAGCCAGCGGCCGTGCTCGGGCGTGCCGACGAGCGCCGCGAAGCAGGCGCCCGAATCGAAGCGGGGCCAGCACAGCCAGTCGACGGAGCCGTCTTTTGCGATCAGCGCGGCCGTGTGGCCGTCGCCGACGAGGGCGTAGTCTTCGATCAGGGCGGGCATGGGCGGCAATCCTGGTTGCGAGTTCACATTGCGGACGGCGGTGCCCCGGGCTTCACGCCCGGGCACGGCGGCTCGTATACTCGGCCGGGCGGCGGAACGCGCAAACGGCCGGCGTTTCGTCACATCTCAACACTTGAAGCGGCTCGATGCAAGGAGGATTCAATGCCCAACCGTTTACGCTCACGTGACCAAGCACGTGACGCGCGCGCTTCGACCCGAGGGTTTCCGCTTAGGCTCGCTCACTGGATGAAAGGTTTCGCGATCGTGCTCTCGTTATCTGCGACGCATGCATTTGCGCAACAATCTGCGCAGGCTCCGGCCGACGGCGTCTACAACCTGCTCGTCGGCACCTATACCGACGGCGGCAGCGACGGGATCTACGTGTACCGCTTCGATACGAAGACGGGCAGCGTCGCGCCCGTATCGTCGGCGAAGACGGTCAATCCGTCATACCTGTTGCCGAGCCGCGACGGCCGCACCGTGTACTCAGTCAACGAGTTGCCCGGCGACAACGGTCCGGCGGAACAGCGTGGCGGCGTCAGCGCATTCCGGTTCGACGCGAAGACCGGGGCGCTGACGTTCATCGATCGCGTGTCGTCGGAGGGGAACGATCCTTGTTATCTGAGCCTGTCGCCGGACGGCAAGTATCTCGTGACCGCGAACTACTCGGTCGCGTCGAACCCCGGCGGCAGCTTCGCGGTGTTTCCGCTGGGCGCCGACGGCGCAGTCGGCAAGTCCGTGCTGTCCGTGCACCACGAAGGCACCGGGCCCGTGAAGGGCCGCCAGGACGGCGCACATGTGCATTCGACGGTGTTTTCGCCGGACGGCCGTTACCTGTTCGTGCAGGATCTCGGCGCGGACAAGATCTTCGGCTATCGCTACACGGTCGACGGCAGCCGCGGCCTGATCAGCCCGACCGACACGCGCTACACGCCGGTGAAGGCCGGTTCGGGCCCGCGTCACATGGTGTTCAGCGCGAACGGCCGTTATGCGTATGTGACGAGCGAGCTGAATGCGTCGGTCGAAGTGTTCGGCTACCACGACGGCAAGCTGACGCCGGTCGAAACGGTGCCGATGGCCGCGCCGGGCTTCAAGGGCAAGGTCGGCGGCGCGGCGATCCATCTGTCGCCGGACGGCCGGTTCCTCTATGCGAGCAATCGCGGCGACGCGAACGAGATCGTGATCTATGCGGTGAACCAGGCCGACGGCCGCCTGAAGGTCATCGGCCGGCAGTCGAGCCTCGGCAAGACGCCGCGCGAGTTCCTGATCGATCCGACCGGCAGGTGGCTGATCGTCGGCAACCAGGACAGCGATACGTTCTACGTGTTCCGGCGCGACGTCGAGACCGGCCAGCTCGACGCGAACCCGCAGAAGGTCGCGCTCGGCAAGCCGGTCGATTTCAAGCTGGTTCCGGCGTTGTAATCGGGCGGATTCCCGTGCGGTAAACGCGAGAAGGGCGCTGCCTCTGAACTGCCCCCGCAAAGTTGGGCCTTGATCCAACCTTTGGGGTGCAGTTCACCTCGGCAGCGCCCTTCGTGTTTGCGCAGGGCGGCGGTGCGGTGGATGGCCGATTGCGCCCCGACGGCGACACTCAATCGGCGGCGGGCGGCACCAGCACCTCGCGGCTGCCGTTGATGCCCATCGGCGACACGAGCCCGGCCGCCTCCATCTGCTCGACGAGACGGGCCGCGCGGTTGTAGCCGATGCGCAACTGACGCTGCACCGACGAGATCGACGCGCGGCGCGTGCGCACGACGAAGGCGACCGCCTCGTCGTACAGCGGATCCGCTTCGGCGTCCGGCGCGTCGCCGAACAGGTCCTGCGATGCGCCTTCGGATGCCGGGCCGTCGAGAATCCCTTCCTCGTACTGCGGCTCGCCGAACTGCTTCAGGTATTCGACGATCCGGTGCACTTCCTCGTCGGCGACGAACGCGCCGTGCACGCGCTGCGGATAGCCGGTGCCCGGCGGCAGGAACAGCATGTCGCCCTGGCCGAGCAGCGACTCCGCGCCCATCTGGTCGAGGATCGTGCGCGAATCGATCTTCGACGACACCTGGAACGCGACCCGCGTCGGGATGTTCGCCTTGATGAGGCCCGTGATCACGTCGACCGACGGGCGCTGCGTCGCGAGGATCAGGTGGATGCCGGCCGCGCGCGCCTTCTGCGCGAGACGGGCGATCAGTTCCTCGATCTTCTTGCCGGCGACCATCATCAGGTCGGCGAGCTCGTCGATCACGACGACGATCAGCGGCAGCGTCGACAGCGGTTCGGGATCGTCGGGCGTCAGCGAGAACGGGTTGCCGATCTTCTTTTCCTTCGCCTCGGCGTCGCGGATCTTCTGGTTGAAGCCCGCGAGATTGCGCACGCCGACGGCCGACATCAGCCGGTAGCGCTTTTCCATCTCGCCGACGCACCAGTTGAGTGCGTTCGCGGCGAGCTTCATGTCGGTGACGACCGGTGCGAGCAGGTGCGGAATGCCTTCGTAGACCGACAGCTCGAGCATCTTCGGGTCGATCATGATGAGCCGCACGTCCTCGGGCGCCGCCTTGTACAGCAGCGACAGGATCATCGCGTTGATCGCGACCGACTTGCCCGAGCCGGTCGTGCCGGCGACGAGCATGTGCGGCGCCTTCGCGAGATCGGTGACGATCGGGTGGCCGGTGATGTCCTTGCCCATCGCGAGCGTGAGCTGCGACGCCGAGTGCTGGTACTGGCGCGACTCGAGGATCTCCGACAGGCGGATCATCTGCCGCTTCGCGTTCGGCAGCTCGAGCCCCATGCAGGTCTTGCCGGGGATCGTCTCGACGACGCGGATCGACGTGAGGCCGAGGCCGCGCGACAGGTCCTTCATCAGGCCGACGATCTGGCTGCCGCGCACGCCGAGCGCGGGCTCGATCTCGAAGCGCGTGATCACCGGGCCGGCGGACGCGCCGACGACCGTCACCGGCACCTTGAATTCCTGAAGACGCTGCTCGATCACCTGGCCGGTCTGCGCGAGGTGCTCTTCGCTGATCGTCTCGATGTCGTCGGACGCCGGCTCGAGCAGGTCGAGCGTCGGCAGCTCGATGCTGAACGATGCCGGTGCGTGGAATTCGAACGCGTTCGGACGCGGCTGACGAGCCGGAACTTCCTCGTGGGCGTCGGGTGTGGCCGGGGCCGGCAGCGTCTGGGTCATGGTGCCGGGGAGGGCGGCCGCGGGTGCCGCGGGGAGGGCCGGAACGGCCGCGACGTGGGCCGGTGCAGGCGGTGCCGTCACGCCAGGTATGGCGGCCGCGGGTGCCGCGGGGATAGCCGGAACGGCCGCGACGAAGGCTGGTGCAGGCGGTGCCGTCACGTCAGGTATGGCAGTCACGGGCGCCGTGGGTGACACCGCGGTAGCGGCGATCATGGACGGCGCGGCTGGCAACGCCGCGCCGGGAATGGCGGCAGCCGGCGTGGCGGCAGGAACCGCTTGAGCGATCGTGGTCGCAGCCGGCGTCGCAGCGGTCGTCGCGCCGGGCACTGCGGGAATCGGCGTTGCGGGCGCAGCTTGAGCAGCGATGACGACGGTCGGCGTTGCGGGGGCGGTCGTACCCGGTGCTCCGAGCGTCGGCCGGGCGGGAATGGCGGGCGCAGCGATTGCCGAGGTCGTTGCGGCAGGTGCAGTTACCGTCGAAGCCGCCGTGCTCGGCGTCGCAGGGATCGCGATGGCTGCAGTCGTCGCACCGGGCGTTGTTGCGCCGACGGCTGGCGTAACCGGCGTCGGGGAATATGCGGCAGCAGAGGTCGCAGCTGCCGATGTGACAGGTGTGGTCGTCGCGGAAGCCATGGCGGTCGGCATCGCGGAATTGGCGATTGTCGAGGTCGTTGCGACGGGCGTCGTTGCTCCGGGAGCTGCGGCAGCCGGTGTCGCTGAAGCCGCCGGCGCGGCAGTGCTGACGGTCGATGCGGCAAGCGTTGCCCCACCGATGAAGGAGGCCGGCGTCGCCGATGCGGCCGGGACAGCGGTTGTCGCGGTTGCCGTGGTCTGCGTCGCAGGTGCTGACGTGCCGGCGATTGCGGCAGGCGCCGCAGCGACAGTTGCGCCGTCGGGCATTGAGCGGAGGCTGCTCGACGACAGCGTGGATGGTGCCGGCGACAGCGTTGCGGAAGGTGTCGAGGTGACTGACGCGACAGCAGGCGAGGGCGAGGTGGTCGCCGTTCGAGCAGGCGTCTGCGTGAGGCTGGCAGCGGGCGTCGGTGCGTTCGCGACAACCGTGCCGAGCGGTTGCGCCGGCGCGCCTGCGGCGGGAACCCGCGGCGCTACGCCCGGTGTCGCGAACTTGAATTCGGCGGGCGTTGACGCTGCGGTTGCGACGGTCGGTGACGGCGCGGACGCGGGCTGCTGCGCAGATTGCGATGCTGGCGGCACCGCACGCGTCGCGCTGGCTGGGTTCGCAGGCAGAGGCTGCGTCGCGACCGGTGTCGACAGCGTCGAAGCAGTAACGGCAGCGGGTGCAACTGCCGCCGCTCCGGCGGCCGGCATCTGCACGGTCTTGACGGCGGATGCCATGCCGTCTTCGCTTGCAGTTGGCGCAGTTGGCGCAGTTGGCGCAGTTGGCGCAGTTGCCGCAGTTGCGGCAATCGGCGCGGTCGGTGCAGCGGTTGCGGGCAGTGCCTCGTCGCTGGTCGTATTCGCCGTCGAAGCGTGGGCGGCTGCAGGGACGCTCGCGATTGCTTCGGTGCTTGCCGCGGCAGCGTTCGCAGCGGCCGGCGTTGCAGCGGATGCGTCTGTACGGACGCTCGAGGTTGCGAGCGACGGTGCGCCGATGACCGCGTATTCCGGGGTGATGTCATTTGCCACCGGGGCAGCCGGCTTCGTTTCGACCGGAGTCGACGCAACTGTGCGCTGGCTGTCGGTCGTGCTGGCCGATACCGGCTTATCGGGGCCGGCGGCAACCATCGACGGTCGCGCCCCGGCGTCGCGCGGCGACGAAGCGCTGTCGGTCGTGACGCCGAAGTGATCGGCCTTGGCCGCCTCGTTCGCCTTCGGCATCGCGGGCTCGCTCGATGCTGCGTCAAACGGCGATGCGCCGCGTTCCGTGGCAGGCGACGTTGCGGTTCCTGCGAGCGGAATGGTCGGCGGCGTGACGGTGACCCTTGTGTCAAGCGCGGCATCCGGTGTGCGGGCGATGTCTTCCCACGGCGCGAGATCCACCGGTACGTCGACATGCGACGCGAACGGCGAATCGAGCGCCGCACGCGCGTCGACGTCCTGCCCGTGTTCCAACGCGGGCGAGGGCGTCACGACGGAGGCATGCGCATCGGCGTCGTGCCCATCGTGCTCATCATGCGTATTGTGCGTATTGTGCGTATCGTCGAAAGCCGTGGTCGAAGCCACGGCTTCGGTCACGGCGCCAGCCGGCGCGACAGCTTGCGCGCGAAGCCAGTCGTCCGTCAGCAGAGGGCCGGCATCGGCCGGCGCGAACGCTGGCAAGGAAATCGGCGCGTCGTCTTGCGCGGGTGCCGTATCGTCATCGGCTGCGATGCGCGCATCACGCGCATCCGTGCGTGGCGGAACGGAAACTGCCCCGGCCGATGCAGCAGGCTGCATCGACGTTGCCGTACCAGCCGGAACGGCAGCCGCGCCGGCGAACGGCACGGCTGCGTGCGCGGCTTCGGCGGCGGCAGCAGTACCGGCGAGTGCCGTCCATTGCGCGGTGCTGGCCTCGATCGAGCGCAGCGTTTCGTGGACGCTCGGTGCCGGCGCGATCGGGGCGGAAGGTTTCTCCGCCCACGCGTACAACGGCGCGCGCGCGGGCGTGACGGCCGGCCGGCGCCGCGGTTCCGCGGGCGGCAACGCGCTCGGCGCCGTCCCGGCAGCCGGACGCGTCACCGGCCGTGCCGGCGCCGGGCCGGCCGAGCGAGGCGTGACAGTCGCGCGCGGTACGGCCGGTTGCTTGAGCGCGGCCACCGCCGGACGCGCCGCCGACGTCGCCGGCTGCGGCCGCGCGCGAGCCGGTTCGAACGCGATCGGGGCCGGGTCGGGGCGCGGGGGCGCCAGGCTTGCCGCGGCGCGCGCCGCGCCCGCTGCGGCGTTGGCGGCCGCCACGGCGCTCGTGCTGCCCGCGGTGGGGACGGGCCGGTTCGCCGCGTTCGGCTTCAGCCAGCCTGCGGGCGCGACCGGTTCGGCGAGCGGCCGGGGCGCGGCCGGTGCGCGCGACTTCGCAGGCGCCTGCTGATCGGGTTTCCACAGCGTCGGTCGCGCAAACCGGCCGTTCTGGCGTGGCGCCATCGAATTGACGGTGTGTGCGGTGGTCGGCTGCACGTCGCCCGCGCGGCGCACGCGCCGCTCGTCGTCGCGATGCAGCGCGTTGCGCGGCAGGTCGGCGACGCTGCGGGTGTCTTCATCGTCGCCGCGCGCAAGGCTGACCCCGAACGACGTGTCGAGCCACGTGGCGACACGCTGCCAGCCGATGCCGGTCAGCCACGGCAGGCCTGCGAAGAACAGCACGACCATCGCGAGCGGCGTGCCGATGTGGCCGAGCACGCGTTCGAAGCCGGCCGCGAACGCATGGCCGAGCAGATTGGTGTCGGGCCCGGACAGCGCGCTCGTCAGCGTGGAGCTCGCGACGAACACGCTCGCGAACCCGAGCCACAGCCGGATCGAGCCGCGGCCGGCGAGCCCGCCGCCGCCGGGCAGCAGTGCTTGCGCGACGCGCCAGATGAGAAGGATGAACCAGACGGCGGAGACGCCGAACCAGCCGAGAACAACCGTGTGCATGCTTTGAAACAGGAATGGGGCGGGGAGCGCGACGCGCGACCCGCCGAGTTTAACCGGCCGACGAAGAAGACTCTAAGGCATCGCGCTGCAAAGCAGGCGCGCCCGCGGGCAACGTGCGGCGGGATGCGGTCGGCGCACCGTCCCGCGCGCGTATCGTCCCCGTGCGAACCGTGTTACGGGCCGCGGCGCGTGAAGGTCAGCGTCGCGCCGTCGGCGGTGACGATCTGCAGCTGCTGCGGCGCGCGCATCTGCACGCCGGCCTTCGCGATGTGCGCGAGCGCGTCGAGATACGCCTGCTCGAGCTGGCCGCCGGGCGTGCCGGTGCAGGCCATCCGCGTGCCGGCGAGCGGGCCGAAGCTCAGCACGCCGTTCTTGACGTCGTAGGTGCCCATGTAGCGGTTGCAGCCGGAGTACCCGGACGCACGGCGAATGCCTGATTCGGTCGACAGCGCAAGCTTGATCGGTTCGCCGTTGTCGCCGTGCGGGATCGTGCGTGGCGTACCGTCGGCGTTCTGCCAGCTCGTGAGTTCCCAGCTCGTGTCGTCGAGCAGCTGCACGGCAGCGGGGTTGAACGGATCGGGGGCGGCGGCGGCGGCGTCGGGATGAGTCGGCATCGAGCAGGCGGCGAGAAGCGTGGCGAGCGTCAATGCGCCGAGCGGCGCGCGCAGCGGGCGAAACAGGCGGGTGCGCGTGCGTGCGGCTGCGGTCGGGTGGGGCATGAGCCTCGTTCCTCATCATGTTCTGAACAAGGCGTAAGAGTAACGCACTCACCTTGCGTCAGGCGAGGCGACCATCCGCGCGCGAATTCGTTCGCGGCCCGCCGGCGCGACGCGCGAGCGCGGCACGAGAGCGGCGTGAGTACGGCACGAAACCGGCCGGACCGACACCGAAGCGCGTGTTAACATCGCAGTCGTTTTCGACCTCCAACCTGAAGCGGGAAATCATCACATGCAGATCGGTCAGCGGCTCGGTACGCCGCTTTCGCCCTCGGCCACGCGCGTCATGCTGCTCGGCGCCGGCGAACTCGGCAAGGAAGTCATCATTGCGTTGCAGCGCCTCGGCGTCGAGGTGATCGCGGTCGACCGCTATCCGGACGCGCCGGGGCATCAGGTCGCGCACCGCGCGCACGTGATCGACATGACCGACGCGGCCGCGCTGCGCGCGCTCGTCGAGACCGAGCGTCCGCACCTGATCGTCCCCGAGATCGAGGCCATAGCGACCGACGCGCTCGCGGCAATCGAGGCGGCGGGCATCGCCGAGGTGATCCCGACCGCACGCGCGACCCAGCTCACGATGAACCGCGAAGGCATCCGCCGGCTCGCCGCCGAGGAGCTCGGCCTGCCGACGTCGCCTTACGCGTTCGCGGAATCGTTCGACGCGTTTCGCGCGGCCGTCGCGACGATCGGCATGCCGTGCGTCGTGAAGCCGGTGATGTCGTCGTCGGGCAAGGGGCAGTCGGTCGTGCGCAGCGACGCCGACATCGAGCCCGCGTGGCAGTACGCGATGGCGGGCGGGCGCGTGAATCACGGTCGCGTGATCGTCGAGGGCTTCGTGGATTTCGACTACGAGATCACGCAGCTCACGGTCCGCGCGATCGATCCGGCGACGGGCGACACGCGCACCTATTTCTGCGAGCCGGTCGGCCACGTGCAGGTCGCGGGCGACTACGTCGAGTCGTGGCAGCCGCAGCCGATGTCCGCGACGGCGCTCGCGCGTTCGCGCGAGATCGCGCACAAGGTGACCGAGGCGCTCGGCGGGCGCGGGCTGTTCGGCGTCGAGCTGTTCGTGCGCGGCGACGAGGTCTGGTTCTCCGAAGTGAGCCCGCGGCCGCACGACACGGGCCTCGTCACGCTCGCGTCGCAGCGCCAGCCGGAGTTCGAGCTGCATGCGCGCGCGATTCTCGGCCTGCCGGTCGATCCGACGCTTGGTTCGCCCGCTGCATCGGCGGTGATCTACGGCGGGCTCGACGAGCGCGGCATCGCGTTCGAAGGCGTGCGCGACGCGCTGGCGGTGCCGGGCGCCGACCTGCGCCTGTTCGGCAAGCCGGAAAGCTTCGCGAAGCGGCGCATGGGCGTTGCGCTCGCGACCGGCGCCGATGTCGACGAAGCCCGCGCACGCGCGAAGCGCGCGGCCGCGGCCGTCAAGCCCGTATCGGGCCGCTGAAGACGGGAGGGCGTGCGATGCCGACCACCTGCTTTCTGCGACGCGTCGCGCGCCTCGGCGCTGCGCTGGCGCTCGCCGCGAGCGTTTCGGGCTGCGGCCTGGCCGCCGCGCCGTGCCGGATCGCGTCGGCCGGGCTGAAGATCGTGCCGGTCGTCGGCCACGTCGCCGCCGCGCCGACCGATGCCTGCGCGGATGTCATCGATCCCTGATCGCCGCTGACAACGCCTGACAGCCCCCTGACAACCCACTGACAACAATAACCGGCGCGCCCGGGCGGGCGCGCGTTCACACCACGTCTCGTGAGAGGACCTGCATGATTCGTCAAACCCTCGCCGCGCTTGCACTGGCCGGCCTGTCCGTATCCGTCGCGCATGCCGCGCAGCTGACCGTCGAGGAAATCGACGCGGACGCGCGCCAGACGGCCGTCTACCAGTGCGCGAACCAGGCGCAGCCGGTGCGCGTGTCGTACTGGCTCGCGGGCAACGGCCAGAGCTTCGCGCTCGTGCCGGTCAACGGCCAGCGCCTGCTGTTCGTCGACACCGTGTCGGCGTCCGGCGTGCGCTACCAGGCCGGCCGCTATACGTGGTGGACGAAGGGCAAGGAAGCGACGCTGCGCGACGAAATCGCCGACCAGAAGGCGCCGCCGCTGTTGTCCGACTGCGTGCAGGTCGAGAAGAAAAAGAAGAAGGGCTGATCGCCGCCCGGCGTCCCCGATGTCGTGTGCCGGCGGGGCGGGCCGGCGCCCGTGCGCAGCGAGCTGGAGTCGGCCACCGGACCGGCTGCGGTGCCGTCCGCCGGAACCGGGCAGCGGCGTCTGCGCGTCGCGTCGGCGAGGCTGTCACGGACAGATCGCTGCGCAGTGCTACAATACGGCCCTTTCCGCCGGCATTCGCGCCGAACGGAGTCCGCACGGCCTGGTTCCAGGGTTCGCATCGAACCGGTCCCAAGCGCCAGAGCGGCGCCGCGCGGCGCGCCGCGGCTCCGTCTACTTCCGAAATGTGATTCGCGCAGGCCCGCCGGGCCGGCCTGACGCGTGATGTCCCCGCCGCGCCTTTTGAGCGAAACGCCACCATGTCCGATTCTGTCGCCAAGCCAGTCGACGCAACCTTCGATCAATTCGGCCTTGCCGCCGACATCCTGAAAGCCATTGCGGAGCAGGGCTACACGACGCCAACGCCGATCCAGGCGCAGGCGATTCCCGTCGTGCTCGCCGGCCGTGATGTCATGGGCGCCGCGCAAACGGGCACCGGCAAGACCGCGAGCTTCTCGCTGCCGATCCTCCAGCGCCTGCTGCCGCAGGCCAATACGAGCGCGTCGCCCGCCCGCCATCCGGTGCGCGCGCTGATTCTCACGCCGACCCGCGAACTCGCCGACCAGGTCGCCGCGAACGTGCATGCGTACGGGAAGCACACGCCGCTGCGCAGCGCGGTCGTGTTCGGCGGCGTCGACATGAATCCGCAGATGGCCGAGCTGCGCCGCGGCGTCGAGATCCTGATCGCGACGCCGGGCCGCCTGCTCGACCACGTGCAGCAGAAGACCGCGAACCTCGGGCAGGTGCAGATGCTCGTGCTCGACGAGGCCGACCGGATGCTCGACATGGGCTTCCTGCCGGACCTGCAGCGGATCCTGAACCTGCTGCCGAAGGAGCGCCAGACGCTGCTGTTCTCGGCGACGTTCTCGCCGGAAATCAAGAAACTCGCGTCGACCTACCTGCGCAATCCGCAGACGATCGAGGTCGCGCGCAGCAATTCGACGAACGCGAACGTCACGCAGATCGTCTACGACGTCGCCGAGGGCGACAAGCAGGCGGCTGTCGTGCAGCTGATCCGCGGCCGCGGGCTCAAGCAGGTGATCGTGTTCTGCAACAGCAAGATCGGCGCGAGCCGGCTCGCGCGTCAGCTCGAACGCGACGGCGTGGTCGCGTCGGCGATCCACGGCGACAAGTCGCAGCTCGAGCGGATGCAGGCGCTCGACGCGTTCAAGCGCGGCGAAGTCGAGGCGCTCGTCGCGACCGACGTGGCCGCGCGCGGCCTCGACATCGCCGAGCTGCCGGCCGTGATCAACTTCGACCTGCCGTTCAACGCCGAAGACTACGTGCACCGGATCGGCCGCACGGGCCGCGCGGGCGCGACGGGCGATGCGCTGTCGCTGTGCAGCCCGAACGAGCGCAAGCAGCTCGCCGACATCGAGAAGCTGATCAAGCGTCCGCTCGAGATGCAGACGCTCGCGCTCGACAAGCCGGCGCGGCATCGCCACGACGAGCGCGGTGGCGAACGAGGCGGCGAGCGGGGCGGGGAGCGCGGTGGCGAGCGGGGCAGCCGCCGCGAACGCGACGAGCATCGCGGCGCGTCGGGCCGCCGCTCGGCAGGCGCGGAGCGCGGCGGGTACCACCACCGCCGCCACGAGGCGCCGATCGACGACTTCTTCCTGAAGCCGTACGAGCCGTCGGCGCCGGCGAAGCAGCCGGAAGAAGTGAAGTCTGCGCAGCCGGAGAAGAAAGGGCCGAAGCGGCAGGTCGCCGCGCTGCTCGGCGGGTTCGGGATGCCGCGCAAGCCGTCGGCGTAATCGGTCGGCGCGAGACGCGCGCGTATCGAGGAAACGGGTGCATGCGACGAGCATGCGCCCGTTTTTTTATTGGTGAAGAGGAGCGGACAGAGGCGGCATGTTCGTGGCGTCTGGTCGGGGCGACATTGGTGTTGCGTAGTGATCCGGCGGGCGAGGGGAGAGGGGCGAACGAGCGAACGAGCGAACGAGCGAACGGGATGCCACAGCGGCCCATATTGCGCGTAGCCGTCATCGCCGGCGCTTCCCCGCGTCGATGGCCGGACGCGGCACCCGATGGCCTCTAGCCGGCCCGCGGCCCGAAGCGCCGAGCCCACGCGGCCGTCGCGGCCCCGTAGAACGACGCCAGCGTCGTACCGGGCAACTCGCCGTCCGACGCAAGCCCCAGATGCGCGGCCGCAGCCTTCAGCGCCGGCAGCGGATCGTCGCGTTCGAGCGCGATCGCGCCGGTCTGCTTGCTGAGCTTTTCGCCATTCGCGTCGAGGACGACGGGCACGTGCAGATACGACGGCGTCGGCACGCCGAGGCAGCGCTGCAGGTAGATCTGGCGGGCGGTCGAATCGAGCAGGTCGGCGCCGCGCACGACGTGCGTGATGCCAGCATCGGCGTCGTCGACGACGACCGCGAGCTGGTACGCCCACAGGCCGTCGGCACGCTTCAGCACGAAGTCGCCGACCTCGGTGGCGAGATTCTGCGATTGCGTGTGTTGCCAGCGATCGTCGAACGTGACGATCGCCGCATTGCCGTCCGGCACCCGCAGTCGCCACGCGCGCGCGGGCTTGCCGTGCAGGCCCGACCGGCAGGTGCCCGGATACGCGAGCGTCGTATGGCGTTCGTGCGCGGCGCGCAGCGAATCGGCGATCTCCTTGCGCGTGCAGCCGCACGGATAGACGAGCCCCGTCGCCATCAGCCGTTCGAGCGCAGCCGCGTATGCCGTTTCGCGCGCGCTCTGCCAAACGGGCGGCTCGTCCGGCGTCATGCCGAAGTGCGCGAGCGTCGCGAGGATGTCGTCGGCCGCGCCGGGCACCGTGCGCGGCCCGTCGATGTCCTCGATGCGCACGAGCCAGACACCGCCGTGCGCGCGTGCATCGAGCCAGCTCGCGAGTGCGCCGACGAGCGAGCCGAAGTGCAGCGGGCCGGTCGGCGACGGCGCGAAGCGGCCGCGATAGCCGTTCATCGGAATCCGCGGCGCTCGCTCAGGCGGTGCCCGCAGCGTTCGCGCAGGCCGGGCAGGACTGGCCGCGCACGTAGCTCGGCGATTGCTGCGCCTCGGGCGTGACGACCGCGCGGCACGCGAAGCAGGTGACGTTCTCGGTGGGCTCGAGCTGCGGGTTCAGCGCGGTGCGATAGTCGAACACGAAACAGTCGCCGTGATAATGCGCGCCGCCGACTTCCTCGAAGTACTTGAGGATCCCGCCTTCGAGCTGGTACACGTTGTCGATGCCGACGTCCTTCATGTGGATCGCCGCCTTCTCGCAGCGGATGCCGCCCGTGCAGAACGACACGACCGTCTTGCCTTCGAGGTCCGCGCGGTTCGCTTCGATGACGCCCGGGAATTCGCTGAACTTGGCGATCCGGTAGTCGAGCGCGTTGTCGAACGTGCCGACGTCGACCTCGAACGCGTTGCGCGTGTCGAGCATCACGACCGGGCGGCCCGCGTCGTCGTGGCCGCGGTCGAGCCAGGCCTTCAGCGTGTGCGCATCGACGAACGGCGCGCGGCCGAGTTCCGGCTTGATCGCCGGCTTCTTCATCGTGATGATTTCGCGCTTCAGGCGCACGAGCATGCGGCGGAACGGCTGCGAGTCGGACAGGCTTTCCTTGAACTGCAGCGTCGCGAACTTGCCTTCGAACAGCGGATCGTGGCGGATGTAGTCGATGAATGCATCGGCCCCATCGCGCGTGCCGGCGATGAACAGGTTGATGCCTTCCGGCGCGAGCAGGATCGTGCCGCGCAGGCCGAGTTCGTTGCAACGGGCGGTGACGAGGGGGCGCCATTGTTCGGTCGCGTCGAGCGATACGAAGTGATAGGCGGCGAGATTGACGATACTCATGATGGTCGGAACTGAAAGCGGCCGCGGCCGTGCAATGATCGCACGGGGCTCGCGAAATAGGGGTGCGAACCGGGCGGATTAGCAAGCGGATAAGTCGAAAACGCGTATTATCCCGCAAACCGAGCGCGATCCGGCATCTGGCCGTCCGGCCAGCGGCGCGGCGCGTGGTCGCGCACTCGGCCGCATGGCCAGCGCGGGGATTTTTTGGGCAGCCTGCGTGGCGACGCGGCTACAATAGCGCCCATGTCAGATCCCCGCTTCGTCCATCTTCGCGTTCACTCCGAATTCTCGATTGCCGACGGCATCGTGCGTCTCGACGATATCGTCAAGGCGGCGGCCGCGGACGGTCAGGGCGCGCTCGCCCTCACCGATCTCGGCAACGCTTTCGGCCTCGTCCGTTTCTACAAGGAAGCCCGCGGCAAGGGCATCAAGCCGATCGCCGGCTGCGACGTCTGGATCACGAATCCGGACGATCGCGACAAGCCGTCGCGGCTGCTGCTGCTCGTCAAGGACAAGCGCGGCTACCTCAATCTCTGCGAGCTGCTGTCGAAGGCGTGGCTCACGAACCAGTATCGCGGCCGCGCGGAGATCGACGTGCAGTGGCTCGAGACCGAGCTGGCCGAAGGGCTGCTCGCGCTGTCGGGCGCGCAACAGGGCGATATCGGCCTCGCGCTCGCGGCCGGCAACGAGGAGGCGGCGCGCCGCCATGCGCAGCGCTGGGCGAAGGTGTTTCCGGGCGGTTTCTACATCGAACTGCAGCGCTACGGCCAGCCGGGCGCCGAGGCCTACATCCAGCAGGCGGCGACGCTCGCCGCCGAGATGAAGCTGCCGGTCGTCGCGACGCATCCGACGCAGTTCATGACCGACGACGATTTCACCGCGCACGAGGCGCGCGTGTGCATTTCGGAAGGCGACATCCTCGCGAATCCGCGGCGCCAGAAGCGCTTCACCACCGACCAGTACTTCCGCACGCAGGACGACATGGTCGCGCTGTTCGCCGACCTGCCGTCCGCGGTCGCGAACACGGTCGAGGTCGCGAAGCGCTGCAACCTGAAGCTCGAGCTCGGCAAGCCGAAGCTGCCGCTGTTCCCGACGCCGGACGGCATGTCGCTCGACGACTACCTGATCCAGCTGTCGAAGGAAGGGCTCGAAAAGCGTCTCGAGCAGCTGTATCCGGATGCCGCCGAACGCGACGCGCAGCGCGACACGTACTACAAGCGCCTCGAATTCGAGTGCGGGACCATCACGAAGATGGGCTTCCCGGGCTACTTCCTGATCGTCGCGGACTTCATCAACTGGGCGAAGAACAACGGTGTGCCGGTGGGGCCGGGCCGGGGCTCGGGCGCCGGTTCGCTGGTCGCCTACGCGCTCGGCATTACCGATCTCGATCCGCTGCGCTACAACCTGCTGTTCGAGCGCTTCCTGAACCCGGAACGCGTGTCGATGCCCGACTTCGACATCGACTTCTGCCAGCACGGCCGCGACCGCGTGATCCAGTACGTGAAGGAAAAGTACGGCGCGGACGCCGTGTCGCAGATCGCGACCTTCGGCACGATGGCCGCGAAGGCGGCCGTGCGCGACATCGGGCGGGTGCTCGATCTCGGCTACATGTTTACCGACGGCATCGCGAAGCTGATCCCGTTCAAGCCGGGCAAGCACGTGACGATCGCCGACGCGATGAAGGAAGAGCCGCAGTTGCAGGAGCGCTACGACCACGAGGACGAAGTGCACCAGCTGCTGGATCTCGCGCAGCGCGTCGAGGGCCTCACGCGTAACGTCGGGATGCACGCGGGCGGCGTGCTGATCGCGCCCGGCAAGCTGACCGATTTCTGCCCGCTGTATACGCAGGGCGACGACGGCGGCGTCGTGAGCCAGTACGACAAGGACGACGTCGAGGCCGTCGGCCTCGTGAAGTTCGACTTTCTGGGCCTGACGACGCTGACGATCCTCGACTGGGCCGAGCGCTACATCCGCCGGCTCGATCCGGCGAAGGCCGACTGGTCGCTCGCGCAGGTGCCGCTCGACGATCCCGTGTCGTTCCAGATCCTGAAGAAGGCCAACACGGTCGCCGTGTTCCAGCTGGAAAGCCGCGGCATGCAGGGCATGCTGAAGGACGCGCAGCCCGACCGTTTCGAGGACATCATCGCGCTCGTGGCGCTGTACCGCCCGGGCCCGATGGACCTGATCCCGAGCTTCTGCGCACGGAAGCACGGCCGCGAGAAGGTCGAGTACCCGGATTCGCGCGTCGAATCCGTCCTGAAAGAGACCTACGGCATCATGGTCTATCAGGAGCAGGTGATGCAGATGGCGCAGATCATCGGCGGCTACTCGCTCGGCGGCGCGGACTTGCTGCGCCGTGCGATGGGCAAGAAGAAGCCCGAGGAGATGGCCGAGCACCGCGAGATCTTCGCGGAAGGCGCCGCGAAGAACGGCTTGTCCCGCGAGAAGTCCGACGAGATCTTCGACCTGATGGAGAAGTTCGCGGGCTACGGCTTCAACAAGTCGCACGCGGCCGCCTATGCGCTGCTCGCGTACTACACCGCGTGGCTGAAGGCGCACCATCCGGCCGAATTCATGGCGGCCAACATGACGCTCGCGATGGACGACACCGACAAGGTGAAGATCCTGTTCGACGACTGTGTCGTGAACAACCTTGCGGTGCTGCCGCCGGACATCAACCAGTCGCACTATCGCTTCGAGCCGGTCGCGGAAGCGGACGGCAAGCGCTCGCGCACGATTCGCTACGGGCTCGGCGCGGTGAAGGGCAGCGGCCAGAACGCGATCGAGGAAATCCTGCGCGCGCGCGAGGAAAAGCCGTTCTCCGACCTGTTCGATTTCTGCGAACGGATCGACCGGCGCGTCGTGAACCGCCGCACGATCGAGGCGCTGATCCGCGCCGGCGCATTCGACTCGCTGAATGCGAACCGCGCACAGATGCTCGCGTCGGTGCCGCTCGCGATGGAAGCGGCGGACCAGGCCGAGGCGAATGCGATGCAGGCGGGCCTGTTCGACATGGGCGCGGAGTCGCCGCACGCGCACGCGCTCGTCGACGAACCCGCATGGGACGACAAGCGCCGCCTGCAGGAAGAGAAGGGCGCGCTCGGCTTCTACCTGTCGGGCCACCTGTTCGACGCGTATCGCGACGAGGTGCGGCGCTTCGTGCGCCAGAAGGTCGGCGAATTGAAGGAAGGGCGCGACAAGCTCGTCGCAGGCATCATCGCGTCGCTGCGCACGCAGATGACCCAGCGCGGCAAGATGCTGATCGCGCTGCTCGACGACGGCTCGGGCCAGTGCGAGATCACGATCTTCAACGAGCAGTTCGAGGCGAACAAGGCGCTGTTCAAGGAGGACGAACTGCTGATCGTGCAGGGGCAGGCGCGCAACGATGCGTTCACGGGCGGCATCCGCTTCACCGCCGATACCGTGATGGATCTCGAACGCGCGCGCAGCCGCTACGCGCAGGCCGTGCGGCTGACGATGAACGGCAATGCCGATGCGGCCGCGCTGCGCCGCGTGCTCGAGCCACACGTATCGAAGGACGAGCCGCCCGCGGCGAGTGCCGCCGAGGCGCCCGCGCCGCGCGGCGGCGGGCGCGACGGCGGCCGCCGGCAAGCGCCGCCGCCGTTGCCGAACGGTCTTGCCGTGCAGATTCATTACAGCAGCGCCCGCGCACAAGGCGAGATGCGTCTCGGCGATGCATGGCGCGTGAAGCCGAGCGACACGCTGCTCGCGGAGCTGCGCGCGGCGTTCGGCATTACCGTCGAGATTGCGTACTGAGCGGCCGGGCGCCCGCGCCCCCCGCGCGCCCCGCGCGCCCTGCCTCGCGGCGGCCACGCGACGCTGACCTGCAGCGGCGCCGGCAACAGGCACTTGGGCGCGTCATGCGGTCGCTATACAATCCGTCGCGGGTCGCGTGACGCTCTCGTCGGCGGTGTTCGCCCGCTGGCGGCGGTACGCGTGCAAACGGCAGCACGGCAGCACGGCAGCACGGCAGCACGGCAGCACGGCAGCACGGTGGCACGGTGGCACGGTGGCACGGTGGCACGACGCCGCCTCGGCAGGCCGCGCACGCTCAAAATGATCAGACCGTCTACAACAAGAATGGCCAACGACAACTCGATGGGGCGGATCCTCGTGATCCGGATCGATTTTCTGGGCGACATGCTGTGCACGACGGCGTTTCTCGGCGCGCTGAAGCAGCGCTGGCCGGGCGCGGAACTGCACGTGGTCGCCAACACGTACAACGCGGCCGTGCTGGCCGGCAACCCTGACGTGCACACGGTGCACAAGTACGTGTACAGCCGGCAGTGCGAGCGTAACGACCGGCCGGGGCGCTGGCGGGCGATCGTCGACCGGCTGCGGCTCGTGCGCCGCCTGCGCCGCTTGCGGTTCGATCTGGTGATCGTCCCCAACGGCGGGATGCACCGGAGCAGCGTGCAGTTCGCGCGGCAGCTCGGTGCGAAGGATTGCCGCTGGCACGACACCGGGTCCGAATTCGACGACCGCAAGCCCGAGCATGTCCGCACGCGGCCGATGCGCCACGAAGCGCTGTCCGGGTTTCAGCTCGTCCCCGAGCTGGCGTGTACCGACATCGAGGGTCTCGCGTTGTCCGCCTATCCGGATCGCGCGCAGCAGGACACCTGGCATCGCGTGCTCGGGCCGCGTTCGCAGCCGCGGATCGGCCTGTTCGTCTCGAACAAGGCGGCGGAGCGGCGCTGGAGCGGGGACAAATGGCGCGACCTGAGCCGGCGGATCGGCGGGATCGCCGACGTGATCGTGTTTCGCGATCCCGCCAGTGCGGACGATCGCGACGCGTGGCGCGATGTGCACGCGCGGCATGTCGCGCCGTCGTCGGTCGCCGACCTGATTGCCGCCGTGAGCCTGCTCGATGTCGTCGTGTCTGCGGACAGCGCGCCGGTGCACCTCGCGTCGGCGCTGGGCGTGCCGGTTGCCGCGTTGTTCGAGGACCGGCCGGAGAAATACCTGCGCTGGCATCCGCTCGGCGTGCCGCACGTGATCCTGCGGGCCGGCGCGGCGGTCGACGCGATCGGCGTCGACGCGGTCGAGCGGGCGGTAGGTCATCTGCTCCGGCATACCGAGCGTGGCGATGCTCCGGTTGGCGACCCGGTTCACGGGGTGCCGGCGCCGCCGGGGACAACCGTGCTCGACGCGACCGTTTCGTAACCCGCGATCTTTTCTCGAAGCGCGGCGCGCCGGTCATCCGCCGCGCCGCGTGTCATGCCGGATTCGGGCAGGCTCGACCGGACGATGTCGAACCACGTCCTCTCGGCCCAAGTCCGCCAAGCCGCCAGCCGCCAAGCCGCCAGCCGCCAAGCCGCCAGCCGCCAAGCCGCCAAGCCGCCAAGCCGCCAAGCCGCCAAGCCGCCAAGCCGCCAAGCCGCCAAGCCGCCAAGCCGCCAAGCCCGGGACCGTACCCCGCTCGCACTGCACGTCCCGCACACACGGCCCGAGCCGGTTGCCGCAAAATCCTGTACATTGCCAGCCTTGTTCGCCAGCCAGATAGACGGATCGATTGCCGTGGCCCTGTTTTCTTCCGCCCGCCCGCCCAAAACCATCCTCGTCGCCGCACCGCGCCGCATCGGCGACGTGTTGCTGACGACGCCGCTCGTGCGCTCGCTGAAAGCCCGCTGGCCGGATGCGCAGATCGACATGCTGGTGTTTCGCGGTACCGAGGGCGTGCTCGAGCACAATCCGGACGTGCGTCGCGTGATCGTCGTCGCGCAGCGCGCCGGGTTCGGTGAGCGACTGCGCGACGCGCTGTCGATGTGGCGCCGCTACGACCTCGCGTGCGCGGCGCTGAGCTCCGACCGGCCGCGCTTCTACAGCTGGTTCGCCGGTCGCAGGCGGGTCGGCCTCGTCGATCCCGACCGCGTCACCTGGCTGACCCGCATGATGCTGCACGGGATCGCGATCAACCATCACCAGTCTGCGCACACCGTCGTGAGCACGTTGGCGCTTGCCCCGGTGATCGGCATCGAGCCGGTCTCCGAAGTGGTCGCGCCCGGCATCGGCGACGATCCCGCGCGCCGCGCGCAGTTCGACGCGTGGCTCGCCGAGTCGCCCGCGGTGCGCGACGGCAAGCCGCTCGTCGTCCTGCATCCGTATCCGATGTTCCGGTACAAGCAGTGGCGGGCCGACGGCTGGGTCGAGATGATCGACTGGCTGCGCGCGCATGGGTTTGCGGTCGCGCTGTCCGGCGGCCCGGCACAGGGCGAGCGCGATTACGCGGCGCAGGTGGCGGCCGCAGCGGGCGGCGACGTGCTGAATCTCGTCGGCCGCCTCACGTTCGGCGAGAGTGCGGAACTCGTGCGGCGCGCGCGGCTCTTCATCGGGCCCGACACGGGCGCGACGCACGTCGCCGCTGCGACCGGCACCAGCACGGTCGCGCTGTTCGGGCCGTCCGACCCCGTGCGCTGGGGGCCGTGGCCGCAGCACTGGCCCGCGACCGAGAATCCGTGGCCGCTGCGTGGCTCGGGCCGGCACGGGAACGTCTATCTGCTGCAGGGCGAGGGCGATTGCGTGCCGTGCCGCCACGAAGGCTGCGAGCGCCACGTCGAAAGCCGCAGCGACTGTCTCGTCAATTTGAGCGCGCAGCGCGTGAAGGCCGCGGCAGCCGAGATGCTCGGGCTGGACGCGCCGGACGCGGCGGCCGTCGTCGACACGTCGCGGCTGCGCCGCGCCACATCGGACTGAGGATCCGGGCGGCGGTCAGCCTCCGGCCGCGTGAATGAATAGTCGGAAGAGGGGAGGGTGCCGGGCGGCCACACGTCGGCCACCCGCCGGCGTTCTTTCTGCGCGCCTGATGCGGTCAGGGCGCGCTCTTTGCCGCGCGTCTCGGGCCGTCCGGGGAACGGACGACCGGCAGTGCTGCCGCCCAGAGTGAACCGCGTCAGGCGCTGCGCCGGATCGCCGACGTCTCGCGCGGCAGCGTGTCGCCGCGCTCGCCGCAGCCGAGCAGGATGCCCGCGAGCAGCACGATCAGGTGCCCTTCGGCGAAATCGAGCAGCAGCGAATTCGCGAGACTGCCGATCGTGAAGATCGCGAGCCACGCGAGCAGCAGGTGGCGCGAGCGCGGGTCGAGCGTGCGGCTGCCGCGCGCGATCTGCACGATCAGGTTGACGAACAGCAGCAGGCCGACCGATCCGAGCTGAACGGCCATCAACAAGTATTCGTTGTGCGGGTTCGACGTAAGCTGGCCTTCGGCGGCGGTCTTGCCTTGCGCGAGCTTGTTGAATTCGAACTCGAGGCCGCCCGCGCCGTAGCCGATCACGGGCCGCGCCTGGAACAGTTCGAGCCCCTTCTTGTACCACTCGAGTCGCAGGCCGGTCGACGTGATCGCGTCCTTCTGCTGATACTCGCGCACTTCCGACACGACCTTCACGAGCCGGCCGCCGTGGATCGTGCACGCGGCGGCGACAAGCGCTGCTGCCGCCACGACGAGCGCGCCTGCGGCAAGGCCCGCGCGCAGCGGCGAGCGCTTGCGCAGCACCAGCACGAACCGCACCGCGACGACCAGGATCAGCAGCAGCGCGATCAGCTGGCCCGTGCGTCCCTGCAGCATCACGAACACGTTGACGAGCGACCACAGGGCGACGCCGGCGAACGCGGCGCGGGAGAGCGCCGTGCGGGCCACCAGCGCGAGATCGGCCGCCTGGTAGAACAGCAGCGCGCCGAACATGCCGGCCGCGATGTGATTCTTGAACACCCACGCGCGCGACAGCGGCAGCTCGGACGCATGCGCGGGCCCGATCGCGGTCAGCCCGAGGTAGTTGGTCGTCGACAGCACGAGGATCACGCACAGCGTGCCGAACCAGCAGCGCCGCACGATCGGCGCCCAGTTCGAATGGCGGAACGCGAGCGCGGCGAAGGGCAGCAGCAGCAGCTTGTCGTACTTGGCGACCCAGCTCCACGCCTTGTCGTGCGGCGCGACGGTGTACGCGACGCTTGCGGTCAGCGCGGCCATCACGAGCAGTGCCGCGAGCGACGCCGGTTGCGTGACGAACGAGCGGAGGTCGCGCCAGAACTCGGGTGCGATGACAAGCGCGACGGCGAACAGCGCGCAGAACACGTTCGTCAGCGCGGTGGAGACGGGCACCATGCACAGCGCGGCGACGGCGAAGGCGCGGGCGGCGGTCAGGCGCCGCGAGGCGGGAGCGGAAAACGAAAGCATCGAAACCTGTCGGATGGGCGATTGCGGCATGCGGGCACCATGCTGCGCGCCGCGGTCCAAGCGGCACACGCCGGGACAAACCGCGGAGTATACGCGAACCGCCGCGCGTTTCCGCACGGTTTCGGGGGACGAATCAGCTGAACGCGCGTTTGATCCGCGAGCGCAGCAGCGCGCGCTTCAGGCGGCCGGCGACTTCAGGCGTATCGAGCGCGACGCGCGCGCCGGCCGGCTCGCCGCGGTGCAGGTAAAAGCGGTCGAAGGTCGCCTGCGTCATGCCCCATTTGTTGAGGAACTGGCGGCGGCCGTCGTTCTTGACGATCTTGCCGGTGCTCTTCTGCTGGAAGTGGTAGACGAGGCTGTCGCCCACGCCGAGGAAGATCCGGCAGCCCGCGTCCCAGAATTTCATCGAGAAGTCGTTGTCGCTGCTCATGCCGGGCGACAGCTCGCTGCTGTAGCCGCCGATCCGGTTCCACCAGTCGCGGTGCACGAGCGTCGGCGGCCAGGTCGAGCCGAGCCAGTCGGCGCGCGCGAGCTTCGGCGCGGCCGCGACGAGGCCGGCCGCGTCGAAATGCTCGGCGTCGCGGCCGAAATTGCTGACGACGACGCACGGGTTGCGCGTGTCGACCGGCTCGACCATCGTGCCGGACAGCATGAACAGGTCGGCCGGCATCTGCTCGATGCGGCGCACGAGCGCTGCGTCCCAGCCGGGACAGCAGAACATGTCGTCGTTCATGTAGACGACGTAGTCGCGCGTCGCGCGCGCCGCGGCGAGGTTCACCGCGTGGCAGATGCCGATGTTGGCGGGCGACGCGGTGTACTCGATCCCTTCGCTGCGGACCCAGTCGAGGGTGCCGTCCGAGCCGTCGTTCACGTGCACGATGATCTGGTGCTCGTATGCGGAATGCCGGCGCAGGCTGTCGACGACGAGCTTGAGGTACGGCAGGTTGTTCCAGGTCGGGATGATGATGGAGAACATGGCGGTCGGAATCGGTGGTCGTCGTGTCGGGCGGCGCGCGGCGTCGTCGGTGGGCTCGTCGGTGCGCGCGCGGCGCGGGCAGGCCGGCATTGTAACGTCCCGGCGGCCGCGCGCCGCCGCGGCCTGGCGCAACGGCGGCCCCGGCAGGCCGCCGTTGCGGCGCGCAGGAGCGTCAGCGCGCGGGCTCGTGGCCGAGCTTCAGGAAGCGGTAGTAGACGGTTTCGGCGTTGAACACGGCGATCATGAAGCCCGCGCGCCCGTCGAGAAAGCCGCGCCGCAGCACGTAGGTCCGCGCGAACGCCCACAGGCCGCGGGCGACGGCCTTGCCGAAGCCGCCGCGCTGGCCGGCCGCGCGGCGCTGCCGGGCGCCCGCGGTCGAATACGCGTCGAGCTTGCGCACGACGGTCTCGAAATCCTCGTACGAGTAGTGCATGAGCTTGCCGGCGAGGCGCTGCGCTGGCGTGTCGAACACGAGGCGCTCGTGCACGAGGTCGTCGGAGAAGCGCGCCGCGCCGCGCCGGAACAGGCGCGGCACCCAGTCCGGATACCAGCCGCTGTGGTGGATCCACTGGCCGCAGAAGCTCGACAGCCGGTCGAGCGCATAGACCTGCGCGGCCGGCTGGCGGATCGCCGCGCGGATCGATTGCGAGAGTTCCGGGCTGACGACCTCGTCGGTGTCGAGCGACAGGATCCAGTCGGTGGAGAGTGCGGCAAGCGCGCGATTCTTCTGCGGGCCGAAGCCTGGCCAGTCGCGCTCGACGATCACGCGCGCGCCATGCGCGTGGGCGATCGCGACGGTGTCGTCGGTGCTGCCGCCGTCGATCACGACGACGTCGTCGGCGAACGCCAGCGCGTCGAGGCACTGCGCGAGCCGCGCGGACGCGTTGAGGGCGATGAGGGCGACGCCGAGGGTGGGTTCTGCCATGAAATCGTCGGACGGATGGAGGAAGCGGTGAGCGGCAGTATACCCGCGCGCCGGCTGCCCGCCGCCGTCGGCGGCGGCCGTGCCGGCCCGGGCGGTGCGGCTATAATGTTGGGCCTTTTCGGCACCCGCCCGGCGGGGTCGGATTCCCGGGCCGATGTCGTCCCCGGGGCGCCGCGCCGCGGCTCAAGAAGGATTGCCTTGGATACTCAGAACACGCTTCGCAAACCCATGGACGCGTCCGGCACGTCGCCGGTGACCGTCCTCAAGCGCCTGTGGCCGTACATCAGGCCGCTGCTCGGCGTCGTCGTGCTCGCCGTGATGACGATGGGCGTCGTCGCGGCGACCGAAGCCGGGATTCCCGCGCTGCTCAAGCCGCTGCTCGACCACGGCTTCGGCGCGCACGGCAGCGACCGCGCGAAGTGGTACGTGCCGGCCGCGGTGATCGGCCTCGCGCTCGTGCGCGCCGTGTCGCAGTACGCGTCGAACTACCTGCTCAACTACGTCTCGAACCGGATCCTGCTGCAGCTGCGGCTCGAGATGTTCCAGCGGATGATCCACACCGGCGCGTCGTTCTTCCAGCGCGAAACCGCGAGCACGGTGATCAACGCGATCGTGTTCGAGGTCAACCAGATCCTGTCCGTGCTGACGGGCGTGATGGTCACGCTCGTGCGCGATTCGCTGACGGTGATCTTCCTGCTCGGCTACCTGTTCTACCTGAACTGGCGGCTCACGCTGATCGTCGCGGTGATCCTGCCGGGCATCGGCTGGCTCGTCAGCAAGATCAACCGCCGGCTGCGGCGGCTGAACCGCGAACACCAGACGCTCACCAACGAGCTGTCGTACATCGTCGAGGAGACGGTCGGCGGCTACAAGGTCGTCAAGGTGCACAACGGCGAATCGTACGAGATGGACCGCTTCACGGCGATGAGCAAGCGCCTGCGCGGCTATGCGATGCGCATGACGGTGTCCGGCGGCCTCGCGCAGCCGCTCACGCAGTTCCTCGCGTCGATCGCGCTCGCGGTCGTGATCACGATCGCGGTCGTGCAGTCGTCGAACGATCAGACGACGGTCGGCGGCTTCGTCGCGTTCGTCACGTCGATGCTGCTCGTGATCTCGCCGCTCAAGCACCTGATCGACGTGAACCAGCCGCTGCAGCGCGGGATGACGGCGGCCGAGCTGATCTTCGGCCTGATCGACGAGCCGGCCGAGCCGCAGGGCGGCGGGCGGCCGCTGCCGAATGCTCGCGGCGAGATCGAGTTCCGCAACGTGTCGTTCGATTACGGCGCGTCCGAGCGGCCGACGCTCGACCGGATCTCGTTCAAGGTCGCGCCGGGCGAGATGGTTGCGCTCGCCGGGCCGTCCGGCAGCGGCAAGACGACGCTCGTGAACCTGCTGCCGCGCTTCTTCGACCCGACGGGCGGCGCGATCCTGCTCGACGGCGTGCCGGTCGCCGACTACGACATCCATGCGCTGCGCAGCCAGATGGCGATGGTCAGCCAGGACGTCGTGCTGTTCAACGACACGATCGCCGCGAACGTCGCATACGGCCAGACGCCGGACCGCGCGCGCGTGCAGGCCGCGCTTGAGGCCGCGAACCTCGCGGACGCGGTCGCCGCGATGCCCGACGGGCTCGATACGATCGTCGGCGGCAACGGAATGCGCCTGTCCGGCGGCCAGCGGCAGCGCCTCGCGATCGCGCGTGCGATCTACAAGGACGCGCCGATCCTGATTCTCGACGAAGCGACGTCGGCGCTCGATTCCGAATCGGAGCGGCACGTTCAGGCGGCACTCGAGCGGCTGATGGAAGGCCGCACGACGCTCGTGATCGCGCACCGGCTGTCGACGATCGAACGCGCTGACCGCATCCTCGTGCTCGAGGCCGGCAAGATCGCCGAAGAGGGCAGTCACGACGAGCTGCTGCGCGTCGGCGGCCTGTACGCGCACCTGCACCGGATCCAGTACCAGCAGCAGGCGGCCTGACAGGCGCGCGGCGCAGGCGCCGCGCGGGGTTTGCGTCATGCCGGTGTGCTAGTCTTCATCGCGCAGGCCACAGTCGTTTCGTTCGACGTGACAACACGGAGGGAAGGCACGATGAAGAAGATGCACGGCATGATGTTGGCTGCACTGATCGCGGCGGGTTTCGCCGCGCCGCTCGCGATCGCGCAGGACCATGGCGACCACAACGACCAGGGCGGCCCTGCGATGCGGCATGGCCATGGACCGAAGGGCATGCCGCCTGGCCACGCGATGCATCACGAGGAGGACGTGCCGCCGCGCTGGGCGGACCAGCCGCGTCGCGACTGGCACAAGGGCGACCGGCTCCCGCCCGAGTTCCGCGACCGCCAGTATGTGGTCGAGGACTGGCGCGGCTATCACCTGAGCCCGCCGCCGCGCGGCTATCAGTGGGTCGGCATCGGCGGGGACTACCTGCTCGTGCAGATCGGCTCCGGCCTCGTGTTCCGGGTCGGGCCGTAACCTTTCCCGATCGTCCTGCAGCCGGGCGTCGCGCGCCCGGCGCGCGTCTTCATTCCTTTGCCGAGCAGCGCTGACCGCCGGCAACATCGCGCCGCCGCGCTACGCGCGTCGGAACCAGCGCCGCTCGATCCTCGACATTCCCCAGCACACGCCGAGCGCGCATACCGTGCCGAGCGTCACTTCACCGAGCCGCACGAGCGGAATGTCCCACAGCGGGCCGCTGCCGGGAAACAGCATCACGATCGTCGCGGTGACGCCGCCGAGCCGCGCCGCGCTGCCGACGTTCAGGCACCAGCAGCTGACGATCACGACCGCGACTGCGATCGCATAGGCGACGATGTCGTGGCCGCCGCCGAACGCCGCGCCCGCAAAGCCGAGCACGCCGCCGACCATCGCGCCGACGAACTGGTCGCGCGACAGCGACATCGTGTCGGAATAGTTGTGCTGGGTGACTGCGATCGCGGTGATCGCCGCCCAGACGGCCTGCTCGGTGTGCAGCGCGCGGCCGATGCCGTACGCGAGGCACGCGCCGCAGACAGCCTGCAGCGCCATCAGGCCGCCTTGCGCGAGCCGCTCGCGCAGCGACAGTCCCTTGAACAGGTCGAAGATCGACTGCTGGATCTGCTGCCGGGTTTCGTTGAGGGTCCTGAGCGTATTCATCGCGTTGCTGTCATGAATCGGGTGATGGCGGCGCGTGTGCGTGTCAGTGTGCTTCCTCGGGCGAGGCGGTGGCGGGCGCCTCGGCCGCGTCGTCGCCATTCTCGACGCGCGTCTCCGGCATCCCGAGCCACACCAGCAGTACCGCGAGCGCGCCCGCGGCGGCGAGCCCGAAGAAGCTGACCGCATTGCCGAAATGATCGGCGACATAACCGGCCGCGGCCGTGCTGAAGGTTGCGCCGATTCCCGCCGCAAGGCCGAACAGGCCGATGCACAGGTTGTAGCGGCCCTTGCCGCCCGCGACGTCCGCGGCGATCAGCGGCAGCATCACGCCGAACACCGCGGCGCTGATGCCGTCGAGCATCTGCACCGGCACGAGCAGGTACGGGCTGCTCACGCCGGCGAACAACAGCGCGCGCACGGGCAGCGCCGAGAAGCCGAGCAGCAGGATCGGCCGGCGGCCCCAGCGCTGTGCGGAGCGGCCGACCCACGGCGACAGCATCGCGACGATCGCCTGCGGCACGATGATGCACGCGGCGATCACGAGCTGCACGTTGTCGCCCATCCCGGCCGTCACTTCGCCGGCCGCGAGGTTGAGCATCGCCGCGTTCGACAGGTGGAACAGCACGACGCACGCGGCGAAGATCAGCATGCGCCGGTCGCGCAGCAGTTCGAGCAGCGTCTCGCGTCGTTCGCCGTCGGCGTTGTCCTGTTCCTTGTCCTTGGGGTCGTGCCTGGGCCTGCCGTGCGGGATCACCGTATGGGTCGGCTGGATCATCGCGAGCGCGAACAGGGCGGGCAGCGCGAGCACGGCGGTCAGCCAGAACACCGCGCGCGCGGAGAAGTATTCGCCGGTGAGCCCCATCAGGCCCGCCGCGACCGCACTGCCGATCGATGCCCAGCGCGCGTTGCGGCCGAGCCGGTCGCCGAGGTCCGCGCGGCCGACGAGCGCGAACGAGATCGCGGCCATCGCCGGCACGAGCATGCAGCTCGCGAAGCCGTGGAACACCTCGGCCGCGATCACCGGCACGATGGTCGGGCTTGCCGCGAGCAGCACCGCGGACAGGATGATCGCCGCGATCGCCCACGCGGCCGCGCCTTTCTTGTTCTTCAGCGCGTCGACAGCCGCGCCGCCCGGCACCTGGCTCACCATTGCGCTGATCGTGCCGATCGACAGCACCATGCCGATTTGGCCTTGCGTCCACTTGTGCGATGCGAGGTACGACGCGATGAAAGGGCCGAAACCCGTTTGAACGTTTGCGACGAAGAAGTTGAGCCAGTCGAGGGCCCGGAGACTGCGCACGCTGACGGAATGCTGGATCGTCATCGTGTGGCACTCGCGGAAGAGGCCGGCGCTGCGGCGGCGGGCGGCGAGACCGCGACGATGGGCTTGTCGGCCGCATAGGGCGGCGACGCCTTGATCTGCGCGTCGTTCAGGTCGAGCAGCGGGTGCAGCGCCTGGTCGCGCATGACGAAGCGCAGCGCGGCCCAGTTCGCGGCGATCGTGCGGCCGTTCGGGTCGACGAGGCCGCCGAGATCGAGCACGATCGCCTGCGGCTGCGCGTCCCGGTCGATCAGCACGTCGACGACGCGGCCGATCTTCGCGCCGTTCGGCCGCTCGACGTCGCTGTCGAGGATCGGCAGGCGCGTTGCGGACGGCCCGGTGCCGGGGCCCGAACGCGGCAACACCTTCGGGCGGGCGGCGGGCGGCAGTTCACCTGGCGCCACGTCGAGCACGATCGGCTCGCGCTTGCCGCCCGGCGTGAAGCGGAACACGTTCCACGGGAAGCTGACCTTGCGATCGCCGACGCCCATGAAGCCCTGCAGGTTGACGATCATTTCGCGCGGCTTGCCGCTTGCGTCGGTCACCATGTCGACCGCGCGGCCGATCACCTTGCCGCTGCGCCGCTGCACCTCGCTGTCGAGCAGCGCGTGGAGCTGGTTGCGGTCGAGCGTGCGCGTCGCGACGAGCGGCGCCGGCGCGGGCTGCGCGGGCGGCGGCGAGACGGGACGCTGGACGGGCTTCGGCCGGACGGGTTCGCGGGGCGTTTTTTTCGGCGCTTCGGCGCCGGGCTCGACCGGCGCGGGCACGGGCGGCATCGTCAGCGGCTCGCCGGCGGTCTCTTCGACCGGCTCGACGAGTGCCTCGCTGATCGGCGCGGGCGGGTTCTGGGTCGGCAGCAGCCCACAGCCGGACAGCAGCGTGGCGGCGGCGAGGACGAGGAAGGCTGTCGAGGACGGGAACGACATGCGGGACGCGGGAAGCGGATATCCGCCGCTCATTGAAACTCACTCCAGGGGTCGGGACGGGCGCGAACGCACGTGGCTGGCGATGGATGGCGGGTGCGGGCGGCGCACCACGCGAGGGGAGAGTTTAACGTGTCTCGCGGGAAAGGCCGATGAAGTCGGGGCGATCGCGGTGAATCGTGGAAGGAAACCGGTGTTGGCAGGAGGCAGGCGGGGAGGGGCGGAATGTGGGGGCGGCGCCCGGCGGTGCCCTGCACGGCGCCTGTCGGGCGACTTCCGGCCGTGTCCGGCGATGGCGGGCGGCGTCCTGCGTGTCCGGATGCCGTGCCGCGGCAAGCAGTAACCCGAACCGGAAGCCCCCGTTCTGGCACCGGACGCCATTTCGCGATTCCGCGGGCGCCGGCGAGACCCTTTCGCTTGCGGCCCCTCCGTCGTGCCGATCGACGGCGAAGAGGCCGCGTGACGCGTTACTTGACCAGCCCGCCGAGCGCGGTCGTGACGGGCGCGAGCAGCCCGGTGCCGGTCTTCGTCAGCGCGCCACCCGACGTGCTGCCGGTCAGCCCGCCGGCCGGCGAGCCGCCGGCGGTGCCCGACACCGCGCCAGTGACCGTGCTGACGGCCGACGTGAGTGCGCCGGTCGCGCTGCCGCCGCTCGTTGCGCCACCCGTTGCGCTGCCCAGCGCGCCGGTCGCGGTCGATACGAGCCCGGTCACCGGCGCGAGCGGATTCGTCGCGCCGGGGCTGCCACCGCCGCCGAGCAACGTGGTGCCCGCGGTCGCGACCGTGTTGCCGGTGGCCGTCACGACGTTGCCGACCCCGGTCGTCACAGGGTTGTTGCCGGTCTTCGCGATCGTCGTGCCGGCGCCCGCGACGCCATTGCCGACGGTCGTGACGAGATTCGTGAGCGGTGTGCCGAGCGGCGTGCTCGACGCGACGGTCTGCGTGACCGAGCCGACCGTCGACGTGATCGGCGTGATCGCCGAGCCGGCGGCGCCCGTGACCTGCGCGACGGGGCCCGTCGACAGCTGCGTGCCGAGCGTCGCGCCGCCGCCCGCGATCGTGTTGCCGAGCGTCGTGATCGCGCCGCCGACGGGCGACGTGACCGGCGCGAGCGGCGACAGCGCCGAACCGCTGCCGCCGAGGCTCGACACGACACCACCGGTCGCCGCGACCGCATTGCCGAGATTCGTGACCACGCCGCCCGTGCTCGCGACCGTGGTGCCGACCGGGTTCGACGATGCACCGAGCTGGCCGAGCCCGGAGCCGATGCCGTTGCCGAGCGTCGTCACGGCAGCACCCGTGTCCTGCACGACAGCGCCGAGCCCCTGCGTCGTCGCGGGGCTGGCGCCCGGCACCGACTGGCCGGTGATCGTCGTGCCGACGCCGGAAACGGCGCCGCCCGCGGCAGTCACGATGTTGCTCGACGCGGCCGCCGTCTGGCCGACCGCATTGGCCGACGTGCCGCTGCTGCCTGACGTGCCGCCCGTGGTGCCCGTGCTTCCGGCGGTGGTCGTGCCGCTGCCGTTGGCGCTGCCGGAACCGCTGCCGCTGCTGCCCGAGCCGTTGCTGGTGTCGCCCGTCGTGGCGGTCGTGGCGGTCGTGGCGCCCGAACCGGAACCGGAGCCGCCCGTGCCCTGGCTCAGCGTGCCGGAGCCGCCGCACGCGGACAGCGACAGCAGGGTCGCGGCGCCTGCTGCGATCAGGGTCATTCGGAGTGCTTGGCAATGGATGTTCAACATGGTCGTGTCTTCCTCGTCTCGAATCAATGGAACGGAGTCAGGCTGGCATTGCTGTCGGCGTTGCGTCGCTGGCGAACCTCTCGCCGAAGTGCGGGGGTGGTCGGCGCGTCATCGGTTGTCTCCCTGTCTGGCCTGTCGTCGTGCCGTGCTGCTTGCCTGGGTCGGAATCCGGATCGCGTTTGAAACGAACGGCTGACATTCTTTCGTATTGCTTGCCGATCGCGTCGGGATTCGTCGGATTCTTCGCGATCAGAGTAGATGAACGTTTGCGACGCTTCCTTTAACCATCGTTAAATTGAAGTAAGCATCCGATTCAATCGTCCGATCAGGGAATGCGATGACAACACGATCGCGGATCCCAGTGCGTGGGGGCACGATGCGTGTGCAGGTCGTGTCGAGCGCGGTCGCGCTTCGCGGCGTGAGGGGGGAGAGGGCGCAGCAGGAGACGGAGAGGGCAGGCAGGCGCCGCAGCGGCGCACTTGCGCACGTCAGCGGTGCGCGCTCGACAGCCGGGCACGGGGCCGCGGCCGTCGATGCGGCGGGAAGGTCAGGCCTCGGGATACCAGGCGTCGGTGAACGCGCCGAGCTCGACCTGAGCGAGTTCCGCGCGCGCTTCGAGCCACGCACGGACCGTTTCGCGATCTTCGTCCGTCGTCGTGCCGCGCGGTGCGCCGGAGATCACATAGGCGACGATGCCTTCTTCCGCGGAGGCGACGGTCAACAGGCCGTTCGCCTCGACGAAGTCGATGAACGCGTCGATCATTTCGCCGCGTTCGAGGTCGGTCGGTTCGTTGCGGAATTGCGCGGAGATGGTGAAGGCGAGTTCCTGGAATTCGCCGATGTGGAGTTTCTTGCGCTGGCGGCGGTTGTAGTGCTTGCTCATGATGTGTGATGCGTGAGTGTCTGGGTGGAAAGGGGAAATGCCGTGCCCGGTGCGGCCGGCCGCGCTTTACATCAGCACGATGTCGTATTGCTCCTGGCTGAGATTCGACTCGACCTGCAGCGACACGGGCTTGCCGATGAAGTCGATCAGCATCGCGAGATGCTGCGATTCCTCGTCGAGGAACAGGTCGATCACCTGCTGCGCGGCGATCACGCGGAATTCGCGCGGATTGAACTGCCGCGATTCGCGCAGGATCTCGCGCAGGATGTCGTAGCACACGGTGCGCGACGTCTTCACCTGGCCCTTGCCCTGGCAGGTCGGGCACGGCTCGCACAGCACGTGCGCGAGCGATTCGCGCGTGCGCTTGCGCGTCATCTCGACGAGCCCGAGCTGCGAGAAGCCGTTGACGGTCACGCGCGTGCGGTCGCGCGCGAGCGCCTTCTTCAGCTCGGACAGTACGGCGTCGCGATGCTCGGCGTTCTCCATGTCGATGAAGTCGATGATGATGATCCCGCCGAGGTTGCGCAGCCGCAATTGCCGCGCGATCGTGTGCGCGGCCTCGAGGTTGGTCTTGAAGATCGTGTCGTCGAAGTTGCGCGCGCCGACGTAGCCGCCCGTGTTCACGTCGATCGTCGTCATCGCCTCGGTCTGGTCGATCATCAGGTAACCGCCCGACTTCAGGTCGACCCGCCGCGACAGCGCGCGCTGGATTTCCGTCTCGATGTTGTACAGGTCGAACAGCGGCCGCTCGCCCGTGTAGTGGTGCAGCTTCGGGCTCACGGCCGGCGTGAACTCGGCCGCGAATTCGGCGAGCCGCTGGTACGTCTCGCGCGAATCGACCTGGATGCGCGACGTGTCGTCGTTCGCGAAGTCGCGCAGCACGCGCTGCGCGAGGTCGAGATCCTGGTACAGCAGGCTCGTCGCCGGCAGCCGCTGCGCCTGGGCGACGATCGTCGCCCAGGTCTTGCGCAGGTAGGTGACGTCGCCGGCGAGTTCGTCGGAGGTCGCGTCCTCGGCGATCGTGCGCACGATGTAGCCGCCTTTCTCGTCCGGCGGGATCACTGCGGTCAGGCGCGCGCGCACGGCCTCGCGCTCGGCCTCGCTCTCGATCTTCTGCGAGATGCCGATGTGCGGCTCCTGCGGCAGGTAGACGAGCGTGCGGCCCGCGATGCTGACCTGCGTCGACAGCCGCGCGCCCTTCGTGCCGATCGGGTCCTTGATGACCTGGACCATCAGCGTCTGGCCCTCGAACACGGTCTTTTCGATCGGCTGGTGCGGCGCGCTCGTATGCGGCTCGCCGTTCAGGCGCGGCTGCCAGATGTCGGCAACATGCAGGAACGCCGCGCGCTCGAGGCCGATGTCGATGAACGCCGACTGCATGCCAGGCAGCACGCGCACGACCTTGCCGAGGTAGATGTTGCCGACGCGTCCGCGCGACAGCGTGCGCTCGACGTGAAGCTCCTGCACCGCGCCTTGCTGGACGAGTGCGACCCGCGTTTCCTGCGGCGTGATGTTGATCAGGATTTCTTCGTTCATGGTGCGATTCAGAAGTCGACGCGCGCGGTGCGCAGCAGCGCCGCAGTCTCAAAAAGGGGCAGACCCATGATACCTGAATGGGAACCTGCGATTTGCTCGACGAACTCGGCCGCGCGTCCCTGGATCGCGTACGCACCGGCCTTGCCGAACGGCTCGCCGGTCTCGACGTAGCGTGCGAACGCGTCGCGCGACGCGGCCGCGAAGCGCACCGACGAGCGCGACAGCGCGGGCGGCAGCAGTTCGCCGCGCGCATCGACCACCGCCACCGCTGTCAGCACTTCGTGCTCGCGCCCGGCGAGGCGGGAGAGCATCGCGAGCGCGTCGGCCGGGTCGGCGGGCTTGCCGAGGATCGCGCCGTCGATCGTCACGGTCGTATCGGCGACGAGCAGCGGCGCGGCCGGCTTGCCGCTCGCGACGAGGCGCGAGCGTGCGGCCTCGGCCTTCGCGACGGTCACGCGCAGCACGTAGTCGTCGGCGGCTTCGCCGGGCAGCTCGGCTTCGAGCGCTTCGGCGTCCTCGTCGGGGCGGGGCAGCAGCAGCTCGAAGCGCACGCCGATCTGCTGCAGCAGCTCCTGGCGGCGCGGGCTTTGCGAAGCGAGGTAGAGGGTCGGGAACAGCGCGGAGGTGGTGCTGGACGGCATGGTGTCGTTATCTCTTGGGGCGCGCGGCGCGCGTCGCGAGGACGACGCGTCATGCGCGGTGATAGGGGTGATTCTGCGTGATGCTCCACGCCCGGTAAAGCTGTTCGGCGAGCAGCACGCGCACCATCCCGTGCGGCAGGGTCATGCTCGAGATGCGCAGCAGCAGGTCGGCGCGCCCCTTCAGCTCCGGATCGAGGCCGTCGGCGCCGCCGATCACGAACGCGACGTCCCGGCCGTCCTGCTGCCAGCCGGGCAGCGCCTGGGCGAGCTGCATCGTGGTCCAGTCGCGGCCGCGCTCGTCGAGCGCGACGATCCGCGCGTTCTTCGGCAGCGCGGCCTCGATCTTCTGCCGCTCGGCGGCCATCACGCTTTCGGCGCTGCGGCCGCCGGAACGCAGTTCGGGCTTGATCTCGCGCAGCTCGATGCGCAGCTCGGGCGGCATCCGCTTCGCATATTCGTCGAAGCCGGATGCGATCCAGCCGGGCATCTTGTGGCCGACCGCAAGGATGAAGAGCTTCATCGGGACGATGCGTGACGACTCAGCGGCGGCGCGCAGGCGCCTTCCGGGCCGGACGGGCGACTTCTTCCTCGTCCTCCTCGTCGTCGTTGCTCGCGGCCGCACCGTTCGGCGCCTTGCCGCCGCCGAGCTTCATCCGCACCGGCTTGTCGCCCCAGATTTCCTCGAGGTTGTAGTACTGGCGCAGCGCGGGCTGCAGGATGTGCACGACCGCGTCGCCGCAGTCGACGAGTACCCATTCGCCGGTGTCCTCGCCTTCGGAGCTGACGACGTCGCCGCCGGCTTCCTTGACCTTGTCGCGCACGTTCGACGCGAGCGCCTTGGTCTGGCGGTTCGACGTGCCGGATGCGACGATCACGCGATCGAACAGCTCGGTCAGGTGGCTCGTGTTGAACACTTTGATGTCTTGCGCCTTGATGTCTTCGAGGGCGTCGACGATGACGCGCTGCAGTTTGCGAATATCCATGGATTCAGGATTGGTAGAGACGATGTTGAAGAATATAGGCCCACACGGCGGGCGGCACGTGCTCGGCCGCCGCGTCGGGCGTGTGCGCGCGGCGCGCGAGGCAGTCGCGCAGGTGCGCGCGGATGTCGGTCGCGGCGATGTCGAACGCGAGCGTCGTGTCGATCAGGATGCGACCGGCCGGCGTAGCCTTCAGCACGTCCGCGCCGGCCTGCCGCGCGGCGACTTCCTGCGTGACCGCCTGCGGCGCCGCAGCAAGCTCGAAGCCGGGGCGCGTCGACACGCAGATGTGCGCGTAGTCGAACAGCCGCCGCCAGTCGTGCCACGTATCGAGGCGCACGAGCTGGTCGGCGCCGATCAGCAGCGACAGCGACGCATCGGGGCCGATCCGTTCGCGCCAGCGCGCGAGCGTATCGACCGTATAGGTCGGCCCCGCGTGCTCGATCTCGTCGGTCGCGACGCTGACTGTCGCGCCGGGCAGCGCGAACGCGCTGGCGGCCGCGCGCGTCATCGCGAGGCGGTGCTCGGCCGCGGACACGTCGCGCTTCTGGTACGGCTGCCCGGCGGGCAGCAGCACGAGCTCGGTCAGGCCGAGCACCTCGGCGAAGCGGCGCGCGAGCGCGAGGTGGCCGTCGTGGATCGGGTCGAACGTGCCGCCCAGCAGGCCAATACGGCGTGGCAGCGAGGCGGTTCGGGCGGTGGTGTCCAGAAAGCGTCCTTTTGTTGCGGTGCGTTGCGTTGCGGTGCGTTGCGGTACGTTGCAGTGGCGCGCGGGGCTCAGACCCAGTCGCGCGGCACGATGAAGTCGCTGTACAGGCGCGCTTCCGGCGTTCCCGGCTCGGGCTGCCAGTTGTAGCGCCAGTTCGCGACGGGCGGCATCGACATCAGGATCGACTCGGTCCGGCCGCCGCTTTGCAGGCCGAACAGCGTGCCCCGGTCGAACACGAGGTTGAACTCGACGTAGCGGCCGCGGCGGTACGCCTGGAACGCGCGCTCGCGCTCGCCGTACGGCGTGTCGCGGCGGCGCTCGACGATCGGCAGGTAGGCGGCCAGGAACGCGTCGCCGACGCTTTGCATCATCTCGAACGCGCGTTCGAAACCGGGCTCGGCGAAATCGTCGAAGAAGATCCCGCCGATGCCGCGCGCTTCATTACGGTGCTTGAGGAAAAAATACTCGTCGCACCACTTCTTGAAGCGCGGATACAGGTCTGCGCCGAACGGATCGAGCGCATCCTTGCAGGTCTGGTGGAAGTGCCGCGCGTCGTCCTCGAAGCCGTAAATCGGCGTCAGATCCATGCCGCCGCCGAACCAGAACACGGGTTCCTCGCCGGGCTTCGTCGCGATCAGCATCCGCACGTTCATGTGCACGGTCGGGCAATACGGATTGCGCGGGTGCAGCACGAGCGACACGCCGATCGCCTCGAAGCCGCGGCCCGCGAGCTGCGGGCGCGCCGCACTCGCCGACGGCGGCAGCGCATCGCCCGCGACGTCGGAAAAGCCGATGCCCGCACGCTCGAACACCTGTCCGTCCTCGAGGATGCGCGTGCAGCCGCCGCCGCGCAGGCGCTCGCCGGGTTCGCGCTGCCAGGTGTCGGTCGCGAGCGGGGTGCCGTCGAGTGCGCCAAGCGCGTCGGCGATGCGCGTCTGCAGGCCTTGGAGGTACGCGCGCACGCGCGCCACGTCGTAGGTCGAATCGGTCATGTCAGGACTGGATGCCCCCTTCGGAAAAAGGGTGTGCGTAAAAAAGCATCTGCCGGGCATTCTATCGAACCCCGGCAGAGGAGGGCGCCGCCGCCTGAGCGGGGCGCCGGTTGCCAACGTCACGCGCTCTTGCGGTTCAGCGCGCGGTAGCCGATGTCGCGGCGGTACTGCATGCCTTCGAAATTGATCTGGTTGATCGTTTCGTAAGCATGCTGCTGCGCTTCGCGCACCGAATCGGCGAGGCCGACCACGCACAGCACGCGGCCGCCCGACGTCGTCAGCTTGTCGCCGTCGAGCGTCGTGCCCGCGTGAAACGTCACGGCCTGCCCGGTCTCGGCCGGGATCCCGTTGATGCGGTCGCCCTTGCGCGGTGCGTCCGGATAGCCGTGCGCGGCCAGCACGACGCCGAGCGCGGTGCGGCGGTCCCAGTCGAGCTCGACCGTGTCGAGCGTGCCCGCGATCGCCTGCTCGACGACCTTCGAGAAATCGCTCTTCAGGCGCGCCATGATCGGCTGCGTCTCGGGGTCGCCCATCCGGCAGTTGAATTCCAGCGTGCGCGGATTGCCTTCCTTGTCGATCATCAGGCCCGCGTACAGGAAGCCCGTGAAGCGGATGCCGTCCTTCTCCATGCCGCGCACGGTCGGCATGATGATCTCGCGCATCACGCGCGCGTGCATCTGCGGCGTAACGATCGGGGCCGGGGAATACGCGCCCATGCCGCCCGTGTTCGGGCCGCGGTCCTCGTCGAGCAGGCGCTTGTGGTCCTGGCTGGACGCCAGCGCCAGCGCGTGCTTGCCGTCGACCATCACGATGAAGCTCGCTTCCTCGCCGTCGAGGAATTCCTCGATCACGACACGCGCGCCCGCATCGCCGAGCTTGTTGCCCGACAGCATCATGTCGACGGCCGCATGCGCTTCTTCCAGCGACATCGCGACGACGACGCCCTTGCCGGCCGCAAGGCCGTCGGCCTTCACGACGATCGGTGCGCCCTTCGCGTCGATGTACGCATGCGCGGCGGCCGCGTCGGAGAAGGTTTCGTAGTCGGCGGTCGGGATGCCGTGGCGCTTCATGAACGCCTTCGCGAAATCCTTCGAGCTTTCGAGCTGCGCCGCTTCGCGGGTCGGGCCGAAGACCTTCAGGCCGCGCGCGCGGAACAGGTTGACGATGCCGGCCGCGAGCGGCGCTTCCGGGCCGACGAGCGTGAACGCGACGCCTTCGCTTTCCGCGAAATCGGCGAGCGCGTCGAGCGACGTGATGTCGACATTCTTCAGGCGCTCGTCCTGCGCCGTGCCGCCATTGCCGGGCGCGACGTAGACCATCTGGACGCGCGGCGACTGCGCGAGCTTCCACGCCAGCGCATGTTCGCGGCCGCCGGAACCGACGACGAGTAGTTTCATGGGATTCCCCGCAGACTAGAAAACAGGGCGGCCGGCACGCTCAGGCGCGCCGGCCGCGATATCGGTCGGGCCGCCGCCGCCAGCGTTGCACGGCGGCAGGCATCTCATTCCTCGACGACGATGGCGTTCGTGTACACGTCCTGCACGTCGTCGAGGTTCTCGAGCGCGTCCAGGAGCTTCTGCATCTTCGCCGCATCGTCGCCGGTGAATTCGACTTCGTTCTGCGGCTTCATCGTCACTTCGGCGAGTTCGGCCTTGAAGCCGGCGGCTTCGAGCGCGTCCTTCACCTTCGAGAATTCCTGCCAGTCGCACAGCACTTCGATCGAGCCGTCGTCGTTCGTGCTGACGTCGTCCGCGCCCGCCTCGAGCGCCGCTTCCATCAGCGTGTCTTCCGACGTGCCCGGCGCGAACAGGAACTGGCCGACGTGATCGAACATGAACGCGACCGAGCCGTCGGTGCCCATGTTGCCGCCGAACTTCGAGAACGCGTGACGCACTTCCGCGACCGTGCGGGTGCGGTTGTCGGTCAGCGTATCGACGATGATTGCCGCGCCGCCGATGCCGTAGCCTTCGTAGCGGATTTCCTCGTAGTTCGCGCCGTCCGCGCCGCCGACGCCGCGATCGATCGCGCGCTTGACGTTGTCCTTCGGCATGTTCGCGTCGGCCGCCTTGTCGACCGCGAGACGCAGGCGCGGGTTCGAGCCGACGTCGCCGCCGCCGAGGCGCGCCGCGACCTGAATTTCCTTGATCAGGCGGGTCCAGACCTTGCCGCGCTTCGCGTCGGCTGCTGCCTTCTTATGCTTGATGTTGGCCCATTTCGAGTGACCAGCCATACGTTTCTCCGTCGCCCGGGCGCGATGCGCGGGCGTTTAAGCCAATGTGTCGTTGATTCGGCGGCCGCTCCGGCGGGCATGAAGCCGCGGGGCCGCGTGTCGAGTGGAACGAGATTTTATCACGCGGCGGGCCCCCGCTTGGGGCCGTCGCGCATGGCCGAACGGCCGGGGGCGGCGGCCCGGGAGCGTTCGCCGGCGCCGGACGGCCCAAGGCTGCGGATTCACCGAATGGACGCCGCTGCGCCAGCCGCGGGACGGACGGCCCGGATGGCCGTCCCCGGATGGCCGTCTCCGGATAGCCGTCCCCGGATGGCCGTCCCCCGGTTCGCCGGTCCCGGATGGCCGTCTCCTGGTCTCCCGTTTCGTCGGCCGCCGGATGGTCTGCCCCGGGTGCGCCGGCCCGGATGGTCGTCCGTCAGTTCTTCGTGCCGAACAGGCGGTCGCCCGCGTCGCCGAGGCCCGGCACGATGTACGCGTGCTCGTTCAGGTGCGAGTCGAGCGACGCGACGTACAGCTTCACGTCAGGGTGCGCATCCTGGAACACCTGCACGCCTTCCGGCGCGGCGACGAGCGCGACGAACATGATGTTCGCGGCCGGCACGTTGCGGCGCTTCAGCACGTCGACCGCATGCACGGCCGAGTAGCCGGTCGCGACCATCGGGTCGCACAGGATGAAGATCCGGTCCTCGAGGTCCGGCAGGCGCACGAGGTATTCGACCGGGCGATGGTCGTCCGCGCGATACACGCCGATGTGGCCGACGCGCGCCGACGGAACGAGGTCGAGCAGGCCGTCCGACATCCCGACGCCCGCGCGCAGCACCGGCACGATCGCGAGTTTCTTGCCGGCGATCACCGGTGCGTCGATCTCGACGAGCGGGGTTTCGACCCGCTTGGTCGTGATCGGCAGGTTGCGGGTGATCTCGTAGCCCATCAGCAGCGTGATCTCGCGCAGCAGCTCGCGGAACGTGCGCGTCGACGTGTCCTTGTCGCGCATGTGGGTCAGCTTGTGCTGGATCAGCGGGTGATCGAGGATGAAGAGATTCGGGAAACGGCTGTCCTGTTTCATGACGGGGTGCCCAGAGGCAAAAGGGGATCGGGGGCGGCAGGCGGGCGGCGGGCCCGTCTGCGCGCAATGGCGCAAGTTTACCAAGACGGCTCGCGCGATCCGGATATTATCGACGTCTCACCGACAACCCGCGCGCTGTCAGGCCCGTTTGTGCACGATCGCCGGCTCGTATCCGGCGCGAACGGGCGGGCGGCCGGCGGCGCGCCTCAACCAGGGAACATCGACGATGGATCTCGGCATCGCAGGAAAGACCGCGCTCGTGTGCGCGGCAAGCAAGGGCCTCGGGCGCGGCTGCGCGGAAGCGCTGGCCGCCGAGGGCGTGAATCTCGTGATCGTCGCGCGCACGCGCGACACGCTGGAGGCGACCGCGGACGCGATTCGCCAGGCGTCGGGCGTCGCCGTGACGGCGATCGCGTGCGACATCACGACGCCGGACGGGCGCGCGGCCGCGCTCGCCGCCTGTCCGCAGCCGGACATTCTCGTGACGAATGCCGGCGGCCCGCCGCCGGGCGATTTCCGCGACTTCTCGCACGACGACTGGATCCGCGCGCTCGAGTCGAACATGCTGACGCCGATCGAGCTGATCCGCGCGACCGTCGACGGGATGATCGCGCGTCGTTTCGGCCGCATCGTCAACATCACGAGCTCGGCCGTGAAGGCGCCGATCGACGTGCTCGCGCTGTCGAACGGCGCGCGCTCGGGGCTGACGGGGTTCGTCGCGGGGCTCGCGCGCAGGGTCGCCGCGCACAACGTGACCGTCAACAACCTGCTGCCGGGCCTGTTCGACACGGACCGGATCGCGACGACGCTCACCGCGCAGGCGAACGCGCAGGGCGTGACCGTCGACGAGATGCGCGAGCGGCGCGCGAAGGACATCCCGGCCGGACGCCTCGGCACGCGCAGCGAGTTCGGTGCCGCGTGCGCGTTCCTGTGCAGCGTGCACGCGGGCTACATCACCGGGCAGAACTGGCTGCTCGACGGCGGCGCTTATCCGGGCACGTTTTAACGGGCACTTTTCAACGGGAACGTTCTCACGGGCGCGGCTCGTGCCGCGCTTCCTGCTTTCTGCTGACGACAACAACCTGAACGACGAAGGATCTGGAGATGAGCACACCCCGCATCGCACTGATTGCGCACGACGCGAAGAAGGACGAGATCGTCGCGCTCGCGGGCGAATATCGCGCGACGCTCGCGCACTGCCGGCTGGTCGCGACCGGCACGACGGGCGGCCGCATCGCGGCCGCGCACGGGCTCGACGTCGAGCGCAAGCTGTCCGGGCCGCTCGGCGGCGACCTGCAGATCGGCGCCGAGCTGGCCGAGGGCCGGGTCGACATCGTCGTGTTCCTGCGCGACCCGATGACCGCGCAGCCGCACGATCCGGACATCACCGCGCTCGTGCGCGCGTGCGACGTGCACGACGTGCCGTGCGCGACCAACGTCGCGACCGCGCGGATGCTGCTCGACGACCTGATGCGGAAGATGGCGGGGGCCGCCTAGGTGCGGCCGGCTAGGTGGGGCCGCCTAGGTGGGGCCGGCCAGGTGGGCCGGCTGGGCGCGGCCGCCTAGGCGGGGTCGGCCAGGCGGGGCCGGTTAGCTGCGACCGGTTCGCTGCAACCGGTCAGGTGCAGCGGCCTGGCTGCCGCCGGCCAGGCGGGGCGCCGGAATGCGGCGGCCACCTGAATTGCCCCTGCTGGTTGCAGGGCAATGCACGGATTGCCGCGACGCGCGAGAATCGGGCGTCGCGATGCGCGGCTCACCCGGAATCAGGCCGGAGCAGGGCGCGCAGCGTCGCCGGACCCGAACTTTCCCCTGACAGAACACGAAGACGAGGAGCGAAACGATGCCGAAAGCAATCCGATACGACCAGGCCGGCGGCCCGGACGTGATGAAGTGGGTCGACGTCGAGGTCGGCGAGCCGCAGGCGGGCGAGGTCCGCATCCGGCAGCACGCAGTCGGGCTCAACTACATCGACGTGTATTTCCGCACGGGTCTCTATCCGCAGCCGCTGCCGGGCGGCCTCGGGATGGAGGCGGCGGGCGAGGTGACGGCGGTCGGCGCCGGCGTCACCTCGCTCAAGCCCGGCGATCGCGTCGCCTATTGCGGGCAGCCGCCGGGTGCGTACGCGCAGGAGCGCGTGATGCCCGCCGAGCGCCTGGTGAAGCTGCCGGACGGGATCGGCTATGACGACGCGGCGTCGGTGATGCTGCAGGGCCTGACCGCGCATTACCTGCTGCGCCGCACGTACCCGGTGAAGGCCGGCGACACGATCCTGATCCATGCGGCGGCAGGCGGGGTCGGCCTGCTCGTGTGCCAGTGGGCGAAGGCGCTCGGCGCGACCGTGATCGGCACGGTCGGCTCGGACGAGAAGGCCGAACTCGCGAAGGCGCACGGCTGCGACTACCCGATCGTCTACACGCGCGAGAACTTCACGCAGCGCGTGAAGGAGATCACGAACGGCGCGGGCGTGCCGGTCGTCTACGATTCGATCGGCAAGGATACCTACGTCGGCTCGCTCGACTGCCTTTCGCCGCTCGGCTATTTCGTCAGTTTCGGCAACGCGTCGGGCCCGCTGCCGCCGATCGACTCGAAGGAATTCTCGTCGCGCGGCTCGCTGTTCTTCACGCGGCCGACGCTGTTCTCGTACATCGCGAAGCGCGCGGACCTCGAAGCGGCCGCCGCCGAACTGTTCGACGTGATCCTGTCGGGCAAGGTCAAGACCAGCATCAACCAGCGCTATCCGCTCGCGGAAGTTGCACGCGCGCACGCCGATCTCGAGGCGCGCAAGACCACCGGCTCGACGATCCTCATCCCCTGACCCTGCCGCGCCGGCCACGCGCCGGCACGCGATCTCCCGGGCGGCGCTGCGGCGCCGCTCGTCCCCGCCAGTCCCCGCCAGTCCGTTTACGCGTTTTTTACACGCGTCCCGACACCTTTGACCCGTCCTTTACGCGCGTTCCAATAACGTTCTAGTCGTCTGATTTCGACGATGGAGCACACAAAAATGGATGCGGTTTTCATCGGCGGTCTGGTGCTGTTCACGGCACTGATCGTTGGCTTGGTCGCCGGTTGCGAGAAGCTTGCGCAATACGGTCGCGGGGGGCGAGCATGACCTGGATGCTGTGGTTGGCGGGTGCTTCGACCGCCTTGCTGTTCGCGTATCTCGTCTATGCGCTGCTGCGTGCGGAGGACATCGAATGAACGCGAACAATCTGTTCCAGTCGTTGCTGTTCATCGTCGTGCTGCTGGCGGCGGCCGTGCCGGTCGCGCGCTATCTGACCGCGGTGATGGACGGCAGCTCGCGCGTCGTGCGTGTGTTCGGCCCGCTCGAACGCGTGCTGTATCGCATCGCCGGCGTCGACGCCAGCCGTGAAATGAACTGGAAGCAATACGCGATCGCGACGATCGCGTTCAATGCGCTCGGCGCGCTGTTCCTGTATGCGCTGCTGCGCTTGCAGGGCATGCTGCCCGGCAATCCGCAGCAGTTCGGCGCGATGACGGTCGACGGCGCATTCAACACGGCGGTCAGCTTCGTCACCAACACGAACTGGCAGGACTACACGCCCGAGCAGACGGTCAGCTACCTGACGCAGATGCTCGGCCTCACCGTGCAGAACTTCCTGTCCGCGGCAACCGGCATCATCGTCGTGATCGCGCTGATCCGCGGCTTCGCGCGGCACACCGCGCAGACCATCGGCAACTTCTGGGTCGACCTGACGCGCGTGACGATGTACGTGCTCGTGCCGATGTCGGCCGTGATCGCGGCGCTGCTGATCAGCCAGGGCGCGATCCAGAACATGAAGGCGTACGAGGACGTGCCGGCGCTGCAGACGACCACCTACGCCGCGCCGAAGCTCGATGCGCAGGGCAACCCGGTCAAGGACGACAAGGGCAACCCGGTGACGGTGCCGACCCAGCTCACGAAGCAGACGCTCGCGATGGGCCCGGTCGCGTCGCAGGAAGCGATCAAGATGCTCGGCACCAACGGTGGCGGCTTCTTCAACGCGAACTCCGCGCACCCGTACGAGAACCCGACGCCGTTCGCGAACTACATCCAGATCTTCGCGATCCTGATCATTCCGGCCGCACTGTGTCTCGTGTTCGGCCGCATGGTCGGCGACCGCCGGCAGGGCATCGCCGTGCTCGCGGCGATGACGGTCGCGTTCGCGATCGCCGTCGGCGTCGAGGTGAGCGCCGAGCAGGCCGGCAACCCGACGCTCAACGCGCTGCGCGTCGACCAGTCGGCGAGCGCGCTGCAGTCGGGCGGCAACATGGAAGGCAAGGAAACCCGCTTCGGCATCGCGCAGAGCAGCATCTTCACGGTCGCGACCACGGCCGCGTCGTGCGGCGCGGTGGACACGATGCACGATTCGCTGACGCCGCTCGGCGGCCTTGTGCCGATGCTGCTGATCCAGCTCGGCGAAGTGGTATTCGGCGGGGTCGGCTCGGGCCTCTACGGGATGCTCGTGTTCGCGCTGCTCGCGGTGTTCGTCGCCGGCCTGATGATCGGCCGCACGCCGGAATACGTCGGCAAGAAGATCGAGTCGTACGAGATGAAGATGGTGTCGATCGTCGTGCTGCTCACGCCGTTGCTCGTGCTGGTCGGCACGTCGATCGCCGTGCTCGCCGATGCAGGCAAGGCCGGCATCGCGAACCCGGGCCCGCACGGCTTCTCGGAAATCCTGTACGCGTTCAGCTCGGCCGCGAACAACAACGGCAGCGCATTTGCCGGTCTGACCGTCAGCACGCCGTTCTACAACTGGCTGACGGCGATCGCGATGTGGTTCGGCCGCTTCGGCACGATCGTGCCGGTGCTCGCGATCGCGGGCTCGCTCGCCGCGAAGAAGCGCATCGCCGTGACGAGCGGCACGCTGCCGACGCACGGGCCGCTGTTCGTGGTGCTGCTGCTCGGCACGGTGCTGCTGGTCGGCGCGCTGACCTACGTGCCCGCGCTCGCGCTCGGGCCGGGTGTCGAGCACCTGATGATGTGGCTGGGCGCGTGATGCGCGCCTGCATGACTTCGCATTGAAGAGATTGAAGAGATCGCAATGACTCAACATTCCGCAACACGGTCCATGTTCGATCCGGCGCTGCTGCGCCCGGCGATCGTGGACTCGTTCAAGAAACTTACGCCGCGCACGCAGTTCCGCAACCCGGTGATGTTCTGCGTGTACGTCGGCAGCATCCTGACGACGATCCTGTGGGTGGCCGCGCTCGTCGGCCAGGCCGAGGCGCCTGCGGGCTTCATCCTCGCGGTGTCGCTGTGGCTGTGGTTCACGGTGCTGTTCGCGAACTTCGCGGAGGCGCTCGCCGAGGGGCGTTCGAAGGCGCAGGCCGCATCGCTGCGCAGCGCGAAGCGCGACGTGATGGCGAAGAAGCTCAACGAGCCGCATCCGAAGTCGCCGATCCGCATCACGACCGCGACCGACCTGCGCAAGGGCGATGTCGTGCTGGTCGAAGCGGGGGACGTGATTCCGGCCGACGGCGAGGTGGTGGACGGCGTCGCGTCGGTCGACGAATCGGCGATCACCGGCGAATCTGCACCGGTGATCCGCGAATCGGGCGGCGACTTCTCGTCGGTGACGGGCGGCACGCGCGTGCTGTCCGACTGGATCGTCGTGAAGGTCACCGCGAACCCCGGCGAGGCGTTCCTCGACCGGATGATCGCGATGGTCGAAGGCGCGAAGCGCAAGAAGACGCCGAACGAGATCGCGCTGACGATCCTGCTCGTCGCGCTGACGATCGTGATGCTGCTCGCCACCGCGACGCTGCTGCCGTTCTCGATCTTCTCGGTGCAAGCGCTGAAGTCGGGCCACGTGGTGACGATCACCGCGCTCGTCGCGCTGCTCGTATGCCTGATCCCGACGACGATCGGTGGCCTGCTGTCCGCGATCGGCGTGGCCGGGATGAGCCGGATGATGCAGGCGAACGTGATCGCGACGTCGGGCCGCGCGGTGGAAGCGGCGGGCGACGTCGACGTGCTGCTGCTCGACAAGACCGGCACGATCACGCTCGGCAACCGCCAGGCGTCGACGTTCCTGCCCGCGCCGGGCGTGACCGAGGAAATGCTTGCAGACGCCGCGCAGCTGTCGTCGCTCGCCGACGAGACGCCGGAAGGCCGCAGCATCGTCGTGCTCGCGAAGGAGCGCTTCAACATCCGCCAGCGCGACATGCAGGCGCTCCATGCGGTGTTCCTGTCGTTCAGCGCGCAGACGCGGATGTCCGGCGTCGACATGCCCGGCCGCGAGATCCGCAAGGGCGCGGCCGACGCGATCAAGCGCTATGTCGAGACGCACGGCAGCCGCTTCCCCGAGGAAGTGCGCCGGGCGGTCGACGACGTCGCACGCCGCGGCAGCACGCCGCTCGTGGTGGCCGAAATGCATGATGCGGCGGCGCGCGTGCTCGGCGTGATCGAGCTGAAGGACATCGTGAAGGGCGGCATCAAGGAGCGCTTCGCGGAACTGCGCAAGATGGGCATCAAGACCGTGATGGTGACGGGCGACAACCGGCTGACCGCGGCGGCGATCGCGGCGGAAGCGGGGGTCGACGACTTCCTCGCGGAAGCAACGCCGGAGACGAAGCTCGCGACGATCCGCGAGCATCAGGCAGCGGGGCGCCTCGTCGCGATGACGGGTGACGGCACCAACGATGCGCCGGCGCTCGCGCAGGCGGACGTGGCCGTTGCGATGAACAGCGGCACGCAGGCGGCGAAGGAAGCGGGCAACATGGTCGACCTCGACTCGAACCCGACGAAGCTGATCGAGATCGTCGAGATCGGCAAGCAGATGCTGATGACGCGCGGCTCGCTGACGACGTTCTCGATCGCGAACGACATCGCGAAGTACTTCGCGATCATTCCGGCCGCGTTCGTGACCACGTATCCGCAGCTGAAGGTGCTCGACATCATGCACCTGACTTCGCCGGCGTCCGCGATCCTGTCGGCGGTGATCTTCAACGCGCTGATCATCATCGCGCTGATCCCGCTCGCGCTGAAGGGCGTCACGTACCGTCCGCTCGGCGCAGCGTCGCTGCTGCGCCGCAACCTGCTGGTCTACGGCCTCGGCGGCGTGCTGCTGCCGTTCCCGTTCATCAAGCTGATCGACATGACGCTCGCCGCGCTCGGCTGGGCTTGAGGAAATTCGCCATGAAAACGTTGATTCGTCCGCTTATCGTGATCTTTGTCGTGCTGACCGCGGTGACGGGGCTGGCCTATCCGGCCGTGATGACCGTGTTCGGCCAGGCCGCGTTCCCGTCGCAGGCGAACGGCAGCCTGATCGAGAAGGACGGCAAGGTGGTCGGCTCCGCGCTGATCGGCCAGCAGTTCGACGCGCCGAAGTACTTCTGGGGCCGGCTGTCGGCCACGTCGCCGATGCCGTACAACGCGACCAATTCCGGCGGTTCGAACCTCGGCCCGCTGAACCCGTCGCTCGCCGACCAGGTGAAGGCGCGCATCGCCGCGCTGCGCGACGCGGGCACCGACATGTCGAAGCCGGTGCCGGTCGACCTCGTGACCGCGTCCGCGAGCGGGCTCGATCCGGAGATCACGCCGGCCGCGGCGGCCTACCAGGTCGAACGCGTCGCGAAGGCGCGCAACCTGTCGCCGGACGCGGTCGCGCAGCTCGTCGCCGCGAACACGAGCGGGCGCCAGTTCGGCGTGCTCGGCGAGCCGCGCGTGAACGTGCTGAAGCTGAACCTCGCGCTGGACGCGGCGCAGGCCGCGCACTGAGCAAGGCGCGGGCACACACGGCTCCCGCAGCACCCGGCATCCCGCGCGGCACGGCGCCGCGCGGGATGCGTTTTGGCTCGGCGGCGCGCTTGCGCCGTCTTTGCCTTTTGTGGCGATTTGGATCAACAATGTTCGTACCCACGCTTACCCACGCGCGTTGCACGCGTCACGCATGAACCGCCCCGATCCCGACCAACTTCTCGACAAGCTGCAGCGTGACGAAGAAAAACAGCGGCGAGGCCAGCTCAAGATCTTCTTCGGCGCGTCCGCCGGTGTCGGCAAGACCTACGCGATGCTGCAGGCCGCGCGCCAGCGCAAGCAGGACGGCGTCGACGTCGTCGTCGGCATCGTCGAGACCCACGGCCGCAGCGAGACCGCCGCGCTGCTCGACGGCCTCGACGTACTGCCGCTTACGCGGATCGACTATCGTGGCCGCCAGCTGGCCGAATTCGATCTCGACGCTGCGCTCGCGCGCAAGCCCGAGCTGATCCTCGTCGACGAGCTCGCCCACTCGAACGTGCAGGGCGCACGCCACCTGAAGCGCTGGCAGGACGTGTACGAGCTGCTCGATGCGGGGATCGACGTCTATACGACCGTCAACGTCCAGCATCTCGAGAGCCTGAACGACGTGGTCGGCGCGATCACCGGCATCCGCGTGTGGGAAACCGTGCCGGACCGCGTGTTCGACGCGGCCGACGAGGTGACGCTCGTCGACCTGCCGGCCGAGGAACTGCTCGCTCGGATGCGCGACGGCAAGGTCTATCTCGCGCAGCAGGCCGAGCGCGCGGTGCGCAACTTCTTCCGCAAGGGCAACCTGATCGCGCTGCGCGAGCTCGCGCTGCGGCGCACCGCCGACCGCGTCGACGCGCAGATGCGCGAATACCGCGCCGACCGCTCGATCCAGCGCATCTGGCAGGCGCGCGAGCGGCTGCTCGTGTGCGTCGGGCCGGGCCCCGAGGCGCCGACGCTCGTGCGCGCGGCCGCACGGCTCGCCGCGAGCCTGAAAGCCGACTGGATCGCCGTCTACGTGGAGACGCCGAAGCTGCAGCGCCTGCCCGACGCGCAACGCGAGCGCACGCTGAACGCGCTGAAGCTCGCCGCCGAGCTCGGCGCGGAGACGGCGACGCTCGCCGGTGGCGACGCGGTCGCCGCGCTGATCGGCTATGCGAAGGTGCGCAACGTGTCGAAGGTCGTCGCGGGCGGCTCGCAGAAGACCGGGCTTGCGCGCTGGTTCGCGCGGCCGTTCGGCGAGAAGCTCGCCGAGCGTGCGGGCGACGTCGACCTGATGCTGATCCGCGCGTCGGCGAGCGACGAGGTGCGCGCAGCGCCCCTCGACGCGCGCGCGCGCGACTGGCGCGACGCGTTCGCGAGCCTCGGCGGCCATCGGTCGCCGCCGCGCCATTACGCATACGCGGCCGCGATTTGCGCGGCGATCACCGTGGTCGCGAGCGTCGTGTCCGAGCGGCTCGACCTGACCAACCTCGTGATGCTGTACCTGCTCGGCGTCGTGTTCTCGGCGGTGCGCCTCGGGCGCGGGCCGGGCGTGCTGCAGTCGTTCCTGTCGGTGGCCGCGTTCGATTTCTTCTTCGTGCCGCCGCGCATGTCGTTCTCGGTCAGCGACACGCAATACCTGCTGACGTTCTTCGGGATGCTGCTGACGTCGCTCGTGATCAGCCACCTGACGTCGACGCTGACCCGCCAGGCGAGCGTCGCGCAGCGCCGCGAGCGCCGCACGGGCGCGATGTACGCGATGGCGCGCGAGCTGGCCGCGGCGCTGACCACCGAGCAGATCGTCGAGATCGGCAGCCGCCACGTGAGCGAGGTGTTCCGCGCGCGCGTCGCGATCCTGCTGCCCGACAGCGCCGACAAGGTGCAGCAGAAGATCGAGGAGCCGGACGCGGCCGTCACGCTGACGGGCGCCGATCTCGACAGCGACGTCGGCCAGTGGGTGTACGACCAGCAGAAGCCGGCCGGCCACGGTACCGACACGCTGCCCGCGACGGCCGCGCTGTACCTGCCGCTGAAGGCGCCGATGCGCACGCGCGGCGTGCTTGCGGTCGTGTCGAAGGAGCCGCGCGAGCTCGAAGTGCCCGAACAGCAGCGGATGCTCGATGCGTTCGCCGCGCAGATCGCGCTCGCACTCGAGCGCGTGCACTATGTCGAGATCGCGCGCGACGCGCTTGTCAGCATGGAATCGGAGCGGCTGCGCAACTCGCTGTTGTCGGCGATCTCGCACGACCTGCGCACGCCGCTCACGACGATCGTCGGCTTCTCGTCGATGCTCGCGAACGCGCGTGCGGCCGCGCAGCGCGGCGATCCGGCGGCCGCGCCGCGGCACGGGCCGCGCGAGGACGAACTCGTCGAGGCGATCCACGACGAGGCGCTGCGGATGACGGGCATCGTCACGAACCTGCTCGACATGGCGCGGCTGCAGGCGGGCAGCCTGCAGCTGAAGCGCCAGTGGTCGCTGCTCGAGGAAACCGTCGGCGCGGCGCTGGCCGCGTGCCGGCGCGTGCTCGCGCGACATCCGGCGCGCGTTGCGCTGCCGCCCGACCTGCCGCTGCTGCAGATGGACGCAGTGCTGATGGAGCGCCTCTTTTCCAACCTGTTCGAGAACGCCGCAAAATACACGCCGGCGGACACGCCGGTCGAGATCGGCGCCGAACGCGTGACCGAAGACGGCCTGCCGTTCGTGCGCGTGCACGTCGACGATCACGGCCCCGGCCTGCCGCCGGGCATGGAAACGCGGATCTTCGACAAGTTCACGCGCGGCGAGAAGGAATCGGCGACGCCGGGCATCGGGCTCGGCCTCGCGATCTGCCGCGCGATCGTCGAGGCGCACGGCGGTAGAATCGGCGCGCTCAACCGCACGGCACCCGACGCTCGCGTGACAGGCGCGCGCTTCTGGTTCACGCTGCCTGTCGAGACGCCGCCCGCGGCGCCCGCCATGTCCGAAGAGGAAGCCGAGGCGCTGCACGCGCTGCCGTCCGCGCCCAGATCATCCGAGCCACCGCCAGACCATGAGTGAACCGAGCCTGACCGTCGTCCTGATCGAGGACGAAAAACAGATCCGCCGTTTCGTGCGCGCCGCGCTCGAGGAGGAGGACATCGCCGTATTCGAGGCCGAGACCGGCAAGCAGGGGCTCATCGACGCGGCGACGCGCAAGCCGGATCTCGTGATCGTCGATCTCGGCCTGCCGGACACCGACGGCCTCGACGTGATCCGCGAGCTGCGCGGCTGGTCCGAGGTGCCCGTGATCGTGCTGTCCGCGCGCACGCAGGAGGAGGAGAAGGTCGCCGCGCTCGACGCCGGCGCCGACGACTACCTGACCAAGCCGTTCGGCGTGTCGGAGCTGCGCGCGCGGATCCGCGCGCAGTTGCGGCGGCGCAACCAGGGCGGCGCGAACGAGTCGCCGAAGGTGAGCTTCGGCACGGTGTCGGTCGACCTCGCGCTGCGCCAGGTCTGGCGCGACGGCGAGATCGTGCACCTGACGCCGCTCGAATACCGGCTGCTCGCGACGCTCGTGCGCCACGCGGGCCGCGTGCTCACGCACCGTCAGCTGCTGCGCGACGTATGGGGGCCGTCGCACGTCGAGAGCCATCACTACCTGCGCATCTACATGGCGCACCTGCGCCAGAAGCTCGAGCGCGACCCCGCGCAGCCCGAGTACATCATCACCGAGACGGGTGTCGGCTACCGGCTCGTCGGCGCCGCGTGAGGCGGGCCGCGCGCGGGCAGGGCGGCGGCGCGGCGTGTCGCGCGGCCGCCATTCATCGCACACCCGCCGCGGATTCCCCGTTATGCTGGCCGTTCTGCGAACGGAACGAGGAGCGTACGATGCTTGCCCGACTGGCCATCTCCTGTGCGCTGGTGCTCGCCGTGTCCGGCGTGTGCGCGCAACCGCTGCCGCCCGGGCAGCAGCCGCAGCCGCCGAAGGTGGCGCTCGCGAATCCGGCGTCGGTGAACTGCGTGAAGCTCGGCGGCCGCCACGTGATCCGCAACACGCCGCAAGGCGACGTCGGCATGTGCGTGTTCAAGGACGGCCGCGTGTGCGAGGAATGGGCGATGTACCGCGACGACCGCTGCGTTGGAGCCGGCAAGCCGAAACGCGTGTCGCACTGACCGCTCAGCGCTCGGCCTCCCGGCTACTGCCGCGGGTTCCGCCGCCGCAGCCTGCACGGTTGTAAGCCGTTTGTTATACTCGGCGCCGCCCGGGGACGACCCCGGGTCATTCGTTTCAACGGGGACGGCCCCATCCGATCCATGGAGCGCGTCGAGATGGCGTGGGGATTGTTGTTGATCGCCGGTTTGCTGGAAGTGGCCTGGGCGGCCGGCATGAAATCGTCTGAAGGCTTTACGCGGCTCGGGCCGTCGGTGTTTACGATCGTGACGGCGCTGGCCAGCTTCGGGCTGCTCGCGGTCGCGATGCGTCAGTTGCCGCTCGGCACCGCGTATGCGGTCTGGACCGGCATCGGCGCGGTCGGCGCTTTCGTGTTCGGCATCGTGATGATGGGCGAGGCGCTGACCATCGCCCGGCTCGCGAGCGCATCGCTGATCGTCGTCGGCCTGATCGGCCTCAAGCTGTCGTCGGCCGCCTGAGGGTTCTCCGCAACGGGGATTTGCGCCGGACGGCCGGCTTCCCTGTCTATAATGGAACGCATTCGAGCCTGAATGCCGCGTTGTCGCGCGCCGAGCGCGACCCGGCATGCGCCGCCGGCCGCCACGCGCCGCGCGGGGCCGGCCATTCTGATCGATCGGCAACACGCACGGAAAGTGCAAGGAGAGGGCCATGATCGAAGCCATTTCGCTCGGCGCGGGGCTGGCGTGGGCGAGCGGCCTGCGCCTGTACCTGACGGTGCTGATCGCAGGCGTGCTGGCGCGCGCCGGCTGGCTCCATCTTCCCGATACGCTCGCGGTGCTCACGTCGCCGTGGGTGATCGGCGCCGCAGCCGTGCTCGCGATCACCGAATTCCTCGCCGACAAGATTCCCGCCTTCGATTCGCTGTGGGATGCGGTGCATACATTCATCCGCATTCCCGCAGGCGCCGTGCTCGCGGCTGGTGCGCTCGGCCACGCCGATCCGACCGTGCTCGCAATTGCGGGGCTCGCGGGCGGCTCGCTCGCCGGCGCCGCACACATCACGAAGGCCGGCACGCGCGCGCTCATCAACCTGTCGCCCGAACCGATCTCGAACTGGATCGCGTCGTCGACCGAGGACGGCCTCGTGTTCGGCGGGCTCGCGCTCGCGTTCTTCGTGCCGCTGCTGTTTCTCGTGCTGCTGGCAGCGTTCATCGCCGCCTCGGTGTGGGCGGTGCCGCGGCTGTGGCGCGGCGTATCGGGCGGCTTCCGCGGGATGGCGAACCACATGGTGACGCGGCTCAACTCGATCGGGAGCAAGCGGGATTGAACGGGCGGCGATCCGCGGGGCGGCCATCCGCGGGGCGGCCGTCCGGGGCGCAGTCTGCCGTCGCCGCGCGCGACGGTAGCGGGCCCGCGCACGCCGGGCGGTTCGGCTGGGCCGACCTGATCGGGCAGGCCGCGCGGATGACCGGGCGCGACTGGCGCGCGGGCGAGCTGACGCTGCTCGTGCTCGCGCTGGTGCTGGCGGTCGCGGCGCTGACGAGCGTCGGCTTTCTCGCCGACCGGCTGCGTCAGGGGCTCGAGCGCGATGCGCGGCAGATGCTCGGCGCCGATTTCGTCGTGCGCTCGGATCACCCCGTCGACGCGTCGTTCGCCGGACAGGCACGCGCGCTCGGCCTGCGCACCGCGACCACCGCGATCTTCCCCAGCATGATCAGCTCGACCGTCGGCGAAGCGACCGGCGATGCGCCGCCCGCGCGGCTCGCGGCCGTGAAGGCCGTGTCGCCGGGGTATCCGCTGCGCGGCGCGGTCGAGATCGTGCCGGCCGACGGTGCTCGCGCGCGCAAGGCGGAGGCGATTCCTGTGCCCGGCACCGTGTGGGCCGACCCGGCGCTGCTCGATGCGCTGCACCTGAAGATCGGCGACACCGTGCGCGTCGGGCTGCGCACGTTCACGGTCGCAGCGTCGATCTCCCGCGAGCTCGATCGCGGCTTCTCGTTCGTGAATTTCTCGCCGCGGCTGATGATGCGCGCGGACGAGCTGGCGGCGACCGGGCTGACCGGCTACGGCAGCCGCGTCACCTACCGGCTGCTGGTGGCCGGCGGCGACCAGGCGGTCGCGCGCTTCGAGACGTATGCGCATGCGCGCGTCGACGGCGGCAAGCTGCGTGGCGTCGGCCTCGAATCGCTGCAGGAAGGGCAGCCGCAAGTGCGGCAGACGCTCGACCGCGCGCGCCATTTCCTGACGCTCGTCGCGCTGCTGACCGCGCTGCTCGCGGCGGTCGCGATCGCGATGGCCGCGCAGCGCTACATGCGTCGGCACCTCGACGGCTGCGCGACGATGCGCTGCCTCGGCGTCAGCCGTCGCACGCTCGGCGCGCTGTTCGCGCTCGAGTTCGCCGGGATCGGCATCGCGGGCGGCGTGGCGGGCGCGCTGCTCGGCTACGGCGGCCACTGGCTGCTGCTCGCGTCGCTCGGCAGCCTGATCGACGTCGTGCTGCCGCCGCCGACCGTGTGGCCGGCGCTCGTCGGCATCGGTGCCGCGCTGGTGCTGCTGCTCGGCTTCGCGCTGCCGCCGCTCGCGCCGCTGACGCGCGTGCCGCCGGTGCGCGTGCTGCGGCGCGAGTGGGGCGATGCGGCGCGCATCGCGTGGGCCGCTTACGCGGTCGGCATTGCGCTGTTCGCGGGGCTCCTGATCGCGGCTGCCGGCAACCTGAAACTCGGGCTGATCGTCGCGGGCGGCTTCGCGGGCGCGCTCGTCGGCTTCGCGCTGATCGTCCGGCTCGTGCTGTTCGCGGCGGCGCGCGCGGTGCGCAACGGGCGCGTCGCGACGGGCATCGGCTGGCGTTATGCGCTCGCGTCGCTGCACCGGCGCGGCACCGCGAGCGCGCTGCAGATCACCGCGCTCGCGCTCGGCCTGATGTGCCTGCTGCTGATCGCGATCACGCGCAACGACCTCGTCGACGGCTGGCGGCAGTCGATGCCGCCCGATGCGCCGAACCAGTTCCTGATCGACATCCAGCCGGACCAGCGCGCGGACGTCGCCGCGTATCTCGCCGTGCACGGCGTGCGCGACGCGGAGCCCGCGCCGATGGTGCGCGGCCGGCTCGTCGCGATCAACGGCAAGCCGGTGAATCCCGATGCGTATGCGTCCGACGACGCGCGCCGGCTCGTCGACCGCGAATTCAACCTGTCGTATACGGCCGAGCTGCCGCCCGACAACCGGGTCACGGCCGGCGACTGGTTCGGCACGTCGGCGACGCCGCAGATCTCGATCGAAGCGGGGCTCGCGAAGATGCTCGACGTGAAGCCCGGCGACGTGCTGCGCTTCGACGTGACGGGGCTGCCGGTCGAGGCGCCGGTCACGAGCGTGCGCAAGCTCGACTGGAACACGTTCCGCGTCAACTTCTTCGTGCTGATGCCGCCGGCGGTGCTGCAGGATTTCCCCGCGATCTACCTGACGAGCTTCCACCTGCCGGCCGAGCGCGCGGCGCTGCTCGATCCGCTGATTGCGCGCTATCCGAACCTGACCGCGATCGACGTGGCGCCGATCCTCGCGCAATTGCAGCGGATGATGCTGCAGGTGGTCGGCGCGGTGCAGTTCCTGTTCGCGTTCACGCTCGCGGCCGGCGTGCTGGTGCTCTATACGGCGCTCGCGGGCTCGCGCGACGAGCGGGTGACGGAAGCGGCGCTGTTGCGCGCGCTCGGCGCGTCGCGCGCGCAGGTCAATGCGGTGCAGCGCGCCGAATTCGTCGTCGTCGGCGTGCTCGCCGGCACGCTCGCCGCGGCGGGTGCAATCGGCGTCGGCTGGGTGCTCGCGTCGCGCGTGTTCGATTTCCGGCTCGCGGTCGATCCGTGGCTCGTGCCGGCCGGCATCGCGGCCGGCGTGGCGTGCACGAGTGCAGCCGGCTGGCTGAGCCTGCATAATGTGCTGCGGCGTCCCGCGCTGCAGTCGCTGCGCGACGCGTGAGCGTCGGCGGCGGCCCTGAAGACCCTGATTTTCGACTATCGGTATGACTGATGTGAATGATGACGCGCCGTCGCAGCCGACGGCGTTCGAACTCGTGGGCGGCGAAGGCCGCGTGCGCGAGATGGTGGACCGCTTCTACGACCTGATGGACCTCGAGCCGGAGTTCGCGCAGATCCGCGCGGTGCATCCGGCGTCGCTCGACGGTTCGCGCGACAAGCTGTTCTGGTTCCTGTGTGGCTGGCTCGGCGGGCCGGACCACTACATCAGCCGCTTTGGCCATCCGCGCCTGCGCGCGCGGCACCTGCCGTTCCCGATCGCGTCGGTCGAGCGCGACCAGTGGCTGCGCTGCATGGCGTGGGCGATGGAGGACGTCGGCCTGCCCGAGCCGCTGCGCGAGCGTCTGATGCACTCGTTCTACGAAACGGCCGACTGGATGCGCAACCGGCCAGGTTGATCGACCGCACAACCGGCCCGGTTGATCCACCCCTCAACCGGCCCGGTTGATCCAACAGTACGCCGCTGCCCGACTGCCGTTCGCAGTGCGTCTGGCCGGCGGCGCAGCCGGGCGCGACACTGGTCGTTCCCCTTCACGACGAGAGTGCTCCGATGACGACCCATGCATTGTTTCGGGAAAACGCGTACCTGGCCCACTGCGATGCGGTCGTCACGGCGGTCGACGACGACGGCATCCGGCTCGACCGCACGGTGTTCTATCCGCTCGGCGGCGGCCAGGCCGGCGACAGCGGCGTGCTGAAGCTGCCGGACGGCACATCGATCGCGATCGCCGATACGCGCAAGGCGAAGTTCGACGGCGCGACGCCCGACGACGCGGTGCACGTGCCGGCGCCGGGGCAGGATGCGGGCATCGTGGCGCTTGCGCCCGGCGCGCGGATCGTCGCGGAGATCGACTGGGTGCGCCGCTACCGGCACATGCGGCTGCACACGGCAGCGCACCTGACGTGCGCGGTGTTGCCGTATCCGGTCGACGGCTGCAGCGTGACGGCGGACTATGTCCGGCTCGATTTCGCGACGGCCGAGCCGATCGACCGCGACGACGTCGAGCGGCGGCTGGCCGAGCTGATCGGCGGCGCGCATCCGGTCACGACCGAATGGATCACCGACGACGAGATGGCCGCGCGGCCCGAGCTCGTGCGCACGATGAGCGTGAAGCCGCCGATGGGCCTTGGCCGCGTAAGGCTGCTGCGGATCGACGGCGTCGACCTGCAGCCGTGCGGCGGCACGCACGTGCGCAACACGGCGGAAATCGGCGGCCTGCGGGTCGCGAAACTCGAAAAGAAGAGCGCGCGCACGCGGCGCCTCGTGCTGGAGCTTGCATGACGGTCAATCACGCGATCAACGATGACGCGGCGCTCGATCCGCGGGCACGCGAGGTGCTGGATTTCTGGTTCGGCGTGCCGGGCTCGGCGGAATTCGGCCGCGAGCGCAAGATGTGGTTCAACGGCGGCGCGGCGCTCGATGCCGAGCTGCGCGAGCGCTACGGCGCGTTGCTCGACGCGGCCTGCAACGGTGCGTGCGACCACTGGGCCGCATCGCCGCTCGGCATACTCGCGTTGATCGTCGTGCTCGACCAGTTTTCGCGCAACATCCATCGCGGCACGCCGCGCGCGTTCGCCGCAGACCCGAAGGCGCTTGCGCTCGCTCGCCAGCTCGTCGCCGCGGGCGGGGACGCCAGGCTGCCGAGCGGGCAGCACCGCGCGTTCGCGTATCTGCCGTTCGAGCACGACGAGTCGCCGGACAGCCAGCGCGAGGCCGTGCGGCTATGCGAAGGCATTCGGGACGAGGCGGAGTGCGCGAGTTATCACGACTTCGCGCTGCGGCATGCGGCGGTGATCGAGCGCTTCGGCCGGTTCCCGCACCGGAACGCGATTCTCGGACGCACGTCGACCGACGACGAGGCCGTGTTTCTGCGCGAGCCCGGTTCGTCGTTCTGAGCACCGTCCGGGCGTTTCAGCCGGCTGTCCGGCCGGTGGTCCAGCGGTTGGTTCAGCGGTTGGTTCAGCGTGCGCCGCGCCGCCACGCGCGATCGGTCAATGCAGGTGCTGCTCGGGCGTGCGCATGTACACGCGCAGCAATTCCTCGTCGTCGCCGGGGCGCGCGCCCGACCAGAACAGCTGCCATTCGCTGCCGGGCTTCGGGTCGACCGCGCGCACGCCCTGGACGATCATCCACGTGCAGCGCGTCGTCTTCGCATTCGAGATCGGCGTGTGCTGGATGCCGGAGAAGTAGTACAGCATCGGCGCTTCCGATTCGCCGAGCCCGTGGAGGCTCGCCATGCAGTCGCCGTCGTTCCATTCGAGCGCGAGGTGCGTGTTCAGGTCGTCGAACACCGAGCGATAGCTCTTCGCGACATCGAGCCACGGCAGCAGCAGCGTATAGACGAGTCCCCACGCGACGAGTGCACCCGCGGCCCACGACAACGCGCCGCGCCAGCGGCCCGTCGTGCGCAGCGTCGGCAGCAGCCAGAGCCAGCCGATCGTCAGCGCGAGCGCGCCGAGCACGAAGCCGGGTTCGATCGGCAGCGTCCAGTCGAGCGGCAGCCAGCGGCCGAGCGGCGCGAGCCGCGCACGAGACGCGGCCGGATCGGCCATCACCGACCAGATCGTCCACGCGAGCACGATGAAGGTGCCGAACAGTGCGCGGCTCAGGTAGTCCCAGCCGGTGTGCAGCGCGCGCGGCAGGCGGTCGATTGCCTGCGCGGCGACCAGCGCGAGCGGCGCGATGAACGGCAGGATGTAGAGCTGGCGCGACGTCGCGGACATCTGCAGCACGAGCAGCCCGACACCGGCAAACACGACCGGCAGCGCGATGCGCGGCGCGCGCCAGTCGCGCCATGCGCCGCGCGCGAGCGCAACGATCGCGAGCGGCGCGACCGGGAAGCCGACGGTCAGGAATACGCGCAGGATGTACAGCGGCTTGTCGTTTTCGGCGCCGAGCTCGGGCACGGAGAAGCCGAAGAAGCGGCCGAAGTTGTTATCCCAGAACCATGCGAGAAACAGCGTCTCCGAGCGCAGGAACAGCGCCGTCGGCCAGATGATCGCGAACGGCGCGAACACGAGCGCGGCGACGCCGAGCGCGCGCGCGAACGCACGGGTACGGCAGGCGGGGTACAACACCAGCACGGCGACGAGCGTGGCCGCGAACACGAGCGGCACGAACAGTCCCTTCGTCATCAGCGCGATGCCGACGCCTGCGCCGAACATCGGCGCGGCCCAGCGGTTCAGCGGCTGCGCCGGCAGCCCGAGCTGCACCTGTCGTGCGCGGGCCCGGTGCAGGATCACGAGTTCGAGCAGGCCGCAAAAGCCGATCGCCGTGCCGGCGAACAGCGCGACGTCCGTCATCATGTCGTGTACGTGCTTGATCACGACGAGGCTGCTCGCGCACAGCGCGACCGGCCCGATCACCTTCGCGTCGAACCAGCCGGCCGCGCCGCTCGCAATGCGCGCCGCGCGGGCCGTGAAGCCGAACGCGAGCACGGCGAACAGCGCGCTCGCGAGCCGCGCCGCGTCGTGCAGCGGCAGCACGCGCTGCAGCAGCCATGCGAGGCTCGTCGCGACCCACGCGTAGAGCGGCGGCTTTTCCATGAACGGCTGGCCGGCATTGGTGGGCACGACGAAATCGCCGGTCTCGAGCATGTGCTGGATGATCCCGAACGTATAGGTTTCGTCCTGTTTCCACGGGTCGTGACCGAGCACGCCGGGCAGCACGTACGCGCAGAGCACGGCGGCGACCAGCAGCCAGACGCGCCAGCCGAGCCGCTCGGCGCGGCTGCGCGCAGGCGTCGCCGCGGCGGCGCCGGCCGCGGCAGGCGTGCCGCCGGCACGAAGGGAGGCGGAAAGGGCGGCTTCGGTGCTCGAATGGACGTGCTGAGCCGTGGCGGGCACGGACGTGCGTCGCCGGCTGGGCGCTGCGGTTCCCTGCATGGAAAAGATCTCTGGTCACGCCGGCCGGACGGCATGGGCCAGGCCGATTGGGGGCCACACTTCGGCGGCGGAGGACAGGCGGCGGCGCCGGCTGTCGTGAACGATGGCCGCTAGTAAATCACGGATTTGTTACGGGTGTTTACGAAAACTGTCGCGGAATTGTGGAGATTTGTGGTGGCTTGATCAAGTGTTGCTCGGATGCAACACTTTGGGCGGAAACGGCCGGGTTACCGGCCGCCGCCGACGTCGAGGAGCGCGCCCGTCGTGTACGACGCGGCGTCGCTGAGCAGCCAGACGATCGCCTCGGCAATTTCATGCGCTTCGCCCGCGCGGCCGAGCGGCGTCTGCGCGCCGAGGCGGGCGGCGCGCCCCGGCTGGCCGCCGCTTGCATGGATCTCGGTCTCGATCAGGCCCGGCCGCACTGCATTGACGCGCACGCCGTGCGGGCCGAGCTCCTTCGCGAGGCCGATCGTCAGCGCATCGACCGCACCCTTCGAGCCTGCATAGTCGACGTATTCGTTCGGCGAGCCGAGCCGCGCGGCGATCGACGACACGTTGACGATCGCGCCGCCGCGGCCGCCGCGATCGGTCGACAGGCGGCGCGCGGCTTCCCGCGCGCACAGGTACGCGCCGAGCACGTTCGTGTCGAACATCCGCTGCAGCCGCTCGAGCGGCATGTCGGCGAGCGGCAGCGACGGTGCGACGATGCCCGCGTTGCTAACGAGCGCGTCGAGCCGGCCGAGCGTCGCAGTGACGGTGTCGAACATCGCGATGACGTCCGCTTCGTTCGATACGTCGCCTGCCACGACGCAGGCGCGGCCGCCCGCGCTGCGCACGGCATCGGCCGTCGCGAGCGCCGCCGCCGCATCGCGCGCGTAGTTGATGCCGACGTCCCAGCCGCGCGCGGCCGCGAGCACGGCGGTCGCACGGCCGATGCCGCGGCTCGCGCCGGTGATGAGGACGACTTTGCGTTCGGACGGTTCGGTCATCGCACGGGGCGCGATCATTCCGTTTCGTCGGGCGCCCACTTGTCGCGCGCGGGCGGCTGGTAGCGGCGCAGGCGTTCGATCAGCGCAGTCGGGTCGGCGTCGATGCACAGTGCATCGAAATAGGCCGGCCGCATGAAGCCTTCGTCGACCGTATGCCTGAGCAGCGCGATCAGCGGATCGTAGAACGCATCGATGTTGTAGAGCGCGACCGGCTTGCGGTGATAGCCGAGCTGCGCCCACGTGTAGACCTCGAAGAACTCCTCGAGCGTGCCGGCGCCGCCGGGCATTGCGACGAACCCGTCGGCGAGGTCGGCCATCATCTTCTTGCGGTGATGCATGTCGGGCACGACGTGCAGTTCCGACAGGCCCGTGTGGCCGACTTCCTTGTCGACGAGCAGTTCGGGGATCACGCCGACGGCACGGCCGCCGGCCGCCATCACTTCGTCGGCGATCGTGCCCATCAGCCCGACGCGGCCGCCGCCATAGACCAGCGTGAGATCCGCCGCGACGAGCGCGCGGCCGAATGCGCGCGCGGCTTCCGCGTAGACGGGCCGCACGCCGGGCGACGACCCGCAATAGACGCATACAGCCTTCATTGCTTCGCGTCCTTCGCCGTGGCCGCGCCGCCGGCTGCGCGCGGCGAACCGTCGCGCGGCGGCAGGTAGTCGTAGAACTCGCGCTTCGGCAGCTTGCCGGATGCGAGGTCGTCGAAGATCTGCCGCGAGCGGCCGCGCAGGTACGGCGCCATCACGGAAATCACGTGCATGCTGACCTGGTGCAGTTCCTCGCGGATCGCATCCTGGTCGTTGTACTTGCGCGGGTGCATCACGTACTGGTACGACAGCCAGTAGGTCGAGATCACGGCCATGTTGGTTGCGATCACCTCGATCTCGGCGGGCGTCGCGACCATCTCGGCATCGGAGACGAGCAGCTCGCACATGTCGCGCGCGAAGCGCACCTTGTGGCTGATGATCTGCTTGAAATGCGTCTCGAGCGTGCGGTTGCGCGCGAGCAGGTCGTTGAGGTCTCGATACAGGAAGCGGTACGTCCACATGAAGTCGGCCATGTACTGCAGGTACGACCATGTCTCGTCGATTGTCGGACGGTGATCTTCGGGAAAGCGCAGGCGCTTTTCGATCGCCTGCTCGAACTGCGCGAAGATGCTGTTGATGATGTCGTCCTTGTTGCGGAAATGGTAGTACAGGTTGCCTGGACTGATTTCCATTTCCTCGGCGATCGTCGTCGTGGTGACGTTCGGTTCGCCGATCTCGTTGAAGAGTTTCAACGACAACTCGAGAATCCGTTCGCGCGTGCGGCGGGGAGGTTTCGCTTCCATGTCGTCCGGCCCTGTGAGTGCCGGACTGGCGGGCGCTGCAATCGATGCTGCGTGATTCGTCCGGCGCGGGTTACTGTTCTATGTCTAGCGGACGATTATAAACCGGGGTTTTGCCGGCCCGGGTGCATTTCCGCATCGGGGCATACCCGGCGACGATGCGCTGCCGCATCGGACGCCTGCGGCTGTTCGCGCTGAAGGCGCTGAAGGCGCTGAAGGCGCTGAAGGCGCTGAAGGCGCTGAAGGTGCTGAAGGTGCTGAAGGTGCTGAAGGTGCTGAAGGTGCTGAAGGTGCTGAAGGTGCGAAAGGGGCCTGGCCTAGTAGCCGAGCCAGCGCGCGACGACCGGGCCGAGCACGAAGCCCCACGTCGTCACGCACGCGAACAGGGCGACCGTCACCGCCGCACTGCCGAGATCCTTCGCGCGCTTCGACAACTCGTGGCGCTCGAGCGAGATGCGGTCGATCGCGGCCTCGACGCTCGAGTTCAGCAGCTCGACGATCAGCACCAGCAGCACCGACGCGATCAACAGCGCGCGCGACGCGGCCGGCACCGGCGCGAACGCGCCGATCGGCAGCATCAGCGCGGCGAGCGTGAGCTCCTGGCGGAACGCGCTTTCCTCGCGGATCGCCACCTTGAAGCCGTTCAGCGAATGCTTGAGCGCATACCAGGCACGCGTGAGGCCGCGATTGCGCTTGTACGGGTTCGGCGCCAGCGGCGCGAGCGGATCGTCGGGGCCGAGCGGCTCGTGCGGGCCCGCGTCCGCGTGATGCGCAGCGTCGTCCTCGTCGAACGGCGCGTGCCGTTGCGCGCGTGTGGCGGCAGACAGTGTCCGGTCGTGCGGGTCTCGTTTCAGCGGGTCTCGTTTCAAACGGCAGCACCTTCGGGAGTCGTGTAGGCGTCCTTCGGCAGCGGCTGCAGATGCGATGCGAACTGTTCGGATGCCGCGCGCCACGAGAAGCGTTCGGCCCACTCGCGGGCCGTCGTGCGCTCGATCTTCAGCGCTTCGAGGCAGGCCTCCTGCAGGTCCTCGTGCATCGCGCCCGCGGTACCGTCGGCGAGCACGTCGATCGGCCCGGTGACCGGGTACGCGGCGACCGGCGTGCCGCATGCGAGCGCTTCGAGCAGCACGAGGCCGAACGTGTCGGTGCGGCTCGGGAACACGAACACGTCCGCGGCCGCGTACACCTTCGCGAGTTCGGCCTGCGACAGCACGCCGAGGTAGTTCGCTTCCGGATAGCGCGATTTCAGTTCCGCGAGCGCGGGGCCTTCGCCCGCGACCCACTTCGAGCCGGGCAGGTCGAGCCGCAGGAACGCCTCGACGTTCTTTTCGATCGCGACGCGCCCGACGTACAGGAAGATCGGCCGGGCGGTGTTGAGGACCTTGGATTCCATGGGACGGAAGATATCGAGATCCACGCCGCGTGTCCACAGCACGACGTTCGTGAAGCCGTACTGCTCGAGGTCGTGCTTGACGACCGGGGTCGGCGCCATCACCGCGCGCGACGGGCCGTGGAACCAGTGCAGGAAGCGATAGGTCGCGGCCAGCGGAATGCCGAAGCGGGCCTGCACGTATTCCGGGAAGCGCGTGTGATACGCAGTCGTGAACGGCAGCTTGCGCGCGCGCGCATAGCGGCGCGCGGCGAGGCCGAGCGGCCCTTCGGTCGCGATGTGCAGCGCATCGGGCGCGAACGCGTCGATCCGCGCGCGCAGCTTGCGGTACGGCAGGATCGACAGGCGGATTTCCGGGTAGGTCGGGCAGGGCACCGTGCGGAATTCCTGCGGCGTCAGCAGTTCGACGCGGTGGCCGAGCGCGGAGAGTTCGCGGGTCGTGCTCTTCAGCGTGCGCACGACGCCGTTGACCTGCGGTTCCCACGCGTCGGTGACGATCATGATCTTCATCGCGGCATGTGTCCTGTAAGTGTGAGTCAGGCGGTGGCTTTGGTCTTGCGCGATGCGGATTCGGACGGCGTGCGCATCACCGTCCAGTAGACGACCTTCAGCTCGCCCTCCATCGTTTCGACGAGCGCGGACAGGCTTTCGACCCAGTCGCCGTCGTTGCAGTACAGCACGCCGTCGATGTCGCGGATCTCCGCCTTGTGGATGTGGCCGCACACGACGCCGTCGCAGCCGCGCCGGCGTGCCTCGTCGGTCATCACGGTCTCGAACTGCGAGATGAAGTTGACCGCGTTCTTCACCTGGTGCTTCAGGTACTGCGACAGCGACCAGTACTGGAAGCCGAGGCGGCTGCGGATGCGGTTGAACCAGCGGTTCAGCACGAGGATCAGCGTGTACAGCGTGTCGCCGAGATAGGCGAGCCACTTCGCATGTTGGATCACGCCGTCGAACAGGTCGCCGTGCACGATCCACAGGCGCTTGCCCGCGAGCGTCGTGTGGAATGCCTCGCCGCGTACCTGGATGTCGCCGAACGCGAGGTCGCAGAACTGCCGCGCGCCTTCGTCGTGGTTGCCGGGGATGTAGACGACCTGCGTGCCCTTGCGCGCCTTGCGCAGGATCTTCTGCACGACGTCGTTGTGCGCCTGCGGCCAGTACCAGCCTTTCTTCAGCTGCCAGCCGTCGATGATGTCGCCGACGAGATACAGGTATTCCGAGTCGTTGTGGCGCAGGAAGTCGAGCAGGTACGGCGCCTGGCAGCCGCTCGAGCCGAGGTGGATGTCGGACAGCCAGATGGTGCGGTAGCGATGGGCGGACGGTTCGTGGTCGTCGTGCTGCCTCGCGTGCGCGGCAGGCGGGTCTTGCGCGGCGAGGGCGTCGGCCGCGGCCGGGCCGGACAGGAAAGCGGTGGCGGCGCGGGCGCCGAGAGGGTGACGAAACAGGGAGGTCGCAGACGATTTCTGGCCCATGCATGACTCGCGCCGGTTGACATTACCGGCATTCCGCCATGCGGGCGTGACTGTGCCATGACAGTCACGAGACGTTCTTATTACCGCGTGCAAACCGCGTTCAGGGGCGAATTTTCAGGTGCCGCGGCACGGCGGGCCGGATCGGTCTGCGAGCGTCGAAACCGCTGGCCGCCGGCGTGCGCGTGGCACGGGCGATGCGGGGGTCAGCGCGGCAGCGCGACGATGCGGGTGCGCGCGAGCAGGTCGTGCGCGAACTGGCGCGCAGGGTGCAGCCGCGCGGCACCGGCCCAGACGGCGATCCACGCGCCGGCCAGCGCCAGCGTGACGGGCACCGACAGTCCGGCGAGCGGATGCAGCGCGAGCGGGGGCAGGAACCACAGCCAGCCGAGCACGTAGCGCACGAGCGCATGCGCGGCGGTCAGCGGCCGGCCGGCGGCCGATTCGATCCGCAGGCGCCATGTCTTCATCGGCAGCGTCTGGCCGCCGTGGGTCCAGAACCAGACGAAGTACGCGCCGACGACGAGTGCGATCCACGCGGCAAGCAGGTTGTGATGGACGAGGCCGTTGCGCTGCCGGGTCGCGAGGCTGAACGCGAGGCCGGCGAAGAACACGACGCCGAACAGCAGCACGCCCTCGTACAGCATCGCGGCGAGGCGCCGCCGGACGGACGGCGGGGCGGTGAGCACGGGCGGGTGCGCGGGGGCGTGCGGCACGGCCGCTCAGGATCCCTTGAACAACGACGGCGCGTCGGCGGGCGACACGGGCGTCACCGCGGCCGGCGCCGGCGCGCTGCCGGCGGTGGACGAAGCGACGGCCGGCGGCGCGCCGGCGCTGCTCGACGCGGCCTGCTGCGACACAACGTTCGGGTTGCTGGCCGGATGGTCGTGCGCGTTGACGAGGCGGCGGACGTCACGGTCGCTCTTGGCGGTCGGCGGCGCGCTGACGACGGATGGCCGGCGGCGGCGCTCGGCGGCCGCGAGGCGCTCCTTCTGCTCCTCGGGCAGCTGCTGGTAGGCCTTCCACGCGCGCTCGCGCGCCTGCGCGGACAGCCCGGTCGCGACCTGGTAGTTTTCGCGCGCGACGCGGCGCTGATCGGGAGTCATCTTGACCCATTCGGTCATGCGCTCCTGCAGGCGCTTCTGCGCATCAGGCGTCATTTTCGGGAAGCGCGACGCGATCTTCAGCCATTTCCGCTTGCGGGCGTCGCTGAACGAATCCCATTGGTCGGCGAACGGCGCGAGCGCGACGTGCTGCGCAGGCGACAGGCGTGCCCACGACAGCGGGCCGCTCGCCGCGGGGAGCGGCGCGAGATCGGTGGAGAGCGCGATGGCGGCGGACGCGATGGCGGGCGCGCCGGTCGCGGCAGCGACCGCCGCGGGTTCCGGGTGAAAGCGCGAATACGTGGCGACGTAGGCGACGGCGATCGCGATCACGCATCCGAAGAATACGGCCAGGCCGTGTTTCTGACTCACCCGTGCGGTCCCCTCGTTGCGTATTGGTTTAGTGGGCGTGCGAAAGATACGCGTTGAACCCGTGATCGAGATAGGCGTTGAGCGGCAGGTCGTCGCTGAGCATCGCCGCATCGATATCGGCCAGCTCGGCGGTGCGCTGCATGTCTTCCCAGTACGCGATGCCGACGAGCCCTGCGAGCAGCAGCGCGAGCGGCCACGCGCGCAGCAGGCGGCGCGCGAACGATGCCGGCGGGCGGGCAGGCGTGCGGACCGGCCCGTAGGCACCGGCCGCGCCGGCCAATGCGGGCACGAACACCGGCGCCGTCGCGGGCTCGGGTTTCTTGCGCGCGAGCGCGGCCCGGCGGGCGGCAGCCAGCCGGTCGGTGGTGGCGGCGGGCAGCGCGGCGGAACGCTCGTCGAGCGCGCGGCGCACCTTCAGCGCGAATTCGAGTTCTCGGTTTTCGGGAGCGGAGCTCATAGCGTGATTCCTTTGGCCTTGAGCGCGTGTGCCAGCGTGTGGGTGGCTCGCGAGCAATGCGTCTTGACGCTGCCTTCGGAGCACCCCATTGCGGCGGCAGTCTCGGCGACATCCATATCTTCCCAATAACGCATCAGGAACGCTTCCCGTTGACGCGCCGGAAGCTTCTGGATTTCCTCGTCGATCAGGGCCAGAACCTGCTCCCGTTCGAGCTGGTGCTCGCTGCTCTCGACGCCCGGCGTATGGTCCGCCGATTCGAGCGTCTCGAGGGGGTCGAAGTCTTCGTCGTCCGTATTGTTGAGCGACGAAAAAAGCGTGACCCAGGTGTTGCGCACCTTCTGCCGGCGGAACCAGTCGTGGATCGTGTTCTGCAGGATACGCTGGAACAGCAGCGGCAACTCCGCGGCCGGGCGGTCGCCGTATTTTTCCGCCAGCTTGATCATCGCGTCCTGCACGATGTCGAGCGACGCGTCGTCGTCGCGCACCGCGTACGCGGCCTGCTTGAACGCGCGCCTTTCGACGCCCGCCAGAAAGTCGGCGAGTTCCTTGTCTGATGCCATTCCGTGAAGGTATGCGCTGCGGACTGCGGCGTGAAGAGGGGTCGAAAAATTTCGTAAAACCCGCGGATGCTAACAAATTTTCGCGATGCTTGACACCGGGGCCGGATCGGCACGTTGCGCGCGAGCCGCGGGACGCGTGCGCGGCCGGGCGTCGATGGTGCGCTGCGGGACATTTCACTTGACGGCGTTCGCTCGACCCGCTATCGTCGTCCGTTCGCAACATAAGTGATGGTCTCATTTGAGGCTGGCCCAAGAAGCCCGCCCTTCAAACTGGACGCGCCGCTTGAACCCGAGCCACAAGCCCGGCAGAGAGCACCCGATCAATTTTTTGCCGAAAATTCGAAAGGTCAAAATGAACATGCCCAGCGCGGAATTCTCCACGTCGGAACCCCTTTCCCCTCCCGATAGCGACTCGATCGGCGCCACCGTGCTCATGAAGGCACTGGCCGACGAAAACGTCGAATTCATCTGGGGCTACCCCGGCGGCTCGGTACTCTACATCTACGACGAGCTGTACAAGCAGGACAAGATTCAGCACGTGCTGGTGCGCCATGAACAGGCGGCCGTGCACGCAGCCGACGCGTATGCGCGTTCCACCGGCAATGTCGGCGTCTGTCTCGTGACGTCCGGCCCCGGCGTCACCAACGCGGTGACCGGCATCGCGACGGCCTATATGGATTCGATCCCGATGGTCGTGATCAGCGGCCAGGTGCCGACTGCGGCGATCGGCCAGGATGCGTTCCAGGAGTGCGACACGGTCGGCATCACGCGTCCGTGCGTGAAGCACAACTTCCTCGTGAAGGACGTGCGCGAACTCGCGGAAACCGTCAAGAAGGCGTTCTACATCGCGCGCACCGGCCGCCCGGGCCCGGTGCTGATCGACATCCCGAAGGACATCTCGAAGACGCCGTGCGAGTACGTGCCGGTCAAGAGCGTGTCGCTGCGCTCGTACAACCCGGTCACGAAAGGCCACTCGGGCCAGATCCGCAAGGCCGTGTCGCTGCTGCTGTCGGCGAAGCGCCCGTATATCTACACCGGCGGCGGCATCATCCTCGCCGACGCGTCGCGCGAGCTGAACCAGTTCGCGGACCTGCTCGGCTACCCCGTCACCAACACGCTGATGGGCCTCGGCGGCTATCGCGCGTCGGACAAGAAGTTCCTCGGCATGCTCGGCATGCACGGCACCTACGAAGCGAACATGGCAATGCAGCACTGCGATGTGCTGATCGCGATCGGCGCCCGCTTCGACGACCGCGTGATCGGCGACCCGGCGCACTTCGCGTCGCGTCCGCGCAAGATCATCCACATCGACATCGACCCGTCGTCGATCTCGAAGCGCGTGAAGGTCGATATCCCGATCGTCGGCGACGTGAAGGAAGTGCTGAAAGAGCTGATCGAGCAGCTGCAGACGGCCGAGCACGGCCCGGACACCGAGGCGCTCGCGCAATGGTGGAAGGACATCGAGGAGTGGCGTGCGAAGGACTGCCTGAAGTACGACCGTGAAAGCGAGATCATCAAGCCGCAATACGTGGTCGAGAAGGCGTGGGAGCTGACGGACGGCAACGCGTTCGTGTGTTCCGACGTCGGCCAGCACCAGATGTGGGCCGCGCAGTTCTACCGCTTCAACAAGCCGCGCCGCTGGATCAATTCGGGCGGCCTCGGCACGATGGGCTTCGGCCTGCCGGCGGCGATGGGCGTCAAGATGGCGCACCCGGACGACGACGTGCTGTGCATCACGGGCGAAGGCTCGATCCAGATGTGCATCCAGGAGCTGTCGACCTGCCTGCAGTACGACACGCCGGTGAAGATCATTTCGCTGAACAACCGCTACCTCGGCATGGTCCGCCAGTGGCAGCAGATCGAATACAGCAAGCGCTATTCGCATTCGTACATGGATGCGCTGCCGGATTTCGTGAAGCTCGCCGAGGCATACGGCCACGTCGGCATGCGTATCGAAAAGACTGCGGACGTCGAGCCGGCGCTGAAGGAAGCGCTGCGCCTGAAGGATCGCACCGTGTTTCTCGACTTCCAGACCGATCCGACCGAAAACGTCTGGCCGATGGTCCAGGCCGGCAAGGGCATCACCGAGATGCTGCTCGGATCGGAAGACCTGTAACGGCGCGACGCGCGCCCGGTGCGCGGGCGGCCGCCTTCACGAAGGGCGGCACGGCACGCGGCGGTGCGCGGCGCAGGCTAATCGACACGGACATATTCTGGAAGAAGCGAACATGAGACACATCATTTCCGTCCTGCTGGAAAACGAACCGGGCGCGCTGTCGCGCGTGGTCGGTCTGTTCTCCGCACGCGGCTACAACATCGAAACCTTGACGGTGGCGCCGACCGAAGACCAATCGCTGTCGCGGCTCACCATCGTTTCCATCGGCTCCGACGACGTGATCGAACAGATCACGAAGCATCTGAACCGCCTGATCGAGGTGGTGAAAGTGGTGGACCTGACCGACGGTGCACACATCGAACGCGAGCTGATGCTGATCAAGGTACGTGCAGTGGGCAAGGAGCGCGAAGAAATGAAGCGGATGTCGGACATTTTCCGCGGCCGCATCATCGACGTGACCGAAAAGACCTACACGATCGAATTGACGGGCGCGAGCGACAAGCTCGACGCATTCATCCAGGGGCTGGACGCGAGCGCGATCCTCGAGACCGTGCGCACCGGCAGCTCCGGCATCGGACGCGGCGAGCGCATCCTGAAGGTGTGATGCCAGAGAGGCACGCCGGGTGCGCCGTCATGTCCCGGCCCGCAGTACTCAATCGAACGAATTTTTGAATATCTGAATTAGCGAAGGAACAATCATGAACGTTTTCTACGACAAAGACGCCGATCTCTCCCTCATCAAGGGCAAGCAAGTCACGATCATCGGCTACGGCTCGCAAGGCCACGCACATGCGCTGAACCTGAAGGACAGCGGCGTGAACGTGACGGTCGGCCTGCGCAAGGGCGGCGCGTCGTGGAGCAAGGCCGAGAACGCCGGCCTCGCGGTGAAGGAAGTCGCCGAAGCCGTGAAGGGCGCCGACGTCGTGATGATGCTGCTGCCGGACGAGCAGATCGCCGACGTGTACGCGAAAGAAGTGCACGCGAACATCAAGCAGGGCGCAGCGCTCGCATTCGCGCACGGCTTCAACGTCCACTACGGCCAGGTGATCCCGCGCGCGGACCTCGACGTGATCATGATCGCGCCGAAGGCACCGGGCCACACCGTGCGCGGCACGTACTCGCAAGGTGGCGGCGTGCCGCACCTGATCGCGGTTGCACAGAACAAGTCGGGCGCGGCACGCGACATCGCGCTGTCGTACGCAGCGGCGAACGGCGGCGGCCGTGCCGGCATCATCGAAACGAACTTCCGTGAAGAGACCGAAACCGACCTGTTCGGCGAGCAGGCCGTGCTGTGCGGCGGTACCGTCGAGCTGATCAAGGCTGGCTTCGAGACGCTGGTCGAGGCAGGCTACGCGCCGGAAATGGCGTACTTCGAGTGCCTGCACGAGCTGAAGCTGATCGTCGATCTGATCTACGAAGGCGGCATCGCGAACATGAACTACTCGATCTCGAACAACGCCGAATACGGCGAGTACGTGACGGGCCCGCGTGTCGTCACGGAAGAGACGAAGAAGGCAATGAAGCAGTGCCTGACCGACATCCAGACCGGCGAATACGCGAAGAGCTTCATCCTCGAGAACAAGGCCGGCGCGCCGACGCTGCAGTCGCGCCGCCGCCTGACGGCCGAGCACCAGATCGAGCAGGTCGGTGCGAAGCTGCGCGCGATGATGCCGTGGATCGCGAAGAACAAGCTCGTCGACCAGTCGAAGAACTAAGCTCCGCGTGCTGTTCCGGCCCTTCGAGTGGAGGGTCGGTATCAAAAAGCCGTCCGAAGGCAGCAGTGCCCCGGGCGGCTTTTGCTATGCTACGGGCTTTGCAATTCACCGAATACAGAACGAATCCATGAACTATCCTCATCCGATCATCGCGCGCGAAGGCTGGCCGTTCATCGCGATTGCAGCTGTCGTCGCGCTGTTGATCCATGCCGTCGGGGGCTTCGGCTTCGCGTGGCCGTTCTGGCTGCTGGTCGTCTTCGTCGTCCAGTTCTTCCGCGACCCGCAGCGCCCGATCCCGGCGCAGCAGAACGCCGTGCTGTGCCCGGCCGACGGCCGCATCGTCGCGGTCGAGACCACCCAGGACCCGTACGCGAACCGCGAAGCGCTGAAGATCAGCGTGTTCATGAACGTCTTCAACGTTCACTCGCAGCGTTCGCCGGTCGACGGCGCGGTGACCAAGGTCGAGTATTTCCCGGGCGCGTTCCTGAACGCGGCGATCGACAAGGCGTCGACCGAGAACGAGCGCAATGCGGTCGTGATCCAGACGGCGAGCGGCAAGACCGTCACCGCGGTGCAGATCGCCGGCCTCGTCGCGCGCCGCATCCTGTGCTACGTGCGGGCCGGCGAGCCGCTGTCGCGCGGCCAGCGCTACGGCTTCATCCGCTTCGGTTCGCGCGTCGACGTGTACCTGCCGCTCGGCAGCCGCGCGAAGGTGTCGATCGGCGAGAAGGTCTACGCGTCGTCGACGATCCTCGCCGAGCTGGAACTGTAAGCGGCGGGGCGCACGATGGCCGCATTCAAACCGCGCCGGCCGCGCAACGGCAACACCCAGGTGCCGCGGCCGTTCCGCCGCAACAAGTCGATCACGCCGGATCCCGCGCCGCTCGAAGGCCGCCGCGTCGCGCGCCAGCAGTTCCTGAGGACGCGCGGCATCTACCTGCTGCCGAACGCATTCACGACCGCCGCGCTGTTCTGCGGGTTCTTCGCGGTCGTGCAGGCGATGAACGTGCGCTTCGAGATCGCCGCGATCGCGATCTTCGCGGCGATGGTGCTCGACGGGATGGACGGGCGGGTCGCACGGATGACGCACACGCAAAGCGCATTCGGCGAGCAGTTCGACAGCCTGTCCGACATGGTGTCGTTCGGCGTCGCGCCGGCGCTCGTGATGTACGAATGGGTGCTGAAGGATCTCGGCCGCTGGGGCTGGCTCGCCGCGTTCGTCTACTGCTCGGGCGCCGCGCTGCGTCTCGCGCGCTTCAACACGAACATCGGCGTCGTCGACAAGCGCTTCTTCCAGGGGCTGCCGAGCCCGGCCGCCGCGGCGCTGATCGCCGGCTTCGTGTGGCTCGCGACCGACAACCGCGTGCCGATGAAGCTCGGCTGGCTGCCGTGGGTGGCGTTCGTGCTGACCATCTATGCCGGCGTCACGATGGTGTCGAACGCGCCGTTCTACAGCGGCAAGGCGCTCGACGTGCGCCATCGCGTGCCGTTCGCGGCGACCCTGCTGGTCGTCGTCGCGTTCGTGCTGGTGTCGTCCGATCCGCCGCTGATGCTGTTCTGCCTGTTCGTGCTGTACGGGCTGTCCGGCTACGTGTTCTGGGCCTACATGGCGGTGCGCGGGCGCCCGAATCCGGCACGCTCGTCGCAGCGCGAGCATTGACGCGTAATGCTGCGTGCAATGCGCGCCTGAGCGGCGGCCTGCGGGCCGCCGTTTTTTATTTGCCCCTTTTTTGATGCGCGCTTCGCGTGTCGTCCGGGTGTCGTCCGATTGCGCGCCCCGCGGAATGCCGCTATAGTCGTCGGCATGACTGCGTTTTCCCGCCTCTCCCTCCTTCTAGCCGGTGCGCCGCTACGCGCGCTAGCGCTAGCGCGCCTGCCGCGCTGATCGTTTTCGCCCCCCGTCCAGGCTCGTCTGTCGTTCAGCGTCGCCAGCGGTGGCGCAAACCCGTCTCGTTGTACCCCCGAACAAAGAGCCTTGGAGCCCCCCATGACAGACAAGCTGATCATTTTCGATACGACGTTGCGTGACGGCGAGCAGTCGCCCGGCGCGTCGATGACGAAGGAAGAGAAAATCCGGATCGCGAAGCACCTCGAACGGATGAAGGTCGACGTGATCGAGGCTGGCTTCGCGGCCAGCTCGAACGGCGATTTCGACGCGATCCACACGATCGCGGGCCTCGTGAAGGACAGCACGATCTGCTCGCTGGCGCGGGCCAACGACAAGGACATCCAGCGCGCGGCCGACGCGCTGAAGCCGGCCGAGAGCTTCCGGATCCACACGTTCATCGCGACGTCGCCGCTGCACATGGAGAAGAAGCTGCGGATGACGCCCGACCAGGTGTTCGAGCAGGCGCGTCTCGCGGTGCGCTTCGCGCGCAAGTTCACCGACGACGTCGAATTCTCGCCGGAAGACGGCAGCCGCTCCGACATGGACTTCCTGTGCCGCGTGCTGGAAGCCGTGATCGCCGAAGGCGCGACGACGATCAACATCGCCGACACGGTCGGCTACGGCGTGCCGGAGCTGTACGGCAACCTCGTGAAGACGCTGCGCGAGCGCATTCCGAACTCGGACAAGGCGATCTTCTCGGTGCATTGCCACAACGACCTCGGGATGGCGGTCGCGAACTCGCTCGCCGGCGTGAAGATCGGCGGTGCGCGCCAGGTCGAATGCACGATCAACGGTCTCGGCGAGCGCGCGGGCAACACGTCGCTCGAGGAAATCGTGATGGCGGTGAAGACCCGCAAGGACTACTTCGGTCTCGACGTCGGCATCGACACGACGCAGATCGTGCCGACGTCGAAGCTCGTGTCGCAGATCACCGGTTTCGTCGTGCAGCCGAACAAGGCGGTGGTCGGCGCGAACGCGTTCGCGCATGCGTCGGGCATCCACCAGGACGGCGTGCTGAAGGCGCGCGACACGTACGAGATCATGCGCGCGGAAGACGTGGGCTGGACCGCGAACAAGATCGTGCTCGGCAAGCTGTCGGGCCGCAATGCGTTCAAGCAGCGTCTGCAGGAGCTCGGCATCGCGCTCGACAGCGAAGCCGACCTGAACGCCGCGTTCATGCGCTTCAAGGACCTGGCCGACCGCAAGGCGGAGATCTTCGACGAGGACATCATCGCGATCGTGTCCGAGGAAGCGGCGCAAGCGGCCGAGCAGGAGCACTTCAAGTTCGTGTCGCTCGCGCAGCATTCGGAGACGGGTGAGCAGCCGCATGCGAAGGTCGTGTTCGCGGTCGAAGGCAAGGAAGTGACCGGCGAGGCGCGCGGCAACGGCCCGGTCGATGCGACGCTCAATGCGATCGAAAGCGAAGTCGGCAGCGGCTCCGAGCTGCTGCTGTACTCGGTCAACGCGATCACGACCGGCACGCAGGCGCAGGGCGAAGTGACCGTGCGCCTGTCGAAGAGCGGGCGGATCGTCAATGGCGTCGGCACCGATCCGGACATCGTCGCGGCGTCCGCGAAGGCTTACATCGCAGCGCTGAACAAGTTGCACGCGAAGGACGACAAGGTGAATCCGCAGCGCTCGTAAGCGCAGCGCGCACGATCAAAACGCCCCGGGCGGCTCGCGGCTGCCCGGGGCGTTTTTCGTGGGCCGCTCATTTGGCGGCCGGCGCAATGCGGCCGCGATTTCAGAACAGATTGCGGCGGTCAGGATCGTGCAGCGGGTCGGGCGTTTTCTGCGTGAGCCGCAGGATGCCCTGGCTGTCGAAGTAGAAGCTGTACATCATGTACCAGACGTTGTCCTCGAGGTAGCGGTAGGTCCACGCCTCGCGCTTCATCAGCGGGAAGTACGATGTCTCGACCGGGCGCCCGAAATTGACGAGCACGTCGGTCTTCGTCCATTTGCCGATCTCCGCGCGATAGAACTCGCTCGGCTGCAGCACCTGGCGCACGTTGACGATCTTGCCGGATCCGTCGACGTCGGCTGCGACCGTGACCTCGCCCATCGGCTGGGTCGGCCACATCAGGCGCTTGCCGCCGCCGGGCAGATCGTAGATCTCGCGCGGCGGCCCCATGCGTGCGACGATCGCCGACTGGTCCTGGCCAGCCTGATATTGCTGCCACGGCTGCGCGCAACCGGCGAAGAGCGCCGCAGTGCAGGCGAGCAGCACCGGGAGACGAATACGCATGGGGTTCTCCAGAAGACACGGGGATACGGTTGTTGTATCACGGACCGCGCACGCCGGCACATTGGCCCGAAAAAATCGGTGCGGGATCGCCGGCGGGCCCGCGCGCTTGCCCGCACGGGGCCGGCAAGCCTATGATCCGCGCGTCTCAAGTAAATTTCTCACGCAAATTTCTCACGCAGATTTCTCACGCAGATTCGGGAGGGCGGGAAAAACGATGCAGGTCTGGAAGCGTTGCGCGCTCGCATTGAGCGCAGGGTGGCTGCTCGCGACGTCCGCGTTCGCGGCGGGCGAGCCGGTGCGGATCGCACTGATCGAGGGGATGTCCGGCCCGTTCGCGAACGCGGGCGCTGCGGTCGAGCGCAACCTGCGGTTCGGCATCGAGCGGGTCAACGCGGCCGGTGGCGTGAAGCTTGGCGACGGCGTGCATCCGCTCGAGCTCGTCGTGCTCGACAGCAAGGGCAGCCCCGAAGAGGCGCTGGTCCAGCTGCGCGCGGCGGCGGACCGGCACATCGGCTTCGTCGCGCAGGGCAACAGCTCGGCGGTCGCGACCGCGCTCGTCATGGCGCTGGACAAGCAGAACGCGCGCAATCCGGACGCGCAGATGCTGTTCCTCAATTACTCGGCCGACGACCCGGCGCTGACCGGCGCGCGCTGCAGCTTCTGGCACTTCCGCTTCGACGCGCACGCGGGAATGCGGATGGCGGCGCTCGCCGACGTGATGGCGCGCGACCGCGCGCTGCGCAAGGTCTATCTGCTGAACCAGGACTACAGCTTCGGCCACGACGTCAGCACGCTCGCGCGGCAGGCGCTGGCGGCGCGGCGGCCCGACGTCGCGGTGGTCGGCGACGAGTTCCATCCGATCGGGCGGATCAAGGATTTCGCGCCGTACGTCGCGAAGATCCGTGCGAGCGGCGCGGACGCGGTCGTGACGGGCAACTGGGGCAACGACCTGACGCTGCTCGTGAAGGCCGCGCGCGAGCAGGGGCTGAACGCGAAGTTCTACACGTTCTACGGCAACAGTCTCGGCGCGCCGGCGGCGCTCGGCGACGCGGGCGTCGGGCGCGTGGTCGCCGTCGCGGACTGGCATCCGAACGCGGGCGGCGCGAAGTCGGATGCGTTCTACCGAGCGTTCCGGACCCGTTTCCCGTCCGCGCAGGACGATTATCCGGTGCTGCGGATGAGCCTGATGATCGAGATGCTCGCGGCCGCGATGAACCGCACGGGTTCGGCCGATCCGGTGGCGGTTGCGCGCGCGCTCGAAGGGCTGTCGTTCGACAACGGTTTCCATCCGTCCCGGATGCGCGCGCAGGACCATCAGCTGATCCAGCCCCTTTACGTGATCGACATGGACAAGGCCGGCGCGCCCGGCGTGCGCTTCGACAACGAGGGTTCCGGCTACGGCTTTCGCACGGCACTGGCGGTGCCGCCGCAACAGACGGAGATGCCGTCCACCTGCTCGATGACGCGCCCGTGACAAACCGGTTCGGCATGGCGCAGACTTGTGTTACAATGCCGCCCGGTTGTAAGTCAGGTTGTAAATCACGGCACGGCCATTCTTCCGTGTCCGCCTGTTCAGTTAGAAAGGAAATCAAATGTCTGTCGCAGATATCAAGAAGTCGGAAGTCGTTGCTCAGTTCGCCCGTGGCACCAATGACACGGGTTCGCCCGAAGTCCAGGTCGCGCTGCTGACCGCGCGCATCGTTGAACTGACGGGTCACTTCAAGACCCACGCGAAGGATCACCACAGCCGCCGCGGCCTGCTGCGCATGGTGAGCCGCCGCCGCAAGCTGCTCGACTACCTCAAGGGCAAGGATGCCGACCGTTACCGCGCGCTGATCGAGAAGCTGGGTCTGCGTAAGTAATCGGCGCGATTGCCGTCAGCAAGATGCCTGTGTCAGTGCGCTGATACAGGCATTTTGTTTTTGCGCGGTGCGTAGCGTCACGCGCACCGCGGGCTGCCAGGCCATTTTGCGCCGGGCTGCCCGAACGGTCGATACCGGGGTCAGGATTTGTGTCATTCCAGCGCGCCGCTCGCGCGAGCGCTGCGCTGGAATGGCATAAAAAACACACCTTGCTCCGGGTGAATCGGCCGGGACGCCGCCGCATCGGTTTGCCGGCGCGGCGAATGTTATGAACGAATCGAAAGGAGCAACCATGTCCATGTTCAACAAGGTCGTGAAGGAATTCCAGTGGGGCCAGCACAAGGTGCGCCTCGAAACCGGTGAAATCGCGCGCCAGGCAAGCGGTGCCGTGATCGTCGACGTCGAAGACACCGTCGTGCTCGCGACCGTCGTCGGCGCGAAGTCGGCGAAGCCGGGCCAGGATTTCTTCCCGCTGACCGTCGACTACATCGAAAAGACCTACTCGGCCGGCAAGATCCCGGGCGGCTTCTTCCGCCGCGAAGGCCGTCCGTCGGAGCATGAGACGCTGACGTCGCGCCTGATCGACCGTCCGCTGCGCCCGCTGTTCCCGGAAGGCTTCTACAACGAAGTGCAGGTCGTGATCCACGTGCTGTCCGTGAACCCGGAAATCCCGGCGGACATCCCGGCGCTGATCGGCGCGTCGGCTGCGCTCGCCGTGTCGGGCCTGCCGTTCAACGGCCCGGTCGGTGCCGCCCGCGTCGCCTACATCGACAATGCCTACGTGCTGAACCCGACGCGTGACCAGATCAAGGCGTCGAGCCTCGATCTCGTCGTTGCGGGTACGGAGCGCGCGGTGCTGATGGTCGAGTCGGAAGCCGACCAGTTGTCGGAAGACGTGATGCTGGGCGCGGTCGTGTTCGGCCACGAGCAGATGCAGGTGGCGATCGACGCGATCCACGAACTGGTGCGCGAAGGCGGCAAGCCCGAGTGGGACTGGCAGCCGGCGCCGAAGAACGAGGCGCTGATTGCCCGCGTGACCGAGCTGGCGCAGAACGACCTGCTCGCCGCTTACCAGCTCCGCGACAAGCAGGCCCGCTCGACGAAGCTGAAGGAAGTCTACGCGGCGACTTCGGCGAAGCTCGAGGAAGACGCGCAGGCGGCCGGTACGGCCGCGGCCGACAAGGCCACCGTCGGCAACGTCCTGTTCGACATCGAGGCGAAGATCGTCCGTTCGCAGATCCTGAACGGCGAGCCGCGCATCGACGGTCGCGACACGCGCACCGTGCGCCCGATCGAGATCCGCACGGGCGTGCTGCCGCGCACCCACGGCTCGGCGCTGTTCACGCGTGGCGAGACGCAGGCGCTCGTCGTCGCGACGCTCGGCACGAAGGGTGACGAGCAGATCATCGACGCACTCGAAGGCGAATACCGCGAGCGCTTCATGCTCCACTACAACATGCCCCCGTTCGCGACCGGCGAAACGGGCCGCGTCGGCTCGCCGAAGCGCCGCGAAATCGGCCACGGCCGCCTCGCGAAGCGCGCGCTGGTCAAGTGCCTGCCGAGCGCTGACGAATTCGGCTACTCGATCCGCGTCGTGTCGGAAATCACCGAATCGAACGGCTCGTCGTCGATGGCATCGGTGTGCGGCGGCTGCCTCGCGCTGATGGACGCCGGCGTGCCGATGAAGGCGCACGTCGCGGGCATCGCGATGGGCCTGATCCTCGAAGGCAACAAGTTCGCGGTGCTGACCGACATCCTCGGCGACGAAGATCACCTCGGCGACATGGACTTCAAGGTTGCGGGCACCGAGCAAGGCGTGACCGCGCTGCAGATGGACATCAAGATCCAGGGCATCACGAAGGAAATCATGCAGGTCGCGCTCGCGCAGGCGAAGGAAGGCCGCATGCACATCCTCGGCAAGATGACGTCGGCAGTGGCGGGTGCGAACACGCAGCTGTCGGAATTCGCGCCGCGCATGATCACGATCAAGATCAACCCGGAAAAGATCCGCGACGTGATCGGCAAGGGCGGTTCGGTGATCCGCGCGCTGACCGAAGAAACCGGCACGACGATCGACATCTCGGATGACGGCGTCGTGACGATCGCGAGCACGAACAGCGAAGGCATGGCCGAAGCGAAGAAGCGCATCGAGAACATCACGGCCGAGATCGAAGTCGGTCAGGTGTACGAGGGCACGGTGCTGAAGCTGCTCGATTTCGGCGCGATCGTGAACCTGCTGCCGGGCAAGGACGGCCTGCTGCACATCTCGGAAATCGTCAACGAGCGTGTGAAGGACATCAACGACTACCTGAAGGAAGGCCAGCAGGTCAAGGTCAAGGTGATCCAGACGGACGAGAAGGGTCGCGTGCGCCTGTCGGCGAAGGCGCTGCTGAACGAGGCAGCGTCGCAATCGGATACGCCGCCGCAGCAGTAAGCGAGCGGACGTACGAACGGCCGGCAGCGCGAAAGCGCGCCGGCCGTTTTTTCTGTAGGATCGGCACGCGCGTAGCAGGCGCACGCAGTAAACGCGCAGCAGGTGCGAGCAGCAAGCCGGCCGCGCCCGTGCTGTCAGCGCCGCGTATTCGGCGCGCAATCCGATCCCGTTTCTGGAGCCACGCACATGAAAGCCATCGAAATTACCGAATTCGGCGCCCCCGACGTCCTGAAGCTCGGCGAGCGTCCGCGCCCCGAGCCGCAGCGCGGCGAAGTGCTGATCAAGGTGGCGGCGTCCGGCGTCAATCGTCCGGACGTGTTCCAGCGCAAGGGCGCGTATGCGCCGCCGCCGGGCGCGTCGGACCTGCCGGGCCTCGAGGTCGCGGGCGAGATCGTCGGCGGCGACCTGTCCGATGCCGCGCTCAATCCGTTCGGCCTGAAGCTGGGCGACCGCGTGTGCGCACTGCTCGCGGGCGGGGGCTACGCGGAATACGCGGTCGCGCCGCTGCCGCAATGCCTGCCGGTGCCGGACGGCCTGACCGACATCGAGGCCGCGTCGCTGCCGGAGACGTTCTTTACGGTGTGGAGCAACGTGTTCGACCGCGCGCAACTCGGCGCGGGCGAAGGCGGTGCGCAGGAAACGCTGCTCGTGCAGGGTGGCTCGAGCGGCATCGGCGTGACGGCGATCCAGATCGCGCATGCGCTCGGTTTCCGCGTGTTCGCGACGGCCGGCAATGCGGACAAGTGCCGCGCGTGCGAGGCGCTCGGCGCTGAACGCGCGATCAACTACAAGACCGAGGATTTCGTCGAAGTCGTGAAGTCGCTGACGCACAATCGTGGCGTTGACGTGATTCTCGACATGGTCGCGGGCGCGTACGTGCCGCGCGAGCTTTCCGCGCTCGCGGACGGCGGTCGCCTCGTGCTGATCGCGCTGCTTGGCGGCGCGAAGGCCGAGATCAACCTGAACGAGATCCTGCGCCGCCGGCTGACGGTGACCGGCTCGACGCTGCGGCCGCGCCCGGTGGAGTTCAAGGCGCGCATCGCCGCGCAGCTGAAGGCGCGCGTGTGGCCGCTGATCGGCGAGGGCCGCATCAAGCCCGTGATCTACCGCGTGCTGCCGGCCGCGGAAGCCGCGCACGCGCATGCGCTGATGGAAAGCGGCGAGCATATCGGCAAGATCATGCTCGATTGGGGTGCGAACACCTGATGGCGACGCTTGACATCCGCGGTTTGACCGGTTCCTGCACGGCGCAGTAAAATCGCGGGTTTGCTTCGCCGGATCAAACCTGACGGCCGGTTTCCGGCCCGTCGATGACGAGACAAACGATGTCGAAACAGAGAACAAAGCGTGTGATCGGCAACTGGAAGATGCACGGCCGGCTGGCCGGCAACCAGGCATTGCTGAACGAAGTGGTGCAGGGCGCAGATTCGGTGCCGGCGGAAACGGCGATCGGCGTGTGCGTGCCGTTCCCGTATCTCGCGCAGGTTCAGGGCCAGCTCGACGGCGGCCGCGTCGCCTGGGGCGCGCAGGACGTGTCCGCGCACGAACAGGGTGCGTACACGGGCGAGGTTGCCGCGGCGATGGTCGCGGAATTCGGCGCGCGCTATGCGATCGTCGGGCACTCGGAGCGTCGCGCGTATCACGGCGAGCGCAGCGAGACGGTCGCGGCGAAGACGCAGCGTGCGCTCGCGGCCGGGCTCACGCCTGTCGTGTGCGTCGGCGAGACGCTCGACGAGCGCGAGGCGGGGGCGACCGAGCAGGTCGTCGGCGCCCAGCTCGATGCGGTGCTGTCCGTGCTGTCGACGGACGAGGCCGTGCGTATCGTCGTCGCATACGAGCCGGTCTGGGCGATCGGCACCGGCAAGAGCGCGACGTCGGCGCAGGCGCAGCAGGTGCATGCGTTCCTGCGCGCACGGCTCGCGGCCAAGGGCGCGGCCGACGTGTCGGTGCTGTATGGCGGCAGCGTGAAGCCGGACAATGCGGAAGAGCTGTTTGCGCAGCCGGACATCGACGGTGGCCTGATCGGCGGCGCGTCGCTGAAGGCGGAAGATTTTCTGGCGATCTGCCGGGCCGCGCGCTGAGCGGGCCGGGATCGAATCGAACCATGATGGCTGCCGGCGCGAGCCGGTCGCCTGATCCAATCGGGTGGATGTGATGCTGTATTTGAAAACGCTGATTATTGTGGTGCAGGTGCTGTCTGCGCTCGGTGTGATTGGTCTCGTGCTGCTTCAGCACGGCAAAGGCGCCGACATGGGTGCCGCGTTCGGCAGCGGTGCGTCGGGCAGCCTGTTCGGTGCGACGGGCTCGGCGAACTTCCTGTCGCGCACGACTGCGGTGCTGGCAACGATCTTTTTCGTCGCGACGCTCGCGCTGACGTACCTCGGTTCGTACAAGTCGCAGCCGTCGGCCGGCGTGCTCGGCGCGGCAGCAACCGCACCGGCGTCGGCGCCCGCCGCGTCCGCGCCCGCCGTTGCAGCCTCCGCGGCAGCAGGCTCGGCTGCGAGCGCGCCGGGCCAGGACGTCCCGAAATAAAAAGTTAGAATTTTTGCGTTTGTGCGTTGAACAATTCTGGCAGTCAGGTTAGAATTTAATTCTTGAAGCGATTCGCGGGAAACAGTAGTTACCACCCGAGTTGCATGCAGTGCCGACGTGGTGAAATTGGTAGACACGCTATCTTGAGGGGGTAGTGGCGAAAGCTGTGCGAGTTCGAGTCTCGCCGTCGGCACCAAAGTTACTCAATGCCAGCCGCTTCTAGTGGCTGGCATTTTTCATTTGTGGGGTACGCTTGCGGTTGTCTTGCGATCGCAGGTAGTCCGAAATGATTCCTTCCGCCGGATAGTGTTATTCTCCGGACGCTCAGAACTAACCGATAGAGGATTGCCTTGAACCTCGCAGCCTATTACCCCGTCTTGTTGTTCCTCCTTGTGGGCACTGGTTTAGGTATAGCGCTGGTCAGTATCGGCAAGCTTCTCGGTCCCAACAGGCCCGACGTCGAAAAGAACGCGCCATACGAATGCGGCTTCGAAGCCTTCGAAGACGCGCGGATGAAGTTCGACGTCCGGTACTATCTCGTCGCCATCCTGTTCATCATCTTCGATCTCGAAACCGCGTTCCTGTTTCCGTGGGGCGTCGCGCTGCGCGACATCGGCTGGCCCGGTTTCATCGCAATGATGATTTTTCTGCTCGAATTCCTGCTGGGCTTCGCCTACATCTGGAAGAAAGGCGGCCTCGACTGGGAGTGATGGGTTAATCGCCGGTTTGCATGGGTGGCCACGCTCGGTCGCCCGTCTGGAGTGGAAAGCAAATGAGTATCGAAGGGGTCTTGAAGGAAGGGTTTGTCACCACCACGGCTGACAAGCTGATCAACTGGACGCGTACGGGCTCCCTGTGGCCGATGACGTTCGGGCTTGCGTGTTGCGCGGTCGAGATGATGCATGCGGGCGCGGCCCGCTACGATCTGGACCGGTTCGGGGTCGTGTTCCGTCCGAGCCCGCGCCAGTCGGACGTGATGATCGTCGCCGGCACGCTGTGCAACAAGATGGCGCCCGCGCTGCGTCGCGTCTACGACCAGATGGCCGAGCCGCGCTGGGTGATCTCGATGGGGTCGTGCGCAAACGGCGGCGGCTACTACCACTACTCGTATTCGGTGGTTCGCGGCTGCGATCGCATCGTGCCGGTCGACGTCTACGTGCCGGGCTGTCCGCCGACGGCCGAGGCGCTGGTCTACGGCGTGATCCAGCTGCAGGCGAAGATCCGCCGCACCAATACCATCGCCCGTCAATAAAGCCCCGAGCGTCCCCTCAATATGGCAAGCAAAATCGAGACCCTCAAGGCGAACCTCGAAGCCGCGCTCGGCGCGCGCGTGGTGAGCCTCACCGAAGCAATCGGTGAACTGACGCTCGTCGTGAAGGCGAGCGATTACCTCGAAGTCGCGAAGACGCTGCGCGACGATCGCAAGCTCGGCTTCGAGCAGCTGATCGACCTGTGCGGCATCGACTACCAGACGTACGGCGACGGCGCGTACGACGGCCCGCGTTTCGCGGCCGTGTCGCACCTGCTGTCGGTGACGAACAACTGGCGCCTGCGCGTGCGTGTGTTCGCGCCGGACGACGATCTGCCGATCGTGCCGTCGCTCGTCGATATCTGGACCTCCGCGAACTGGTACGAGCGCGAAGCGTTCGACCTGTATGGCATCGTGTTCGAAGGCCATCCGGACCTGCGCCGCCTCCTGACCGACTACGGCTTCATCGGCCATCCGTTCCGCAAGGACTTCCCGGTGTCGGGCTACGTCGAAATGCGCTACGACCCGGAAGAGAAGCGGGTCGTCTACCAGCCGGTCACGATCGAGCCGCGCGAAATCACGCCGCGCGTGATCCGCGAGGATCGCTATGGCGGTCTGAAACATTAAGAGGGCGTCATGGCAGAGATCAAGAACTACACGCTCAACTTCGGCCCGCAGCACCCGGCAGCGCACGGCGTGCTGCGCCTCGTGCTCGAGCTCGACGGCGAAGTCATCCAGCGTGCCGATCCGCACATCGGGCTGCTGCACCGCGCGACCGAGAAGCTCGCGGAATCCAAGACCTTCATCCAGTCCGTGCCGTACATGGACCGTCTCGACTACGTGTCGATGATGGTCAACGAGCACGGCTACGTGCTCGCGATCGAGAAGCTGCTCGGCATCGACGTGCCGGAGCGTGCGCAATACATCCGCGTGCTGTTCGACGAAATCACGCGCGTGCTGAACCACCTGATGTGGATCGGCGCGCACGCGCTCGACGTCGGCGCGATGGCGGTGTTCCTGTACGCGTTCCGCGAGCGCGAAGACCTGATGGACGTGTACGAAGCGGTGTCCGGCGCCCGGATGCACGCGGCGTATTACCGTCCGGGCGGCGTCTACCGCGATCTGCCTGACGCAATGCCGCAATACAAGGCGTCGAAGATTCGCAACGAGAAGGCGCTCGCGAAGATGAACGAAGCGCGCCAGGGCTCGGTGCTCGACTTCATCGACGATTTCTTCACGCGCTTCCCGAAGTGCGTCGACGAATACGAAACGCTGCTGACCGACAACCGGATCTGGAAGCAGCGTCTGGTCGGGATCGGCGTCGTCAGCCCGGAACGTGCGCTGCAGATGGGCCTGACGGGCCCGATGCTGCGCGGCTCGGGCATCGCGTGGGACCTGCGCAAGAAGCAGCCGTACGAAGTGTACGACCGCCTCGACTTCGACATCCCGGTCGGCGTGAATGGCGACTGCTACGACCGCTACCTGGTGCGTGTCGAGGAAATGCGTCAATCGGTCCGCATCGCGAAACAATGTATTGAGTGGCTCCGCAAGAATCCGGGCCCCGTGATGACGGACAATCACAAGGTTGCGCCGCCGTCGCGCGTCGGCATGAAGACCAACATGGAGGACTTGATTCACCATTTCAAGCTCTTCACCGAAGGTTTTCACGTGCCGGAAGGCGAGGCGTATGCGGCTGTCGAACACCCGAAGGGCGAATTCGGCATCTATCTCGTGTCGGACGGCGCGAACAAGCCGTACCGCCTGAAGATCCGCGCACCGGGCTTCGCGCATCTGGCGTCGCTCGACGAAATGGCGCGCGGCCACATGATCGCCGATGCCGTCACGATCATCGGTACGCAGGACATCGTGTTCGGCGAAATCGATCGCTGACGGTTGCGCCGCCCGCCGGCCGGGCGGCGAGCAGTAAGTCACACGCGAAGTCACATGCGGTATGCGCTGAACCGGCGCGGCTTCGCAAGCTGTCAACAGTGAGCGCCAGGTCTGCCGTCCACGCACTTCGTGCGGCAGGTTGTTCGTTCGGTAGGAATTGAAAGAGTCGTGTCTGAAAATGATCTCAGCTGAAGGCCTGAAGGAAATCGATCGAGCGTTGACGAAGTATCCCGCCGATCAGAAACAGTCCGCCGTGATGTCGGCGCTGGCCGTTGCTCAGGAAGAGCATGGCTGGCTGTCGCCCGAACTGATGCAGTTCGTCGCGGACTATCTCGGCATGCCGGCCGTTGCCGTGCAGGAAGTCGCGACGTTCTACACGATGTACGAGCTCAAGCCGGTCGGCAAGCACAAGATCACGCTCTGCACGAACCTGCCGTGCCAGCTTGGCCCGCACGGCGGCGCGGAAGCGACCGCCGACTACCTGAAACAGAAGCTCGGCATCGACTTCGGCGAAACCACGCCGGACGGCAAGTTCACGCTGAAGGAAGGCGAATGCATGGGCGCGTGCGGCGATGCGCCGGTGCTGCTGGTGAACAATCACAAAATGTGCAGCTTCATGAGCCGCGAGAAGATCGACCAGCTGCTTGAGGAGCTCTCGAAATGACGTCCCTCCACGACCGTCACATCAAACCGCTGATCCTCGCTGGTCTGAACGGCGAGAACTGGCATCTCGAAGACTACGTTGCGCGCGGCGGCTACAAGCAGCTGCGCCGCATTCTCGAAGAAAAGATTTCGCCCGAGCAGGTGATCGCCGACGTCAAGGCGTCGGGCCTGCGCGGCCGCGGCGGTGCGGGCTTCCCGACCGGCCTGAAGTGGAGCTTCATGCCGCGTCAGTTCCCGGGGCAGAAGTACCTCGTCTGCAACTCGGACGAAGGCGAGCCGGGCACGTTCAAGGATCGCGACATCCTGCGCTGGAACCCGCACGCGCTGATCGAGGGCATGGCCATCGGCGCGTACGCGATGGGCATCACCGTCGGCTACAACTACATCCACGGCGAGATCTTCGAAGTGTATCGACGCTTCGAGGCCGCGCTGGATGAAGCGCGCGCGGCCGGGTTCCTCGGCGACAACATCATGGGCTCGGAATTCTCGTTCCAGCTGCACGCGCACCACGGTTACGGCGCGTACATCTGCGGCGAGGAAACGGCGCTGCTCGAGTCGCTCGAAGGCAAGAAGGGCCAGCCGCGCTTCAAGCCGCCGTTCCCGGCGAGCTTCGGCGTGTATGGCAAGCCGACCACGATCAACAACACCGAGACGTTCGCCGCGGTGCCGTTCCTGCTGACGGTCGGCCCGCAGACCTACGCCGAGATGGGCAAGCCGAACAACGGCGGCACGAAGATTTTCTCGGTGTCGGGCGACGTCGAGCGTCCGGGCAACTATGAAGTGCCGCTCGGCACGCCGTTCGCGACGCTGATGGAGCTCGCCGGCGGGATGCGCGGCGGCAAGAAGATCAAGGCCGTGATTCCGGGCGGTTCGTCGGCACCGGTGATCCCGGGCGACATCATGATGCAGACCGACATGGACTACGACTCGATCGCGAAGGCGGGCTCGATGCTCGGTTCCGGCGCGGTGATCGTGATGGACGAGACGCGCTGCATGGTGCGCTCGCTGCTGCGCCTGTCGTACTTCTACTACGAGGAATCGTGCGGCCAGTGCACGCCGTGCCGTGAAGGCACCGGCTGGCTGTATCGCGTCGTGAATCGCATCGAGCACGGCGAAGGCCGCCAGGAAGATCTGGACCTGCTGAATTCGGTTGCCGAGAACATCATGGGCCGCACGATCTGTGCGCTCGGCGATGCGGCGGCGATGCCGGTGCGCGGGATGCTCAAGCACTACTGGGACGAATTCGCGTACCACGTCGAGCACAAGCACTGCATGGTCGGCGGCCACGTACCGCACCTGGCTTCGGCCGCGGCGGCCTGAAGCGAAACACCCGGTTGCAGAAATTGAGCGCGCGGTCGAGCGAATGCGCGAACGAGCGGAAATAGGTTAAGGACCATTCACCATCATGGTTGAACTTGAAATAGACGGCAAGAAGGTCGAGGTGCCCGAAGGCAGCATGGTGATCCAGGCTGCGCACAAGGCGGATACGTACATTCCTCACTTCTGCTATCACAAGAAACTGTCGGTTGCGGCCAACTGCCGGATGTGTCTCGTCGAAGTCGAGAAGATGCCGAAGGCCGTGCCTGCCTGTGCGACGCCCGTGTCGGCCGGCATGATCGTCCACACCCAGTCCGACAAGGCGGTGAAGGCGCAGCAGTCGGTGATGGAATTCCTCCTCATCAACCACCCGCTCGACTGCCCGATCTGCGACCAGGGCGGCGAATGCCAGCTGCAGGATCTCGCGGTCGGCTACGGCAAGTCGTCGTCGCGCTACTCGGAAGAGAAGCGCGTGGTGTTCCACAAGAACGTGGGCCCGCTGATCTCGATGGAAGAAATGTCACGCTGCATCCACTGCACGCGCTGCGTCCGCTTCGGCCAGGAAATCGCCGGCGTGATGGAGTTCGGCATGCTGGGCCGCGGCGAGCACTCGGAAATCACGACGTTCGTCGGCAAGACGGTCGACTCCGAAATGTCGGGCAACATGATCGACCTGTGCCCGGTCGGCGCGCTGACCAGCAAGCCGTTCCGCTACAGCGCCCGCACGTGGGAACTGTCGCGCCGCAAGTCGGTGAGCCCGCACGATTCCGTCGGTGCGAACCTCGTCGTGCAGGTGAAGAACAACCGCGTGATGCGCGTGCTGCCGTTCGAGAACGAAGCGATCAACGAATGCTGGATCTCGGACAAGGACCGCTTCTCGTATGAAGGCCTCAACAGCGAAGAGCGCCTGACGAAGCCGATGCTGAAGCAGGGCGGCCAGTGGATCGAGACCGACTGGCAGACCGCGCTCGAATATGTCGCGAAGGGCCTGAAGGGCATCAGCGCGGATCACGGCGCCAATGCGCTGGCGATGCTCGCGAGCGCGCACAGCACCGCTGAAGAGCTGTTCCTCGTGAAGCAGCTCGCGCAAGAACTGAAGACGCCGAACGTCGACTTCCGCCTGCGCCAGCTCGATTTCTCGGCACCGGTCCAGGGCGCACCGTGGCTCGGCATGCCGATCGCGGACCTGTCGACCGTGAACGCCGCATTCGTCGTCGGCTCGTTCCTGCGCCGCGACCACCCGCTGTTCGCTTCGCGGCTGCGTCAGGCTGCGAAGAGCGGCGCGAAGCTCCACTTCCTGCACGCGACCGGCGACGACGCGCTGATCCCGAGCGCGCAACGCATCGTCGCAGCGCCGTCGGCATGGCTCGACGAGCTCGCCGGCGTGGCTGCGGCGGTCGCGCAGCTGCGTGGCGTCGCGCTGCCCGACACGCTCGCGGGCGTCACGGCATCGCCGGCCGCGCAGGCTGTCGCGCAATCGCTCGCGAACGGCGAGCGCCGCGCGGTGCTGCTCGGCAACGCTGCGGTCCGTCATCCGGAATTCGCGAAGCTGCACGCCGTCGCGCAGTGGATCGCCTACAACACCGGCGCCACGTTCGGCTTCCTGACGGAAGCGGCGAACACCGTCGGCGCGCACGTCGTGGGCGCGCTGCCGGGCGAAGGCGGCCTGAACGCGCGCGAAGCGTTCGCGCAGCCGCGCAAGGGCTACGTGCTGGTCAACGTCGAGCCCGAATTCGACACCGTCGATCCGGCGCAAGCGCTCGCCGCGCTGAACCAGGCTGAAATGGTCGTCGTGATGTCGCCGTTCAAGCACGGCCTCGACTACGCGGACGTGCTGCTGCCGATCGCGCCGTTCACCGAGACGGCCGGCACGTTCGTCAACGCGGAAGGCACCGTGCAGAGCTTCAACGGCGTCGTGCGCCCGCTCGGCGACACGCGTCCGGCGTGGAAGGTGCTGCGCGTGCTCGGCAGCCTGCTCGGCCTGCCGAACTTCGAATACGAAACCGCGGAAGAGGTACGCATCGCGGCGCTCGGCGACGCGAACGTCGCAAGCCGCCTGTCGAACAAGACGACCGTCGCTCCGTCGCGCGCTGCGGCGCAAGCGGCGAACGGCAGCTTCGAGCGCCTCGCCGACGTGCCGATCTATCACGCCGACGCGCTGGTGCGCCGCGCGGGTGCGCTGCACCTGACGGTCGCCGCGAAGGCGGCGAACGCCGCGGGCCTGCCTGCCGCGCTGTTCGACAAGCTGGGCTTGAAGGAAGGCGACGCGGTGCGCGTGCGCCAGGGCGATCGTACGGTGCAGTTGCCGGCCGTGCGTGACGAGAATCTTGCGGAGACGGTCGTTCGCGTGTCGGCGGCCACGCCTGCCGGCGCAGCGCTCGGCAGCCTGTCCGGTGAACTGGTGGTGGAGAAGGCGTAAATGAGCTTGTTCGATACGATCAACTCGGGCGGAGCCCAGCTTCTCGGCTTCGCATGGCCGACGGTGTGGGCGCTCGTGCGCATCCTCGTCGTCGCCGTCGTGATCCTGCTGTGCGTCGCGTACCTGATTCTGTGGGAACGCAAGCTGATCGGCTGGATGCACGTGCGTCTCGGTCCGAACCGAGTCGGCCCCGGCGGCCTGCTGCAGCCGATCGCCGACGTGCTGAAGTTGCTGCTGAAGGAAGTCATCCAGCCGACCGCGGCGAGCCGCTGGCTGTACCTGATCGCGCCGGTCATGACCGTGGTGCCGGCGTTCGCGGTGTGGGCGGTGATTCCGTTTCAGGCCCAGGCCGTGCTCGCGAACATCAACGCGGGCCTGCTGTACGCGATGGCGATCTCGTCGATCGGCGTGTACGCGGTGATCCTCGCCGGCTGGGCGTCGAACTCGAAGTACGCGTTCCTCGGCGCAATGCGCGCTGCCGCGCAGATGGTCTCGTACGAAATCTCGATGGGCTTCGCGCTGGTGCTCGTGCTGATGACGGCCGGCAGCCTGAACATGTCGGAAATCGTCAACTCGCAGCAGCACGGCTTCTTCGCGGGCCACGGCGTCAACTTCCTGTCGTGGAACTGGCTGCCGCTCCTGCCGGCGTTCGTCGTCTACTTCATCTCGGGCATCGCTGAAACGAACCGTCACCCGTTCGACGTGGTGGAAGGGGAGTCGGAAATCGTTGCCGGTCACATGATCGATTACTCGGGCATGGCGTTCGCGCTGTTCTTCCTCGCCGAGTACATCAACATGATCGTGATCTCGGCGCTGGCGGCGACGCTGTTCCTCGGCGGCTGGGATGCACCGTTCGAATTCCTGTCGTTCATTCCGGGCATCTTCTGGCTGGTGCTGAAGGTATTCGCGCTGCTGTCGGTGTTCATCTGGGTTCGTGCGACGTTCCCGCGGTACCGTTACGACCAGATCATGCGCCTGGGCTGGAAGGTGTTCCTGCCCGTCACCGTGATCTGGGTGGTCGTGGTCGGCTTCTGGATGATGTCGCCGCTCAACATCTGGGTGAAGTAAAGATCGGACGAAATCATGACGGCTATCCAACACTTCTTTAAGACCTTCTTCCTGACCGAACTGCTGAAGGGGCTCGCGATAACGGGGCGTTACACGTTCAAGCGCAAGTTCACCGTGCAGTTCCCGGAAGAAAAGACGCCGATTTCGCCGCGTTTCCGCGGGCTGCACGCGCTGCGCCGCTACGAAAACGGCGAAGAACGCTGCATCGCGTGCAAGCTCTGCGAAGCCGTGTGCCCGGCGATGGCGATCACGATCGAATCGGAAACGCGCGCGGACAACACGCGCCGCACGACGCGCTACGACATCGACCTGACGAAGTGCATCTTCTGCGGTTTCTGCGAGGAAAGCTGCCCGGTCGATTCGATCGTCGAGACGCAGATTCTCGAGTACCACGGCGAGAAGCGCGGCGACCTGTATTTCACGAAGGAAATGCTGCTCGCGGTGGGCGATCGCTACGAGAAGGACATCGCAGCGGCGAAGGCTGCCGACGCGCCGTATCGTTGATTGTGTATGCAGTGCCGGCCCGACATGCGCGGGCCGAGCCGCCGCGACGGGTGCGGCACGCGACCTGCGTTTTGCAAGCCGCGCCTGACTATGGCCTAACGATGAACCGGTAATCATGGAATTCACGACCGTACTGTTCTACATCTTCGCGCTGCTCCTGGTGGTATCAGGGCTGAAGGTGATCACTTCGCGCAACCCGGTGGCGTCTGCGCTTTTCCTTGTGCTGGCGTTCTTCAACGCCGCTGCGATCTGGATGCTGCTGGAAGCGGAGTTCCTCGCGATCCTGCTGGTGCTGGTCTACGTGGGCGCCGTGATGGTGTTGTTCCTGTTCGTCGTGATGATGCTGGACATCAACATCGACTTCCTGCGGCGCGACTTCAAGCGCTTCGTGCCGATGGCGACCGTCGTCGGCGCGATCATCGTCGTCGAGACCGCACTGATCCTGTGGCGCGGCTACGGCGCGACGGAAGCGCCGGTCCACGCGATGGCGTCGGGCCCGTTCGCCGACTGGTCGAACACGCGCCTGATCGGCAAGATCATCTACACCGACTACATCTTCGCGTTCGAAATCGCCGGCCTCGTGCTGCTCGTCGCGATCATCGCCGCGGTCGCACTGACCGAGCGCAAGGGCAAGGACAGCAAGCGCCAGCGCGTGTCGGATCAGGTCAAGGTGCGTCGCAACGACCGCGTGCGCCTCGTGAAGATGGAAGCGGACAAGCCGCAGCCGGAAACGGCCCAGAGCGAAGCCGGCACGAGCGCCAACGGCTAAGCGGAGGAGAGAAAAACATGTTGACCCTTGCTCACTACCTCGTGCTCGGCGCGATCCTGTTCGCGATCGCCATCGTCGGGATTTTCCTGAACCGCCGCAACATCATCATCATCCTGATGGCGATCGAACTGATGCTGCTCGCGGTGAACACCAACTTCGTCGCGTTCTCGCATTACCTCGGCGACGTGCACGGCCAGATCTTCGTGTTCTTCGTGCTGACCGTCGCCGCAGCGGAAGCTGCGATCGGTCTCGCGATTCTGGTGACCCTGTTCCGTAAGCTCGACACGATCAATGTCGAGGATCTCGATCAGCTCAAAGGTTAATTTCAGGCAACGCTGTTATGTCAACGACACTCAATGAAAACCTGCTGCTGGCGGTTCCGCTCGCTCCGCTGGCCGGCTCGCTGATTGCGGGGCTGTTCGGGAACGCAGTCGGGCGCAAGGGCGCACACCGGATCACGATCCTCGGCGTAATGATCGCGTTCCTGCTGTCGGCGAAAGTCTTCGTCGACGTGATGGGCGGCGCGAGCTTCAACGCGACCATCTACGAATGGATGCGCGTCGGCTCGCTGAAGCTCGAAGTCGGCTTCCTCGTCGATTCGATGACCGCGATGATGATGGCCGTCGTGACCTTCGTGTCGCTGATGGTGCACATCTACACGATCGGCTACATGTCGGAAGAAGACGGCTACCAGCGCTTCTTCTCGTACATCTCGCTGTTCACGTTCTCGATGCTGATGCTCGTGATGAGCAACAACTTCCTGCAGCTGTTCTTCGGCTGGGAAGCGGTGGGTCTGGTGTCGTACCTGCTGATCGGCTTCTACTTCACGCGTGAGAGCGCGATCTACGCGAACATGAAGGCGTTCCTCGTGAACCGCGTCGGCGACTTCGGCTTCCTGCTCGGCATCGGCCTGCTGCTCGCGTTCGCCGGCTCGATGAACTACGGCGAAGTGTTCGCGAAGCGCGCGGAACTCGCGAGCCTGCACTTTCCGGGCACCGACTGGGGCCTGCTGACGGTTGCCTGCATCTGCCTGTTCATCGGCGCGATGGGTAAATCGGCACAGTTCCCGCTGCACGTGTGGCTGCCGGATTCGATGGAAGGCCCGACCCCGATCTCGGCGCTGATTCACGCGGCGACGATGGTGACGGCCGGCATCTTCATGGTGTCGCGCATGTCGCCGCTGTTCGAGCTGTCGGATACCGCGCTGTCGTTCGTCACGGTGATCGGCGCGATCACGGCGCTGTTCATGGGCTTCCTCGGCATCATCCAGAACGACATCAAGCGCGTCGTCGCGTATTCGACGCTGTCGCAGCTCGGCTACATGACGGTCGCGCTCGGCGTGTCCGCGTATCCGGTCGCGCTGTTCCACCTGATGACGCACGCGTTCTTCAAGGCGCTGCTGTTCCTCGGCGCGGGCTCGGTGATCATCGGCATGCACCACGACCAGGACATCCGCAACATGGGCGGCCTGCGCAAGTACATGCCGATCACGTGGATCACGTCGCTGATCGGCTCGCTGGCCCTGATCGGCACGCCGTTCTTCGCGGGCTTCTACTCGAAGGATTCGATCATCGAGGCCGTGAAGGAATCGCATCTCGCGGGTTCGGGCTTCGCGTACTTCGCGGTCGTCGCGAGCGTGTTCGTCACGGCGCTGTACTCGTTCCGCATGTACTTCCTGGTGTTCCACGGCGAAGAACGCTTCCGCGGGCCGAAGCATCCGGAATCGCCGATGGGCGCAGCGGCCGCGCACGGTCACGACGATCACGGCCACGGCCATGGTCACGACGATCACGCGCACGAACCGCACGAGACCCCGTGGGTCGTGTGGCTGCCGCTCGTGCTGCTTGCGATTCCGTCGGTCGTCATCGGTGCGATCGCGATCGGCCCGATGCTGTACGGCAGCTTCTTCGAGCATGGCGTCGCGTTCGACAAGGTGATCTTCATCGGCGAGAACCACCCGGGCCTCGAGGAACTCGGCAAGGAATTCCATGGCTGGGCCGCGATGGGCCTGCACTCGCTGACGACGCTGCCGCTCTGGCTCGCGATTGCCGGCGTTGCAACCGCATGGTTCCTGTACCTGAAGCGTCCTGAGCTGCCTGCCGTGATCCGCCGCGCGTTCGGCCCGATCTACACGCTGCTCGACAACAAGTACTACATGGACAAGATCAACGAGGTGGTGTTCGCCCGCGGTTCGGTGGCGATCGGCCGCGGCCTGTGGAAGGAGGGCGATGTCGTGGTGATCGACGGCCTCGTCAACGGCAGCGCCCGGTTCGTCGCCTGGTTCGCCGGCGTGATCCGCTTCCTCCAATCCGGTTACATCTATCACTACGCGTTCGCCATGATCATCGGCATGCTGGGGCTCCTGACCCTGTTTGTAACGCTCGGCGGCAAATAAGGCGGGGGACAAGAACAATGCACGCTTTTCCGATTCTGAGTACCGCGATCTGGTTGCCGATCGTTTTCGGCCTCCTCGTGCTTGCGGTGGGTAACGACAAAAATCCGGGGCCGGCCCGCTGGGTCGCGCTGATCGGCTCGCTGCTCGGCCTCGCCGTGACGGTTCCGCTGATCACCGGCTTCGATTCGAGCACGGCCGCGCTGCAGTTCGTCGAGCAGTCGACGTGGATCGAGCGCTTCAACATCACATATCACCTCGGCGTCGACGGCATCTCGATGTGGTTCGTCGTGCTGACCGCGCTGATCACCGTGATCGTCGTGATCGCGGGCTGGGAAGTGATCACCGAGCACGTGGCGCAGTACCTCGCGGCGTTCCTGATCCTGTCCGGGATCATGGTCGGCGTGTTCGCAGCGGCTGACGGCTTGCTGTTCTACGTGTTCTTCGAGGCGACGCTGATCCCGATGTACATCATCATCGGCGTGTGGGGCGGCCCGAACCGCGTGTACGCGGCGTTCAAGTTCTTCCTGTACACGCTGTCCGGCTCGCTGCTGATGCTGGTCGCGCTGGTCTACCTGTACACGGAAACGCATTCGTTCGACCTCGCAACGTGGCAGAACGCGAAGATCGCGATGACGCCGCAGATCATGCTGTTCATTGCGTTCTTCCTCGCGTTCGCGGTGAAGGTGCCGATGTGGCCGGTGCATACGTGGTTGCCGGACGCGCACGTGGAAGCGCCGACGGGCGGCTCGGTCGTGCTGGCGGCGATCATGCTGAAGCTCGGCGCGTACGGTTTCCTGCGCTTCTCGTTGCCGATCACGCCTGACGCGAGCCACTTCCTGGCGCCCGTCGTGATCACGCTGTCGCTGATCGCGGTGATCTACATCGGCCTCGTCGCGATGGTGCAGGCCGACATGAAGAAGCTGGTCGCGTATTCGTCGATCGCGCACATGGGCTTCGTCACGCTCGGCTTCTTCATCTTCAACCAGCTCGGCGTCGAAGGCGCGATCGTCCAGATGATCTCGCACGGCTTCGTGTCGGGCGCGATGTTCCTTTGCATCGGCGTGCTGTACGACCGCGTGCACTCGCGCGAGATCGCCGACTACGGTGGCGTCGTGAACGTGATGCCGAAGTTCGCGGCATTCGCGATGCTGTTCTCGATGGCCAACTGCGGCCTTCCGGGTACGTCGGGTTTCGTCGGCGAGTTCATGGTGATCCTCGCGTCGGTCCAGTACAACTTCTGGATCGCGTTCGGCGCGGCATTCACGCTGATCCTCGGCGCGGCCTACACGCTGTGGATGTACAAGCGCGTGTACTTCGGTGCGGTCGCGAACGACCACGTCGCGAAGCTCGCGGACATCAACCGCCGCGAGTTCACGATGCTGGCGATCCTCGCCGCGTTCACGCTGCTGATGGGCCTGTATCCGAAGCCCTTCACCGACGTGATGCACGTTTCCGTGGAAAACCTCCTCTCCCACGTCGCGCAGTCGAAGCTGCCGCTGGCCCAGTAATCGCGAGCGGAGGAAATCAAGATCATGAACGCTCCTATGAATGTCCTGTTGCCTGACGCGCTGGTGATGGCCGCCATCGTCGTCGCATGGCTGAACGACACCTTTACCGGTGCGGCCGGCCGCCGCCTGACCTATCTGATCGCGGTGGTGTCGTCGGTGATTGCCGGCGTCTGGTTCGCGGTGCAGGCACTCGACCCGCAGCAGTACTACTTCTTCTCGAAGATGGTCGTCGTCGACTCGTTCGCGAGCACGATGAAGGCCGTCGTGTCGTTCGGCTTCGCGGTGTCGCTCGTCTACTCGCGCAAGTACCTCGAGGACCGCGACCTGTTCCGCGGCGACGTGTTCCTGCTCGGGATGTTCTCGCTGCTCGGCCAGCTGGTGATGGTGTCGGGCAACAACTTCCTGACGCTGTACCTCGGCCTCGAACTGATGTCGCTGTCGCTGTACGCGATCATCGCGCTGCGCCAGGATGCCGCGCAGTCGAGCGAAGCCGCGATGAAGTACTACGTGCTGGGCGCGCTCGCGTCGGGCTTCGTGCTGTACGGCATCTCGATGCTCTACGGCGCGACCGGCTCGCTCGAGCTCGGCGAGGTCTACAAGGCCGTCGAGGGCAACACCGACCCGGCCGTGCTGATGTTCGGCGTGATCTTCATCGTCGCCGGTATCGCGTTCAAGCTCGGCGCCGTGCCGTTCCACATGTGGGTGCCCGATGTCTACCAGGGCGCACCGACCGCGATGACGCTGTTCGTCGGCGGCGGCCCGAAGGTGGCGGCTTTCGGCTGGGGCCTGCGCTTCCTCGTGATCGGCCTGCTGCCGCTTGCGCAGAACTGGCAGACGGCGCTCGTGATCCTGGCCGCGCTGTCGCTGATCGTCGGCAACATCACCGGTATCGTCCAGCGCAACATCAAGCGGATGCTCGCGTACTCGGCGATCTCGAACATGGGCTTCGTGCTGCTCGGCCTGCTCGCGGGCATCGTGAAGGGCGACGCGACGGCACCGGCGAGCGCATACAGCTCGGCGATGTTCTACGCAATCGTCTACCTGATCACGACGCTCGGCGCGTTCGGTGTGATCATGCTGCTCGCCCGCCGCGATTTCGAAGCGGAAACGATCGACGACTTCAAGGGCCTGAACAAGCGCAGCCCGGTGTTCGCGTTCGTGATGATGGTGATGATGTTCTCGCTCGCCGGCATCCCGCCGACCGTCGGTTTCTACGCGAAGCTGGCGGTGCTCGAGGCGATCGTCAACGCCGGCCTCACGTGGCTCGCCGTGCTCGCCGTGATCACGTCGCTGTTCGGCGCGTTCTACTACCTGCGCATCGTCAAGCTGATGTATTTCGATGCACCGCAGGATACGACCCCGATCACCGGCGATTTCTGCAAGCGCACGATCCTGGTGCTGAACGGCGTCGCAGTCGTCGTGCTCGGTCTGATCCCGAGCCCGCTGCTGACGGCCTGCCTGCAGGCAATTCGTCACACGCTGACGATCTGATGTCGGCAGCCGGCTGGTTTATCGTGCTGTTGGCGCTCGCGGGCGCCAACCTGCCGTTCCTGAACCAACGCCTCTTCGCCGTCGTGCCGCTGCGCGCGGCGAAGAAGAGCGCGTGGGTGCGGATCGGCGAGCTGATCGCCCTGTACTTCGTTGTCGGCGCCCTCGGCTTCTGGCTCGAGTCGCGCGCCGGCAACCGCTTCGAACAAGGCTGGCAGTTTTACGCGATCACGTTCAGTCTTTTCGTCGTGTTCGCGTTTCCCGGCTTCACGTTCCAGTATCTCGTCAAACGACGCTGACGGCACAGGGGCCGCTTCCCTGGCCGTCGCGCTCAACCTTGGAGCCGCCGATGGCCGAATTGCCCAATCACGACGCCGCACTGACCGAAACGTGCCTCGAAAGCGAGGCCATCTTCGACGGCGCATTCCTCAAGCTCAAACGTGACACCGTGCGCCTGCCCGACGGCAAGCACGCGACGCGCGAATACGTGCAGCACCCGGGCGCGGTGATGGTGATCCCGCTGTTCGACGACGGCCGCGTGCTGATGGAAAGCCAGTACCGCTACCCGATCGGCAAGGTGATGGCCGAATTCCCGGCCGGCAAGCTCGACCCGAACGAAGGGGCGCTTGCGTGCGCGGTGCGCGAACTGCGCGAGGAGACGGGCTACACCGCGCGCGAATACGTGTTCCTCACGCGCATTCACCCGATCATTTCCTACTCGACCGAGTTCATCGACCTGTACCTCGCGCGCGGCCTGACAGCCGGCGAGCGCAAGCTCGACGACGGCGAATTCCTCGAGACCTTCACCGCGACGCTGCCCGACGTGCTCGAATGGGTACGGACCGGCAAGATCACCGATGTGAAGACGATCATCGGCACGATGTGGCTCGAGAAGGCGTTGTCCGGCACGTGGCCGCTCGGCCCGGTGGTGACGCCCTGAGGAGGGCGTCAGCGGCGCCGCAAGCGCAGCGCTACAATTCGATCAGACGGCGCTGCGGCGCCGTCTGATTCTCGTTTAGCACGACCGTTCACAAAATCGTTTTTTGCGATACACTCGTCCCACGCCCTGATTCAGCATGAAGGTCCTCGATTTACAGTGCCCGCACGGTCATCGGTTCGAAGGCTGGTTCGCTTCCGCCGATGAATTCGAAGCGCAGTTGTCCCGCAAGCTGGTCGAATGTCCGGTGTGCGGGGCGACCGAGGTCAGTCGCATGCCGTCCGCGCCGCGCCTGAACCTGTCGGGTGCGACGCAGGCAAAGCCGGCCGCCGATCCGCGCGCGCTGCAGGCGCAGGTGATGCGCGCGCTGCGCGAGGTACTGGAGAAGACCGAGAACGTGGGCGAGCGCTTCGCCGAGGAAGCGCGGCGCATTCACTACAACGAAGCGCCGGCGCGCAGCATCCGGGGTGTCACGACGCCGGAGGATGCGCAAGCCTTGGTCGAAGAAGGCATCGACGTGATGCCGCTGCCGATTCCTGCCGCGCTGAAAGAACCGCTGCAATAAGCTGCGCAGCGTGTCCTTGCCGGGCCGGTCGGCCGCGGCGAGGAGACACTTCGCATGGATCTGGATTATTCCCCCGCCGACGACGCATTCCGCGCCGACGTTCGCGCATGGCTCGAGGCCAACCTGCCTCACGCGCTGCGCGCCAAGGTTCTCGATCACAAACGACTGAATCGCGACGACTACGCGAGCTGGCACCGGATTCTCGGCCAGCGCGGGTGGTCCGCGCCTGCGTGGCCGGCCGAATATGGCGGCCCGGGCTGGAACGCGACGCAACGGCACATCTGGGACGAGGAGTGCGCGCGCATCGGTGCGCCGACCGTGCTGCCGTTCGGCGTGTCGATGGTCGCGCCGGTGCTGATGAAATACGGCAACGACGCGCAGAAGCGCCGCTACCTGCCACGCATTCTCGACGGTTCGGACTGGTGGTGCCAGGGCTACTCGGAGCCGGGCTCCGGCTCGGATCTCGCGTCGCTGCGCACGCGGGCCGAGCGCCACGGCGATCATTACGTCGTCAACGGACAGAAGACCTGGACGACACTCGGCCAGTACGCCGACATGATGTTCTGCCTCGTGCGCACCGATCCCGCCGCGAAGAAGCAGGAGGGTATCTCGTTCCTGCTGATCGACATGAAGACGCCCGGCATCACCGTGCGGCCGATCATCACGCTCGACGAGGATCACGAAGTCAACGAGGTGTTCTTCGAAGACGTCAAGGTGCCGGTCGAGAACCTCGTCGGCGACGAGAACCGCGGCTGGACCTATGCGAAATACCTGCTCGGCCATGAGCGCACCGGGATCGCCCGCGTCGGCGCGTCGAAGCGCGAGCTCGCATTCCTGAAACGGGTGGCGCTGAACCAGCGGAAAAACGGCAAGCCGCTGCTGGCCGATCCGGTGTTCGCCGCGAAAGTCGCGGCGCTCGAGGTCGAGCTGATGGCGCTCGAGGTGACGGTGCTGCGCGTCGTCAGCCGCGAGACGAGCGGCAAGGGGCCGGGCCCCGAAGCGTCGATGCTGAAGATCAAGGGCACCGAGGTGCAGCAGGCGCTCACCGAACTGATGTTCGAGGCGATCGGCCCGCTCGCGGCGCCGTTCGACGTGCCGTTCCTCGAAGGCGAGCGCGAGCGCAGCGTTTCCGGCGACGATGATGCCGCGCCGCTCGCCGCTTACTACTTCAACTACCGCAAGACGTCGATCTACGGTGGCTCGAACGAAATTCAGAAGAACATCATCGCGCAGATGATTCTCGGACTGTGAGCTTGGCATCGGATCGGAGCGCGCTGATGCGCGAACTCGGATCGACCGCGAAGCATGGGACCAGAGTAAGCGCTAAAGCGCTAACTCTGATCGACAGGAGACGACGATGGATTTCAGCTTTACCGATGAGCAGCAGCAATTCGCCGACGCGCTGCGTCGTTATCTCGACGAGCAGTACGGCTTCGAAGCGCGCCAGGCGATCGTGCGCAGCGACGCCGGCGTGTCGGACACGCAGTGGCAGGCATTTGCGGAACTCGGCCTGACGGCGCTGCCGGTGCCGGACGCGCAGGGCGGCTTCGGCGGGAGCGCGGTCGACATGCTGGTCGCGATGCAGGAACTCGGCCGCGCGCTCGTCGTCGAGCCGTACTGGGCGACGGCGGTCGGCATTGAGGCGCTGCGCGTCGCCGGGTCCGGAGCCGGCGACGATGCCGCGTTGCTGGAGCGTGTCGCGCAAGGTCGCATGCGCCTGGCGGTCGCATTCCACGAGCCGCACGCGCGCTATGACCTGTTCGCGATCGATACGCATGCGCGCGGGCAGGGCGGTACAGTTCGCGTGACCGGCACCAAGTCGATCGTGCAGCACGGTGCGCAGGCCGACGCGTGGATCGTGCCCGCGCGGCTCGACGATGGCGCCGTGGGCCTGCTGGTCGTCGAGCGCGGTGCGGCAGGCACGGACGTCATCGACTATCGGACGATCGACGGGCAGCGCGCCGCGACGATCCGTTTCGACGCTACGCCGGCGCGCCTGCTGACGGGTGGCGCACGCGATGCGGCGGCGCTCGAGCAGGTGGCCGACTACGCGACCGTGCTGCTGTGCGCGGAGGCGATCGGTGCGCTCGACGAGCTGAATCGCGCGACAGTCGAATACACGAAGACGCGCGAGCAGTTCGGCGTGCCGATCGCGCGTTTCCAGGCGCTGCAGCACCGGATGGTCGACATGCTGATTCACGCGGAGCAGGCACGTTCGCTGACCTATCTGGCCGCGGTGCGCTACGCAAGCGCCGATGCGGATGCGCGACGCAAGGCCGTGTCGGCGGCGAAGGCGCGCGTCGGGCAGGCCGCGCGCTTCGTCGGCCAGCAGGCGGTCCAGCTGCACGGCGGGATGGGCGTCACCAACGAAGTCGCCGCCGCGCATCTGTTCAAGCGGCTGGCCATCATCGAGACGACGCTTGGCGACACCGACCATCATCTCGCGCGGATCGCGGCATTGCCCGATTTCATGCAGGCCGAAGTGGCATGACGGCGACGTGCGTGGCCGTGACACAAGGAGAAACAACGTGGGAATCAGTTACGAAGATCTGGTAGTGGGCAGCACCACCGAAATCGGCCGCTATACGTTCGAGGCGGACGACATCAAGACCTTCGCCGAGCGCTACGATCCGCAGCCGTTCCATCTCGACGAGGCCGCCGGGGCGGCGTCGCCGTTCGGCGGGCTCGTCGCGAGCGGCTGGCATACCTGTTCGGTGTTCATGAGCATGCTGGTGCGCAACCTGCTGCCGGGCTCGACGAGCATGGGGTCGCCCGGCATCGACGAAATCCGCTGGCTCAAGCCCGTGCGCGCCGGCGACACGATCACGATGTACCAGAAGATCCACGACAAGCGCGTGTCCGCGAGCAAACCCGATCGCGGCATCGTGTCGACCGAGTGGATCGGTGTCAACGGCAGCGGCGAGACGGTGATCACCGTGCGTTCGAAAGTGATTTTCGGCCTGCGCGATCCGGCGGGAGGGACCGCATGACTGACGCAACGCTGCCGCTGATCGCATCGGCACCGGCGCTCGCGGCGCGCGTCGGGGACGCGCCGTTCGCAAGCGGCTGGATCGACGTCGATCAACGCCGCGTCGACGGGTTCGCCGACGCGACGGGCGACCATCAGTGGATCCACGTCGACCCCGAGCGCGCGCGGCGCGAATCGCCGTTCGGCGGTCCGATCGCGCACGGTTTCCTGACGCTGTCGCTGATTCCGGCGCTGATGGCCGACGCGATGCGTTTCGAACAGAAGATGGGCGTGAACTACGGCCTGAACCGCGTGCGCTTCCTGAAGCCGGTGCCGGTCGGTGCGCGCGTACGCGCGCTGTTTGCGGTCAAGGAAACCGCCGAGGCGGGGCAGGGTGGCGTGCAGGTGACGTGGGGCGTCACGATGCAGGTCGAACGTCCGGACGACGCGCCACTACCCGTGTGCGCGGCGGAGTTCATCACGCTGCACTACTTCTGACGCGGTTGCGGGTTCGCGCATGGGGCGGGCACGCAAGCGCGACCCCATGCGCAACACGGGCGATACGCGCGATATGCGTGCTGTTCGGCGCGACGCTCAGTGCTTCGCGTACTGCGTCGCGCCGAACAGCACCTCGCGCGCCTTGTCGTCCTGCAGCGGCTGACGCAGCGACGCGAGCATCTCGACACCGCGCTGCACGGCGGGACGCGCGGCGATCGCTTCGTGCCAGCGCTTCACGTTCGGCAATTCGTCGAGCACGATTCCCTGGTTCTGCCACGAACGTGTCCAAGGGAACGTCGCAATATCCGCGATCGTGTACGCGTCGCCGGCGAGATATTCGGTTTCGCCGAGCCGCTTTTCCATCACGTTGTAGAGGCGCTTCGCTTCGTTCGTGTAGCGGTTGACTGCGTAGTCGATCTTCTCTGGCGCGTAGAGACGGAAGTGATGCGCCTGCCCGAGCATCGGGCCGATGCCGCCCATCTGGAACATCAGCCATTGCAGTGTCTCGTAGCGCGCGGCCGGATCCGCCGGCAGGAAGCGGCCGGTTTTCTCCGCGAGATAGATCAGGATCGCGCCCGACTCGAACAGCGCGATCGGCTTGCCGCCGGGGCCGTCCGGGTCGACGATCGCCGGGATCTTGTTGTTCGGGCTGATCTTCAGGAATTCAGGCGTGAACTGGTCGCCCTTGCCGATATCGATCGGGTGCACGCGATAGTCGAGGCCGGTTTCCTCGAGCAGGATATGCACCTTGTGGCCGTTCGGGGTCGCCCAGCTATAGACGTCGATCATCGTCAGCTCCATGGTTGCGTCCGCGCAAGCGGCGCCGCACGGGCGCCGCGACAGGCGGTCATTAGAGCATGGATCGGCGCGCGCTGCAGACGCCCGCGCCGCGCTATCCCGTGTAGCGCGCGAGTTCCAGCTTCGCGATCGCGATGCGGTGCACTTCGTCGGGGCCATCGGCGAAGCGCAGCGTGCGCGCCGATGCGTACGCATACGCGAGCGGAAAGTCGTCGCTGACGCCGCCGCCGCCGTGCGCCTGGATCGCCCAGTCGATCACCTGGCATGCCATGTTCGGCGCGACGACCTTGATCATCGCGATCTCGCCGCGCGCGGCCTTGTTGCCGACGGTGTCCATCATGTAGGCCGTCTTCAGCGTGAGCAGGCGTGCCTGCTCGATCAGGCAGCGCGCTTCGGCGATCCGCTCCTGCGTGACCGTGCGGTCGGCGATCGGCTTGCCGAACGCAACGCGCTTCAACGCACGCTTGCACATCAGCTCGAGCGCGCGCTCGGCGAGCCCGATGAGCCGCATGCAGTGATGGATGCGGCCGGGCCCGAGGCGGCCCTGCGCGATCTCGAAGCCGCGCCCCTCGCCGAGCAGAAGGTTCGATGCCGGCACGCGCACGTTCTTCAGCGTGATTTCCATATGGCCGTGCGGCGCATCGTCATAGCCGAACACGGAGAGCGGCCGGTTCACGGTGACGCCGGGGGCGTCGGACGGCACGAGGATCATCGACTGCTGAGCATGGCGCGGCGCCGCGTGATCGGTCTTGCCCATCACGATGTACAGCTTGCAGCGCGGGTCGCCCGCGCCCGACGACCACCACTTGTGGCCGTTGATCACGTAGTCGTCGCCGTCGCGTTCGATGCGTGTGCGGATGTTCGTCGCATCCGACGACGCGACTTCGGGCTCCGTCATCAGGAATGCCGAGCGGATCCGCCCGTCGAGCAGTGGTTCGAGCCACTTGCGCTTGTGCTCGTCGCTGCCGTAGCGCTCGAGCGTTTCCATGTTGCCGGTGTCCGGCGCATTGCAGTTGAACACTTCGGGCGCCCACGGTACGCGCCCCATGATTTCGCACAGCGGCGCGTATTCGACGTTGGTCAGGCCGGCGCCGTGCGCCGAATCGGGCAGGAACAGGTTCCACAGGCCCGCCTGGCGGGCTTCGGCCTTCAGCGTCTCGATCAGCGCGACAGCGCGCCATGCGTTGCCGTCGCGGCGATTCCGGGCAATCTCTTCGTAGAACGCCGGTTCGTTCGGATAGATGTGCGTATCGAAGAACGCAAGCAGCTTCTCGCGTAACGCCTGGACTTTCGGGGAATAGTCGAAGTGCATCGTCGGCCTCGCTGTCGGAAAACGTCGGGGAGTGGGGCGGTGCGCGCGTCAGCGCACCTTCTGCGCGTACTGCCACGCCAGTTCCGCCATCGGCCGTGCGCGCCGGCCGGCGTCCAGCGCCTGTGCGCTCGACGCGGTGCCGTCGACGGCCCGCTTCATGATCCCCTGCAGGATCGCCGCGATGCGGAACATGTTGTAGGCAAGGTAGAAATTCCAGTCGGCCCGGATCGACAGGCCGGTGCGTTCGCAGTAGCGCGCGACGTACTGCGCTTCGTCCGGGATGCCGAGCGCGCGCCAGTCGAGGCCGGCGATCCCGCGGAACTGCTGCGGATCGACGTGCCACGTCATGCAGTGGTACGCGAAATCGGCGAGCGGATCGCCGAGCGTCGACAGTTCCCAGTCGAGCACCGCGAGCACGCGCGGCTCGTCGGGGTGGAAGATCAGGTTGTCGAGACGATAGTCGCCGTGCACGATGGAAGCGGTCGGCTTAGATGCGGTCGGCTCAGACGCGGTTGGCTCAGATGCGGTCGGCCCGGACGCGGCGCGGCCGTCGTCTGCGGTGTCGGGCGGCATGTGCTGCGGGAGCCAGTCGATCAGGCGGTGCATCGCGTCGATCGGCTCGGTCTCCGACGCGAGATACTGCTTGCTCCAGCGGCCGATCTGCCGCGCGAAGTAGTTGCCGGGCTTGCCGTAGTCCGCGAGCCCGACCGCCGCCGGATCGAGCGCATGCAGCGCGGCGATCACGCGGTTCATCTCGTCGAAGTGCGCGGCCCGCGCGTCGGGCGACATGCCCGGAAGCGACGGATCCCACAGCACGCGCCCGCTGACGAACGCCATCACGTAGAACGCGCGGCCGATCACGCTTTCGTCCTCGCACAGCGCGTGCATCTGCGCAACCGGCACGTCGGTGCCGGCCAGCGCGGCCATCACGCGGAATTCGCGTTCGATCGCATGCGCGGACGGCAGCAGCTTCGCGGCCGGCGCGGGCTTCGCGCGCATCACGTAGCTGCGAGACGGCGTGACGAGCTTGAAGGTCGGGTTCGACTGGCCGCCCTTGAACTGCTCGACGCTCAGCGGGCCCGCGAAGCCATCGACGTGCGCGGCGAGCCAGCGCGACAGCGCAGCGGTGTCGAAGCGCTGCCGCTCGCCGACGGGCGCGGTGCCCTCGAATGCGGCGTAGTCGGTGCCGCGCGGCGCGGAATCGTTCGGATGTGCCATCGTGTCTCCTGTCGACCAGAGTTAGCGCTTTAGCGCTTACTCTGGTCCCATGCTTCGCGGTCGACCAGATCAAAGCATTAACGCTTTAGCGCTTACTCTGGTCCCATGCTTCGCGGTCGACCAGATCAAAGCATTAACGCTTTAGCGCTTACTCTGGTCCCATGCTTCGCGGTCGACCAGATCAAAGCTTTAACGCTTTAGCGCTTACTCTGGTCCCATGCTTCGCGGTCGACCAGATCAAAGCCTTAACGTTTCCGCGCTTACTCTGGTCCCACGCTTCGCGGTCGATCGGAGTTGGCGCTTCCGCGGCCTGCTCCGATCCCATGCAAGGCGTCCGGCCGATGTGACGATCAGGGTTGCGCGAACGTGAGGTACTGCTGATAAAGGACTTCCATCGTGGTGTTGCGCGTGTCCCGGTGCAGCGCTTCGGGTGGCGAGTAGTTGAGCAGGCGGATCACCCAGTCGTGCGCTTCGTCGCCGACGTCGAGTGCGTTGATGCAGCCGGTCGATTGCGACAGGTGGCCGATGAAGATCCGCTGGCCGGGCACCGTCGCATGCGACAGCAGCGCGCAGTTGACGCCGCCGTGCAGCACGAGCAGCACCGTGTCCCACGTGAGGTCGGCGCGCAGCGCGTCGAGCGGCGGCTGCACGCGGTCGATCAGTTCGCCGATCGTCTCGCCGCCGAGAAAGCGCGTGTCCTCGGGCACGATGCCGTCGAGCACGCGCAGGAATGCGTCGCGATGCTGGTCCGTCGGAATCTCCGACAGATGCCCGCCGCGGATCTCGCGCCACGCGGGCTCGATCTCGATGTCGATGCGTTGCCCGGTTTCAGCGAGCACGCGTTGCGCGGTTTCGATCGTGCGCGGCAGGCCGCTCGCGATCACGCGGTCGAAGCGAATGTCCTGTTCGGCGAACACGCGTCCGGCGGCGCTCGCCTGGTCGCGGCCGCGCGCGTTGAGCGGCACGCTGTCGGGGTCGATCGCGCGTCCGGATGCATCGAAGTAGGTGACGTCGCCGTGCCGCATCAGGTAGATGCGGCGGCGTCGGGGCAGTTCGAAACGTGACATGGCAGGTTAGCGTTTGTAGATGGGCGGACGTTTTTCGAGGAACGCGGTGATGCCTTCGTGCGCGTCCGCGTGATACAGCGCCGCGACGAAATGGTCGCGTTCGGTCATGAGATGCGCGTCGAGCGGCTGCGTGGCGGCGTCGTCGAGCAAGGCCTTGATACGCGTCAGCGCGTTCGGCGAGATGCCGGCGAGCGTGTCCGCCCACGCGAGTGCGTCGGCGAATGCGGCACCGGGCGCCGCGACGCGATTGACCACGCCGAGCGCGTGCAGGCGCTCGGCCATCACCGGCTTGCCTTCGAACAGGATCTCGGCGGCGAGCGCGCGCGGCAGCGCGCGGGCAAGGAACCACGAGCCGCCGCCGTCCGGCGTCAGGCCGACGCGGGCATACGACATCACGAACTTCGCGTCGCGCGCAGCGACGATCAGGTCGCACGCGAGCGCGAGCGAGAAGCCGGCGCCGGCCGCGGCGCCTTCGACCGCCGCGATGACCGGCTTCGTCGCCGCGCGGATCGCGGCGACCCACGCGCCGAGCAGGTCGATGCTGTCGGCCTGGTACGACGGCTCCTTCGAGCGGTTGTCGAGCAGCCGGTTCAGGTTGCCGCCCGCGCAGAAAAACCGGTCGGCGCCCGTGAGTACGACCGCGCGAATCGCGGGATCGCGTTCGGCGGTGGCAAGCGCTTCGATGCCGGCCGCGTACATGTCGGGGTGCAGCGCATTGCGTGCGCCGGGATTGGATAACGTGAGGACGAGCGTCGATTCGCTTTCGGGGGGGCGTGATGCCAGCAGTTCAGCACTCATGCGAGTGTGTCTCCATCGGATGGTGCGGCCATGATGCCGAATCCGTTGCATCGTCGGCCGACAATGCTGCTACGGTGGATGCAGGGATGTCGTGACGGACGCGAAACTGTTTTAGACTAGCACGAACGTGCTTTTCAGCGCGACGAATCCCCGCGAACCGGGCATCGTTCCGGCCGCATTCCAGCGAGGAAGGAGACTGTGATGCTACAGCTGTGCGGTATTCCGTTGTCCAACTATTACAACAAGGTGAAATTCGTCCTGCTCGAGTACGGCATTCCGTTTGAGGAATCGCCGTGCGGCCTGCCGATCAACGATCCGGCCGTGCTGGCCGATACGCCACTCGGCAAGATTCCGTTCCTGAAGACCGAGCAGGGCGCGCTGTTCGAGTCGCAAGTGATCATCGAGTATCTTGCCGCGCGCTATCCGGACAGGGCCATTTTCCCGTCCGACCCGTTTGCGGCCGCGAAGGTGCGCGAGCTGGTCGAGACGCTCGAGCTGTATCTCGAATGGACCGCGCGTGAGGTCTATACGGAAGCGTTCTTCGGCGGGAAAGTCAGCGACGGGATGAAGGCGCACGTCGAGCGGCGTCTGCCGCACGCGATCGAAGCGTTCAAGCGAATGACGCGTTTCTCGCCTTATGTGCTCGGCGACACGTTCGGTCTTGCCGATATCGCCGCATCGATCCATCTGCCGTTGATCGGCATGGCGACGAAGGCGGTGTTCGGCCGCGATTTCGTGCTCGAAGCCGGCATCGACTGGAAGGCACATGCGCAGAAGGTCGGCGAGCGCCCGGCGGCGCGACGCGTCGCCGACGATCGCAAGGCCTATCTCGCGGCGGCGAACGGCAAGCGCCCGTGAGCGCAGCGCAGGGGTAATGCCTGCCCCGCGAGGTGCGGGGCAGCGGCGGCAGCGTGCCGTGCGTGCGCGAGGGGCGGGATGCGGGCCAAGCGGTTGCGGGCTACACGCTCGCCCATCCGAGGCTTGCAGGCACCAGCTTACAGGCGCGCGAGGCGTTCGAGCGCGGTCGCGAGCGTGCCTTCCTGCTTCGCGAAGCAGAAGCGCACGACGCCCGATTCGTGCGGCTCGTGATAGAACGCGGACACCGGAATGGCGGCGACGCCGATCTCCGACGTGAGCCACTTCGAGAACTCGGCTTCGGGCAGATCGCTGATCGCCGAATAATCGACGCACTGGAAATACGTGCCCGAGCACGGCAGCAGCTTGAAGCGCGTGCGTTCGAGGCCGGCGCGGAAGAAGTCGCGCTTCTCCTGGTAGAAATCGGCGAGCGTCAGGTAGGGTGCCGGATCGCGCATGTAGTTGGCGAGCCCGTGCTGCATCGGTGTGTTCACCGTGAACACGTTGAACTGATGGACCTTGCGGAACTCCGCGGTCAGCGCGGCGGGCGCGGCGACGTAGCCGACCTTCCAGCCCGTCACGTGATAGGTCTTGCCGAAGCTCGACACGATGAAGCTGCGCGCGGCCAGCTCCGGATAGCGCGCGACGCTCTCGTGGCGCGCGCCGTCGTACACCATGTGCTCGTACACCTCGTCGGACACGACCAGCAGGTTGGTGCCGCGCACGATCTCATTAAGCTTGCGCATATCCGCCTCGCGCCACACGGTGCCGGTCGGATTGTGCGGCGTGTTGATCAGGATCATGCGCGTCTTCGGCGTGATCGCGGCCGCGAGGCGATCGAACGGGATCGCGTAGTCCGGCGCTTCCAGCGTGACGAATACCGGCGTGCCGCCCGCGAGTTCGATCGACGGCAGATAGCTGTCGTAGGTCGGCTCGACGACGATCACTTCGTCGCCGGGATGCACCGCGCACAGGATCGCGGTGAGCAGCGCCTGCGTCGCGCCGGCCGTCACCGTAATCTCGGTGGCCGGATCGTAGCGGCGGCCGTAGACGTGCGCGATCTTGTCCGCGATCGCTTCGCGCAGCGTCGCGATGCCGGCCATCGGCGGGTACTGGTTGTGGCCGCCGCGCATCGCGGCCGCGACCGCATCGACGATGCGCGGGTCGCAATCGAAATCCGGAAAGCCCTGGCCGAGGTTCACGGCGCCTTTCTCGGCGGCGAGCGCGCTCATGACCGTGAAGATCGTCGTGCCGACGTTCGGCAGGCGCGAAGGGAAAGCGGGAGTCGTAGGCATGTCGGAGGGAGCGTTCATCGGGACAGTCGGAAGAAATGGGCGTGGGCGCGCGTCAGGCCGGCGCGGTGGTTTCGGCCTGCGCCGTATCGAGCGCGCAGGCATCGACGAACGGCGCGGGCTGCGCGATCCGGAAGCCGAAGTCGCGCGCGGTGCGTTTCGCGAGTTTCAGCAGCGCCCGGTCCTTCGAGACGAGCCATTCGGCCTGCGCGGCGCGTGCGAGTTCGAGAAACTTCTGGTCGTCGCGGTCCTTGCACTTCGGCAGCGGCGGCGCGTCCGCGTCGACGGGCGGCGGCTCGATGCCGCGGGCGAGGCGGGCGACGGTCGAGAGCGCTGCCGCCTTGTCGACCGCGCGCGCCTGGAATTGCGGGTAGTCGAGCACATGCTCGAGCTCGGTCAGGCAGCGGCCGTCGATCATCGCGACAAGCGCGCCGCGCTCCAGCGCGGCCCGGATCGGGCGGGTGGCGGGATCGTCGAAGACGAGAATGTCGATCCAGACGTTCGAATCGAGCACGACGCGGCATTCGGCGCGTGGGGCGGGGGAGCTGGGCATTCGTTACAATCGGTGGTTTTCGTCTGTCCGCACGGCACGGCGTGCCAGCGAGCCTCTATGATAATCGTTCTCTCTCCCGCGAAATCCCTCGACTACGACACCGCCGCCCATGTCCCGACCTACACCGAGCCGGCGTTCGTCGACGATGCGTCGGAGCTGATCGACGGCCTGCGCAAGCTGTCGCCGCAGGACATCGCGACGCTGATGGATATCTCCGATCCGCTCGCGCGCCTGAATTTCCAGCGTTACGCGGACTGGTCGCCGATCTTCTCGACGGCGAACGCGAAGCAGGCGGTGCTCGCGTTCAACGGCGACGTCTACGAGGGATTCGACGCGAAGTCGCTGTCGGCCGCGGATCTCGATTATGCGCAGCGGCATGTGCGGGTGCTGTCGGGGCTGTACGGGCTGCTGCGCCCGCTCGACCTGCTGCAGCCCTACCGGCTCGAAATGGGGACGCGTTTCGCGAACGCGCGCGGCAAGGATCTGTATGCGTTCTGGGGCGACCGGATCACCCGCGCATTGAACGAGCAGCTGGAGGCCCGCAGCGGCGCCGCGCGCGTGCTGGTCAATTGCGCGTCGACCGAATATTTCAAGTCGGTCAGGCCGAAGCTGCTGGCCGCGCCGGTCATCACGCCGGTGTTCGAGGACTGGAAGGGCGGCCGCTACAAGATCATCAGCTTCCATGCGAAACGCGCGCGCGGCCTGATGGCACGCTATGTTGTCGAGAACCGCATCGCCGAGCCGCAGGCGCTGAAGGATTTTGCAGTGGAAGGCTATGCGTTCGACGAAGCTGCGTCGAACGATTCGACTTACGTATATCGCCGGCGTGTCGGCGAGTAACCATCCGGGCGGTTCACGAGACTGCCGCGGAGCTTTGCATGGGGCCCGAGCAAGCGCTAAAGCGCCAACCGGGTCGACCGCGAAGCATGGGACCAGAGTAAGCGCCAAAGCGCAACTCTGGTCGACAAAGGAGAGAAGATGACCCTTTCGATCACCAGTAATTTCGACGCCGGCGCGATCGACGTCGTGTCGGCCGAGCAGCCGGACGCGATCCGTTTGCGCGTGCGCGGCGACAAGCACGCGGAGTTCGCGCAATGGTTCTACTACCGCGTGACGGGCGTGCGCGGCGAGCGGTGCGTGATGACGTTCGAGAACGCCGCCGAATGCGCGTATCCGTCCGGCTGGCGCAATTACAGCGCGGTTGCGAGCTATGACCGCGTCGACTGGTTCCGCGTGCCGACGACGTTCGACGGCAAGACGATGACGATCGACCATACACCCGAGTTCGACAGCATCTACTACGCGTATTTCGAGCCGTATTCGGAAGAGCGGCACGCGGCATTTCTCGGCGCGGTCCAGCAATTGCCGCAGGCGAGCATCACCGAACTCGGCCGGACCGTCGAGGGGCGGCCGATGTCGCTGCTGACGCTCGGCACGCCCGAGACCGACGGCGCGCCGAAGAAGAAGGTGTGGATCATCGCGCGTCAGCATCCGGGCGAGTCGATGGCCGAATGGTTCGTCGAAGGGCTCGTGAAGCGCCTGGCCGGATGGGGCGACTGGGCGGGCGATCCGGTCGCGCGCAAGCTCTATGACCACGTGACATTCCATATCGTGCCGAACATGAACCCGGACGGCAGCGTGCAAGGCAACCTGCGTACCAACGCCGCGGGCGCGAACCTGAACCGCGAATGGATGGAGCCGGACGCCGCGCGCAGCCCCGAAGTGCTGGTCGTGCGCGACGCGATTCACGCGATCGGCTGCGACATGTTCTTCGATATTCACGGCGACGAGGATCTGCCCTATGTGTTCGTCGCGGGTTCGGAGATGCTGCCGAGCTTCACCGAGGAACAGGGGAAAGCGCAGGCTGCGTTCATCGATGCATTCAAGGTGGCGAGCCCGGACTTCCAGGACGAGCACGGCTACGCGGCGAGCAAGTACAAGGAGGACGCGCTCAAGCTCGCGTCGAAATACATCGGGCACCAGTTCGGCTGCCTGTCGTTGACGCTCGAGATGCCGTTCAAGGACAACGCAAACCTGCCGGACGAGCGCGTCGGCTGGAACGGCGAGCGCAGCGCGGCGCTCGGCGCGGCGATGCTCGCTGCGATCCTGCGCCACGTCGAAACTTTCGCGTAAACGTGTATTCGGCAGAAAAAAGCCGGGGCATCGGAAGATGCCCCGGCTTTTTTACGTCTGTCGTTGTTGCCCGGTCGTATCAGGACTTCTTCGCCGTCGATTTCTTCTTCACGGCCTTCTTCTGGCCGGTGGATTTCTTTGTAGCGACGGCCTTTTTGGTGGTGCGGCCCGAGGATTTTGCCTTGGCCTTGCCCTTGGCCGACTTGCCCTTGATTTTCTTCGTCGTCGGCTCGGCTCGTTCGACGCGCGGTTTCAGTGCCGGAACCGGATCGTTCCAGCTGAATGCGAGCATCTGCTGGCCGACGTAGCCGCAGCGAAATTTCAGCGGAGCCGGGTTGCCGCCGTCCTTGGGGATGCCGAGCCCGTCGACGGTGACGATATTGTCGACCTTGACGCGCTGCTTTCCCTGATCGAACGAGTCATTCCATGGCGTGATCGTCGCGTTGCCGCTGTCGAATGCGTTCGGCGCGAAATCGACACGATCGAAAGCCGACGATGTGCTGGCGATGAAGCTGCCGTGTGCCGCGCAGTCCGCGACGAGCGGGTCGGCGTGCATATCGTTGACGAATTTGTTGATCAGTTCGGAGCGCTGGTCGAGTAGGTCGGCGAGTACCGGCGCCGGGAGCGCAAGCGACAGACCCGCGACGCAGGCTGCCAGCTTGCCGAACGCTCTGAGAATCCGGAGCGAGGCGGGTGAGCTGTCCATCTGGTTATTGGTGAGGAGCGAATGAGACATCGGGCACGTATAGAGGCCCGATGAAGAACAGGAGTTCAATCTTAGCGCAAAAAAATCGTGCGGCAGTAGTCGGGATACTCTCAGCGCGCTGATGAGCAATGATGCGACGCGTCGGGCGGCATCGCGGCGATCTGCGGCCGACGGACTACGCGCGCGGACCTCCGAGGCGATAGCGCCGGACGTCGAACGTCGTGACCCAGGCCGGACGGTAGACGGCAATGAGCGCTGTCGCGAGACCGGTGAACCAGGCTTCGCCGAGGGCGAGCAGCGCCGTGTTCAGCAGGTAGCCCGACGGAATCACGATAGCGGCGCCGTCAGCGAGCGCGAACTGCACGCCGGCTGCAGCCGCGGCCACCGCGACGATCGTGATGGCCGGCGACAGGAACCCCTGACCGGTGATGAACGAGGACAGGTTGTGCGGCAACCACGCGATCGCGGCGCGCTGCAGCAACGACGACACGAAAACCGGCAATGCGCCGTAGACCAGGTAGGTCAGGCCGACGCCCTGCCAGGGTGCATCGAAAATGATCGCGGCGACCGCGGTGACGGCGCCCATCGCGATCAGCGCGAGTGTCCAGTCGAATAACGTGACGAGCAGGGTGGCGCCGAGCAGGTGCATGACGAGCCCGTCTTCGAGCCACGCATTCGATGCCCAGAGAACCGTGATCGCGGTGACGAGCGCGAGCCAGACATGCTGGAGCGTCGCGTCCTGAAGCCGGACGAACGGGCGACTCCAGATCGCCAGCGCGAGCAATGCCGCGGCGGCGATCCAGCCACCGACGCCAACCCAGAGTGGAAGCGGTGTGTAGAAGAAACCCATGCGTCCATATTACTCGTTGAACATCAAAGGTGGGAATCCACACGAGCATCGACCGTCGCAATATCGAGACTGTCCGGCTAGCGATCGCGGCGGAAACGCGCCGGCGGCTCCGCTGCCTGCGGCGTGTTTTGCAGCCCGTCGTTCGCGGCCGGCGACGGATATTTTCGGTTGGCGCGCACCGTACGCAATGGCGTGGGCCCGCGCTCGCCGATTGCCGGCTTGCGTGTGTTGTCGCGGTTCGACAACAGCACCTCGAGATGCGGCGACAGCCAGCCGTTGTAGATCGCGACCGCTGCGGCGCGATTGGCTGCGCCGAGCTGCTGGAAGATGCTCGCGAGGTGGATTTTCACGGTGCCTTCGCTGATGCCGAGCGTGCGGGCGATCATCTTGTTGGTGCTGCCCATGTGGACGAACCGCATGATCTGCGCTTGCCGCGGTGACAGGAGCCGGGACGGCGGGCGGCGGGGGATCGATCCGGCGAGTTCCTCGAGGTGCGAGTCGTGTCGGGCCGCGAAGGACAAGGGCAGAAGATTGAGGGTAATCGGCGGGATGTAATGTCCACCCAGCAGCACCATTTCGAGCGCGCGTACGATCAGGTATGGCCGCGTGGAGCGCGGGATCACGCCGGTGACGCCGCAGTTGAAGAGCCGCCGGACGACTTCCGGCGTGGGTTCGTCGATCAGCACCGCGGCGGGCGCGGGGGCACAGGCGCTGCAGAGCGCCTGAAGCTCGCTGAGCCGGCCGACGTCCTGCCAGTCGATCGCGACCAGATCGAAGCGCTGGCTGCGCAATAGCCGACGCGCCTGGAAGCCGTCAGGCGCATCGTTGTATCCGGCGTGGCGGTCGATCTGTCGCAACAAGACCTTCAGTCCGTCACGCCGCTCCGCGTCTGAGTTGAGCACCAGGAACCGCATATTCAGCCTCCTTAAGGGTGTGTCATTAAGCTGCCGGCGTCATGCCTTGTGCCCGATAATGACAAAAACCTTACATGATGTCTGCTTGGCTGAACGGGTTAGGATTAGTCAGAAAGTTTGGCGGACAAGAAAAAAGCCGCTCCGGCAGCAACCTGGAGCGGCTTGCGACGGGTGGCCGTTCCGGCCTTGCGTCAGTGGAAGTGCGGTTGCGCGGGCGATGCGTCTTCCGGCATTTCGGCGTGGACGATTTCGCCGAGCGGATCCGCGTAAAGCGGCACGCCACAGTCATCGCAGTACTCGGGCTCGAAGCGGCCCGCGTGCCGGCGGATGTCGGTCACGCCGCATTCCTTCAGCAGGCTCACGATTTCCTCGAGCGGGCCTTCAATCGGCATGTCGCTTTCGAGCGTCGCATTGTCGATCGCGACATCCCCGTTTTCACGGCCATAGAGCGGCCACACGACGCCGTAGATCACGTCGTTGTTGCCGCGGCGCGTGAACCCGATTCGGTACTCGTCGATCCGGCGCTCGCCGAATCCGGCGACTACCGCACGCAGTTCCTGCGGCGCTGCACCAAGTGTGTCGAAAAGATAACGAATCGCGGTGCGCACGGTGTGCGGACGAATGCGTTCGTCCGCATCCCGGCACGCCGAATAGTACGCGTCCGGAAGCAGGCATTCGAACTCGCAGCCCGGCAACGCGAGGGCGAGATTCGGGCCGCCTTGAGCAGTCCATTGTTCGAGGCACTGGCCGCGCTCGATCCGGCTGCTGTGCTCTTCTTCCTGCCAGCGGAACAGCGAAGCACCCGCGGGGGCGGCCACGACCGCGAGCAGGAAGCGCGGGTCTGCCAGGATCGGCGACGTTTCCGGCAGGTCGCCGTAATTGATCTTGGCGGCGTGCTGGCCGAGCGCGGCATGCGCGAGCTGCTGCGCGAGCCGATAGGTTTCGACGTGATGCCGCGGCAACTGGTCGATGCTGTAGAGGAACGGAGCCAGCCCGACGAGCGTGCCGTTGGCGAGCACGTGCGCTTGCAGGTGCGTGCGCAGCGCATCGACGATATCGCCCTTCAGCGGACCCGACGGGATCATGTAGCGTGTCCAGGCCAGCACGGGCACGGCGACCAGCAGTGCGTCGTAGGGCTGGCCTTCGTGTTCGACCACCATCGACTCGCTGTGCGTCTCCGCCATGTCGGCGAGCGCGCCGTACGCGTCGGGGTGGTTCTGCTGTAGATGGTCGAGAGCCGCGTCGAGCGTGGTCTGGTTACCGTTGCGGACGATCTTGGCGAGCAGCGCATCGAGCTTCGCTTCCCAGAAGCGGTCCTCGATGCGGCTGCCGGAGGCGAAGAGCGCGAGCGACAGGCCGACCAGTTTGTCGGCATCGGGAGGGAGACGTTTGGCGATTCGCTGGCGCATGTTAAATACGTATAGAAAGGGGCGAGGAACCTCACATTCTAGTCCGTTCTGTGCGCTATAAGCGGTCTCGCGGTGCAGCCTGGTCCGGGGGCTGGTGCCGAACAATGTGAAAAACTGCATCAAACCCCTTGCGCTCGG